>JAKSCK010000255.1 GCA_022360655.1 Spirochaetales bacterium | reverse complement strand
CCATCAGCAAACCGGGTGGAACAGTTGTGAAAAACATCGGCAGCATCAATCTGGCTCAGCAAAGCATCGGCCGTTTCCTGATTGTTTGTGATGATGGCTTCCGTATGTCCAGAACCATGGCGGTGGATGTGTGACATTGCCTCATCCAAATCTCTCACTATCTTGATGGAGATTTCTGCATCCAGGTATTCGGTATCCCAATCGGCATCTGTGTCCCTCTCCATGGTTGTGACTTTCTGACTGGCTGCGCAACCACGCACGACACAGTTCTGCTCTTGAAGTGCTGAAACAAGGGAAGGACGCAGGCGTTGTGCTGATCTTTCATGAACAAGGAGGGTCTCTACGGCATTACAGGCCGCTGGATACTGAAGTTTAGCATCCAGAATGATGGGAATGGCCATGGCAAGATCAGCATCTTCGTCTAAGAAAATATGGCAAATCCCATCTGCATGACCAAGAACAGGAATGGAGGATTCGCGCATGATCCGGGCCACAAATTCATTGGATCCGCGGGGAATCAAAAGATCAATCTCTTGATCCATGGTGAGCATTTCGGCCACATCTTGTCGAGTTTCTGCAAGCTGAATCCAACCCTCTGGGAGCCCTGCTTCTGTGGAAGCTGTTGCTATGATTTTTGCCAGAATTCGATTGGTTTCCAGAGCTTCAGAACCCCCTTTTAAGATGACAGCATTACTTGAACGCATGCAGAGCGTGGCCATTTGTACCAGTGCATCAGGTCGGGATTCAAAGATCATACCTATGACACCGATGGGAGCAGAAACTCGGTTGATGATGAGCCCTTCATCTAATTCTCGTTTTTCAAGAACTTTGGCCACAGGATCCGGCATCTTCGCAAGGGCCTCAATGCCCTCACAAACCCTGGTAAGTTTGTCTTCATCAAACTTCAGACGTTTGAGTAGAGGTGTTGCAAGCCCTTCCTGTTTGGAGCGTTCCATATCCGTAAGATTGGCAGTAAAGATGTCTGAGGCATGCTGTTTTAAGGCCTTACTGACAGCATGTAGGGCCATGCTCCGAAGAGATGCACTCACAGCAGGAAGACGGCGTCCGGCTTGGCGGGCGTTCTGGGCTCGGTCTCGGATGGTCATAGGAGCATGATACCCATTGCACCTTCTCTGGGACAAGGTGAGGGGAAGACTCATGCTCTTTCTAGGTACTCTTTGAGTGTTTCATGCCCTTCTGCAAATGCCCGGGATGCAGGACGAAATCGGAATCCTGTGATGACACCAAGCCCAGCATTCATCATTTCAAAAAGAGATGCGGAGAAGAGTTTTGCATAGGATCCTCTGGCCACGTTTCCTTGGGCTGTACGGAGCAATAGGGGCTGAAAATGAAAGGTTTCCACAAGATGATGCATTTGACGGCTCATCACGGGATACGTCTTTTTTACAAGGGCAAAGAATCGTTTTTGATGGTTTGGATCCCCTCCAGTGAGGCGGAGTATTTGGATTCGTCTATCTCGAACCGTTTCTCCATTTTCCACTCTTTTGGGAACAAAGGAGTGCACCACCTTCTGAGCACTTTCATGGGCAAAGAGTTTGACCATGGCAAATCGAAAGAGAAGAAGGCCCCCAGGTCTATGGAGGTGAGAGGGAGTGCTGGGACGGCAGAGCTCTTTGAGCAATGCAATGATGCAACGATCGGTTGCGGCTGTATGATTTGTCGCAAAAGGAGAGGAAAAGAGGCGATCTTCTCCTTCGAGTTCAGAGATTCGGGCCTGAAGGGTTGTGCGTGTTTCTCGAAGCCGCTGATTCAGGGTGTTGGACACGGTCTGGCTCATCCATAGAGCCAGTTCGTCTTTGACATTGTCCGGGAGTGGTGAACCTGTTTCGGATTGAAGAAAACCATCAAGACGTTCAAGAGCTTCTTTGGGATTGGCATGGTTTTCTGCAAGAGAGAGAAAGTAACGGATGAGGGGAGAAGAGGGGGAAGATGGGGGAAGACTCGGAAGAGCTGCGGCGGTGATGGCCTCAATGGAATCCAATAGACTTCTGTACAAGTTCAGGAGGAGAGGAGGAGCGCTTTGAACTAAATCGAGGGACGCATCTGGTGGCACGTAGGCAACAACCTTCATCTCTGGAAATGAAAAATGCTCCTCTTCCGGCATGTTACGCAGATAGTTACCTTCGAGGTCATCAGGATCGAATTCCTCATCTGGACGGGCCTCATACTTGTTGTGCCATAGAAGTATGGGCTTCTTTGACCAAAGAGGAAGAATGTTGTGAATCAGTGCTCCAGCAGCAACATGAGAGGTGGGTTCGGGGTTGGTGACCACCAGGAGTTGGTTCACATGACTCAAATAAGAGAAGGATTCTTGGCTTCCTGCTCCCGCTGGTAAATCAATAATGATGAGTCCATAGCGTTCCTTCAGCCAGTCTTGATGATGTTGCAATAATTCATGAATGAGATGAGAGGCTTGGGTTTCTGATTGTTTGGCCTGGGGAAAAATGACTTCAAAATTGGGTGCGATTCGAAAGGCTTGCTCTTCCGGGTCATTGATTTTTTCTGGAAGAGGACGCTGAGGAAGAGGATGGTCAAGAAGGGCCATGACATTGGAAAGGGGATCGGCATCAATGATGGCCACACGTTGGCCTTCACGTGCAGACATGAGGGCAATGTTGACCGCAGTCAAGGTTTTTCCTACACCTCCTTTACCGGAGGCAATTGCGAGAATGGGTGTGTGACTCATGAATTCGCTCCTGGGGCAGGCAACTAAATATCGTCGAGGCTGATGATTCCGTAACGTAGCGCCTCTATGGCCGCTTGAGTGCGATCTGTGACTCCAATGCGCGTGAAGAGCGCACTGGCATAATTCCGAACGGTTCCTTCTGAAAGAAAGAGTTCTGCAGCAATATCAGCATTAGACATTCCTCGGGCAATGAGTACCAGTATTTGCTTTTCTCTTGGACGAATGTCTGGTGCAGAGGCTTCCATTGGACGAGGCATGGATCCGGATGCCATGGCCAGAACCTTACCGGCCACAGAAGGATCGATAAAGTTCTGTCCCATCAAGGTTCCTCGTACAGCATCAATGAGATCAATCCTGGGCGTATCTTTGAGAAGGTATCCGGATGCACCTGCACGGATGGCATCCACCACCCATTGCTCATCATCATAGGTGGTGAGAATAAGCACTTTTGTTTCTGGATGTGCTGTTCTCAGATTTCGTGTGGCTTGAATCCCGTTCACACGAGGCATCTTCAGATCCATGAGCACAACATCAGGAGGACCTTCTGCATGAACTTTGCGCATCAGATCTTCCCCATCTTCGGCCGTAGCGGTCACACGGATTTCATCATCATTATCCAAAATTGTTCGAAGTCCTTCTCGAACAATTTCTTGATCATCACAGATCATGACGCGAATCATGGCTGTCCTCTCCAGATAAAGTGAATTTCAGTACCCTTTCCGGTATGACTTTTGACGCCTAAATGACCGCCAAGGGTGTTCGCTCGTTCTTTCATTCCGCGTAGCCCATATCGTCCCTCATCCAGAAGGTTTTCTGCATCAAAACCTCTACCATTGTCCTTGATGCGCAGCTCAAGATAGTTTTCATTTCCCTCTAAAACGAGATCTGCATGGGAGGCATGAGCATGACGGACAATATTTTCCAAAGCTTCTTGCGCAATGCGGTAGACTCCTTCTTCAAGGTTTTCATCCCAATCAGGAGTTTCTCCTGGAAGGGTGGAATTCACAACAACATTGTCACGGTCACCAGCATCTTCTGCCAAGCGAGAGAGTGCTAGGAGAAGCCCCAAATCATCTAAGGGGCTGGCACGGAGGGCTTTTAAAGCGCGGCGAGTTTCTCCTAAACCATTGCGAACGGTTGTTCGAGCTTTTTCCACCATGGAATCCAATTTTTCATTGTTATGAGGGATGACGGTTGAGATGGCTTCTAATTGTATAGCTAATCCACTCAGGGTATGAGCAAGTGTATCATGGAGATCCCGGGCAATTCGGTTCCGTTCCCGGCTGGCAGCAAGACGTTCACTGGCCCTCGCATATTCTTCTAGTTTACGATTGGCATCTTCAAGAGCTTGCCGTTCTCTTCGTTGTATCTCTCGAAGTTCAGTGATCACAAATCCAACGGCTCCTAAGGCCAAAATTCGAATGAGAGAAGCATTGAAAGCATTATAGACATCGGGAGTGAAACTCTCATTCACCATGATGATGAGAATGGGATCCAGAAAACCAATGACCACAAAAAAGAGAAAGACAATGGGAAAGCTGTAGCGCCAGGCTGTGATGATGAGAGGGAAAACCAAGAGCACCGTGACGGTCATGGTATCATCTAAGGTATTGAGAGGAAGACCTTCTCCTAGAAACTGACGGTATTTTGCATTGATGATGGCAATGGGAATGACACTGGCTGCAATAAGAGCAGGAGGAAGATAAAACTTCTTTAATCGATTTTCTAAACCGGGAATCATCAAGTAGAGAAAGATACATCCGTAGGTAACAGAAAAGAGAAGCATGAATTTTTGGTTTTTCGGATCTTGGCTTTGTAGAGGACCAGGGGCAACCTGAAGCATGAGGAAAACCAAGGCAACAAGCCCTGCAAAAATCCGGAAAATCCGTATAAGTCCGAAGTCACTTCGTTGGCCAATAAAACGCATAACTCCTTGGAGTGTACCATGCCCAAGCCTGTGTCCAACCACTGTGCATTAAAAACTTGTGACATATGTCACTATCGAATATGACGGTCTACCGGTTTTTCCCAATATAGGAGAGGGCTATACTCCAAACCAATAGGAGGCTCGATACGGAGGGGCCACGGAGAATGTTCTTCGTGCCGTGTCGATGTCCTCCTGTTTTTTTTCTCTTGAATTTCTTCCATAGAATTGATTCTTCTGGTTTTTTTTCTTTTTTATTTCCAATGATCTTCTTCATCAGATTGATCATCCTCCAAAAAATGCATGATGAGATGCAGGTTCGATTTTGATGGTTGTTCACTGTTTTTTCAGTATCTCTCGGTCTATGTTTTTCACAGATCTGGAAAACAGGTCAGGGAGGACATGTGAATCCCATAGCTCGCAGTCGATGGATCATCATCATTTTGGCTGTGATTTTTCTGATGGCCTTTGTGCTTTTTTGGAATCTCCGCAAAGATCGCCAAGATCAGGATGAAGCATCAACACCTCTTTCTGTTTCTGTCATCAAACCCACACGTCAAACGCTGGCCCAAGAAATGGTGTTTTCCAGTGCTCTTAACACAGAGCGAACCATCACCATTCTTCCACGTGTTTCCGGCATGTTGTTGGAAGTACTTGTTGAAGAAGGGGATCGTGTTCAAGAGAATCAGATTCTTGCTCAGATTGATGCAGAACCTTTTTTGTTAGAATTTCAGGCTGCCGAAGCAAGCTGGTTGCTGGCAGAAAGCAGTTTAAAAAGAACAGAACGTCTTTTTGAAAGTTCTGGAGCCAGTCAACAGCAATTGGATGAAGCTCAAGCCGCTCGAGATTCGGCCTTTGCTCAGATGGAAATGGCTCGGATGCGCTTGGAGTATGCCCAAATCCAATCTCCACTCAGTGGAACCGTTATGGCTCGTTATGGTGACGAGGGGGATATGGCCTCCAGTCAAACTCCTCTCTTTCTTATTGGCAGCACAAATCAACTTGAGGTTGTTGCTCATGTTCCTCAAAAGTACTGGGATGTTTTTCAGCAAAAGTCTTACCGTGATGTTCGAGTTTGGCGAGAGAATCATCAAGAACAGACCGCTCTTGCGCGTGTTCTTCGCATGAGTCCTGGAATCCAACCAACAGATGGAACCTTTTCAGTGGTGTGTTCACTGCCAGAGGGAACCCCAGAGGCTTGGCCAATCGGTGGATCAGTTTATGTTGGGTTCTCATTTGGTGTAGATGAACCATTGTGGACTCTACCTGCAGAGGCACTCACCAGCAAAGGATTGGTATGGCGGTACAATACCACTGATGGCACGGTCCAACCTGTTGAGTTACCCAGCATTGAAACGGACGGTTCCCATGTCGCGATTCCAGAAGAGTGGGCACAAGATCAGTTCATTCTTAATGGTCACCATAGACTCCGAGAGGGGCAAGCTGTGACAGCATTTGAAGTTGAGGCCTAGGATGAATGTGAGTCGCTGGGCCTTAAAACACCCTATTCCCGTTTTAATCATCACTTCTGGGGCGGTGTTCTTTGGAATCATCGCACTGCTTTCTTTGAATCGAGAATTTGTTCCCTCTATGGTGATGCCAACCGCCACAGTGGTGACATTATGGCCAGGTGCGAGTGCTGAAACGGTTGAACGGGATTTAACCTCTCCACTTGAAGATCACTTTGCAACTGTTCCTGGACTCCGGGACATGCAATCCGAAAGTCGGGAAAGTGTGAGTGTGATTAAAATGGAGTTTTCGGAGGATGTTTCATTAGAGGATTCTCTTGAGGAACTCCGGAGTCGAACGGATCTTGCAGAAAGCGAATTGCCGGATGATCTGCCAGCATCACCTGCTGTTTCTGCCTGGGGATCGGGAGATTTACCCATTTTTGTGTTTGCCATCTCCTCTCCTTGGGGGGCGGATCAATCGGCCCGATTTGTGAACGACCAAGTGATTCCTGAGATTTATCGAGTAGAGGGTGTGGCCCAGGCCAGAGTTCTTGGAGAGCAAAGCACCCAAATTGAGATTCGTCTCAATCCAACGGCCCTCCTCACCAATAACATTTCTGCTCTGGAGGTTTATGGGGCCATCCAAGGTCGGAACGTTGTATTGCCAGCAGGGTTAGTGGATTGGGACGGGGGACAGTGGGCCTTTCGAACAACAGGAGAATTTCAAACACTCCATGAAATAGAACGTCTAGTTGTTGGAGCTTCTGAATCCCGAAGAATCCAATTACAGGATGTTGCGGAAATTCGGGAGGTATATGAAGAACCTCAAGAACACGTTCGCAGCCAAAATGACAATCATCTCGTGGTTCAGATCACAAAACGAGAATCTGGAAATAGCTTAACGATGAGCAAAGAGATTCGTCAGAGACTGGCCGATCTGGAGGCGAATGGAGCGTATCGTTTTACTGTGTTGCATGATGATAGTGAAACCATTCGACTTTCCTTGGGTACGGTTGCCAATTCGGCATTGACTGGAATTGTTATGGCCATTGGTGTGATTTGGCTCTTTTTGCGAAATTGGCGCTACACCCTGGTGGTGGCCATTTCTTTGCCTGTGAGTCTGGTGATGACCTTTGCAGGGATGCGAGTGGCGGGCCTTTCAATGAATGTGCTTACCATGGCTGGAATTACTGTATCGTTAGGAATGGTTGTGGATGCCTCCATTGTGGTGCTGGAAAATATCCATCGTCGGAGAAGTGAAGGGCAGTCCCCTGATGATGCTGCCATGGAAGGTGCAAGCCTTGTTTCTGGAGCTGTCTTTGCTTCAACAACAACTTCTGTGAGTGTTTTTGCTCCTATGATTTTTCTTGATGGGGTGATTGGAAGTATTCTCAAAGACCTTTCTTTGACCCTCGTTCTGAGTCTTTCATCATCACTTTTTGCGGCCTTGTTGATTGTTCCACCTCTTGTTCGACGCGGTTTGAATCAGGACGATTCTCAGGAAGAATCACATTCTGTTCAGAAAAATTTTCCAAAAGGAATGATGGCACGATTAGAGCGTCGTTATGCCGCTGGTTTACGTCAATCTTTAAAAATGAGTGGATCTGTGTTTTTCGCTGCAGGATGCATACTCGTCATCAGTGTTCTTGCTGCAGATCTTATGGGACTCTCTTTCATTCCTTCAGCAGATTACAGTGAAATTTTTGTATCCATAGAACTTCCGCCTGGATCAGACTTGGAAACAACCACTCAGGTTGTGGATGAATTGGAGGGAGAACTGCGGAGACTTGTTCCTGAAGCAAAAGAAGTCACGGCCTATGCTGGAATGGAAGATGATTTGACAGGGGAAGTTCGTGTTCGAGAGAGAGCATGGATTCAGATGATTCTTGCCCCCCCCCATTCCCGGCAACGGGATTCTCGGAGTGTGATTGATGAGCTCAATTCTCAGCTTCCTCAGGTCTTTCCTGGTTTGGCCTTAACCGTGTTCAACGGTGGTTTTGATCGTATGCTTGCTATTGGAACGGATGGAGCGGGATTCCGTGTGGAATTGAGTTCCGAATCGCTCACGTCTCTCAATGAAGCAGCGGCACAAGTGGAACAACTCTTACTTGACGATTCCGATATCTTGAGCACAGCTCGTGATGTGAACAATGAGCGGAAGTTTGTGACCGCAGTGCTTGATGGAGAGGCTCTGGGGAGACTCGGCGTTTCGGCTCAGGATGTTGCCTTGACCACACGAATTGCCTTTGAAGGTGTGGATGTTGGAGATTATCGACCAACAAATGGATTGGATCAGAATATTCGACTCAATTCTCAGTTTGATGGAGTTCATCCAGATTCTTCTCGTTTAGGATTGTTCCCCCTGCGTTCTCATTCTGGTCAACTCATCTCCTTAAACTCTGTTACAGATATTGAAAGCGGTTCTGGTGTTTCTGGAATCCGTCGGCGGGATAGAGCCCGGACATTGACTGTGATTGGTTACACCAAAGACGAGGATATTCGTGGAGTCACGCGTCGATTTCGGGAAGCTCTTGCGATTCAAGGTCTTCCTTCTGGCGTAGAATGGCGATTACAAGGAGTTGGAGGACTGATTGGCGATTCAATGGGGCGTCTGTTCCTTGTTCTCTTGGCATCGTTGTTTCTGGTTTATGCGGTGATGGCCATTCAGTTTGAGCGACTCATTCAACCCCTTGTCATCATGGCATCAGTTCCATTCAGCTTCATTGGTGTGGTGGGGGGACTTGCCCTATTTGGTTCGGATATTTCCCTGATTGCCTTTCTGGGAATTGTGGCTTTAGCGGGCATTGTTGTGAACAATGCCATTGTTCAAGTGGATCAGATGAATCGACTCAGGCAGGAGGGCTTGGCTCTAGAAGAAGCGGTTGTGAAGGGAGCGGTTTCTCGTTTAAGACCGATTCTGATGACAACCCTCACCACCTTTTTTGGGGTTCTTCCTCTTTCTCTTGCTCAGGGGGCAGGTGCACGAATTTATGCTCCTTTGGGTCAGGCCATAGCAGGTGGGCTCATCACTTCAACACTTGTGACGTTATTTTTGGTTCCCACCCTTTACCATTCTCTTGAGAATGGTCGTTTTAAACGAAGAAACATGATGAGAACAAAAAAAGAAACTAAAACTGGTGTGGCGTAATTAAATCTTCATTGAAAGTGAATTGAATGTGAAGTTTTTTTCGCGTACAACCCGATTCTTTCCCTTTCTTTTTGCCACATACATAGCATTGTCTGAAGCGTTGATGAGTTCTTCAGGGCTTTCTCCATCTTCAGGAAATATTGCTAATCCTATGCTGGCAGAAACACTCACAACATTCCTGAGGGCTTCGATTGGTTTTTCCAGAGATTTTCGAAGCAATTCTGCAAGATTATTGGCAAAGTCTGATGTGCAGTCATCGGTGAAGACAACAAGAAATTCATCTCCAGCCAATCGTCCTACGGCATCTGTTGATCGAATGTTGTTTTTTAATCGTCTTGCCGTTTCGATTAATGCGGCATCACCGGCTCGGTGACCGTAATTGTCATTGATGGCCTTAAAACCATCGAGATCAATAAACAGTACGGCGAGGGCTTGTTTGTAACGGCGGCAGCGGTAAATCTCTTGCTTGAGACGGGACATAATTTGTACCCGATTGGGGAGACCGGTGAGGGCATCATGAGTGGCCATATGGGCTATACGGGCATTGGCCGTTAATAAATCTTGATGAGCATTTGAATTGGAAAGTGAAATGGCCACAAATCCAGCTAAAGCTCTTAGCAGTTCAAGATGTCGTTCCTTGTAGCAATGCTGGGTTTTTGCCTGAACAGAAAGTACTCCAATGGTGTTTCCATTGATACGAAGACGGACAAGGAGGAAGGATTCATTTCCACATCGACCACCGGGTAGGGAGCGAAGAAATGGGACTTTTTGTATGGCCTCGGATCGAGAATCGATTCGTAAATCTTTATTTTGCGAAATAGAAAGGGCACTGAGGCTTTCATGGGGGCGCAATGGTATCCTTTGCGCAGGCAGATGTTGGCCTTCATCGATGATGTAACGAAGGTCCAGGCTTTGGTCATTCTGATTGAGAAAACCAATGATCAATCCATCCACGGGAATGAGAGAAGAAAGACGTTTGTGCAAAACATCAATGATGACTTCTGGATGAAGAGTGGCCGTGATGGCCTCACCAATTTCTTTTACTGCTTCGAGCTCGCGAATGGACTCATCCATTGTTTCTCGGATTCGTTCCAATTCTCCTGAGCGTCTTTGCCAGGTGTAAACCTGTTGTTCAAGCTCACTCAAATGAGTTTTTCTCTTATGATGATGGATGCTGTTTCGAAAGCGTTCCTCTCGGGTTTTTCGAATCTCTGAACGCATTTCTTGAAAGAGAGGCCATGTGGATTTCCACTTGTTCTCATTGTGATAGAGAATCGTAAGCGCATCATTCAAGCGGAGAAGGTCATTTCGAAATCCATACTTTTGGGCGATGTGTCGGCCTTCCATCCAATGCTGCTCAGCTTGATGAATTTGGCCAAATTGATACTCCACATGTCCCAATGAAAGGAGGGTGAGGCTTTTCCACTTGAGGATTTGGGCATTGTGGCAAAAATGATACAGGTCATCTAAGAGAGCAAGAGATTCATCTCGATTGTTCAGACCTGCAAGGATTCTGGCTTGAAGGATTTTTTGCTCAAAATCTTGTGAGTGAGTCACGGACTTTGCTGGCAGCATTTTGAGTTGTTGATTGGCCTCAAGCCAATGTTCCGTTTCGACATAGTAGAGGGCTTGAGTGAGAGTAAAGAGAGAAAGAGGAGCATTCTTTTCCATTATTTGTTGGGCTTCTATGAGAAAAGAATGCCCTTGCGCATCATTCTCCTGTTCAAAACTCAATTTCAGGAGGTTGTAGCATGCCTCAAGAGCCCAGGGATGCTGTTGAAGTTCATTGGCTTGGTCTCGGACGGATAACCATTGACTCAGGGCGGACTCATGATGGGCGAGGGAGTGCTTTATTGAGCCATAAAGCAATTCAGTCTTCAATAATCCAGAAAAATCTCCTGATTCAAAGCAGAGAGAATGTCCCTGATTGAGATGCTTTTGAGCAAGCAAAATTTTACCTTGGATGAAAAGAACCTCACCCATACGGTGGAAGATTTCTGCAAGATTTTGTTTTGAAAGGGAACTTTTCCGATTTAAGAGTTCTTCACCTTCCGTCAAAATCTGACGATTGGCTGTGAGAGGTAACTCGAGGAAGCTGTTATACCGCTGTAGTAGCTTGTCCATTTCGGATTGCTATACTACCACCCTCTCATAATTGGTTAAAGGAAATCTCTGAATGAAAAAAATGGACGAAAATCACCAAGGAATCCTCTTTCCTGGGTGATAGCTATTAAAAACATATAAGACAAGTAAATAGCATGTTGTTATGTGGTTTGATATGACTGAAATGTAAAACATATCAGAATTGGAATTCTTTAAAGAACGGATAAATTGTTCAATTTTAAGAAATTATAGAAAAATCTTTTTGTAATGATTACTGAGGATTGCCATAAAAAACCGGACCGTACAACGTACGGCCCGGTCAACCACTGAAAAGGAGGAATCTATGAAAAAGTTCTCGCTGGCTGCTGATACCCGCGCTAACTGATGAGAAATCTATTGATTAAATGTGGAGAAATGGTGAACCCAGGATGGGGTCTATCTGTAGTTAGGATGACAAATATATCATGTAACCTTTTCCAGCGAAAGCTTTTTTTTCAAAACTTTTTTGGATAGATTCCTCTGTTGTGAGCGCTTGTTTTCTATGTTAATTTATTTTTTATGGAACGCCTGTTGGTCATGAAAGCACTCTCGGACCATATTCTCCTCACACGTTCAGGTTCAGGAGATATGGTGTTTCTCTCTTTTCCTTGTGACACTTTAACACCAGGAACTCTTCTGAGTTATTGTCCTCAAGAAGGACGATGTCCCATCACACGAGTGGGTGATGTGGATTGCCCTTGCGAATGTGGACGGAATGTCACGGCGATGGTTATTGATGCAAAGGACGTGGATGCTCCAGAATTGCTTACTCTTGATAGGAGCTCCAGAAGGAATGTCAGCTGATTTAGAACATGATGTGCGCTTAATGCACATGGAAGATATGCTCAATCGAATGAATGTGGTTTTAGCCGATTTGGTTGGACGAATGGACGATGCAGAAAGTGCCTTGCGAAGTTATAGCCGAAGAATCCGTCAGATTGAATCGGCTTTAGAGGGATCCTCATCGCCATCGATTTCTCTCAGTGATTTGGATGGTCCCTCCCAACGTCCCCCTGATGGTATCAATCGTTAAGATTCCACATTCTCTATTATTTATTGTGATTTCTCATCCCATATCCCATCACAACAACACCGATCGCTCCAAGAAATGTCATAAGTGGAGGAGCTGCACTTTCTCCCACTAGACGAATTGTTGTTGCCGCCAAGGCAGGTCCACCAAAGGCGGCAAATCCCATAAAAAAACGCCAAAGACTGAGAAAGGCCGCTGGATGCTGTCTAGGAGCAAGATCTCCACTGATGGTGAGATTGATTCCTGCACCCAAGGCATTGCTGAGTCCGGCCAAGCATGAAAGAGCGACGAGTCCAACAAATCCTGTTGCAAGGGGAAGTAAGCCTATTGCAAGCCCTAATCCCACGGTGCACATAATTGCGGCGGGCTTGCGCCCCCAGCGGGTCATGACAAGGCCGGAAAGCCAGAAAAAACTGGCATCGACAAGAGCACCGGAAAAAATAACGATTCCCACGAGAGCTTCTCCCAGCCCCACTTCTTTTCCCCAGAGGGGAATCAGAATCTCTCGAGAGGTTCGAAGAACGGTGAGCCCAGCAATTCCAGCCCCAGCAGCCAAAATATTACGCCAATTCTTCTGCCAGACCTGGTGGGTTTTTTCGATGGAAAGACGATAGGACACTTGAGGAACAGGTGTAGGTTGAACCTTCCAAATCATAAAGGCTGTTGAACATAGAAAGAGGGTCCCTTGTGCTGCAAATAGGCTGAGGTAACTGGCATGTTCGGCAATGAAACCACCCATTAAAGGACCAGCGATGTTTGCGATTCGGAGAGCTCCTCCAACTTTTGACATGGCTTGTCCCCGTTCCACCCCTCGAATCTCATGTTTGAGCCACGACATTCGCGCAAGCCAAAGGAGTGATGTGCCTGCTCCAGTAAGCAATATGGAAAGCCCAAGAGACAGAATAAGTGGAAACAGAAGGCGAAGAAGGGCAGAAAAAAGAAGAATCAGACCTCCCAACACCATGATGGTTTTCTCGCCATAGCGATGAACGAGCCATCCTCCTGGGAGATCAAGAAGGGCTTGGCCAAAGAACACACCAGCACCCATCAGAGTAGCCAGTCCAAGACTTGAACCAAGCTCACGGGCATAGAGAGGAATGAATGGAGCTCCCATGGAAAGAGCCAGTTGAAAAAACAGAGTAGGGAGTATCACGGTGTACCAAAGACTGGGGTGTTTTGACATGATGATGTGAGTATAGATGTTCTTGAAGACTTGCTGATAGAGACTCAGTCTGCGGTTTTTTTGGCAAGAATCGACAAACATTGCAGAAGCAAATTAACCCTTTCATTGCAAATAATGTTTATTGAGCCTAAGAAAAAACTTTCCGAAGGGCGTCAACACCATTAGATTCTTAGTAAGGCGATATGAAAAAAGCGAAACTGTTCATATTGTCCGGAATCTTAGAAGTCATAATTTGATATTAATAAAAAAATTATGATTTCCATTCCTCATGTTGAGATGAGGTTGGTAGAGCCTATTTCCAGAAGGGGGTGCTATGGTTATTGCCGCTGTGCGGGAGATGAATGATGAACGCAGTGTTTTGTCTCCGGAGGCTGTAAAAAAGCTTGTTGCAGTAGAAGGGTTTGATGTTGTTGTAGAGTCTGGAATCTCATCCCATTGGAATGATGAAGAGTTTCAGCGCTCAGGAGCTTCCATTGAGACCGATCGTATCTCATTAATGAGTAAGGCGGATGTTCTGGTTCGCATCCATCCCAGCACACCCGAAGAGCTGGCTGGAATGAAACCCGGAAGCCTGCATTTGAGTCTCCTTGATCCCTACAACAACCGATCTCTTGTAGAGAGTTTTGCTGGTGCCAAAGTGGATGCCATCAGTTTGGAGATGATTCCACGAACCACCTTAGCCCAGAAGATGGATGTGCTTAGCTCTCAGGCTTCTTTGGCAGGATATGTGGCGGTGATTAAGGCCGCAGAACGATTGAATCGGATTCTTCCGATGATGATGACCCCGGCAGGAACGCTTTCCCCTGCCCGTGTGTTTGTGATTGGCGCCGGGGTGGCGGGATTACAGGCCATTGCCACGGCAAAACGGCTTGGTGCAAGGGTGGAGGCCTTTGACACCCGGCCGGTGGTAGAAGAGCAGGTGCAATCCCTTGGAGCAAAGTTTTTAAAGGTGGATTTGGGAGAGACGGGCCAAACAGCCCAGGGCTATGCCAAAGCACTGACAGAAGAACAGCTCGCCAAACAGCGGGAGGCGATGGCCAAGGCTGTTGCGGCAGCAGATGTTGTGATTACCACGGCAAAACTCTTTGGACGTCCGGCACCTCGGATTGTGACGTCGGAGATGATTGAGCAAATGAAGAACGGCTCCGTGGTTGTGGATTTGGCTGCCGGCAGTGGTGGCAATGTGGAAGGAACTCAAGTGGATGAGGAAGTCATGATCCATGGGGTACGTCTCATTGGAATTGATAACCTTCCTGGAGAAGTGGCTGTTCATGCCAGTCAAATGCTAGGAGCCAATATCAGTGCCCTCCTTCTGCATATGTGGGATTCCGAAAAGAACACACTGAAATTGGATGCAAGTCATTCAGAGGCCGGTGAGGACTTGGATGAAATTGTGAAGGGATGTCTTGTGGTGAAAGGGGGGAGTGTGGTTCATTCCGGAATCCAATCCCATTATGCCTCAAACACGAGTGTTTTGTAGAGAAGAGTGAATGATTGCGATCCCCCCGAAGGGGTCGATTTTGGAAAAAAGAAGGGAGTATTCCATGGGAATTATGCCAATTTTTGTTCTTGTGCTGGCCACATTTCTTGGTTTTGAGTTGATTTCAAAGGTACCCAGTCAACTGCACACTCCACTGATGTCGGGATCGAATGCGGTGAGTGGCATCACCATTGTTGGTGCCTTGATTAGTTTGCTTGGAACCTGGAGCACCGGAGATGATGTGCTTCGGACGATTCTCGGCACCCTGGCTGTGATGTTTGCCACCATTAATGTGGTGGGTGGATATTTGGTGACTGATCGCATGTTGGGCATGTTTGCAGGAGGGAAGAAGCAGTGATGGGTGCAGATGCAATTAATCTTCTCTACATCGTTTCGGCCATGCTCTTTGTTTTTGGTTTGAAGATGCTGAGCAAAGCAGCCACGGCTCGAAAGGGTAATCTGCTTTCAGCTGTGGGAATGCTCTTGGCCATCATTACGGCCTTGCTTTCGGACAATGTGATTCATTGGCCTTGGATTTTGGTGGGCTTGGCTGCAGGAACGGTTATTGGTGCTGCTGCGGCTCGGTTGGTGGCCATGACCGCCATGCCGGAGATGGTGGCTCTCTTTAATGGTTTTGGTGGCGTGGCTTCTCTTTTGGTGGGATGGTCGGAATTTCAGCGCATGGTTTCGGCGGGAGAATTGGTTTCTACCAGTTGGGGATCTTTGCTCATCATTGGGGTGACGGTTCTTATTGGTGGAGTGACTTTTACAGGTTCTCTTGTGGCCTGGGGAAAGCTATCCGGGACTCTTGGTTCAAAACCTGTGCTCTATGGCGGACAGCGGGTGGTGAATGGCATCATCCTTCTGATTGTGCTTGGAGCCTTGGCTCTCATGGCCTTCCAGTTGAATCTCATTCCTGGCTTGGGAACCTATTCCTTCTTTTTAATTTTAGGAGCCGTGAGTTTGATTCTGGGGATTCTGGTGGTGATTCCCATTGGCGGTGGAGACATGCCTGTGGTGATCTCATTGCTGAATTCCTACAGTGGAATGGCTGCCTGTGCCGCGGGATTTGTGATTTCCAACAATGTGCTCATTGTTTCTGGTGCCTTGGTGGGATCCAGTGGAATCATTCTCACAAACATCATGTGCAAGGCCATGAACCGCTCGCTTAGCAATGTGCTCTTCAGTGGTTTTGGTGCGGGTACACCGGCCAAAAAAGGAGCTGGATTTACAGGTGAGGCTAAACCCATCTCTGCAGAAGATGCATTTCCCATTTTGGAAGCAGCATCCAATGTGCTCGTTGTTCCAGGTTATGGCATGGCAGTGGCTCAGGCTCAGCATGCCGTGCGGGAACTGGCTGGATTGCTGGAAGAGAATGGCGCTGAGGTGAATTTTGGGATTCATCCGGTAGCGGGACGTATGCCGGGACATATGAATGTTTTACTGGCTGAGGCGAATGTTCCCTATGAACAGCTGAGAGAGATGGATGATGTGAATCCCAGTTTGGATACGGTGGATGTGGCCTTGGTGATTGGTGCCAATGATGTGGTGAATCCTGCGGCGCGCATGGATGAGGGATCTCCACTTTATGGAATGCCAGTGATTGAAGTGGACCGAGCCAGAACGGTCATTGTGTTCAAGCGTTCCTTGAATCCTGGTTTTGCAGGGGTGGATAATCCATTGTTCTTTGGAGATAACACCCGCATGCTTTTTGGCGATGCGAAGGCGTCCATGCAGGCCTTGGTTTCTGAGTTTAAGGGATAAGAAAACCCCGCCTGAGGGCGGGGTTGATTTAAAAAGAGTGTGATGAGGTGGTTGTGAAAAATTTTCTATTTCGAGGACTCATCATAGTAGGCTGCCAAATCATTGGCTGAGGCATCAATGGGCCCTGACATGAGGATGGGAGGGGACACAATTTTTTCTGCTCCCATCATGGCGGCAATGCGTGTGAGGGAGGAGAGAAGCATCTGTTTTTCCCATTCTTTGAGGGCTTCAAACTCTTCAATGAAATCATCCTGAAGTAGAGACATTTTTCGGGATAAAAGTTCTCGGGATTTTCCAGTTAAACGGACTTCTGTCCGTCTTTTATCCCGGGCACTTTTTTCCCTTGATACCATATCCAATTTCACCAAGCGATCCAGGATGCTTGTGACCGTGGCTTGGCTCAGGGAGGCCCCCCGCGCAATTTCACCGACGGTGATGCCTTCTTTCTTGCTGATTTCTTTGAGAATAAGGAGTTGAGGGCCTGTAAGGCCATGCTCCTTAGCGAGCTTCCGTGAATGCAAATCAACGGAGCGGATGATCTGTCTAAGGCTGGCGATGACATTCTCGCTCAAGTCGGTTCCGGTCATGCTCATTCTATACCACGAATATCAGTTTTTGGGAACGATATATAGTGTACGATATAACGATTGTCAAATCAAACGGGATTCTGTCACTTGAAAACGTAGTGTACGATATAAAAAAGGCGTCAAATTAGACTTGGGGTTAACATATAGCATTAAATCATATAGAATACGCTTTATATGAAGTCTTATAGGTCAATTCAATACTATCTATTTACCGTGTGTGTCCTTTTCGCTTTAATCCTTACCTTGTCATCCTGCGGCGAGCAGAACACATCAAAACCGGCCAAGATTGTCTTTGCCGACGTCAGTTGGGACAGCGTCCAAGTCCACAATCGCATCGCTGCATTCATCATCTCCAAGGGTTTAGGAGATTATGAAGTTGAGTTTGTTTCGGGTGACACCTTGCCTCTTTTCAATGGTTTAACCCTGGGGGATGTGGACGTTAATATGGAATCCTGGCACAGTAATTTTCCTGAGGCCTATGAGAAGGCCATTCAAGCAGGAACTGTGAAGGATTTAGGAAAGAATATTCCTGATGCTCCTCAAGGCTGGTGGATTCCTCGCTATATTCTTGAAGGCGACAGTGAGCGGGGCATTGAGGCTTCTGCACCTGATTTGAAGCACATCAATGACCTTCCCAAATATTGGCAGCTGTTTAAAGATCCTGAAGACTCCTCAAAAGGAGTGGTGTACCTAGGTGCCGCTGGTTGGTCTTCCACCATCACATCTGAGGAGTTTTTTGATGGTGCTGGTTTAGGAGACACATACAATTCCAGTGCTCCTGGTTCTGGAGCCGCATTGGCTGCATCCATGGTGGGGGCCTATGAAAAAGGTGAACCTTGGGTGGGGTATTACTGGGCTCCCACAGCAGTACTCGGACGCCTGGATATGGTGCGTTTGGAAGGGAGTGAATTCCCACCAGCCGATGTGCACATTCTGATGAATGCCAAGAGTGCTCAGGCCATGCCTGAAGTGGCCGAGTTCCTCTCCCGCTATGCCACCACAGTTGCAGACAATAATCTGTTCTTGGCCATGATGGAAGAAAATGGCTGGGGAGCTGAAGAAACGGCCCAATGGTTCCTCTCCGATAAGCAAGATGTCTGGACCCAGTGGGTGGATGAAGCTGTAGCAGAGAAAGTTTTAGCTGCCTTATAAATGGCCATTTTTGAAAAGGGGAGCGTCTTACCGTTCCCCTTTTTTGTTTCTGGGTAGACAGGTTTTACGGAGAGAACATGAGCACAGAGAACATCATAGAGATACAAGGCCTCTGGAAGGTTTTTGGCAAAGATCCCAAACGGGCCTTTGCCCCTGCCATGCGCCAGGCCACCAAAGAAGAAATGCTCGAAAAAACCGGATGCATTGCCGCACTCCGAGATGTGAATATAGAAATCCAACGTGGTGAATTTTTCATCATCATGGGCTTATCAGGAAGTGGTAAGTCCACTCTGATCCGAACACTCACCCGGCTGATTCACCCCTCCAAAGGCCGAATCCTTGTGAAGGGACAAGACATTGTCAAAATGTCCAAGGAACAACTTCTTGACTATCGACGAAGTGTCACGGCCATGGTGTTTCAGCATTATGGTTTGTTTCCACATCTGTCTGTTATGGAAAATGCCGCTTATGGATTGAAAGTGAAGGGCATGAAAAAAGAGGAACGGGAGGCCAAGGCGCAGGAGGCCTTGATTACCGTTGGATTAGAAGGTTGGGAAGACTATTATCCAGATGCCCTCAGTGGAGGTATGCAGCAGCGGGTGGGGTTGGCCCGGGCCCTGGCCAATGAGCCGGAGGTTCTACTGATGGATGAACCTTTTAGTGGTCTTGACCCGTTGATTCGGCGGCAGATGCAGGATGAACTGGTTGAACTCCAGGATACACTGAAAAAAACCATTGTCTTTGTGACCCATGATCTCACAGAAGCCCTCAAGCTTGGTGACCGCATTGCCATCATGAAAGACGGTGATGTGGTACAAATAGGAACACCAGAAGAAATTCTCACAGAGCCAGCCAATGATTATGTTCGTGACTTTGTGCAGGATGCCTCTCCCGTCAAATATGTGACCGCTTCCTCTCTCATGGAAGATCCCACACTCCTTCTTTATGACTGGGAAGGAGCCAACACGGCACTACACATGTTGCAACAGGCCCATAAATCCTTTGCTTTTGTGGTGGATAAATCTCGTCGAATCACTGGGCTGTGTACCCGTGAGCGGCTTCGGGAATATGTTCGGAATAATCCAGGAGACAAACAAGCGCTCCGAATCATCAATGGAGATTTGGTGAAAAAGGATTTGCCCACAACAGGACCGGATGAAGTCTTAGAGGATATTTTTGCCGTAGCTGGTGAAAATCCCTATCCCGTGCCGGTGGTGCATCCCGATACTGGGAAACTTTTGGGAGTGGTTCGGTCTCAAACCATATTTGAGTCCATGATCAGTGAGGATTCAGAGGAAGAATCTCAAGAAATGGAGGCCCGGAAGGAAGAGAACAAGAGCAACCTAGATCATCTCATGGAACCTTCAAAATCCAAGGAACCAATGACGGATGAGGCCAACAAAGAAGGAGCACAACAATGATGGAATTCCCCGAACTTGATTTTCTTTCTGTGGCCAAATGGGTGGATTCCGCTATGGGTTGGCTTCTCACCAATTTGGATGGTTTTTTCCGTGGTATCAAAGCGGTGATACTTCAGGTGACTCTGGCTTTTGAATGGATTTTTCTCACCTTACCCTGGTTTGTTTGGATTCTCTTCGTGATTGCGGGTGGTCGATTCCTTCTGAAGTCCTGGAAGAAAGGTCTTGTTTTTGCTGCCATGCTTTTCTTTGTGGGAAGTGTGGGATATTGGGAGCTGGCCATGCGCACCATGGCATTGGTTTCGTCTTCCGTACTTTTTGCCCTTCTCATTGGAATCCCCTTAGGAATATCCATGGCTCGGCGGGATGGCTTTGAACGGGTGATGAAACCCCTTCTTGATGCCATGCAAACCATGCCGTCTTTTGTGTATCTCATTCCTGCATTGATGTTTTTTGGTTTAGGTCGAGTGCCTGCCATGATAGCCACCTTAATTTATGCCGTTCCCCCAGTGATTCGTCTCACGAATGTGGGGATTCGCACCGTGGATCCGGAAGCCGTGGAAGCGGCACGAGCATTTGGGGCCACAAAACGGCAAATTCTCTTTGATGTGCAGCTTCCTCTTGCCCGTCCCAGCATCATGGTGGGAATTAATCAAACCACAATGATGGCCCTGGCCATGGTGGTGATTGGTTCCATGATTGGTGCAAAAGGTTTGGGGATGGAAGTGCTCTTGGCCATCAACCGTATTGAGGTTGGACGTGGTTTTGAGGCCGGATTGTCCATTGTCTTCCTGGCCATCATCATTGACCGTCTCACCCATTCCTTTGCTATCGATAAGAAAAACGCCTCTTAACATGTGATCAATCGACCCCTTCGGGTTTTCCCGAAGGGGGGCCCTCCAATCTGATCTTCTCAATTGACATCCTGGATTTCCTCTATTGAAATCACCACGCTTTTAAAGTGATGGAATCGATGAACAGAGAGGAGACGAATATGAAAAAATTTCTGATATTGCATAAGGGCTTTGTTCCACCCTCTCCTGAAATCATGGAGGAGTGGAATCAGTGGTTTGCAGAAGTGGAGAGTCTCACGGTGGAAAAAGGACATCTGCCTCAGGGTGTGGCCTTTTCTCATGATGGAAGAGAAGAACTGTCCTTAGGACCCGAGGCGTACACCGGATACACCATGATTCGCAGTGAATCCTTGGCTACAGCCGCCGAAATTGCCCAGCGTTGCCCCTTTGTCCATTCTACTCAAGTCTATGAAATCATGGGGGGATAAAAGAATCAGTCTTCAAAAAGACCGCCGAGCATTCGGCGGTCGATCTGAATTATAAAGCGTCAATGACCGCATTAAATTGCGGGCAAGGACGCATCACCAGGTCCACGGCTTCTGGGCTTGGACGGTAGTACCCGTTCATATTGGCCTTCTTCCCTTGAATCTGATTCAGTGTGTTCACCACCTCTTCTTCCATGGCCTTGAGGGCCTGAAATGTGGGAGTAAACTTTTCTGCAAAGGCTGGATTTTCCTTTTGGGAGGACAACTCCTGGGCCCAATGGAGAGCCAGATGGAAATGGCTTGTGCGGTTATCCGCTTCGCCGGCTTTACGGGAGGGGGATTGCCCTGCCTTGAGTAGTTTCTCTACAGCCATATCCAACGTTTTCCCCAGCAAAGTGGCTTCCTTGTTTCCGGTTGCAGCGGCCAGATGCTCATAGGACACTGTGAGGGCCAAGAACTCTCCCAGCGAATCCCATCGGAGATGATTTTCATCCAAGAGCTGGCGCACATGTTTGGGGGCCGATCCGCCAGCTCCAGTTTCAAACAGCCCGCCGCCCTTCATCAAGGGAACAATGGAGAGCATTTTTGCGCTGGTCCCCAGTTCTAAAATGGGAAAGAGATCGGTGAGGTAATCCCGCAGAACATTTCCTGTGGCAGAGATGGTGTCTTCGCCATTCTTGCAGCGGGCAAGAGCATGATGACAGGCCTGTTGAGGAGCAAGAGTTTGAATCTCCAGTCCTTCTGTGTCCAATTCTGCGAGTTCCCGTTGGACCTTGAGAATGATTTCTGCATCATGGGCCCGCTGAGAATCAAGCCAGAAAACCACAGGGGTTTGGGTGAGGCGGGCACGTTTGACGGCCAATTTCACCCAGTCCTTCACAGCATCATCCTTGGTTTGGCACATGCGGTAGAGGTCTCCAGGCAAAACATCATGCTCGAGGAGCACGCGTCCATAATGATCCACAGCCCGAATCCGTCCAGCTTCAGGGGCCACAAATGTTTTGTCATGGGAGCCGTACTCTTCCGCTTTTCGGGCCATCAGGCCCACATTGGCCACGGAACCCATAGTGGCTGGATCAAAAGCGCCATGGGCTTTGCAGAATTCAATGGCTGCGGCGTAGATACCCGCATAGGAACGGTCGGGAATGACTGCCATCATGTCCTTCTTGTTGCCCTCTTTATCCCACATTTTCCCGCCTATGCGGATGGCCGCAGGCATGGAGGCATCAATGATGACATCGCTGGGAACATGGAGATTGGTGATGCCCCGGTCGGAGTCCACCATGGCTAAATCTGGTCCTTGATCATAGCATTCCTGAATGGCCTGCTTGAGGGTGTCTTGCTCCTCAGGGCTGAGGCTGGCCATTTTGGCCTCCAAATCTCCCAGGCCATGATTGGCATCAAATCCAATCCGGTCCAGTAGTGTGGAGTGGTTTTCAAAAAGGGGAGCAAAATAGGCACGCAAGGCCCGCCCAAAAATAATGGGATCGGACACTTTCATCATGGTGGCTTTTAGATGGACCGAGAACAAGATTTTTTCTTTCGCAGCCTCTTCTATAGCCTCTTTGAGAAAGGCATCCAGTTCCTGGCGTCGCATGACGGCGGCATCCAAGATTTCCCCTGCTTCTAAGGGAGCCTCTTCTTTGAGAATGGTGATTTTCTCGTTGGCAACAAATTCAATGCGGAAACTGCTTTTGCTGGGTAGGGTGAGAGATCTTTCACTATTATAGAAATCTCCTTTGCGCATACTGGCTACCCGTGTTTTGGATGTGGGTGACCATTGACCCATGGAATGGGGATTGGATTTTGCAAAGGCTTTCACCGCCGCGGCTGAGCGGCGGTCGGAATTCCCTTCCCGAAGAACGGGATTCACGGCGCTCCCTTTGACTTTTTCATACCGGGCTCGAATGGCCTGTTCTTCTTCATTTTGAGGGTTTTCGGGGAAATCTGGGAGTGAGAAGCCCAGGGTGCGTAGTTCGGCAATGGCTGCTTGAATCTGGGGAATGGAAGCACTGATGTTGGGCAGTTTGATGATGTTGGCTGAGGGGGTATGAACCAGTTCTCCCAATTCAGCTAGTGCATCAGGAGCCTGCTCACCTTTGGGCATGGCCTCAGGAAATGCGGCAAGAATTCGGCCGGCAAGAGAAATATCTTTGAGTTCAACTTCAATCCCTGCACTGTGACTAAATCCCCGAATGATGGGAAGAAGGGAATGGGTGGCAAGCATGGGGGCTTCATCGGTGTAGGTGTAAATGATTTTTTGCTGGGCATTATGGGCCATGGGCAACTCCTCAAGCGTTGGGTTGAAAAGGCATGGGGGGCGATCCAGTCTAATTCTATGTAAAATATAGAATTAATTTTTGACTGGATTGTATGTGTTTCAAAAACTCGTGATTCTTGAACGTGATTCCATTGTAAGGATTCCAAGGAATTGTCGCAATCCAGGGAAGAATAACACTGTGTTCATCTCTTCCCCGGATGGTTCTGGCGCCGGTAGAATGGAGGGGGAGGCATGCGGTGGACTATCGAATTGAAGAGTTGATTTCTCAGGCAGATATTGCTCGTCGAGTGAATGAAATGGCTGCAGAGATTGAAAAAGATTATCGAGGAAAGGAAGACATTGTGCTTGTGGGACTTCTTCGTGGATCTGTGGTTTTTCTGGCTGATCTTGCCAGGGAGATTGATCTTGAGGCCAAGATGGACTTTATGGTGGTTTCGAGTTATGGAAATTCCACCGAATCATCTCGAGATGTGCGAATCAATAAGGACTTAGAAGAAGATATCCGAGGCCTGAATGTGATTATTGTGGAAGACATCATTGATACGGGTCATACTCTGGCAAAGGTTCGAGAAATGCTTCTGCTGCGTGAACCTGCTTCATTAAAAATTTGCACTTTATTGGATAAACCAGATCGACGAGAATCGGAAGTTCCTGTGGATTATGTGGGATATCAAATTCCCGATGTTTTTGTTATTGGATATGGAATTGACTATGCCCAGAAACATCGGAATCTTCCCTATGTAGGAAAGGTGATTCCACAAGAAGTTGGGTGAATGGATGACACTTCTTGTGATTCTGTTTGCAACAAGTGCGTGATATTTCAAAAGGGGATTCCATGACTTTATCAAAAAACGCGTCTTATCATCCTTCTTCATGGACGTCCATTCGATTTGTGCAAGCAAAAGATGAGAAGGATGTGGAGAGGATTTGCC
This sequence comes from Spirochaetales bacterium, assembly GCA_022360655.1. Classification (GTDB taxonomy): domain Bacteria; phylum Spirochaetota; class Spirochaetia; order DSM-2461; family DSM-2461; genus UBA2779. Next base: position 205,830 of record JAKSCK010000255.1, on the reverse strand, counting down.
ATTCTACATTTTATGGCGGAGATGGTTTTCCCCTTCCTTCTCTCATTGGATATCTCTGGTCCACCTGGTATGTGCGCTATGCGTCAGAACACAGTTTTGTTGGGACGGATTCACAGAATACTGCTGTGGGATATGCCTTGAGTACGGTGGATACATTGGCCTATCTTCAGCATTTTTCCCAGTCCATGACACCTCTCATTCAGGGATCTTTGATGGAACTGAAACGGACACATCCTCAGGTTCATCAACAGTTTGCTCATGAATTTCGTCATGTGCATCATGTCTATCACTTGGAAAATATGAAGCAAGTTTGTCAGGACTATCCGGCTCATATTCATGTGGATATTCTTCCTGGTTTTCAAGGGCAAGGTCTGGGGAAAGCTCTGATGAATCATCTTCTTTGTCATCTGGATTCCTTTGGAGTCAAAGGCTCCCATTTAATTGTGGGAGATGAGAATAAAAGAGCGGTGAAATACTACCAGAGTTCCGGCTATACCATTCTGTTGGATTCTCAAGATGGAATCCCGGGGTGCTTTGTGATGGGACGGCTGAGAGAAAACGTGTGAGTTCATTTACCTCTAAGCCTCTTCTAGGCAGGAGGCTTAGGGCTATTCTACAACGAGATCAAAATCATCCCATAGACTTTTGTGAGCATGTAACCATTGCATCATGCCAGGCATGATGAAGGGGAATCGGGTGCTTGCAAGAGGAAATTCCGGAAACAGCCGGCGTTCTGCAATCTCAAATTCTTTGGGGAGTTCTTGGAATTGCTGAATTTCGGCGGCAAAAAATCCACCCCAGCTTTGCCTGATGAGTGCGTGATTTTCCGGATTTCTATGATTCACTCCATAGGCACCCAGGGGAACCAGTTGATAATCAATGGCTCCTGTTTCCTCAAAGAGTTCACGGCAGGCATTTTCTTCGATGGACTCTCCTTCCTCACGTGTCCCACCAGGGAAGCACCAGTCATTGCGACCTTGAAGGCGAACGCACACCCATTGCCCCTGATGACGGGCTGCAACAACCGAGTATTCCAATTCTTCATCATGGATTTTGCCAAATGGGACAACCCCATGGAATTCAAGTTTTTCCATGGATGAAGACTAGCATCATTTCATTGCAGGGAGAATCCATGGTGATTCGTTCCTTTCATCCAAACTGCGAAGGGAGCACAACACCCTTGTATGGACAAGGATTTTGAGTGGAATGGGGTGATTGTTGTGCTACTGAGGCTTGTCTGGCTTCACAGCCTTGGGATGACGATTTTTCACAATGTTTTTGTATTTTTGATAACTCCGACAGGATGGGTGCAAATCACATTCCAAACAGACTTGATTGGCAAAACGGGCATTTTTTCCAGAACGGGAGAAGAGTCTGTGGATAGGGGGTGGGGAAAACCTTTGATTCTCAATGGCTTCCACAACACTTCCAAAGTGATTCAGTGCATTTTGGATGGCCTCAGGACTGACATCCACAGACATGAAAGAATCTCGGTGATTATTCTGAGAGTTTTTATAGATATGGTGTGCTGTGCTCACAATTCGGGCATGGTTGACTGCTTTTCCGAGAAGGGTTTGGCACATATGGGCATAGATTTGGAGTTGATGGCTGAGAAGCTCCCAATCTTCCAGGATTTGCATTGGATGCTGGGTTTTCATGTCATAGAGCGCAATTTCATCATCATGCCGAAGGAGATCAATGGTGCCTTGTATTCCATATGGACGATGAGAATCTGGACTGTAGAGTCCAGATAAACGCATTTTGACTTCTGGTTGAAATGCAGGACCAAGGAGATGGGGATTATTTTTTGCATGATTCTCGACATGCGCATAGGCCAGTCGTTTTAAAGATTGGGGAAGAGGGCGTCCCACTTCGGCTTCCATCGAATTCAATTCTTTCTCAAAGGTATCTCGGAGTCTTCTCATGAGAATAGGACGGTCCCATTGACCATTCCATTCCTGTTCCATGTTGTGATAGAGGGCATGGAGATTCTCTATGACACGGTGAATGAGGGTTCCAAACAATCGGGCTCCCTGGCGGGAAGGAGCAAAATGATAATGGTGAAACGCTTGATAGTTTCTGGGGCAACGGAGATAGGGACGATAGTCTCCTGTGATGCTGTACATGGGCGGATCTTTAGCTTTTTGAAGGCGTCGGATCATGTCGTGAGAAATCGCCTGAGCAGAAAAAGACGGAAATTTTTCTAAAGCAAAAAGATGGTTCCAACGGGGAATGTTCCAGGTTCTCTGCTGGAATTGGGGGATGACAAGAATATCTCGGGCGCGGGTGATGGCCACGTAAAACATGCGGTCAATTTCATTGGCTCTCTCCGTTTCTGGATGGAGTGATGAGCTGGAAAATTTCTGCCATAGCTCTTGGGCGGGAGAGGGTGGGTGAACTTTCCGAAATAGGCTTCCCAGTATGACCACTGGAAACTCAAGACCCTTGGATTTGTGAATGGTCATGAAAGACACTGCATCACAATTTTTCTTTAAAGGTTCCTCAGGAATCATGCCTGTTTGTTGCAGTGTGAAGAGGTGAGAAAGGAACAGCGAACTCAATCGATTGTGTTGAAGATTTCGTCCTGTGATGAGCAGCTCTTCTGTTTGGAGAAAGCCAGCAATGATGCGGCTCACGATGCTCAGATGTTCCCATTCATGACTTTCACCCGATTCGGCTTGTTTGAGGATGGGTTGAAAATTTTGTCCATTCAGAAGTTTGTAGAACAAGTCCAAAAGATTCCATTCCACTGAGGTGCAACGGCTAAGGATGTATACCAGAGAATAAGGATTTCCTTCATTCCAGCGCTCTTCTGTGGCCCGAAGAAGTGATGGGGCAAGCAATTTTTTTGCAATGGTTTTGGGCAGACTGGCGGTTTGAGAAAGAGTTTTCAGTATGGGGCTTTGCAGAGGTGTGTCTCCGATCCAGCCCAGATGGTTTGCCTGATTCATGAGAAGGGCATAACCTTTTCGACTTTCTTGAATGCTGGCTTGAAGTCCTGCGGTTAATGTGGCCAATTTGGGATCGGCCTGCCGCGCTCTTTGGGCTTGATGATGAGCCTGTTGCACCCATTTCTGAAATTGCGATGGACTGTGTAGAGTGCCCGGATTCTCTTCTTCAGAAATGATCCCATTGATGAGGCCAAACATCTGTTGGACATGAGCTTCATAAAAAAGTCCTTTTGGATTGTGCATGAGAACAGGAATTCCTTGCTCTTGGAAAATGGCTCGCATTCCAGAGACACGAGTGTTTTCTTGGTCATAGTCTGTTTGAAGAGCCGGAAAAAGCACGGCAACCTCAGAGTACTGCTGAATTTTCTTTTGCTGACGAAGTGTCAAAATGGTTTGAGCGATGTGTTGGTAAACCTCCGTGCTTGTTCCAGGATGAGTGGTGAAACATGCCCATCGATGATCTTGGGAAAGGGCCACTTGGGAGTGGGACTGAGAAGAAGCATCTGTACGGTGTCCCAGAAACGTTTGGGCCACGCGGATGATATCAGGTTTGGAACGGTAATTCTTTCGAAGATGAATGCATTCGGGGGAACAGGAAAAGTGCTTCTGGGAGAGGGGGATGAATCTCTTGAGGTTTTCTGGGGTGGCTCCGCGGAACTGGTACAGAGCCTGGTTTTCATCTCCCACAACACAGAGATTTCCAGTGGTCTTTGCGAGGAAAAAGAACAGCGCTTCTTGGATGGGGTCTGTGTCCTGATATTCGTCCACAATGATGTGAGAAAAGGGATGCAGTGAGGATTTTTGAACAATCTGAAATGCTCTTTGTTGAAGAAGGGCAAAGTCAATCTTTTCATCCCAGCCATTTCCTCGTAAATCGTTGCTGTATCGAACATACATCTTGTGGAGAGAATGGAGGATGGGATGTTGGTCTGTCTTGATGGATGGATTTTCTGAAAATCGATCAAAGAGAGAGAGGGCGGCATGGATGGCCTGATGTTTGGAGGAGCGGGGTTTGCCTGTGACAAACCAAGTGATGGTTTTATGAGGATCATGGGAGAACTGTCCTTCTTGAATGAGATTCTCCCAATAGTTGTTCCGGCGAATCCATGAGAATCGTTCGAGAGGAGAGAGAATCTGAGGGGGCTTTTTGTGCTGATTGTGAGACTCTTCTTTGATGAGACGATGACAGAGGCTATGAACTGTTCCTACCCACAGTTGATGGCTGTCAATGAAGGGAAATCCTGAATCTTTCGCCTTTTGAAGGATGGAGGAGATTCCTTGGGAGAGCTGATGAGCGGCTTTTTGTGTGAATGTAGTGAGGGCAATTTTTTCCGGAGGAATCTGGTGAAAAAGGAGAAGATTTGCCACTTTCCAGAGAAGAACGCGGGTTTTTCCTGTGCCTGGTCCAGCTGTGATACGCAGAGGTCCTTGTGTTTGAAGGATGGCCTTACGTTGAAGAGAGTCGGGAAGGAAGGAGAATTGTGCCATGAGGGCATCAAGGGATGGTTGGGATTCATTGGGCATGGAGCAGGCGTGATGGTAGCCTAAGGAATGCTCTTCTGTCGAGGATCCAACCCCTCTGACGGCTTGGCGTCAGAGGGGTCGGTATAAAAGTTTATTGATTATTCACTTCGGCAGGATCAATATGGGATTCGGCACTTTCTGGGACGGGTTCTTGGTAAATCCGGGGTTTCGCGGCCAATTCTCCATTGAGGTTGATCCAAGGAGCATGAGCTTGGAGCAGTTCGCGAGTCATATCACGAATATCATCCAAAGTGCAGCTCATGGCGGTGAGAGGATCCATGGCCATGGCCTGGAACACCATTTCTGGATCTTTTTGTTCTGTAGCCTCCACAGCCAATTCTTGAACATTGAGTTGGGTGCGGTTGAGGGCGGCAAGATGGGGAGGGAGTGCCCCGGTGCGGACAGGCTGGATGCCATTTTTATCCACGAGACAGGGAACTTCCACAACGGCGCCTTCCGGAAGGTTATCAATGTAGCCCCGATTGGGCACACTACCATACACCACGGCAGGAACACCGGTTTCAATGGCATTGATGATGGTGGCGCCGTATTCTTGACTACGCTCCAAGGACACGGGCTTTTCCCAAGAGGCCATGGCTTGCATTTCCTCTTTCCAATCGGGTCTGTCATAGAGGGTTTTGATGAAACCGTGACCGCCGTTCCAGTCGGAGAACATGCCAGGACAGTAACGATCTCGAGTTTCTTCATTTTTCCGGAACCAGGGATTGTACTCAGACACATGGCCGCTGGATTCGGTGACGGGATATCCCAAATGCTTCACATATTCCATACGTGTGGAATCGCCATACCAGATTTTGGGATCCAGGGCCAATTCTCGTATGTCGGGAAGAAGATCTTTTCCCTTATGTTCAAAATGTGTAAACCAGGCCTGATGATTGATACCTGAGCAGATGTAGTTGATTTCTTCCTCGGGAATGTTCAGGCGCTTGGCCCATTCTCCAGCCGTCCCCTGGACGGAATGACAGAGGCCAATGTAGGACATTTGTGGAGCGGCATTGGTCATGCCCCAAGAGAGCATGCCCATGGGATTGGTGTAGTTCAAGACATGGGCCTGGGGACAGATGGACGTGATGTCTTTGCTCACTTCTTGGAGAATGGGAAGGGTGCGCAGACAACGCATGATCCCCCCTGGTGTGAGAGTATCGCCAATGCACTGATCAATTCCATATTTTGCAGGAATGTCAATTTCAGACTGGATGGCCTCATATCCCCCAACAAGAATACTCACAATCACATAATCTGCACCTTTCAGGGCTTCCTGTCTGTTTTTGGTGGCGCTGACTTTGGCCTTGGTATAACCGCCTTCTTTAAAGATGCGGTGAACAATTTGTTCGGCATAAGAGAGGCGGTCGTCATCCACATCCACCAAGGTAAATTCGGAATCTTCTAAAGCGGGATGGGTGAGAATATCCACCGTGAGGCGGCTGGAGAATACCAGGCTTCCGGCGCCAATAATAACAATCTTAGACATCATAATCTCCTCATTGATATGAGTGGTTTGCTCCTGATGGTGAACAGGCAACAATACTGTTGAGAATACCAGCGAAGGTATGGGAGGGAAGTGTTCAAATGTTGCTATTTTATGCAAAAATGCTGTTATTCAATGGGCTGAGGTTGTTGGTGTGGACCAGTTTTTTCCAAAGCAATATGGGCATGTCCGGCATTTGATTCACAAAGGACGTGAGGTGTGCTTGCCTTCCCATGAATTTGGTGGATTGCGTGAGTACTATCTGATTCATGTGGTGGAGCAGGGGAGGGGTGAGTTTCATTGTCATGGAAAACGGTGGACGCTTTATCCTGGTGATGCGTTTGTGATTTTTCCCCAGATTGGTCATTTGTATCGAGCGGATGAAGAGCATCCATGGACGTATTTTTGGCTGGCTTTTTCTGGAGATGTGGATGAGGCCTTTGCCCATCTGGGGCTTCGCCCTGGGCAACCCATTGTGCGTGGTTTGGATGTTGATGCTCTCAAATCTCTTCATGAATCCTTTGGTTCGGGGGAATGCCGTAACCATCCAGGTCAGAGCATGCGTGATATCGGTGTTGCGAATCTCTTTGTGGGGATGATTGGCATGGGGCTCGCTCCTGTGCCTCCCAAGGATACGGCGGAGACATCCATGCCAGAACGTCATGCTCATTCCATGATGGACTTTATTTTGACGCACTACGGAAGTCCCATCACTCCAGGGGATGTGATTGATGGAGTGGGGTTGGAACGTTCCTATGCCTCACGCATTTTTAAAAATTTTTCTGGTTTGAGTCTTGGGGAGCAGATTCGCCGTGTTCGTATTGAACGGGCAAGAGAATTGCTGGCCCGGGGATGTTCTGTCAAAGAGGCAGCCTATGGTTGTGGCTTTGTCGATTACCATCATTTTCTCAAAACCTTCAAACGAGCCACTGGTCTTACCCCCTCTCTGTTCCGAAAGAAGGGGGAGAGGGGCTTTGATGAGGGTGGTGGAGTGTAATTCGGGGTTAATTTCCTGTGAATAGGGCTGAAAATTCTCCGAGATCCACCCGTGAACTCATGTCCAAACTCAAGGGGGTGATGGTAATTTCCCGTTTTTCCAGAAGCACGGAAAGGTCATCACCCTCACACCACTGCTCTCCTGGACGTGGACCCCGTTTTCCAATGGTGGTGCCTGCTTTGGCCTGGGGATTGGCATTGGGCACATAGCCCCACCATCCAGGTTGGCGGGAAAGCCGGCAGGCTCGCCAGGGGGTGGTGCTGGTAACAGAATCAGGAATGTCAATTTTGATGATGTGTACATCTTCGGGCCAGGGAGTGTGAAGAAATTTCTTGGCAGCTTGGTGCAAAATTTTAATGGCCTGGGACCAATCCACCTCTCCATGCTCGTAATGAAATTCCTGGGGAACTTCTAAGGACACAGCCAGGGAGGGAATCCCCCACGTGGCTCCCTGAATCGCGGCTCCCACTGTTCCGGATGCTGTGACATTGGAGCCTGCATTCTCACCAAAATTGATTCCTGAAACCAGCAAGTCTGGTTTTCGCTCTTGGCAGAGGCATTGAAGAGCATGACGAACCGTGGTGGCAGGGGTGGCATCCAGACTCCAGCCTTGAATGGACTCCTGGCCAACGGCAAGGGTATGGGGTTGAAAGACCGCATCAGGATGAGCCCGGAGACTTCGGCCTGTTGCAGACTGCTGCACTTGGGGTGCGGCAATGATGAGATTGGCCAGAGGGGCCAAGGCTTGGGCTGCAGCAAGAATCCCAGGAGATTCAATACCGTCATCATTGGAAATGAGAATGAGAGGGCGTGTATCCATATTTAAGAATACTCCGCCAGGGGAAAAGGGTGAAGTGTTGCCCCTGACGAAAAGAGTCTTGGAATGTCTCTTCCTTCTCTCCAATTAGAGATGAGGAGCGCAAGACCACGCAGCAATGGATTTTTCTTCTCCCACATTGATGGAGTAATGGGCCTCACCGGGGGGAATCAACAGACAGTCTCCAGGATTCAATTTAAAGAATTGATCTGAGTCAGGAAGATGAATCATCAGTGTCCCCTGAATCACATATACGGTTTCATGGGCCTCATCATGGCCTTGATCCAAACAGGCCTGTTGACCAGGAAGAAGGGTGCTGACAGAAAAAATCAGTTTATCCGTATGGGCGTAGACCTGGGTGCATTCCTGCCCTTCCATGATGAAGCGTCCCTCTCCATCGCGTATCACTTTGGCGTCCATGTGTTCTCCTTTTGAGCATGGTTTATGGTGCATTGATTTGGCTTGTTCTTAATCGTTCTCTTTCAAAGGGTTTTCTTTGGTTCAATTTGTTGGTTTTTCACCATGAAAACATCACGTTTTTCAGAGATCTGGTGAACATGCTTTTTTCATCGGCAACAAAGCAGAACGGCTACAGAGCTTCTTCGTGAATTGCGCATCTCATGGTGGGACTTGTGAAATCTGAAGCATCACTTGGTGGCATCCAGAGAGTTTGACTCTTGCAATGATTCTTGAATCTCCGCCTTTTCCCTCAAATCTTGGACAAAACTTTCCGGACACGAGCCAAGGCTTTTCCTTGGCGTGAACTTTTTTCTTCCATGCTACCAAAACTGAGAAAGTGGACAGGCCGAATCCCACAAAAACCCAAGGTGGCCCGTTTCATCATCATTTTGTGGGCATTTCGTAAAAAGAGGGGAGGATAAATTGTTGGACTATGCATGGTGGAAACACACCAGGCTTGCTTTCCTTTCAGCAGTCCTTGGGGAAGTTTCCCCTGAAAGGTGTAGGCAAATCCGCGAGCAAAGACCTGGTCAATGAATCCTAAAAGAATGGCTGGGGGTCTGCCCCACCAAATGGGATACACAAAAATGAGGAATTGAGCCTGGCTTATTCTCTGGCGGTATGACTCAAAATCTGGGTCTGAAACCATATCGCGCCGCCGCTTTTTTCCTCCAAAGACAAGGGCTGGAGGAAATTGTTCGTGATAAAGATCTAAGAAATCAATGTGTTGAATCTTTGGATTGATCTTCAATGCCTCCACTGCGGTTTGAGCCAAGGCTGCATTCAAGCTTTTCTGATTGGGGTGAGCCAGAACTACAATGGCGTTCATGTCTTTACTGTTGATTTCTTTTTCCTCGAGGTCAAAGGGCATGGAAAAGAATTTGATGAAAACTTGGTGAAATCAGTCTTTTTTTAGACCGACCCCTTTGTGATGAAGCATCACAAAGGGGAGGGATGGGTCTTTATAGAGTGGACTGGGCCACTTGCTGACGATAGTTTTCAGCCTCCCAATTCACAATGAAGTGCACAAACGAATCGTCTAAAGGTTTTGCACCTCCAAAAGATTGGGAATACATGCAAATCTCGAGAGCATTTTGAAAGAGCTGGGCTGCAAGGTTCACCTGTTCTGGATGGCCTAAAATCAAAGCTCCTGGGAGAGACCAATCCCGATGAAAAAGTGTCACTAGGGGAAGTTTGCCCCATTTCTTTTGATAACTGTTGCAGGCTTGGCTCCAAGCTTGTATTCCATCTCCCTTTGTTTTCTCCCATTCCTGAGGGCCCAGGTAGAGGGCTCCAGGGCCAGAGTACACAATGTGATCAGGAGTGAGCGATCCAGTGAGAGGCTGAGCTGTGAGAGAGGACTCCAGATAGGGAAAAAGCTCTTTATCCTGATAGAAAATCCCTTGGGCTTTCATCCCATAGGTTTCCTGAAGTGCAAGGGTGAATCCTTGGGGAATGTCATGGATGTGCTGCAATTCTTGGAGGGATTTTATGGGAGGAATCTTTTGGAGTGAGAGTTGTGGTTTCTTGAGTGCATTCAAGAGAATTCGATTGAGTTGCTTGTATTTTTGCTGCACCTCATCCGCGTTACGTCCACCAGCAAAAACTCCATGATTAGCCAAAAAAATATAATCGGGATTTGGATTTTGATGGAGTTTTTCTTGAACCAATTGGGCCAAGACCATTCCTGGATCAGTGGGCGGAATCCATAGTGCTCTTGGCCCAAACAGTTGCTTCATGATGTGTTGGCCATTTTGACTACAAACCAGGCCATTGGTGAGAGTGGGGTGGAGGTGCACCACAAAAGGCCATGGAAGCAGATGATGGAGGAGTGTTTCCACACTGGGACGTTTCTTTTCTTCAGGAATCCGTGCCCTCATGATGGCCTCAAGAGCCTGTTGCTCCCGTTCCTTTACATTCTTGGATAACCCCGTCTGTTGATAAGAACACATCACCGTCTCTAATCGGGATCGATCTAAAACCGCAAATCCATGGGGCGTGATGGTTGCAAGGGCATGACCTGAGGCCTTCACCCAAAGATACTTGGAGTTTTTCCAGGATGTGTTTCCTCCACCAGCAACAACCCATTCGGATTGAGCCCCAAATTCCTGGCTCAATTCAACCAATGTGTTGAGTTCCCTCATGCCTGCCTCCGGGACTGAACCAGAGTTTCGTAGTCCATGACTTCCCCAATGAGTTGTTTGTCTGTGGGAACATTGGACTCCAGGCAGAACTGGTCCCAAACCATTCCCAATGGGAGCAGCTTGCATTGCTCTTGAAGAGCCATCCGGGCAAAGGCATTGTTCTCAGCATCCCATTCTTTGAGTTGACTTTTGGGCTCCAAGAAGGCGGCAAGCAAGGCCTTGAGCACACTACGAGCACCTATGGCATAGGCTCCGACACGGTTCATGGTGGCATCAAAGAAATCCAGGCCAATGTGCGTGCTTTGAAGGTGACCACAACGCACAATTTCTCGGGTTAAATCCAATAGCTCATCATTGAGTATCACCACATGGTCTGAATCCCAGCGGACGGGACGGCTGACATGAAGGAGAATCTCCTGGAAGAAGAGATAGAGAGAAGAGAGTTTATCCGCTATGGATTCTGTGGGATGAAAATGGCCCATATCCAAGCAGAGCTTGACATCGTGGCGGGCGGCATAGCCCATGTAAAACTCATGAGATCCCACCACATAGGATTCGCTGCCAATACCAAAAAGTTTGGTCTCTAGGGCATCCCGCATCCATTGTTGGGAATAGGATTCTTCCATCATTGAATCAAGAGAGTTTTTTAATCGTTCTCTTGGAATGAGGCGATTGATGGGGACTTCTTTACTTCCATCCGGAATCCACGTATTCAGCTGACATGGGGAGTTTTGTCTCTTTCCCATTTCGGCCGCAATGCGACGGCAGCATCGTCCATGTTCTATCCAAAATTCTCGAATGGATTTTTTGGGGTGAGATAAGGTGAATCCATCATTGGCATAGGGATGGCTGAAGAAGGTTCCATTGAAGTCTAGCGGAATTTTTTGTTCCGCGGCCCAGTCCATCCAGCTCAAAAAATGCTGTGGACCAATGGTGTTTCTATCGACTTTTTGTGAGGCAAAATCTCCATAAATGGCATGAAGGTTGAGACGATGATTTCCAGGGATGAGGGAATAGGCTTTTTCCAGATCAAGTCTCAATTCCTCCATGGTTCGCGCCTTGCCTGGATGATTCCCGGTGACCTGTATTCCCCCACCATCCAGACCTGAAATGGGTTGTTCAAATCCGCCCACATCATCGGCTTGCCAGCAATGGAGCGAAAGAGAGATTTTTTTTAACGCAGTCAAGGCATCATCTGTGTTGATGTCCATTGCGGCATAACAGTCTTTGGCAATTTGATATTGGTTCATAACACTCCTCTTTGATGAGCCTAGGAGTGATAGAGAATGGTCGCCTTAACGTTTTGACCAAGGTTTAGCACAAAACGGTCATAACAATTCTTTTCTTGAACCCTTCTTTGTGGGGCCTTTGTTATGATGAGATTTCATGACGGTCATTGATGCTCCTGAATTTCAATTGAATGAAGAAGATGTGCTCCTGGCTCCAGGTGTTCCATTGAAAGTGATTCGGCGTTGCCCACAAATCTCCTATCCTCTTCATACGCACAGTTTTGCAGAACTGGTGGTGATCACCCAAGGTTCCGGTCTTCATCATGTTGCGGGGCAACATATTCCTATTAGAGCAGGGGATCTCTTTGTAATTCGGGGAGAACGGGCTCATGGTTATACGGATGTTCATGATCTTCATTTAATCAATGTGCTTTTTGATGCACAAATCTTAGAAACATCCCTGTGGGATTTGACCGAATTGCCAGGCTTCCATGCTCTTTTTGACTTGGAGCCGCGGTGGCGGGGACAAGGGGAAGTGGCCACCCATTTGCATTTGGATCATCTTTCACTGGCACGGGTGGAGGAAAAAATCCAAGCCATTGAAGTGGAACTACAGGAGAAGGAAACGGGCTATCAATTCATGAGCGTTGCTTGTTTTCTGCGTCTGATTGGCCAGCTTTCCCGATGGTATTCCAAGGCTGCGCACCCCACGGCTCGCCGATTGTCCCGCATTGGACAGGCTCTCGCACTTTTGGAACATCACTTGGAACAGGATATCTCCATGGAAGAGCTTGTTTCATCAGTTGGACTCTCTGCTTCCACATTGAACCGGGCCTTTCGCCAGGCCGTTGGCCTGCCTCCCAAGGCCTATCATATGCGTTTGAGATTGAGACGGGCTGCTTTGTTATTGCAAACCACAGACCTCAACATTGGTCAGGTGGCAGAGCATTGTGGTTTTCACGATTCCAATTACTTTTCTCGGCAGTTTCGACAAGTGATGGGGAGGAGTCCCCGTGCGTATCGCCGACAATTCTGAATTCTGCGGAATTCCTATTCATTTCCCTAACCCGTTCTGCTCAAGCTCTCTTCTGCAACACATTCCTTCGAGAAAGAACAATGCCTTGTGATACCAACATGGTGGAACTCTGAATCAGTAATGCAACACCTTTGTAAGACTGATTGAAAGAAAATGAGAGAATGAAACCTTGATGTAAGCAAAAAAAAGGAATAACGTAGGTGTAAAGAAAGTTAATCGAAACCGGAGAGGAAGAGCTTGCAACTGTTAAGTGAAAGAGAAAAGAAAATCCTAGATTTGCTGATGGATGATCCTCATATAGGTGTGAGCCAGTTGGGGAAGAGTCTTGATGTGTCTGTGGTCACCATTCGTAGTGACTTTGATGCTTTAGCAGAGAAAGGCTATCTGATTCGTACTCGTGGTGGGGCCCTTCCTGCCTTTCATCCGGAAATCCTTACACGTCTCAAAACCTTTGCTGATGCCAAATCTGCCATTGCACGTCGGGCGGCCACTTTAGTCGAGGATGGGGATACTGTGATGATTGAGGCCGGTACAACAACGGCCATGATGGGGCGGTACCTTTTGGGGAAACGGGATGTGAAAGTTGTCACCGATTCCACTCTTCTTCTTCCCTTTGCCCGATCCAATCCGGCTTTGAGTGTGACTTTTGTTGGAGGCATTTTCCGACCAGAAGCAGAATCCATGATGGGGCCCATGGCTGTTGAACATTTGGAGCAGTTTCATGTGCGAAAGGCCTTCATTGGGACGGATGGTATAACGCTGGAGAATGGACTCACCGCCCATATGATGGAAGCCACTGAAATTGTGCGCACCATGCATCAACGATCTGATCAAACCGTTCTCTTGGCGGATTCTCGTAAATGGGGACAAGCCGGATTTGCACGTATTCTCCCCTTGGAAGACATCGACGTTCTTGTCACTGATTCGGGAATGCCGGAAGCAGCTCGTAACGATATTGCAGCTTTGGGGATAGAACTCCTCATTGCCGAGGTATAGAAGGACAATATATGGCCCAAAAAATTGTGATGCCCAAGCTGGGAAACACCGTGGAATCGGTGGTGATTGTGGAATGGCGAAAGAATCCAGGGGATTCTGTGGAAGCTGGTGAAGTGGTTTGTGAAGTGGAAACGGACAAAGCCACGGTAGAAGTGGAATCGGAATCGGCTGGAACTCTTTTGGCTCAATTGGGTGATGTGGATGATGAAATAGCTGTTCTTGCCCCCTACATGATTCTTGGAGAGGCTGGAGAAGATGTTTCGGCCATGCTTGGTGATGATACCCCAGCACCCCAAGAGATTCCTGCATCTCAATCCATTGCAGAAACACCCCTTCCTGTTGCGACTCCTCAGCCCAAGGGCCCTGCTCATGAGAGTGGGGATTCTGTAGGTTCCTCACCTCGAGCCCGTCAACTGGCCTCTCGAGCCGGTTTAGAAAAGCTTCCTGCCCAAGGCAGTGGACCTGGTGGCCGTGTGATTGAACGTGATGTTCAGGCCGTTTTGGATGATCAACCTGTGCTCACACCGGCAGCGCAATCCCAGGGGGGGAGGGCTCCTGAGCAGGGAACAGGAATTGGTGAGAGAGTTCGTGCTGTTGATATGGACTCTTTGGCTCAACAAGTCCCAACTCCTCCTCTCTATTCTCAAGATTTCCCAGGTCCAGTGGATGTGCTTCCGGTCAAAGGAATTCGGAAGGTGATTGCCCAGCGCATGCATGATTCCTTGGCTTCAACAGCGCAACTCACCCTTCATGCCTCGGCCTCTGCGGATGCCCTTCTTCAATGGCGTGAGGGCTATAAGTCCTCTCCGGAAGATTTGGGTTTGAGTAAGATTTCTTTGAATGCCATGGTGATGTTTGCCGTGACCCGGGTGTTACTCCGCCATCCTGAATTGAATGCCACATATCATGGACAAGAGATACGTCAATATCACCAGGTCCATTTGGGTTTTGCCGTTGATACTCCTAAAGGACTCATGGTTCCTGTGATCAAAAATGCCAACAGTCTTTCTTTGACTCAGATTTCAGGAGAAATCCGCCGCTTGGCCGCGGCATGCCGGGAGGGAAAAGCCTCTCCGGATGATTTGAGTGGAGGTACGTTCACCATCAGCAATCTTGGCGCTTTTGGGATTGAGCGCTTTACACCGGTTCTGAATGCACCGGAAGTGGCCATCTTGGGTGTAGGGTCCCTCACCAATGCTCCGGTGGAGCGAGATGGAGCATTGGCTTTGGAGAAGCGGATGGGACTGTCTCTCACAGTGGACCATCAGGCGGTGGATGGAGCTCCAGGAGCCCGATTCTTGAGCGAACTCTCTTCATTCTTAACCCATCCTGAATGGATGGTGGCCCTTTAATCAGACGGAGAAGGAACAGACATGAGTGACATCAATAATGCATTTGATCTGATTGTGGTGGGGGGTGGCCCTGGAGGATACAACGCCGCAGAGCGTGCCGCACACGCGGGGTTGAAAACTCTGGTGGTGGAAAAGGAACACTTGGGTGGTGTGTGCCTGAATCGGGGTTGCATCCCAACCAAAACTCTTCTTGCGGCGGCAAAGCATTATCACATTGCGGCCGATAGCAAAGAATTTGGTGTGAATGTCCAAGGTGTTTCCATGGATTGGGGCACAGCCTTCAAACGAAAAACCAAAACGGTTCGAGCCCTGCGTTCTGGGGTGGGAGCCAAGCTCAAGAAGGCTGGTGTCACGGTGGTGGAAGGAGAAGCTCGATTTTTGAGTAGAACCACCATTGTTGTTGGTGATCATCAATACACAGCTCCCAAGTTCATTCTTGCAACCGGCTCCCGCCCCTTTGTTCCTCCCATTCCTGGAGCGGATTCCTTGGCCGTGATGACCAGCCGTGAAATCCTGGATTTAAAGCACATTCCGGAATCCTTGGTGGTGATTGGTGGCGGAGTGATTGGTTGTGAGTTTGCCTCCTTGTTTTCCACTTTAGGCAGCAAGGTGACCGTGGTGGAAATGCTGGAGGAAATTGTTCCTTCCCTCGATCACGATGTTGCTTCTCTTCTTCGAACCCGGCTGTCCTCCCAAGTGGATTTTAAGTTAGGGGCTCGGGTAACGGGAATTGATGGCCATGCTGTTCACTACACAGATGCTTCTGGAGAGGCCTCTGTAGAGGGTGAGGTGGTGCTCATGTCCGTGGGACGTCGACCTGTGCTGGAGGGCATGGGGTTTGAAGAAATGGGCCTGGATATCAACCGGGGTGCCATTGTTGTGGATGAGCATATGCGCACCAATCTTCCAGGGATTTGGGCGGTTGGTGACTGCACGGGGAAAAGCCTGCTGGCTCATTCGGCTTATCGCATGGGTGAGGTGGCGGTGGCCGATGTTTTGGGGAAGCGGGATTTGATGCGTTATGACGCCATTCCCTCCGTGGTGTACTCCCTCCCAGAAGCGGCTGGGGTGGGACTCTCTGAACATGAAGCGGCTCAACAGGGACGGCAGGTGTTGGTGGAAAAACTTCCCATGCAGTACAGCGGTCGTTACTTAGCTGAGAATGGACAGGAACCAGGGTTTTGCAAGGTGGTGGTGGATGCTCAGACTCGAGCTCTCTTGGGTGTGCACATGATTGGGGGAAGCTGTTCGGAAATCATTTGGGGGGCCAGTGGTCTCATTGAAGCAGAATTCCGAGTGGAAGAAGCGCAACAGATTGTGTTTCCCCATCCCACCGTCTCAGAAATTATTCGGGAAACTCTTTGGGAGTTCCCTTCTGTTTAAATGAGTTGAGGAGGACAACTCCTCTTTCCGGCCCCCCGGCGGGGTCGATCTAAAACGTGATACAGAAACACTGGGGAAATACCTGGTGAGAGGGCCTGCCCTCAAGGAGAATCGAATGCCAAAGTGCCAACTTGTTGATCCCACGGAAGTCCGGAAACCGGGTGTGGTGAAAATCAAAGATATTCCTGTGAATCAGTACAGCCATGACTTTGCCAAGGAAGAAAAAACTTGGGGTGTGGAGAGGCTGAAGAGCGCGTATTACCACATGCTCTTGATTCGAGAATTTGAAACAGTTCTTGACACCATCAAGAAGACTGGAGCTTACAAGGGAGTGGAATACAACCATGCCGGTCCTGCCCACCTTTCCATTGGACAGGAAGCGGCGGCTGTGGGACAGAGCATGGCGCTCACCCATGAGGATTTCATCTTTGGATCCCATCGCTCCCATGGAGAAATTCTGGCCAAATCCCTTTCCGCCATTGTCACAATGGAGGAATCCGCTCTTTCCACCATTATGGAAGAGTACTGGGGTGGTGAGATTCTGCGCGTTGTGGAGAAAAACGCGAGCAAGAATGTTCGAGATTTGGCTGTGGATTTTATTCTTTATGGAACCATGGCAGAGATTTTTGCCCGCAAAACTGGTTTTAACCGGGGACTCGGCGGTTCCATGCACACCTTCTTTCCACCCTTTGGATCTATGCCCAACAATGCTCTTGTGGGTGGCAGCGGCGATATTGCTGTGGGGGCGGCACTCTACAAGCGCATCAATCGCAAACCTGGAATCGTCATAGGCAACATTGGCGATGCCTCCATGGGCTGTGGTCCGGTTTGGGAAGGCATGATGATGGCGGCCATGGATCAGTACCGCACTCTTTGGGACAAGGATCTGGGCGGTGCTCCCCCTGTTCTCATCAACTTCTTCAACAACTTCTATGGTATGGGTGGTCAGCCAGTGGGTGAAACCATGGGCTTTGGTGTCTTGGCGCGAATTGGTGCTGGTGTGAATCCTGAAAACATGCATGCCGAGCGGGTGGATGGTTACAATCCCTTGGCTGTTGCAGAGGCCACGGCTCGGAAAAAGGCCCTGCTCTTAGAAGGGAAGGGACCAGCCATTTTAGACACCATCACCTATCGTCTCTCTGGTCATAGTCCTTCCGATGCCTCCAGCTATCGAACCAAGGAGGAGATGGAGCTCTGGCAGGCCAATGATTGCATTGCTGGTTATGAGGCCTATCTGCAATCCAATGGTGTTTTGGATGATGCCCAGATTTCAGAGATGCGCGCATTGGTGGATGAGAAGTTGATGAAGACTCTTGTTCAGTCCGTGTCTTTGGAAACTTCGCCTCGTCCGGAAGGACGATTCATTGAAACGGTGATGTTTTCCAATGATAAGGCGGAAGCGCTGGATGAGCGAGAACCGGAAATGCTCATGAAGGTGGAGGAGAATCCTCGGGTGAAGAGTCTGAAACGCAAAGTACGCCGGGCTTTTGATGAGAATGGAAAACCCGTGAGTCCTGCCAAGATGTTTGCCTTCCGAGATGCTCTGTTTGAAGCCATGATTCACCGCTATTCCATTGATCCCACCATGGCGGCCTGGGGAGAAGAAAACCGAGATTGGGGTGGCGCTTTTGCTGTGTACCGTGGGCTGACAGAACAGCTTCCCTACCATCGTCTCTTCAATTCTCCCATTTCTGAAGCGGCCATTGTGGGAGCTGGTGTGGGCTATGCTCTATCTGGCGGCCGTGCTGTGGTGGAACTCATGTACTGTGACTTCCTTGGGCGAGCGGGTGATGAAGTGTTCAACCAAATGTCCAAATGGCAGAGCATGAGTGCCGGTGTGCTGAAAATGCCCTTGGTTCTTCGGGTGTCTGTTGGAGCCAAATATGGGGCTCAGCACTCCCAGGATTGGACGGCCTTGGTGGCACATATTCCAGGTTTGAAGGTGTATTTTCCTGCAACACCTGCGGATGCCAAAGGAATGCTGAACCGTGCCCTCTCTGGTACTGATCCTGTGGTGTTCTTAGAAAGTCAGAAGCTGTACGGCATTGGTGAGCAGTTTGAGGATGGAGGTGTACCGGAGGGATACTACGAGACACCAGAAGGAGTGCCTGCTGTTCGTCGTCAAGGGAAGGATGTGACCATCATCACCTTGGGGGCCACTTTGTATACGGCTTTAAAAGCTGCCGATCAGCTCAAGGAACAGTACGGTTTAGAGGCCGAGGTGGTGGATTTACGCTATGTGAATCCCCTGGATTATGATGTGCTGGCAAAGTCTGTGAAAAAAACTGGCCGGGTGCTTTTGGCCTCGGATGCTGTGGAACGGGGCAGTTATCTCCATAACGTGGCCAATAATCTGAGTCAGATTTGTTTTGATGACTTAGACGCTCCTCCTGTGGTTCTGGGATCTCGAAACTGGATTTCTCCAGCGGCAGAGATGGAAAGTGACTTCTTCCCCCAGCCTGAGTGGATGGTGGATTTGATTCATGAGCGCATTCTTCCTTTAGAAGGTCATGTGACCACTACTGTCCAGACTGTGGGGGAATTGGTGCGGATCAACCGGGGGGGAGTATGAGTTCTCGGGAGGAACTGAATGCCCTGTCCTTGGATGGGGCCACAGCCGTTTCTCGGCTTCACGCATTAGATGTAAAATTGGCAAAAGACCGGGCGGCAGGGTTCCTCCCTCCGTCTACAGGTGAGGTGAATAACCATATCCACACCGTGTACTCCTTCAGTCCTTACACGCCCTCTGAGGCTGTGTATGGGGCCTGGAGAGCTGGATTAGAAGCTGTGGGGATTGTGGATCATGAGTCTGTCGCCGGCTGCCAGGAAATGCTCCAGGCTGGACAACTCCTTGGCCTAGGCATCACCACAGGCTGTGAACTGCGGGTGAGTGCAAAGGGAACGGCCCTTGAAGGGCGACGCATCAACAATCCGGATTCCGATGGTTTGTTTTACATGGTGATTCATGGAATTCCCCATCAGCATCGGGAGGAGGTGGAAGCCTTCTTGGCCCCCATTCGGGAATCGCGGAATGACCGAATGCGTGAACAAACCCAAACCCTGAATGCCATCCTTGAGGATGCAGGTTGTCCTGCCTTGGACTTTCATGAGGATGTGATGGCTGTTTCCCTAACTCAAGAGGGGGGAAGCATCACGGAACGCCACATCCTCTATGCCCTTTCTCAAGTCTTTACAGAGACTTTCGGCCGCGGAACAGCTTTGATGGATGCCCTGGAGAACAGCCTGGGGCTTCCTGTTTCAACCACTGTGGCAGAACGTCTTCAGGATGAATCCAATCCCCATTATCTCTATGATTTGCTGGGTTTGTTCAAAGGAGCCTTGGTTCCCCGATTCTTCCGCCAACCAGATGAAAAAGAATGTCCTCCAGTGACACAGGCCACAGCCTTGGCAGAACACATTGGTGCCATTGCTACTTATGCCTATCTAGGAGATGTAGGAGAGTCGCCCACCGGTGACAAGAAAGCCGAGCACTATGAAGATGCTTGGCTGGAGGAACTCTTTGCCCTCCTTCCCCAACTGGGGTTCCGGGGACTGTCCTACATGCCTCCCCGCAACACCCGGGAACAGTTAGAACGGGTGAAAAATCTTTGCACGCAACATGGGCTGATGGAAATCAGTGGAGTAGACATCAATTCCTCTCGACAGGAATTTCGGTGTCCCCAGGTGACCCAACCAGAATTTGCTCACCTCAATGATCGCACTTGGGCTCTCATTGCCCATGAACAATTTGCTTCTCATGGGGGGTGGGGGCTTTTTGATTCCACTTCACCCATGGCCCAAGCGCCCTTAGAAATTCGCCTTGATGTGTATGCGCGAATGGGCCGCCGGATGAATCCCCAAGATCCAATGTCCATCATTGAAGCGGCGCGTAAGGAAGGATTATGGACCGAATCGCATTAGCCCCTATTTTACGGGGGGCCATCATGGAACTCACTGGAGCTCCGGTTTTTCTGGCTTGGACTCAGGACGTTGTGGATTCCGCCGCTCCTCTTTCTCAAGAAGTTTTGGAATTGGCCACATCCAAATTGCATCAAGATGCCAGTCCTTTACGGGAGGCCCTTAAAGCTTTGCAGAATTCCCATGGTGAACTGCCTCAGGCCCTCTCCACTCCCAATGGGGGCACCTTCTTTCTGGGAGCCAGCTATGACGCGGCACAAAAGGCCATGGAAGCCGCCCCTTCCATAACGCAGCATTTTTTTCTCCAGCACGATCAGGCCACACCTTCTTCAGGACGTGGTGATGTGGTGAAGGGACGCATTGCTCTGGTGACGGGTGGGGCCCAAGGATTTGGTGCAGAAATTGCCCGGGGCTTGGCGGATGAAGGAGCCTTTGTCTGGATTGCCGACATCAATGAAGAGGGCGCCGCAGCTTTTGCAGCAGAGCTCAATGCCTCTGGTTCCACGCGGGCGGCAGCAGTGGCTGTGGATGTGTCTGATGAATCGTCTGTTCAGGCCATGGCCGCCACCATTGTGGCCGGTACCGGCGGACTTGATCTTTTGGTGAGCAATGCTGGCGTGCTTCGGGCCGGATCTGTTCTTCAGCTGGAAGCGCATGATTTTGATTTTGTCACAAGAATCAATTACACCGCTTTTTTCCTTGTGGTGAAACATCTTGCAGCCGTTATGGCTGCTCAACGCCAAGGCGGCCCCACCCAATCCATGGACATTGTGCAAATCAACTCAAAAAGTGGTTTGGAAGGTTCCAATAAAAATGGAGCCTATGCAGGAGGTAAGTTTGGTGGCCTGGGCTTGGTTCAGAGTTTTGCCCTGGAATTGGTGGAGCATGGCATTAAAGTGAATGCCATATGCCCGGGAAATTTCTTTGATGGACCTCTTTGGTCTCATCCGGAGAATGGATTGTTTGTTCAGTATCTGAGGGCAGGGAAGGTTCCTGGTGCCCAAACTGTGGCGGATGTGAAGGCCTTCTATGAAGCCAAAGTTCCCATGGGACGGGGCTGTTATGGCCCCGATGTTCTTCGAGCCATTCTCTACTGTGTGGAGCAGGCTTATGAAACTGGGCAGGCTCTTCCGGTCACTGGTGGCCAGGTGATGCTGAAGTAACAGCCTTTAGATCGACCCCTGCCTTCGCAGGGGTGGTGAAAGAAGGGCAATTTTGACGGTTGCCATGGTTTTCTCGCCAGTTGTGGCGGGGCTGGGAACATCCTTCTCAGCAACATACCCCGGGCGGGGAGCCCGGGGTCGGCGCCGGAGGCGCCAAAAGGAGCACGATTTATGGATACCACTGCCGTTCGCATGTATGGAAAAAATGATCTTCGTCTTGAAACCTTTGCTCTTCCTGCGATGGGTGAAGATGAGATTATGGCCAGAATCGTTTCTGATAGCATTTGTATGAGTTCTTACAAGGCCGCAAAACAGGGGGCTGATCATAAACGCGTTCCCAATGATGTGGCAGAACAACCTGTGATGATTGGCCATGAATTTTGTGGAGAGATTGTGGCTGTTGGGTCTAAATGGGCCAGCAAGTACCGGGCTGGAGACAAATTCACCATTCAACCGGCTTTGAACTACAAGGGCAGCCTGGATGCTCCTGGCTACAGCTTTCAGTGGATTGGTGGATCGGCCACCCACATTCTGATTCCCAATGAAGTCATGGAAATGGATTGTCTTTTGCCCTATGACCAAGAGGCCTATTACTTTGGGAGCCTTTCTGAACCCATGAGTTGCATTGTGGGAGCATTCCGGGCCAGCTATCACGTTCCTCAAGGGAGCTATGAGCATCAGATGGGGATCCGACCCAATGGGACCATGGCCATTCTGGCAGGAGCCGGTCCCATGGGTTTAGGCGCCATTGACCTGGCTCTTCATGGGGATGTACGCCCCCGACTCCTGGTGGTGACGGATATTGATGATGCACGATTAGAGCGAGCTGAAGAGTTGTTCCCAGTGACAGAAGGGGCCGCCCAGGGCATTGAGCTCAAGTATGTGAACACGGCGAAATGCGGGGATGCCGTGGCTGCATTGAAGAAAAAAGCCGGTGGTGAGGGGTTTGATGATGTGTTTGTCATGGCTCCTGTGGCCCCAGTGATTGAACAGGCCGGGGCGATTCTTGGCAAAGACGGGTGCATGAATTTCTTTGCTGGTCCCACGGATCCACAGTTTTCAGCCAAGGTGAATTTCTACGATGTGCACTACGCCTTTCATCACATTGTCGGAACCAGTGGTGGAAATACCCAGGATATGAAAATTTCTTTGGAGATGATGAAAAAAGGACGCATCAATCCCTCCGTGATGGTAACGCATGTGGGCGGTTTGAACGCCGTGATTGATACCACCTTGAACCTTCCCCAAATTCCTGGTGGTAAAAAGCTGATTTACACCCATGTGGATTTGCCCCTGACAGCCATAGAGGATTTTGCCGAGAAAGGGAAAGAGGATGATTTCTGGGCAGGATTGGCCCAAATCACTGCAGCCAATAATGGCATATGGAACAGTGAAGCGGAGGCCTATCTTCTCGAAAAAGCCCCCGCTGCCGGGAAATAGGGAAGGATCTTGAGCATGGGGGGATGTCTTTGATGTGTGTTCTTGACTGACGAAGAGAAAAATCATGCGTGATTCATTGTGTATGCAAAAAAATCTGCCAATGCAAATAATCATAAGTCTCTATTAATGAAATAGTTAGGATTATTCTCCTCCTCTTTTCATGAGAAGGTGGGAAAAGAGGAGGATGGGGGGATGAAGTTTTTCTCCCAATGCGATTCAATTCATGGCATAATCAGTGTGCGTTAACGAACACGCAACAACATTCGGAGGTTAGATATATGACATTCAAAGCTGGAGAGACTGGCAAATGGCGGTATCGAGGCGATCGACCTAAAATTGGTATTCGTCCCACAATTGATGGCCGACTCGGAGGCGTTCGTGAAGGTTTGGAAGAGCAAACCATGAACATGGCAAAGGCCGCTGCTCAGCTCATTAGCGAAAATCTTAAATATGTGGATGGCACCTCTGTTGAATGTGTCATTTCCAATACCACCATTGGTGGTGTGGCTGAAGCGGCGGCCTGCCAGGCTCAGTTTGAAGCCGCTGGTGTTGGTGCCACTTTGACCGTCACTCCTTGCTGGTGCTATGGCTCTGAAACCATGGACATGGATCCGTCCACACCCAAGGCCGTTTGGGGCTTCAATGGAACAGAGCGTCCTGGTGCTGTGTATTTGGCCGCCGTATTGGCTGCTCATGCTCAGAAGGGTCTTCCGGCCTTTGGTATCTATGGCCGTGATGTTCAGGATTCTGATGATAGCTCTATGCCTGCGGATGTGGCAGAGAAGATTCTGAGCTTTGCTCGGGCCGCTGTGGCTGTCTCCACCATGCGTGGAAAGAGCTACCTCTCCATGGGATCTGTGTCCATGGGAATTGCTGGTTGTATTGTGGATGAAGATTTCTTCCAGGATTACCTGGGCATGCGCAATGAATATGTGGACATGAGTGAAATCAGTCGACGTATTGAGAAAGAAATTTATGATCCTGAGGAATATGCTCGAGCCCGTGCATGGGTGAAAGACAATTTGGAAGTAGGATTTGATCCCAATGAGGCCTCCAAACAGCACAATGAAGCGCAAAAAGAGGAAGAGTGGGATACCTCCGTTAAAATGTCCTTGATTGCCAAGGACTTGATGAACGGTAATACCAAATTGGCTGAAATGGGTTATGGCGAAGAGGCCCTGGGCCACAATGCCATTGCCAGTGGTTTCCAGGGGCAGCGCGCCTGGACCGATTGGCTCCCCAATGGCGACTTCATGGAAACCATGGCCAACACCAGTTTTGACTGGGACGGCATCCGTCAGCCCTATGTTCTGGCCACAGAGAATGACACCCTCAATGGGATTTCCATGCTCTTTGGTCATTTGCTCACCAACACAGCTCAAATCTTCAGTGATGTGCGCACCTACTGGAGCCCCGAGGCTGTGAAGCGTGTGACAGGTCATGCACTGTCCGGTCATGCTAAAGATGGTTTGATTCACCTCATCAACTCAGGTTCCACCTGTTTGGATGGAAGTGGTCAGCAGAAAGTGGATGGCAAACCGGCCATGAAGCCCTTCTGGGATATCACATCTGATGAGGCTGAAGCCTGTGTGAAGGCCACAAAATTCTGTCCTGGTGATTTGGGATATTTCCGTGGCGGTGGTTATTCCACTGATTTCCTCACCGAAGGGGATATGCCTGTGACCATGTGCCGCATCAATCTGATTAAGGGGCAAGGTCCTGTTCTGCAGATTGCAGAGGGTTGGACCGCAACCATTCCAGCGGATGTTCATGACAAGTTGGATGAACGGACCAATCCCACTTGGCCCACCACTTGGTTTGCTCCTCGAATCACTGGAGAAGGAAACTTCAAAGATGTGTACAGCGTGATGGCTTCCTGGGGAGCCAACCATGGTGCCATCAGCTATGGTCACATTGGTGCTGATTTAATCACTTTGGCTTCCATGCTGCGTATCCCTGTTTCTATGCACAATGTTGCGGATGAAAAGGTGTTCCGACCAGCAGTTTGGACCCACTTTGGTATGGAGAAAGAAGGGGCTGATTTCCGAGCCTGTTCCAATTTTGGACCCCTCTACCGATAAGAGGGAAGGGCGTCCGTAGGGCGCTCGTACATTTCCAGGCATCGTGGCGCGGTGCTTGGAAATGTTGGAGGACACCATGAACTACGCCATTGCCGTTTTGGATATTGGGAAAACCAATAAGAAAATTGCACTCTATGATGATTCCATGAGGCCCTTAACGGTTCGAAAGCGTAAGATTGGGACTCTCCTTCACAATGATCTAGAGATTGAAAATGTTGCGGAAGTGGAATCTTGGTTTCTCACCCAACTCAAGGAATTGGCAACAGAATACCCCATTCGAACCATTTCCATTACAACCCATGGAGCCACGGTTGTTTGTGTGGGAGAGGATGGAAAACCGGTTCTTCCTCCAGTGGCGTATACCAATGATGTTCCTGAAGATGTGCACCAGCGTTTTTGGGAAGCCATGGGCCCTTGTGATGATCTACAGAAACAAACGGCGACAGCAGAGATTAAACCCCTTATCAATATTGCCAAGTTGCTTTGGTTTCAAAAAGAGCGTTGGCCAGAAGAATTCCAGCGAATCTCTCATGTCTTGTTTTACCCGCAATACTTTGGTTTTCGTTTAACTGGAATCCCTTCGGCAGACATCACCTATGCAGGTTGCCATAGCTATTTATGGGATTATGAAAAATGGGACTGGTCTTCCCTTGTGGATCTCCTTGGAATCCGAGGAAAACTTCCATCCAAACCTTCTTCTCCACAAAGTCTCTTAGGAAAAATTTCTCCAGAAGTGGTGATGAAAACAGGTTTATCTCCAGATGTGATGGTGACTCAAGGAATTCATGATTCAAATTCTTCTTTGGTTCCTTACATTCTTTCCCAAAAGGAAGATTTTGTACTCAATTCCACTGGAACCTGGTGTGTGGCCATGCATCCCGTGGAAACGGTGGAATTTGCACCGGATGAACTGGGAAAGATGGTGTACTTCAATCTGTCCTTTCAAGAGAAGCCGGTGAAAACGTCCATACTCATGGGAGGGCTGGAGTATGAAACCTACAGTCAGCTTTTGATGGAACACCATCAAAGACAAGACTGGCCTCTTGGTTTACCCAGTACCTATGCCCGAATCATAGAACAACAAAAAAGTTTTATTCTTCCTACAGTGGTTCCTGGAACAGGGCAGTTCCCGGATTCCATGCCACGAGTGGTGGACTCAGAAAAAGAGTATTCCTTAGAATCACTCCAAACGCATCGACAATGGCCCCAATGCTTCGACGATTATGAAGAGGGGTTTGCTCTGGCCAATCTTTCCTTGGCCATTCAAACTTCGATTGCCCTTCAGCGTGTGGGGCTTCAACCTGGGACGGAAGTCTTTATTGAGGGAGGCTTTCGACAGAACCCTCATTATGGTGCATTGTTGGGGGCCTTGCTTCCAGAGAATCCCTTGTATTTAACAGCTCTCGAAGAGGCCACAAGTTTTGGAGCCGCTCTTTGTGGAAAGTCCTTGGTGGAAAATGTTCCTGTGGAATCTCTTGGTGAATGGGTAAGTTTAGACAAGCAACCTGTTCAGCCTGCAAGCTATGATGCGCTCCAAGCGTATGTGGATCAGTTTCTCATACATCTTGGCCAATACTCCGTTCTCAAGTAGCGTCTTTTCTGATCTTATCCACCCCCATTGCGGATGAACCTTTTTGCCCCCAATTTGGGCGTCCCCCCCGGGCAGGCCGGGGGTCGGGCTATTCGGGGGTTTCGTCCTCGTTCCTCGGACCAGCTCCGCTGCCCCTATTATCCCTGACGCAGTCGAGAGCAGAGGACCAGTGTAAACTTGTCCATTGCCGAGACAAGGATAGGGACACCGGAGGTATCCCTGACGTAGCCCGGAGTAGAGGGGCTGTTGCAAAAGTCACACTGCAACAACCCCAGAAGCTTCAAGCAGGAGAGCCCTTGAAGCTCAGTCTTTTTTAATTGAATGTGTAGGACTGCCAGGCCTGATCCCAGGAAACATTGGAGGGACCAAAGGCCGCATGGATGGTACGGGAACCCACATCAAAGACCGCCCGAATTCCACCAAACATGGTGGAACGCTTGTTGGGATCTGATGGATTACCCAGAGTGCTGTTGCTCCAGCGCAGGGGTTTATCCACATAGCGGTAAGAATCATTCCATGCATTGTTTTCTAAGTAGGCCACCAAGTGCTTGGCTTCTTCCACACTGATTTTGCGATCACCATTTGTGAGCAGTTCATCTGCAGCCATCAGCAGGAAGTTGTATCGGGCTGTACAATCCACAGGATAGCGGTGCTTATCCGCAGAACGCATATCAGGGTGAACAAAGTGGTTTGTGAAAACCAAGAGGTTTGGATCATTCTCCCACTGACTAATCACGTCAAGATTGATGAGATCTTGCATGGTATTCCAATCTAAACCTGGACGTCGTTGGCCATTTTCATCATAGAACAGCATGCCACGTCCTTCACCATAGCCTGTTGTGGTGAAGTCATCATCAATGCGGCGAACTCGCATATTGTGGGCACTGATTTCAATGGCAGCGGCACCATTCCTATCAGCAATGGGATGGATCCAGCTTGTTCCATTGGTATTGTCATTATTGAAGGCACCGAAAGCCCCTTTATTCTTCTCATCAAAGGTATTGCGAACGGCTTCGTCAATGGTGCTACTGTACTGGAGAGCTTCTCGGTTCTTCAGGAGGCATCCCATACCAATGGAAAGCTGTTGGAGGTCTCCAGTAAGGACCATGTCCACGCCAATGGAGAGACCTTGGCTGTTCATTCCAGCTCCAGTTCCAATCATTCCTGGAGGGCTCACCTGAAGGAATTTATTCCCATTCCGGGGAGTATATTCCATCATCACAGACTGTGCTCCAAAGACTGCGGGTATCATGAAACTGCGAGTAAGAATGGGTTCTCCCGTGGCGGAATTTTCTTTGTTAATCGCAATTCCATCACACATATGAACTTGGCCAAAATATTCCCGCAGAGTGGCACGAATCTCTTCAATTTCTTCCACGCTGAGTTTTTGTTCAGTCATATCACCAGGCATGGGGGGAATGGAGTCTTGCTGGCTTGGGAAGAGGTTTTCTCCAGCAAAGCGGCCTTCAAACATATCACCACCTGTGACCACTTCTTCGATTACGACCGGTCCGTATATCCAGGCAATCATGAAGTCAATCCAGCAGTTCAACATGGCTAAGCGGTCAACACTGAGTTGCTTCTTATCCCAACCTTCTTTGTTGCACCGGTCATAGGCGCCTCGGAAAACGCCTTCAATTTCCTGACGGTATTCTGCAGGAACCCAGGTTTTGTAATTGGCCATTCCGGCAGCATACAGTGTTCCTGTGATGGCAGACATTAATGTTTCATTGCTAACAATGTCTTTTAACACCCCAGTATTTGCACCAGCTAAGCCAAGGAATATGTCTCCAATGAACTGGTCTGAGCAACTGGTGACAACCTGCTCTGCCATGAGCCAACCATGCTGATAACCCATTTCCCAGGGAGTTCCTGTGAGATGGGCAAGGTACTTGTCTGGACTGCTTTGAACGCGTTCAATACTTCCTTTGTTGTCTGGTGCAGTGAGAACGTTGCCGCAGGAGGCCATCAGCAAGCCCACTAATGCAACGATGAAGATGAGTTTTCCTTTCTTCATTCCCTTCTCCTTTTCAATTGGTATTTCTAAACAGAGGATAACCTATAGTATTTTCAATGTACAAATGAAATTTAATAAAAAATGCCAGATTTTTAATGGTTGTGATCTTGGCTTCACTCAACTGATCCATGCCGCCCTTTCTCTCATGAAATCATCTCCTGAAATGAATCAGACTTTGGAATCTTGTCGGTTGGTTGTGAAAGAAAACCAATTGGAAGGTTTGGAGGAAATCAAATGTTTATGAGCATCAATGGCTTTCCAGTTGAATAGGAATTGCTGGCCTGGAAATGTGATTTTCTGAAGTGAATAATGATGATTCTTGCTGATCATGAAAACTATAGAACCCCTCTTCAGTAAAGATGACATGGTCAAGGACTGGAATCCCAAGGAGTTCTCCAGCTTTTTCAAGGCGAAGGGTGAGTTCTTTATCATCCTGACTGGGTGTCAGACTGCCACTAGGATGATTGTGCGCACATATAATGGCAGACGCTCGATCTGAGAGGGGGTGGATGAACACTTCTCGGGGGTGCACCAAAGTACGGTCAAGAATCCCTTGGCTCACCACTCTCACTTGAAGAACCTCATGGGCTCCATTGAGGCTGAGCACTAGAAACATCTCTTGGGGACGATCCGCCCAATGGCGGATGATGGGATAGACATCTCTTGGATATTCAATCCGCTTCTTAGCTGGTCGTATTCTGCGGCGGGCAAACTCTAATGAGGCCAGAACAGCGGATGAGCGGGCATTTCCAATTCCAGGAATGGAATTCAAGCTTTTCTGATCAACATTCAAATCTGGGAATTGCTCAAGAACTTTAAGAACGTCATTTGCGACAGAGTACACATCCCTGCCTTGGAGCCCTGACCCCAGGATGAGTGCCATCAAATCTTGATCACTGAGAGCTTGAGCTCCCAATCGTATCATTCGTTCACGGGGACGATTCTTTGGCTCTTGTTGGTTCAGTTGTTCTTTTACCAAAGAGTACATGTCTTCATGACAGGTTCGCTTGTTTCTTTTCTTGGGATTTTCAGCGTGAGAAAAAACGCATTCTATGTGTTCGACAAGATTGCTCTAAGCCGATTCAAGTTGGTCTGAATATTCACTATAAATATGGCGAACATCATCTTTATTCCTCAACAAGGCATCAACAAGAAGAGGATCAAACTGGGTATCACGTCCCTGAAAGATAACATCAAAAGCTTCTTCTAGTGGCATGGCATCTTTGTAAACACGTTTTGAACAGAGAGCATCAAGGACATCGGCAATGGAACAGATTCGGGCTTCTAAACTGATGGATTCCCCAGCAATCCCTTGAGGATAGCCACTTCCATCCCAGCGTTCATGATGTTCATGGCAGATTCGTGCACCCATCCTGAGCACTTCTCTTTTTGACGATTTTAAGATGGTGTATCCAATGGTTGTATGGCTTTTAATCAGTTCATATTCCTGAGAAGTGAGAGGACCTGGCTTGTTGAGAACGGCATCAGGAATGCCCACTTTACCAATGTCATGGAGTGGAGCGGCAAAGCGCAGTTGTTCTCTTTCCCGAGAGGACATTCCCACCTCAGTTGCAATGAGGCGTGCAATCTCTCCCACTCGCTGAACATGACGCCCCGTCTCTCCAGAACGAGTTTCAATCACTTCACCCAGAGTTGAAATGATTTCTCGCTGTGTATCAACAAGCTCTCGAGTGAGCATCTTATTATCCATGGAAACATTGACATGGGAGGTGTAGAGCTCTACTAAATAGCGCTCCATATCTCCAAATCCTTTTGGATCTTCAAAATAGGCCAGATAACACTCACCGGATTTTGCCATCAAAGGGGCGGTAATTCGGAGCTGGTCATGATAAACCGTTCCGGTAGACATGCTTTCTCGAATGATGCTGGCGGCTTGTTGGTCTTCTATATCATCAAGAAGAATACCACTGAGATGATGTATGGGACCTTGGGCGGTGATGATGCGGATTTCACCCTCAAGATTGCGTTGAACCACCAGTGCAGCAATTTCGGCATCATGAATACGGTTCATCACGGCCTCAATTTGGGCCAAGATATGACGTGCAAACTCCTCTTGTTTTTCATTGGGCTCAACACTTCGAATGGCTTTAAGGATTCGGATGAGGCCCTGACGATTGTCTTCCAGACGTCTGAAGCCGAGATAGGTTCGGATGGATGCCGTTACAGCGGCATCAAAGCGCTCACTCGTGAGTTCCGCTTTTTCTTTATAGTCATCAATTTCAAAATCTCGCATCACCTGACGCTGGGGGACCATACCAGGCTGTCCTGTTCGGAGAATGATGCGCACCATGGGATCGCGAAGTTCCTCTCGAATGAATTGGGCTAATCGGAGCCCAGAATCATCGGTTTCCATAATCACATCAAGAAGGATGAGGGCAAAGGGTCCTTCCGAGGCCAGGATTCTACGGGCTTCTGATGCAGAGAATGCACTCCGTAATTGGAGTTGAAATCCTCTGTATTGGAAATTTTTGAGAACAAGGGCCGTGATGTCATGAACAGTGGGTTCATCATCAACAATGAGAACCTTGAGATAGCGTTCTGACTCATGCGTTTCATCAGGAGTAGGATTTTTCAGTAAGGTTCGTAAATCGTCTTTCATTGCAATGGATTCCGACCCTCCGGTCCACTGATAGTATGATACGCCCATTTGAAAAATCAATGCACTTTTAGAAAGGATTGAATCGCAAAAAGTTGTAATTTATTCATTAGTAGTTACTTATCATCTATATGTATCATAACCGGATTATCCATTTCCTTTGTACAAGAAAATAGAATCTTGATTATGGACACTCCATTGAGGTTTTACATGAGTCAAGAACAGCCATTGGAATCCATTTGGAATGTTATGATTATGAAAAGAATGCAGTGAAAACAATGATCATAATATTTTTGTTGTTGAATCTGATTTCAAAATTTTGATTAAAGAACAAGGAAAGAGAACAACTCTCCGTTCTTGCCTCTTTCATGGAATTGGAATTTTATAGAGATTGAAGAAATCCAAGGGGATGGTCATGCGTGTTTTTACTTCAGAGAGCCAGGACGTTGCCGTAAATCTTGCCCTAGAGCAGTGGCTTCTTTCTCGCATTCCTAAAGATGAGGAATGGCTCTTTCTTTATGAAAATTCTCCAGCTGTTGTCTTTGGGCGTTTTCAGAATCCATGGAAAGAATGTCGATTGAGTTTGATTGAAGAATGGGGATGGAAGTTCAGTCGACGTTTTTCCGGTGGTGGAACCGTGGTTCATGGTTTGGGGAATCTGAATTTCTGTGTGATCCGAGGAACTCCTGTTCCCAGAAAACAGCAAAACTTAGACCGTGTGATTTCGGCCTTGGCCACTCTTGGATTGAAATGTGAGCGCAATGCCCGTTTGGATATTGTGCTGCCCATCAACAATGAACCTCGAAAGGTGAGTGGCAGTGCCTTTCGGCAAACTTCTCAAGCTTCACTTCATCATGGAACCCTACTGATTTTCGCCAATCTCTCACTTCTCTCTCAAGCTCTGAAGGTTCCCCAGCGTACGATGAATGCGAGGGGTGTGGATTCTGTTCCTTCACCAGTGGCCAATCTTCAGGATGCACTTCAATCAGAAATTTCCATGGCTATGGTTCAAAGTGCCCTTGCCAAGGAATGGGGTTGTCCTCTGGAAATCCTTTCAGAGCAACAGGCCTTAGAAGCAGATGAGAATGAAGCCTATACCAAAGCACGATTTCAGCAGAATTCCTGGGAATGGACCTGGGGAAAAACCCCAAAATTTACAGAAAAATTCTGGGGTTTGCCTGGTTCCTGCACTCTTCAATTGGAGGTAGAGAAGGGACGAATTGCTCAGGTTCACGGATGTATTGATTCCCTCGCAGAAGCGTTGATGGGATTGCCCTATCGGGGAAATCCCGTGCTAAAGGCCCTTGGGCCTACAGAATTGGCCCAAGAATTGGCAAAACGCATTGAAGGGGAATCGGGAAACCCTTCTCAGGCAAGAAGGGAAGAGAACTAAGCCCTTTCCTTCACCCCGAAGGGGTCGGCTTGCCCGAAAAACATCAGAATTCTTACAATCCTGTTGTGTAATTTCTCTCTTCTCTGTAAGCGGATTCGTTGATGGCTCCAGTGATGAGATGTTCAATCATTTCCGTAGCGGGAACACCACCGGCTTCTGCCATGAGGGGAAAGAGACTGATGGCTGTCATCCCTGGAAGGGTGTTGATTTCATTGATGTAAATGCTGTGATTTTGATCATCAACAAGAAAATCCACACGAGAGAATCCCGCTGCCTCAACACAGCGAAAGGCTCGTTGGGCCAAAAGAGGAAGTGTTTGGGCCATATCAGCATCGAGTGCTGCTGGAACGGCGAGGTGAGCACCATTGGGATCAAGATACTTGGCCTCATAATCATAAAAACTATGAGAATTGGCCGGGATAATTTCTCCTGGAGGAAAGGCCTGAAGCCCTTGCGGGGTTTCAAGAACGGAGCATTCCAATTCCCGTCCCTCAATGGCCTGCTCCACCAAAACTTTTCGATCAAATTTCCAGGCATGGTGCAGGGCTTCAACCAATTCTTTTGGGTTGGTGGCACGATTCACACCCACGGAAGAACCTGCATTGGAAGGTTTCACAAAAACGGTATTTCCAAGTTCCGTGAAGAGACTCATGGCCTCTTTTTCATTTATCCCGTTTTCTTTTCTGAAGGTACGCCAGGGAACCACAGGGAGTCCGGCTCGGGCCCAAAGGCGCTTGGAAATATCTTTGTCCATCCCTACAGCACTTCCCAGTATCCCTGAACCGGCATAGGGAATTCGTGCGGATTCCAAAAGTCCTTGAACGGCTCCATCTTCACCATAGCTCCCATGAAGAATGGGAAGCACGGCATCAATGTGGAGAGAGGCTCCATTGGCCGCGGTGAGTCCCACTCCAGGAACCACATGAACCTGTTGAGATTCATCTTTATGAACGGGGAGGGCCGTCAAATTTTCTGCTGGAATCACCTGAAGAAACCAGGTTCCGGATGCATCTATTCCAATCAAAACTGGTTCATGGGATGGATGGAGATTTTTGAGGACAAAGGCGGCGGAGGCGCGAGAGACATCATGTTCTCCTGATCGTCCACCGTATAATAATGCAATACGAGCCATAGCTTATCATGCCATGGAGAAAGAATTGCGGACAAGCGCTTGGAGCATGGCGATTTGGGGGCAAGAATATGGCCGTTCTGGGATGAACGATGATGCCAATGCGCTGGAAGTAAGAGATTCCATCTTCCGTGGCACTAATTTTGGCCTCGTTGCAATTCCCGGAGACGTTGACGCTCTTGAGTGAAGGTGGATTCGAGCTGGGCCCATTGGTCTTGCAAGGGCCAACGGGAACGCTGGTTGCGGAGGGCCGGAAGAATCCAGGCACAAAACTTTTCCGCAATGATTGCTCCCTGTTCCTGTTCCAGATATTGCAAGGCTTTTGTGGCATGGCTGGCCAAAAAATCATCAAAGGATGGAATCCCATGGTTGGTGATTTCCGCATTCTTAATTTTTCCAGAGGCAAAGACTCCTTGCCCAGGAATGTGCAGTAAAAGTTCTTCTTGGAGACTATGAAGGGTGTACCACTGGCGTGGGATGGAGGGATGGGAACGTTCTTTGGGCTGGGCATTTTCCAGAATGGGGGCATTGAAAATCTGAATTTTCCCTGGAAAGGTGAGAATCAGATTGTTGCCATGCCAAAGCATTCCCTGAGGAATCTGGGTGAGGGGAATGCGGATTTCCCTTGCCTCAGATTCCTTTGTTTCTGAGGGGAGCAAAACAAGAGTTGCCGCTTCACACCAGGCCATTGTTCCTTCAGGGCCCAGGATGGGATGAATGGCAAAGGGACTGATGGCTCTCAAAGGCAGGGGCGGTTGAGGGGGCTGTAATAAGGCGAGTTGTCCTTGAAGAAACAGGAAGGCGGCATTCTGCCCATTGGGAATGATGTTTTGGGGAGACGGATCAGACCACTCCCCTTGTTTTTGGATCCCATTCAAAAGATGGAGTGAACTCCATTGATTCAAATCAGGGGAAATGGTGAACCAATTTTCTGGGGATAGGGCCACTCCATTTTCACTGCTCCAATCCGTTGGCATGCTTGAATTGGAGTCAATCGCAAAGAGGGTGAGTAGAGTAAATTCATCCGCTTGCAGCTGATGGTTGAGATTAAGAAGAATGGGATTCCAGATGAAAAGAACCCGATTTCCTATGATTTGGAGTTCGGAGAAATTTGTTTGGGGAATTAATGGCCAATCCTGATAAGACTTGATGGGGAATCGCTGGAAGTTGAGGTTCCATTCGGCTATGATGGGTTCCGCTTCATCACCAAGAAGTGGGAATGTGAGAATCATTGCAACAAGGGTGATGAACGTGAGCTTTTTTAGTCTTGGAATGATCACACTCCCAGACTAAGGGAATGTGCACGCTCGGCCAAGTCGTCAGAGCATATCAATCACAGCTGGAGTCTGGAATTTGAGTTTTTTGACCAACACATTAATTATGTCCGCTCTCTCTGCCATGGTGGTGGCCCAAGTGGCCAAAGTGGTTTTGATTCTTTTGACAGAACGGCGTTGGGCCATTGAGAGAATGACAGAAACGGGAGGTATGCCTTCATCCCATTCCGCGACTGTTGCGGCTTTATGCACGTCATGCGGTTTGAGTTATGGTTGGAACAGTCCCTATTTTGCGATCAGTTTAGTTTTTGGCACCATTGTGATTTACGATGCCACTGGGGTTCGGCGTGCTGCCGGGAGGCATGCGGAGATTTTGAATGAATTGGTGGAGGAATTTTCTCATCTCTTTGAGGAAGAAAAACGTCCTAAAGCACTCAAAACCTTGTTGGGACATACATATCCACAAGTTCTTGTAGGATCAGCACTTGGAATCGGAATGGGCTTTTTTGTGGAAGGCCTGTTTCACTAATTCCAAAACACTTCATCAGCATTTCATTCATTGTTGCTTTTTTAAATCGATCCCTGACCAGCATGAACCGGTCAGGGATTCATTCCGATTACAGTTCGTATCCTAAGTCTTGAAGGGCCTCTCGACAGGCTTTGGCTTCATCCCAAGGCTGGCTCTTGTTTGCGTAGATGATGCTGCTTTCATGGCCTTTTCCAAGCACTGCGACCAAATCATCGTTCTCAGCAGAAGCACAGGCCGCATGAATGGCTTGGTTCCGGTCTGGAATGAGGAAAAGGGATTTCCCTTCTTCAAGGCCAGAAACTCCGGCAGCAATATCCTCTAGAATATCCATGGAATTCTCTCCACGGGGATCTTCATCTGTCAGATAAATTTTTTCCGCAAAGCGTGAGGCAATCTCACCCTGCTTTGGACGCTTTTCAACATCGCGTTCTCCTGCAGAGCCAAAGACAAGAATGAGTTTTCCCTTGGTGAGACTTTTCAAAAAGGGGAGAATCTTCTCAAAACTACCAGGAGAATGGGCGTAGTCCACCATCACATGAAAATCCATATCTCCGTGAATGGGCTCCATGCGTCCCTTCACACCTTCAAGTTCTGGAAGCCGTTCGGCCAATTCTAAAATATCGGCATCCCGCATTTCGGCTACAACACAAAGAGCCGCCAAGGCATTTTCGACATTGTAGGCTCCAGGAAGATTGATGCGGGTGCGCACCTCTCCCCAGGGACTCACAACGGTAAACTCCGTGCCATTGGGCTCACAGTTGAGATCTGTTGCAAGAATGTCGGCCTCTTCTTCCTTCATTGAATAGGTGTAGACAGGTTTTTCACCGGCTGCGGCAATGAACAAGTCTGCATGGGGATCATCCATATTAACCACCCCAAAAGCATCACGGTTTCGAGAGTGGCCCATCATGGAAAATAATCGAGACTTGTCCTTTCTGTAGGTGTCTAAGTCTCCATGAAATTCCAGATGTTCACTGGTGACATTGGTGAAAACTGCGGCATCAAAGGCCACATCTCCAAGGCGGTTATTCTTGGGGGACAATCCATGGCTGGTGGCTTCTACCACGGCATGTGTTTGTCCTGCATCCAACATGGCGCGGAGGAGAGCATGAATTTGTGGAGCTTCGGGTGTGGACTGACGGAGAGGATTGGCTCCTCGTGTGTTCCCAACAGCAATATCCACGGTGGAAATGCTTCCCGTTGGCGCATCTGTGAATTCCAATAGCTGACGAATGAAGCTCACAGTTGTGCTTTTCCCATCCGTGCCAGTGACACCAATGACGCTCATTTCTCGGGAGGGATGATTCCAAAAGGCTCCAGAGATGGGTGACATGGCAACCCGAGGATGTTCCACTTGAACATAAGCAATGGAGGGGGCGTATTGAGGAAGATCTTGTGAATGAAGAATTCCTACGGCGCCTGCTTCAATTGCGGCATCAATGTAATCATGTCCATCCACATGAACACCAGGGAGAGCAAAAAACAGAGTTCCAGGTTTCACTTCCCGAGAATCGTAGGCGAGAGCGCTTATCTTGGTATCTCCTGAACCACGAAGTTTGTGGTTTGGAAGATCTTGTATGAGTTCACTGAGGCATTTCTTGGCCATGAAAGAGAGTCTATCGCTCATAGGGCTGTGAGCCAATCACCTTCACCACCCATCTCTTGGGCGAATCCATGGCAATCAGGGACTAAAAACGGGTGTTGCCGGAAAACCACAGTATAAAAAACGCCTATAGAGCTGCAGTTTTGCAGAATGGATTCATTCTGATTGGCCGGGTTCAGAGATTTTTGGTATTGGAAAGAGAAAAATGAACACGGGGTTGATTCTATCCATTATGATCCAGTTTCAGACCATCATAGAAATGGCCATTCCCCCAAGTGGGGCTTTTTGCCATGGACAAGGCATTGCTTCACCTTTATGGAGCAAAATCCTCGAAACTGGTGAAAAACTGGAAGTCCTGAGGCGGATTTTGCCATCGAATCGGCTTGTTGTCTTGATTAATGGTCCATTTTTGATATATTCGCTTCCGACGCGCCCTCCGCACTCTCTGTTCTTGAGTTGTGGGCACGGCGCCCAAAAAGGAGTCTAGAATGCCTTCAACATCCAAGGCGGCAACAAAGAAGAGTGCCGCAGCATCGAAAACAGTCAAAAAGACCACAAAAAAAACGACAAAGAAAACACCTGCTGGGAAAAAGCTTGTGATTGTGGAAAGCCCAGCCAAGGCGAAAACCATAAAGAAAATGTTGGGACGGAATTTTCAAGTTCTGGCATCTGTGGGCCATATTCGGGATTTGGAGTCCAAAGGACGAGGTCAGAAAGCTTTTGGAATAGATTTTGATAATGGGTATGAACCCCGTTACACGGTCATTCCAGGTAAAAAGAAAACCGTGGATGAACTCACAGCGGCTGCGGCAAAAGCCGATGAAGTTTTCCTTGCACCAGACCCCGACCGTGAAGGTGAGGCCATTGCCTGGCATCTGAAAGAAGCATTGGGTTTGGATGATTCCAGAGCAAGACGTGTCACGTATCAGGCCGTCACCAAAAAAGCGGTCACTGAGGCTCTTGAAAATCCTCGTGACATTGACATGAACCTGGTTGGAGCTCAAAAAGGTCGACGCGTTTTGGACCGGATTGTGGGTTTCAGTCTTTCTCCTTTCCTCTGGAAAAAAGTGGCAAAAAACCTTTCAGCCGGTCGAGTGCAATCCGTTGCTGTACGTCTTGTTGTGGAAAAAGAGCGAGAAATTGGAGCCTTTATTCCCCAGGAATTTTGGAAGATTGATGCCCGTCTCCATGCAGAAGGGGCCGATGCCACCTCCTTTGGCGCTTCATTGGTGAGTTGGAAGGGAGAAAAATTTGCCCTGGGAGGGAAATATTCCTCCACAGAAGCCGAGGCCCGGGCTGTTGAAGCCGCTCTAAAAGCTGCAGATTACCGCATTGCCGATGTCAGCAGCAAAGAAACATCTAGCAAACCCCAACCCCCTTTCATCACCAGTACCCTGCAACAAGCGGCTTCTGGTCAGCTCCGCTATGGCACGCGGAAAACCATGCAGATTGCCCAGAAACTCTATGAAGGCATTGAGCTGGAAGACGGTGCAGTGGGTCTCATCACCTACATGCGTACGGACTCTCCCCGGCTCGACCCAGAAGCTCTGGATGAAATCCGGAACTGGATTGGAGAAAACCACCCCTCTCACCTTCCAGAAGAAGTTCGAGCCTATGGTCCCAAACCCAAGGCTGGTGTGAAAACCCAGGATGCCCATGAGGCCGTACGTCCCACCTCTGTGGCTCGTACCCCCGCATCCGTGAAGCCCTACCTCACCGATGAACAGTATCGACTCTATGAGCTGATTTGGCGGCGCACTGTGGCCAGCCAAATGAAGGATGCTCGTTATGCCGTCACCACCATCAAAGTGGAAGCGGCCGATGGCATTTTGGAAGCCAAGGGCCGAGTCACCCTCTTTGATGGCTTCACCGTGCTCACTCCTGAGGCAAAAAAAACCAAAGAAGAGTACCAAACTCTTCCTGCTGTGAAGGGGGGAGAAGAGGCCCAATTAGAAGAGCTCACAGCAGAGCAGAACTTCACCAAACCTCCCGCACGTTATACCGAAGCCAGTTTGGTTCGGGCCCTGGAAAAAGAAGGTATTGGCCGACCCTCCACCTATGCCGCCATCATTCAAACCATCCGGGAACGGGGATATGTTCGACTAGAAAAACGTGCTTTCCATGCCAGTGAGTTAGGCATTGCCGTGAATGATATCCTTCTCCGTGAGTTCCCCAGCATCATGGATTATCAATTTACCGCCGACATGGAGAGCAATCTTGATGCGGTGGAAGATGGAAGTGTGGACTGGCATAAATTGGTGGATAATTTCTACCAACCCTTTGCCCAGCGTGTGGAAGGAGCCATTGAGCAAGCAGAACCCCTCAAAGGACGTCTTTGGGAAGGTGAGGAAAAATGTCCGGTTTGCGGACATGACTTGGTGATGCGCTACTCCAAAACCGGGGCCTTCCTGGGCTGTGTGGATTATCCTGAATGCAAAGGACTCATGCCTCTTCCAGGAGAAGGTTCTGATGATGGGGAAACCGATGGCGAACCCGTCAACTGTCCCACCTGTGGCAAAACCATGCTTCTCAAGTCCAGCCGATACGGGAAGTTCTACGCTTGTAGTGGCTATCCGGATTGCAAATCCACAGCCAATTTAGGTGCCGATGGCAAACCCGTCTTCCTTCCAGATCTCCACATGGATTGTGATGAATGCAGCACCCCCATGGAAATCAAATCCAAGAAACGGGGACCTGTCATGGTATGCCCCAATGCCGAATGCAAACGGGAGCTTCCCGTGAAAGATGGCCAAATTGCCAGCTTGCCCAAGGCCAATGGGGCCAAATGTGAAAAATGTGGCAGTCCCATGATTGTGCGGTTGAGCCGCCGAGGCCCCTTCCTGGCCTGCACCGGTTTTCCCAAATGTCGTAATGCGAAAAACTTAGATAAGGTAGAAGAAACTTCTGCGGAATAAATTCTCTTGATCGACCCCTGGGCTCACAGCCCAGGGGTCTTTTTTTTTACTTCTCATTTGTTTAGTGTATTGGGTATAATCGCACCCATGAAAAAACTCTCTCTTCCAGCACAAAAACAAGCCGTTGACTTTTTGAAACACCATGCCCGTCCCTTGGAGTACGCCCAATGGCAGTTCTTCTCAGGGGAGATCACTCTTGATGTTGTGCTGAGTCATTTAGCCGCATTTTCTAATGAGGACGGTGGCTTTGGGCAGGGCATAGAACCAGATCAGCGTTCACAAAAATCCAGTGTGCTTGGGTGTTGTGAAGCTCTAGAGATGATGTATGGGATGGGTGTTTCAGCTCATCATCCCCTAGTGAACGGAGCTCTTGATTGGCTGGAGCATGAAGGAATGTCGGAAGAAAGCGGCTTATGGCCCTATCTCCCAGATGATCTCGATGATGCCCCTTCTGCACCCTGGTGGAATCTGAAAACCTTGAGTGAGACTTTTGATCACTTTGTGATTAACCCTCGAGGCCGGGTGCATGCAGCATTTTTTCAGTTCTCTCGTCCTCTGCCTGAGAGTCAAAGGGCTGTTGAAAGCATCATTCACTATGTTCAACAACAAGAGACCCTTCCTCCTGATTCCGTTCGGAGTGTGCTTCGTCTCTATGAGGCCAAGAATCTTCCTGAAATGCTCTCATCTCAGCTTGAATTATGTCTTCAACGTATCCTTCCTGCATCCATGGAAACGGATTCCAACCAATGGTCCACCTATGGGCTTCAACCTTTGGAGGTGGTGACACATCCAGAATCGCCGTTCTATCCCCTTCTTCAAAGCAGTGTGGAACGGCAATTGGATTATTTGATTGAAACTCAGCAAGCAAATGGATCATGGGCTCCCTTTTGGACCTGGGGAGGCACAGCCTATCCCCAAGATCATGCCGATTCATTTCAGGAATGGAGTGGAATTCTGACTCTTCGTTATCTGCGTATCCTCCAGAAATTTGCGCGAAAATAATTCTTAGTATTCTTCCATGATTCACAAGGGAGTGGGGTATATTGGAAGCGGAGGTTGATCGTGATCCATCGGAAACCGCGCCATCGTTTCCTGCATTTTTCCCTTGGTGGACTGTCAGATGAGCTCAAAGCTGATTTTCTAAGACATCAGTGGGTTCATAATCGCCGATTTTTAGGAATTGCTTCTGCTCTGGGGGTTCTTGGCGGTGCATCCGAATGCTTTCGGCGAATTTTGCTTCCTCATTCTCTAATTGACCTCGATTTAGATCATCAAATTATGATGGCCTTTGCTCTTGTGTCGCTTCTTAGTATGGTTCTCTTTGGTTTGACGCATCATTGGCGTCACCGTAAAGCTCCAACAAATTGGACTCGTTTCATTTTTCGTCTGTATGTGGCCATCATGATGACTCTTCTTGGAATCATTACAGCCATTCAACTCCAGGATTCTTTTGACCTCACGGCTTCTCTTGCAGCTTTGACGCTCTTAAGTGTGACTGTTTGGTTTGGAATGCGAATGTTTCTTTCTCTCATTGTTCTCCACAATGTGGTGGTTTTTCAGGCCTTTACCTTGGGACTTTCTCCTCGGGTGCATCCAGGGGAGTTTTTAATTGCTCAGCTATTGTTTACAGCCATCGCGGTGGTTCTCTACATTGCCGTGAATGATGTCCGATTGCGGAGTTTTCGCTATGAGCGCACTCTGCGGTCCACCATTCAAGAGCTCCAAGATCTCAGTGTGCGGGATCATTTAACCCAGCTCTACAACCGTCGAATGATGAATGAAGATTTGGAACGGGAATTGGCTCGGAGTTTGCGATCGGAAGACAATATGGCCGTGGCATTATTAGACATTGATCGGTTCAAAGCGGTGAATGATAATCTTGGTCATACGGTGGGTGATGATGTTCTCAAAGAGGCTGCACACCTCATTCAAGAGGGGATTCGCTCCGCCGATCGTGTGTATCGCTTTGGGGGAGAAGAGTTTTTGATTCTTTTTCCAGAAACCCAAAAAGATGTGGCTCTGGGAATTGCGGAACGACTTCGGGGGATCCTGTCTGAAACCGCATTTCCAGGGGTTCCTTGGTCTGTCACTGTGAGCATGGGCCTTGCGGATATCTCTGAACGGCAGGACACTGCGGAGCTCATCAAACTTGCTGATGAACGTCTTTATCTCGCAAAGAAGAATGGACGTAATCGCTGTGTTTGGTTGGATCACAGTGAGG
Source organism: Spirochaetales bacterium (assembly GCA_022360655.1). Classification (GTDB taxonomy): domain Bacteria; phylum Spirochaetota; class Spirochaetia; order DSM-2461; family DSM-2461; genus UBA2779. Next base: position 163,562 of record JAKSCK010000255.1, on the reverse strand, counting down.
AATCGGCATAGTTCCGACGGATGGCTTCTAAGGTGTCCTCCAATTTGGCAAAAAGATTCACCAACTCAGGATCAAAAAGTTTACCGGATTTGCTGCGAATGTACTGAAGAGCGGCTTTTGAGGTCCACGCTTCCTTGTATGGGCGGGCTGTGGTGAGGGCATCATAGACATCTGCGAGAGCCACAATACGGGCAGACAAAGGAATTTCTTTTCCCCGTTTTCCACGGCCAAATTCAATGGGATCAGTTTCCACATCATCGATTCGTCCAGGATAGCCTGAGCCATCCCAGCGTTCATGGTGATTCAATACCACTTCCCGGGCAATCTTGTCCCATAGGTTCTGTGGGTTGGGGAAGAGTCGAGCACCATAGACCGTATGACGGTACATGATGAGCTTTTCATTCTGATCGTAATATCCATCTTTGGCTAAGATGCTTCGGGAAACACCAGCTTTTCCAATGTCATGGAGTATGGCAGCGGCTCGGAAGGCCTCTTTTTTAAGGGTACGTTCTGCCAGACTGACTCCTCTGGATTCCGCGAAGCGGTCGTACAAAACAAGAGAAATTTCGCCCACTCGTTGAGCATGTTGTCCGGTTTCATGGGGATCTTTGAGCTGGGCAATGCGCACCATACGCATCACGGTTTCCCGGGCAAGTGCGGCTTTTTCGAGGGAGAGAACGGCATGCTCAGCCAAAAATGAGATATGCATTCGATCATTGGCTGTGAAGGAGACGGTTTCATCATTGTTTTTGGCATTGATCAACTGAAGCACGCCAAGGGTTTGTGAATGCGCATCAAGGAGAGGAAGCACAAGTTGACTTTGGGTGCGGTAATTGGATTTTTGATCAAATTCTGGATTGAAGGTGTATTCAAGATGAGGGGACAAGGCGTAAACATCATCCACCATTAGGGGTTGACCAGTGGATGCCACGTAGCCGGCGATGCTACTGCGATCCAAGGGGATGCTTTGGTCGGCATAGCCAAATTTGTCTTCACTGGTTCCTTCTGGAAAGAGGGTGTCATTCTCAATGTAGTTGAAATAGAGGCGGTCTTTTTCTTTGAGATAAAGGGTTCCTGCATCAGCATTGGTGAATCTACGAGCTTCATGGAGAATGCGTTCTAAGAGAACAGAATGATCATGGATATGGTGCAATCGCCGTATGATTTGGAGGAGATCTTTGGTTTGTTGTTTTGCTTTTATGTTTCCTTTGTTCATCTGTTATTAATGATATCTGTATCTTGAAATAAAATCTTGTTTCTTATTGATTCTTGCGAGAAAGCCCATTGAAGGGCGGAATCCATTGCCAATAATGGAGATATGTTGCTTTTTCCCCTGCTCATCATCGCTGTTTTTGCCTGTTCTGTTTTGAGAAGGAGTTGTGTTTTTCAACTAGGTGGTGGAACAATCGGTCTTTCCTGCCAAGACCTTGGCGCAAGAATAGACAAAAAAACGGCAATATTGCCAAAAAAAACAGCCTTGACTCATTGTTTTTGGATCGCTAGTCTCAAACTGTACACCGCAAGTATGAAAAGGAGGCGGAGCAAATGGCATTCCATCGCCGTAAGAACATTCTCTTTAGCAATCTTCTATCAGCTCACCTCCTATCGCTCATTATGAGCCCCCGCCGGTTTTCGCGGGGATGGTTTTGCGGTGAGTTACCGGTCACAATGAGTTTTGACCGAGACTGAACCCAAACGAATCCCCCGATAGAAACCGGCGACCCTCACCCAGGGTCGCTTTTTTTGTATTCGGGGTTTAGGAGGATCCATGAGCGAAGAAGAGCGCATCGTCCTATTTGACACAACCCTACGGGATGGTGGCCAAACGCGAGGAGTGCATTTCTCGGTTGAAGACAAAATTAAGCTCACCCGTGAACTCGATGAAATGGGATTTGATTACATTGAGGGCGGCTGGCCGGGATCGAATCCCAAGGACATGCAGTATTTTGAAGCCATGAAGGGAATCCCCCTCCAACATGCTCGTCTCACGTCCTTTTCATCCACACGATTGAAAGAGAGTCGAGTGGAGAATGATAAGATTTTGACCGAACTTCTTCGGGCGGAAACTCCTGTGTTCACCATCTTTGGAAAAAGCTGGGATTTGCATGTTTCAGATTCTCTGGGAACCAGCCTAGAAGAGAATCTGGCGATGATTCACTCCACGATTGAATTTCTCAAACCCCGGGGTGAGGAAGTGGTGTTTGATGCGGAGCATTTCTTTGATGGATACAAAGCCAATCCAGAATATGCCTTAGCAACGCTGAAGGTGGCCGCTGAAGCTGGGGCCGATTGGATTGTTCTTGCAGATACCAATGGAGGGTCATTGCCCTCTGAGGTGGCCCAGGCCATGAAGGCTGTTTGTGAAATCATTGATTCACCCTTAGGAATTCATGCCCATGATGATGGGGGATTGGCTTTGGCCAACACCATAGTGGCTGTGGAGCATGGGGCACGAATGGTTCAGGGAACCATCAATGGGCTCGGAGAGCGCTGTGGTAATGCAAATCTTTGCAGCAGCATTGGGGCCCTCACCTTAAAAATGGGGTATCACTCCTTGCCCGAACAAAAAATCCCACATCTCACACGGTTGAGCCGCTTGGTTTCAGAACTGTCCAATAAGCCACATCAGGAGAGTCTACCCTATGTTGGGGAACGAGCCTTTACCCACAAGGGGGGAATCCATGTGTCGGCCATTCGAAAGAATACCCGGCTCTATGAGCATATCTCTCCTGAAACGGTGGGAAATCGCCGTGAGGTTTCCATCAGTGATCAGGCAGGAAAATCCAATATTCTCCAGAAGGCCAATGAATTGGGCATGGTGGTGGAAGATGCCCATGCCAAGGCCATCGTGGCCAAGGTGAAGGAGATGGAAGCCCGTGGCTACCATTTTGAAGGGGCCGATGCCTCCTTTGAACTCCTGACGGATGAGTTGATGGGGAAACGGAGTGAACCCTTCACCGTACATGGGTTCCGGGTGCATTCCTGGGAGAATAAGGATGGTGATATTTGGTCAGAGGCCACGATCAAAGTGTCTGTACCAGAGACTGCCGCATCCTCTACCGGATCATCCATTGAGCACACCGCAGCTGAAGCAGCTGGTCCAGTGGAAGCCATGGATATGGCGTTGAGAAAGGCCCTAGGAGCCTTCTATCCCTCCCTGGCAGACATTCGTTTGACGGACTACAAAGTGCGCATACTCAACGAAGAGGCCGGAACCACAGCCACAACCCGTGTCCTCATCAACAGCAGCGATGGAAAACGACGCTGGGGCACCGTTGGTGTCTCAGAAAATATCATTGAGGCTTCATGGAGAGCCTTGGTGGATTCTATGGAATACAAACTCAAGAAAGACGAGGAAGACCAATCATGAGCCGTAAAATTACGATTTTTGATACCACTCTTCGAGATGGTGAACAGTCCCCTGGCGCATCCATGACCGTGGAACAGAAGGTGGAAATGGCAGAAGCTCTGGACCGCCTGGGTGTGGACCGTATTGAGGCCGGTTTCCCTGTTTCTTCACCAGTGCAGTTTGATGCGGTAAAGCGCATTGGTGCTGCCGTGAAAAAAGCCACGGTGGTGGGTTTGGCACGTTGCCGCAAAGGGGACATTGATGCGGTGCGGGATTCCTTAGCGGAATGTTCCAACCGGATGATTCATGTCTTCATTGCCACCAGCCCCCTTCATATGGAACATAAACTGCGCATGAGTGAGGAGGAGGTGCTGGTTTCCATCACAGAGCATGTCACCTATGCACGGAAGCAAGGCTTTGATCTGGTGGAGTTTTCTCCTGAGGATGCCTCCAGAACCGAGTGGGACTTTTTGGTGAAAGCTTTGCGTACTGCTGTGGATGCCGGAGCCAACACCCTCAACATTCCGGATACAGTGGGCTATGCCACTCCTGAAGAATATGGACAACAGATGGCCAATCTGAAGAAGGCCATCCCTGAATTAGGAGATACCGTTCTTCTTTCCACCCATTGCCACAATGACTTAGGCTTGGCTGTTGCCAACTCTTTGGCCGCTGTGGGAGCCGGTGCAAATCAGGTGGAAGTCACCCTCAATGGAATTGGAGAACGGGCCGGAAATGCGGCTTTGGAAGAGTTGGTGATGGCCCTGCGAGTGCGCAAGGACTATTGGGATGTGGAAACCAATATTCGCACCGAGTATCTCTATCCTACCAGCCGACTGCTCCAGAGCATCACTGGTCTCATCATTCCCCGGAATAAACCCATCTTTGGTGACAATGTCTTCAGCCATGAATCGGGAATCCATCAGCATGGGGTTATCAAAAAACGGGAAACCTATGAAATCATGGATCCGGTGAAGATTGGCCGGAGTCGGGAATCCCTGGTGATGGGACGTCATTCGGGCAAACATGCGCTGAAACAGAAATTGGAACAGTACAACATTGGACTGACACCAGAGCAGATGGATGCTCTCTATGAGAAGTTCATTGTGATTGCGGATAAGAAGAAGGAAGTGAATGACGAGGACTTGTTCACCTTGGTTTCTGGAGTGTTGGGAGAGCTGCCCTCAGGTTGGCGATTGGAAAGTTTCCAAACCTGGACTGGCAACAATGTAATTCCCTCTGCTTCGGTTCGTATGACTCGAGGCAAAGAAGTTCGGCAAGGAACAGAAGCTGGAGATGGCCCCATTGATGCTGTGTTCAAATCCATTGACGAATGCTCCGGAATCCCAGGCCGTTTGACAGAATACGTGATTCAGGCTGTGGGAAGAGGCAAAGATGCCCAGGGGCAGGTGAAGCTTCAGGTGGACTTTGGTGGGGTGATTGCTGATGGTAAGGCCTCTTCCACAGACATCATTGAGGCCTCTGCCTTGGCCTATGTCAACGCCTTGAACCGCATGGAATTGATGGACACAAATCGCGAGAAAGCGTCTTTGTAAGTTCTTTCTTTTCACCACCCCGAGCCGGTTTTGCGGTGAGGGGTCGGCCGGGGCCTGCCCCGGCCAAAAAATCTCAGTGCCTCATTAAGGTACAGATGCATCTGTAAAACCGGAAAACAGAAGGAGTAGAAGCAGCATGAGTTACAACGTGGCCGTTCTGGCCGGAGATCACATTGGGCCAGAGGTGATGGCCGAGGCCATAAAGGTTCTGGATGCCGTTGCATCCGCAGAGGGATTTTCCCTGAATTATAGCAAGGCTCTCATTGGCGGTGCTGCCATTGATGCCACTGGTGGACCTCTTCCCCAAGAAACTTTGGAACTCTGCCGGGAATCTGGTGCGGTGTTCCTGGGAAGTGTGGGGGGACCCGAATGGGATCATCTTCCCCCAGAGAAACGTCCAGAAGTGGGCGGGCTCTTGGCCACACGAAAGGCCTTAGAACTGTATGCCAACCTGCGCCCTGTCAAACTGTATCCTCAATTGGCCTCAGGCTGTCCCCTCAAGGAGCGGACAGATGGCAAAACTGTGGATATTTTGACTGTCCGAGAACTCACGGGTGGAGTGTACTTTGGCGAACCCAAGGCTCTCAGTGACGAGGAAGGTTTGGACACCATGGTGTACCGAGCCCATGAGGTGGACCGAATCTTAGAGGCCGGTTTTGCGGCAGCCAAGAATCGTTCTGGCCGGGTGTGCAGTGTGGACAAGGCCAATGTTCTGCGTTCCAGCATGCTCTGGCGTCAGCGGGCTGAGGCCATGGGAAAGGCCCATCCGGAGGTGGAGCTTTCCCATATGTACGTGGACAACGCCGCCATGCAGTTGATTCTGGATCCTTCTCAGTTTGATGTCATTGTGACCGGCAATCTTTTTGGAGACATTCTTTCGGATGAGTCTGCGGCATTGGCCGGATCTTTGGGCATGCTGCCCTCCGCCAGTTTGGGGAGCAGTGTGCACCTCTTTGAACCTTCCGGTGGTTCTGCTCCGGACATTGCCGGAAAGGGCGTAGCCAATCCTCTGGCTCAGATTCTTTCGGGTGCCATGATGCTGGAGCATTCCTTTGGCGAAGTGAATGCGGCCAAGCGCATCTATGATGCGGTAGAAAAAGCCATTGCCGACGGATTGCGCACCGGTGACATTGCTGGCCCTGGCGAAGATACCGTGGGGACTGTGGCCATGGGCGATGCCGTGGCTGAGCGTCTCTAATCCAGCAATCCATCCTCTTGGCGGGCTCGAATGAAGAGCCAGTCAGAGAGGCGGTTCAGAAATTGTTGAGCCGGCGCTAAGTCGCGCATCACACGATTACGGATGAGAGCCACCATTCGCCGTTCACATCGACGGCAAACAGCCCGGGCCCAATCGGCTCGGGCTCCCTGTTCACTTCCCCCATAGGTCACAAAATAGGGGGGTAAATTCACACCCTTCATCATGGCTTTTTGACTCTTTTCCAGCTTAGCAATGCTTTTCTCGTCAATGCGCTCAATCTGGTTATAGGCCGAATGATCGGGTGGAACAGCCAGCATTCCTCCAATGCAAAGAAGGCGCCGTTGAATCCAGTCCATTTCTTCCCGTAACTTTTTATCTTGAAGGGTGGCCTTGTAGAGTCCAAGGGCGGCATGAAGCTCATCCACTTCCCCAATCACATCAATCAATTGGTCATCTTTTCCACGTCGTGAACCATCGGCAATGCTCGTCTCCCCGCCATCTCCCCCGCGGGTGGTGATTTGGTCAAATTCAATCATGGGGAAAGTATAGTTGATCGACCCCTCCCGGCGGTCCGGTTGGGGTAAGAATGGGTGTAATAATTCGTCTTACAAAAGAGACATTTTTTACTATTGTGGGATATGATATACATAATTCTATGTATAATATTGATTTAATATTTATACTAATTGAGAAATAGTGAAATTCATCAAAGGAAGGCTTGATTGTTCGGAATTGTTCATTTCCCTTAATGCTTTCTTTTCGCTATTTTAGGGAAACGGCATTCATGGCATAGATCTTTGATTTTGGTCATGAGCCAGATGAAGTACAGTCATCAAGTGAGTTTGTGGAATTTGAGAATTAAACCTGAGATTCCTAAAAAAGGTATTTCGAAAATTTTTTCCTGGAATACCAATGAATCCGAACTATGAGGATAGGATGAATAACAACGACGAACGCGACCAGCGGAATCGAAAAGACGATAACGACGATTGGCGGGAGCTGTTGAAGAAGGCCAAGAAAAGCGTGGAAAAAGGGCCTCGTGGTCCAATGAAAGGCGGTAAATTCCGATTTTCCATGTGGTACCTGCTTCTGGCCGTGATTTTGGTGAGTGCCCTGAACATGTTTTTGTTCCAAGGCAATGATCAAACCATTCCCTACAGTGAGTTCAAGGCCCTCATTGAAAATGGTTCCATCAAAGAGGTTCACTACACCGGGGCTGCTCTTGTGGGGTACCCCTATGTCCGACAAGATCTTGCTGAAAGTGGGGATATTACTTCCTATTTTCAGGACATGCTTGGAGGAAATGCCTCCGCTCTTCAGCCTTGGAAAACCGTGCGCATCCCGAATGACCCCGAATTGCTTCCCATGATGGAAGAGCTTGGTGTTGTGTATTTGGTTGTACCAGAACGAAACAATTACTGGATTGAACGCATCATTAGCATGGTGCTTCCCATTCTTCTTCTGGTGGTGATCTGGCGTTACATGATGAAGCGCATGGGCGGTTTTGGCGGCTCTAATGTGATGAGTTTTGGTCAAAACAATGCCAAAATTGTGGCGGAAAAAGATTTGGAAACCCGTTTCAAGGATGTGGCGGGTTGTGATGAGGCCAAGGACGAATTGGTGGAGATTGTGGACTTCCTCAAATCTCCAAAGAAGTACACCGATATTGGCGGAAAGATTCCGAAGGGAGCGCTTTTGGTTGGCCCTCCAGGAACGGGAAAAACTCTTTTGGCTCGGGCTGTGGCTGGAGAAGCTGGAGTCACTTTCTTCCGAATGTCTGGTGCCGACTTTGTGGAAATGTTTGTGGGTGTGGGTGCCGCCCGTGTTCGGGATTTGTTTAAGCAGGCCCGGGAAAAAGCGCCCTGCATCATTTTTATTGATGAGCTGGATGCCATTGGTAAAAGTCGCTCTGGAACACTGTCCACCAATGATGAGAGAGAACAAACCTTGAATCAGCTCCTGGTGGAAATGGATGGTTTTGATTCCACCAGTGGAGTCATTATTCTGGCCGCCACCAACCGCCCAGAGGTTCTTGATCCCGCTCTTCTCCGTCCAGGCCGGTTTGACCGTCAGGTGGTGGTTGAAAAGCCAGACCAGGGGGGACGTGAGGCCATTCTGCGCATTCATGCTGCCGGGGTGAAGCTGGCTGAGGATGCGGATTTGGCTGATGTGGCCAAAGCCACAGCTGGATTGGCTGGTGCGGATTTGGCCAATATTGTGAATGAGGCCGCTCTTCTCGCCGTTCGTCGGGGACGAGATGCGGTGAATCGCGACGACTTCATGGAATCCATTGAGAAAACCTCTATTGGTCTGGAAAAGAAGAATAAGCTGTTGAATCCCCATGAACGGGAAACCACGGCTTATCATGAGACAGGCCATGCATTAATGAATGTGTTCACTCCAGATCAGCACCTCGTGAAAAAAATCACCATTGTGCCTCGAGGCTATGGAATCATGGGTTACATGCTTCCTGTTCCAGAGGAAGAGCGCTCATTCCAAACCCGGGAAGAACTTCTTGGACGGATTGACACAGCCTTGGGTGGCCGAGCCGCAGAACAAATCATTTATGGAACGGTTTCTACAGGTGCCGGGAATGACATTGCCCGAGCCACGGATATTGCCCGGGCCATGATCACCCGTTTGGGCATGAGTGATAAATTTGCCAATGTTTCCTTGGACAGTCGGGGAAGCGGTTTTCTTGGCGAAAACCAGGGATACGGTCAGGGACGGGAGTATTCAGAAGAAACGCAACGTTACATTGATGATGAGATTTCCCGCATCATGGCGGAACGGTATAACCATGTTCTCTCACTTCTGACAAAGCACAAATCATTGCTCGAAAGCATCACAGACAGGCTTTTGGATGTGGAAACCATTGAGCGGGAAGAGCTCATGGAAATGATCAAATCGGATGCGCTGGGTGGTGCAGAATTTGAAGCTCGCCAGAACAAGGATTTGAAACCTTCAGATCGTGCCAAGGTTTCTGGGGAAGCCCGTAATGAGGCCATTAAGGAACGGATGGCAGAACGGCGAGCAGCAGAAGAGGAAGCGGCTCGTAAGGCAGAGGAAGAGCGTAAGGCTAAAGCCGAAGCAGAACGCCAAGCTTCCACCTCACCTCTCCAACCGCCTCAAGATCAAAACAAACAATGAGGAAGATGAGAAGTTTCTCCTAATATGAAACGGCCCCAGTTTGGGGCCGTTTTGCTTGTGGATTTGTTCCAGGTGCCCCTATGATGAATCCGGAGGTACTCCCATGACATTCAACTGGCAGTTCATCATTGACTTGGCCATCCTTGGGGGCGGTTTAATCCTTGCCACATGGATTCGATCCAAGGTGCGATTCTTTCAACGCTTTCTCATTCCCAATGCTCTCACTGCTGGTTTTCTCCTTTTTCCATTGTATAACTGGGTTCTTCCAACCATTGGGATTGGAACAGGGAGTTTAGAGAATATTGTGTATCACTTTCTCAATCTGTCGTTCATTTCCATGAGTCTCAGAGTGAGCCAGGAAAAAAGACGTTCGAGTCGTGATGTCTTGGCCACTAGTACTATGGTGGTATCTCAATATGCATTGCAGTGTTTCTTAGGAACCCTTGTAACACTTCTTTTGATTCATACCATGTATCCTTCTCTGTTCCCAGGTTTTGGGCTTTTTGCCACCTTGGGATTCTCCCTTGGCCCAGGTCAGGCCTTTGCCATTGGTTCTGGTTGGGAAAGTCTTGGATTTGCAGGAATGGGAAGTGTGGGGCTTACTTTTGGTGCTATAGGATTCCTATGGGCCTGTTTTGGCGGCATCTTTTTGGTGAATTATGGTTTGAGAAAAGGGTGGATAGACCGGGAACGAATTGCACGCATCAATGAACGTCAGGTTCGGCAGGGCGTGATTCGACGGGGAGAGATACCCAGCACAGAAGAGGTGGCGGATATCACCAATCCTGAGGCTGTTGATCCCTTGGCCTTTAATGCGGCCTTGGTCCTTGGAACCTATGGCTTAACCTATGCACTTTTATTGGGCTTGTCTCAACTACTTTCCTTCCTTGGGGAACAGGGAGAACAACTTGCAACAAATCTTTGGGGCATCATGTTCATCTTCTGCGGCCTCATGGCCATGCTGGTTCGCCTCATCATCTGCCATTTTAAGCTTGGTTATGTCATTGATAATCAACGGATGACACGCATCAGTGGCTTTAGTGTGGACTTTATGGTGACATCCGCAATTGCGGCAATCAGTGCCGCTGTGGTGGCTCAGTATTGGGTCCCCATTCTTCTCATTGCTCTGGTGGTAGGAGTGGCCACAACTGTGACTCTCATCTGGCTTTCCAGTAGAGTCTTCCAAGATCATGTTTTTTACCGGGCCATTCTTGTCTATGGGGCGGCAACTGGAACTTTACCAACCGGATTGGCTTTATTACGAATCATTGATCCCCAGTTTGAAACTCCTGCAAGTCGCGATTTCATGCTCTCATCCGGACTCACCTTTCTTGTCGTGATTCCCATCATTCTGACAGCCAATATGCCAGCTCTCGGGGCATTAGCTGGAACTCTTGTACCAACCTATCAAGTGTTTGCGCTCTACACCCTCTATTTAGTGATTTGTTTCTTAGCTTATTTGATGCTTTCTGGACGGCGGCGATTCGCAGATCCAGCTGTGATGTGGTTGAAGCGTAAAAGTTAATGCCCTTCTTTGATACCACGAACAGATGACCGAAGAATGATTTCAGTATCAAGGGTTATAGCCGGTAGGGGGAACTGAGGATCTGCGATGCGATCAAGAAGCATCAGCGCTGCGGTTTCCCCCTGAATCCTTGTGGGAAGATGCACGGAGGAAAGGGGGGGAGTGGTGTAAATACCCACAGCGGTGTTATCAAAGCCCACCAAGGATAAATCTTGGGGGATGGAGAGTCCAAGTTTTTGCGCTCCTGCCATGGCACCTATGGCCGCATGATCATTGATGGTAATCACGGCATCCGGGGGATTTTTGTTTTCAAAAAGATGCAACAGCCCTTGGTAGCCGCAGTCAAACTGATCTTGGGGTGAGGAAATGGCACAAACTAGTTCTTCATCAAAAGGGACACCAGCAAGTTCCGCTGCTTTTTTCAAAGCATGAAATCGGTCATGAGCATGCGTCTTTACGGGCCGGTCCGTGATGTAACCAATGCGTTGATGATTCAGAGAGTAGAGGCGAGAACAGAGCTCGAGCAATGTGGCATACAGGTTGATGCAGACACTCCCTGGAAGAGCCAACTGAGAGGGACTGTTGTACACCGTGTAGGGGATGCCCGCCGATTCAAGAATAGGGGTGGCTTGCTTGTAGTACCTGGCATCCATAATGATGCCATCCGCGCCCCGGTTCATCACAGAACGGAGAACTTTTTCAGCATCTGTGGCTTCAAAAAGATAGGTCATGTAACCCTTCTCTTCTAAGCTCATACGGGCTCCATGATAAATCTCAGTGTAATAAGGATTATCAATCTCTGGAACAAGAACAAAAATGGAAAAACTCCGCTGTGTTTTCAGGGAGCGAGCCGAGTAATTAGGTCGATATCCAAGTTCGGCAATGGCCATAAGAACACGTTCCCGAGGTTCTGGACGAACCCCGGTGGTGCCATTAATCACCCGGGACACGGTAGAAACAGAGACTCCGGCTTTCTGGCTCACATCAATGATGGTTGGTTTACTTCCGCTGTCCTTGCTCATTTGAACATGCTCGGGGGATGGGCTCTCACTGTCAATACTCTTGAGATGTTCTTAATGACAAGGAGAATACTCTCTCAACCAATAAACAGAACAACAGGAGAATGGCCTCAATTGGAATCACCCAGAAGCTCATCTCTAAACCTTTTGCATCTCCAATCAATCCCATGGAAAAACTTGCAGCACTAAAGCCCAAAAGACCAAAGCATGACATGAAGGCCATGGTCATGGTGGCATCAGCTCCTATACGTCGAACGGCAAGAGTTTGAATCCCTGGCCAATGAGGAGCACAGCTGATGCCCAGCAGTACCAAAAGAGGGTACAGAGAATACAGAGCACCAGTCATTTTGAGACAGATTCCCAGAATAAGAGCCGTGACGGCTGTACCGGTCAGAATGGCATGGATTCCCCATCGACCCGTCAGACGACTGGTTCCAATCCGTCCAAGAGCCATTCCTAAGGCAAAAGCAGCGGTTCCCATTGCACCAGCTCGGGGGAGCGTTCCATAGGACACCTGAATAAAGCTGGCCGTCCAATAGGTGAGTCCACCTTCAATGCCTCCAGCAAAAAAGAGGGCCAAGGAAAAAATCCAAAAAGTGGGCTGACGAAAAATTTCACCAGCATGTGAAAAATCACATCGAGAGGGGGGGAGTGAGACCTTTTTGTGGTGAGGAAAGAGAAAACTGGTAGCAATGCACAGAGCGGCAAGAGCCCAGAATCCGTAACGCCAGGGCATGCCTCGGGAAAGAGCCTCCCCCAGAATGAGAGTGCCAATAATGATTCCAAGAGGCCAAAAGGAATGGAGCAAGGCCTGATGCCGCCCATCATCACCAGGATGCACATCTTCCACCAAAGGGGTGATCAGAGACTCAATGCTGGCCTGACCCACAGCCACCACCATGATGGTGAGAAAAGCCACTGTAAAACCCGTTGAGAATGTAAAACAGCCCAATCCCAGCCCCAAAAAAAGCAAACCCCATCGTAGGGGGCGAATCTTTCCTACTGCTGCGGCCAAGGGAATGGACAGGAGGAGTATCACAAACTGAGTGATGGATCCCACCAGGCTCAAGGCACCCGCTTGGGCATAGCTAAAATCCAGCTCTGAGGCAATGGTGATCAAACTGATGGGAAGAATGACCGCAGTGAGGGCGTAGGTAAAGAGACTGCCCCGAGAGGCAAAGTCCAAACGGGAACGGGAGGTTTTGTCCATTCCTTGGGCTTATCACAAATCCCCTTGAAGCGTCGAGAGGAACATCATGAATTGTTGCACTCTCAGAGGAAATGTGAAGTGTTCATGATTGATTTCCTTCAAAGAATGAATATGACTGATATGACCTGATTTCTAATCTTTTGAGGGGAGATTCATAATGAAAAAAACAGCGTGCATCCTCCTTTTATTTTTTTGCATCTTGTTTTCTCTTCTTGGACAAGAAAAGGAGGAAGCCTCTTCTCCTTGGTTGAGTTTGCATATGATTGGCTTAAACTCCTGGGCTCCAGTGGGAGTGGGGGCAGAGTTTTTCTTTGGCCCCATTGGGCTGACGGCACAATTGACCGTTCTCCCCTTGGGTGTGAATGGGAATTTTGTTTTTATGCTGGAACCTGGAATTGGATTTCGGGGATATTTAAATTCCAATCTACGAAATTCGCTCTATTTTGGCCTGAGTACCCATTATTCCACTGGTTTTGGCATTGTGCGTGGGGGGCCCACAGATATCCCCATCAATGTTCTGCGAATCAATGCTCTTGCAGGATTCAATATGCTTTTTGGAACCAATGAACGGGGGCGGTTGGCCTTTGAATTGGGACCACGGTACAACATTGGGCTTGTGAAAGGGGATACCATTCGTCCGTCATGGCTTCTCATTCATGCCCAGATTCTGATGGGATACACCTGGTAAGAACGACCACCGCCTTCCGGCGGTGGTCTCTTAAGATTACTGAGCAGAATAGAGGTACTTGAAGAAGTCCATATCGGTGCTCAAGATTTTTCTTTGTCCAGGAAGAACCCTTTCATAGGATTCCATGGCCTTCCAGAAACTGTAGAATTCGGGGTCTTGCTCATAGGCTTCCGAGTAGATTCGGGCCGCCTCTGCATCTCCACTTGCGCGAATCTCTGCGGCCTTGCGTTCGGCTTCAGAAAGCTTGATGTCCCGGTCTCGGTTTAACCGTCCCAACCATTCGGCCTTCAATCCGCTTCCTTCGGAACGGTAGCCTGTGGCCACTTTTTGTCGTTCGGAAATCATTCGGGCATGAACGGTATTGGTGAGATTATCAGAGTAGCGAATCTGACGAATCACCACATCCAAGAGTTCAATGCCATATTCGGGCATGGAAGGCTGAGCGCGATTCAGCATTTCCTTAGCCAGTTCTTCTCTTCCATAATCAATGGGAGAATAGGCGGCCACCAAAAGGTCATTCACACCAGGGGTTTCTCCACCATCGGCTAATTCCGTGGTTTGCAACTCTTCTGTTGCTGCACTTAAGGCTGCTTCGGAATCACTGAGAATGTTGTTGGTGGAACGAACCGACTCTGCCATGGGGTATTTTGACACCACAGTACGCACAGCGGATTCAATCACATTGTCCAAGCGGGCATATCCAGCATCAATGGTTGTGACACGTTGGTAGAATACTGCTGGATCAACAATGCGCCATCGGGCTGTTGTATCCACCCAAATATATTGCTGCGCGCTGGTGGGAACACTCTGAGGGGCTCCATCCCAAGATAAAACCTTTTTGGAGTAGGTGGTCACCTTGTCCATGAAGGGCAGTTTGAACTTCATTCCTGCGTCCACATAGACTTGGGTGATTTTCCCAAAGCGGGTCACCACAGCCTGTTCTCCTTCATTCACAATGAAGAGTCCCGCTGCAGCAAGAGCGGCAACAAGCACAAGAATAATCAGAGAGAGGATTGCGTTTCTATTGAGCTGCTTTGCCATTACTGTGCTCCTCCCAGATTCTTGAGGGGAAGGAAATTCTCCAGTCCCTTATCAATGACATCGGTGTTCTCGCTGTTGGCCAGAACCTTTGCCATTGTTTCGTAGTACAGACGTTCCCGGGTCACATCTTTAGACTGGCGGTATTCATCATAGATGGCCTGGAAGAGGGCAATTTCACCTTGAGCCCGGTTGATGCGGGCACTCTTGTATCCTTCTGCTTCGGCCAGCATCTGTTTGGCTTCCCCTTCAATCCGGGGAATCTCCGCTCTGTAGGCCTGTTCCCCTTCATTGATGAGTTTTTCCCGGTCTTGGGTGGCCTTCTGAACATCGTCAAAGGCTTCCTGAACCTCACCCTTGGGAGCCACAACCTGCTGCATCTTCACTTCTGTGAGCTTGACTCCTAAACCAAAAGCATCCAAATCCTCTTGGATTTTCTGCTTGGCTTGGAATTCCACATTTTCTCGGTCATCAGTCATGACGGCCAGAATGGGGCGATCTCCCACAAGCTGGTTCACCACCGATTGGGTGATATCCCGAATGGTTTTGTCACGGAAATCCTGGAAACGGTTCACAGGACTGTTGTCCACATTGAACAGCCAGGCCTTGGGATCCACAATGCGATACTCAATGATCCATTGGGCATCCACAATGTTTAAATCTCCGGTGAGCATTTCCGACTCATTGGTGTAATCCCGCTGCTGATCAAAGGTGCTGTTCACACCAGCTTGCAGGGTGCGGAATCCAAACTGTTCGGCCTGAACGGTTTGCGTGACTTTGTAAACTTGATCAATGCCAAAGGGCATTTTGAAGTTCAGTCCTTCATCATTGGTGGAGTGGTAGCGCCCAAAGCGCGTCACCACAGCCTTTTCATTGGCATCAACTGTGTAGAAGCTGGTGAGAATGGCGACAAGGACTAGGGCAGCAAGAGCCAGGAGCGTGATGCGTCCCCGATTGCCCCCTTTGTTTCCGAATCGCGTTGGCGTGACGTTTTGGTCTGCCATGAAACCTCCCGGGCGTCATAATGACACCACGGATCAAAGGTACGGGAGCATGGTGGCCGGGTCAAGGTGAAGGATTCTTCTCTTGAAAACGACCACCCCTCTCGGGGTGTTTTCTTTGGAGTCTGGTCCTCTAGATTTCTGCTAGTTGATAGCGTTTATTTTTTGCAGAATATAATGGCGGTGGACAGGACCCCATCCCTTGTTTTTCCAATCATTCGGGGAGCGAAGTTTATGATAAGCCCTCATGATGGAGTTTTGAGAACTTCGAAGCGAATTCCCTCCACTCCCTCCTTGAAAGGTTGTGCCATCATAGTTTGCGATGCTGGTCCAAGGATTGGTCTCACCATTGCGGAAGGTATTGGGATTTGTTATTCCAAAAACTTCAGCCTGTTCTCCTGCATTGTACGCATAATATTCATCCGCAAAGTCTGCAAAGATATGGCCAAATTCATGAACAATGGTTGCCGTGGTATAGTCTGGGTGAAATTGACGTACTGTGGATTCATCCAGAACACCGAGAAAACCATAGAGATTGGCTTCATTGTAGAGAGGACAATACATGATGTCATTCGTTGTATCGGCATAACCCTGGCCAATTCCAGGGGAAACAATCGCCTTGCAATCTAGGAATGAATAGGATGAAAAGGGGCTTTTGAGACTGTTGATATTCCGCTGAATTCGTTGGCCTATGGTTCCCAGGCTTCCTCCATTATGCAATACACCCTCGACTGTGAGAATGCTTGCGTAGTAATAGGCCGGGATGGGAATCTCTGGATTAGCCGGATCGGAATTGTCGGTGAATTCGGTTTTATAATCGATGAGCAGCTGGGGCAGTTGAGAATTGGGAATCCCCAGAAGGTATTGTCCAATGGGGGCCAAGAATGGCGCCAAATCCTCAGAAGTTTCGGCATTGAGAAACTGCTGAAAATTGACGGATTGGAACAGGGTTTGTGGAACGGTTGGAAGAATATTCACATCAGGACTTTCCACTGTCCCAATGTACACATTGAATCGATTCTTATGTTGGTTGAATGGGATGGTGTTGAAGAGGGAAAAATCTCCATTGCCAAAACTTTGTTCTGCGATTTGTCGGGCTTGCTGGTCTGACAGTCCATCCATCACAATTCCAATGTTGTAGCGACTTCCTTTTTCTGAATCATCTCCAAGAAAAAGTTCCATTCGATTTCGGAGTCTGTATGTGGCCTGATCGGTGGTTGTGTTGAGTTTACAGCTGGCGCTGAAGAGTGCGGCAACGCAGGCCATAAAAAGCAATCTTTTCATGGTTTCACCCTTAGAATCAGTCTGATGAAAATATTATTACTTTACAAAGAATAATGCGATTCATTGGATCTTTCTATTTCTGTTTTTGGTGATGTTCAACACAACGTGAGCAGGGGATTCTCTGATGAATTCCTTGCCATGAGAGGGCTTCTCTGTGCTATGCTAAATCCATATTTGGAACAGTCGGAATGTTTTCTTTAAGTCCAGCCCGTTGGGAAGGGATGATGAAAGATTGATTTTGTACTACGAAGCTCCAAATTAGGTTCCCATGATAAACAGGAACTTTTTGCACAGTTCTGAGAAAGGAGAAACCATGAAAAAATTGCTAATGATTCTTATCTGTTCGGTGATGACCGTTGCTGGTCTTGTTGCCAATGAAGAGGGGGCATGCCGTGTGCGGTCCATCGAGTTTATCCGAAAAGAACCTATGCGAACCAACGAAGGAGCTCTTCGTCGCTTTGTGGATATTCAGGTTGGTGATGAGTTTGACAGTGCGGAAGAATTTCTTCAGTACGTAGATTTAGAACAGAAAGACTTGCTGAATACCCGCTATTTCAATGAGGCCACCATCACTTATGTGGAAGGAGCCGTTGGTGAAGATGGTGTGACTCCTGTGGATGTGACTGTAACGGTTAAAGATGGCTGGACCCTGGTTCCCATTCCTTATCCCATTCCCAATAGTAACTTAGGAAAAAATGGATGGGGCTTTGGTACAGAGATTTATTATGACAATTTCTTTGGTACCATGACCAATTTTGCCTTCCTTGGAGAGGTAGGAATTGCCTTTGGTGAGCCCACAAACAAACTGCGTCACTGGTATGTTAAACCAAGCCTGAAAGGGATCAAGCTCGGCAAACTGACCTTCAGTATTGATTTGGATCAATCTTTTTCAACGGATCGGTGGCTCGATAAGAATATTGTGCTGCAGGAGTTCACAAGGGATCATAGTGCCCTGAGCCTTTCTTCTTCCATTGATTTACCAGGCAATTGGTCTTATTCCTTTACTCCATCTTTTGGTGCCAATTACAACTACGATTGGCGAGTCTTGGTTGATGATGACAACATGGCCAAAACGGATTCTGGGATTTATAAGAACCGAGAAGATTTCTTGTATGCTGGCTTTTCTCACGGTGTGAATTTTGGCCGTGTGGACTGGGAAGGAACTTTTCGACAGGGCTATACCTTTGGATTGGACAATGCAAACCGGTTTAGCATGTCTCGTCCCGCTCAGACACAGAAAGTCTCCCCCTATTTTGTGTCTGATCTGGGCGCTCATGCAGCCTATTATCTGCCCTTTGGAAAGTTCTTTAACTACACCACCCGGTTTGACACCTTGGTTGTCTTCAATGACATCTATCGCGGTCTTGGCTCTAAACTCCGGGGTGTGAAAAATGATTCCATGATTGGAAGTGTTGGATTCTTCTGGAAGAACACTCTGGTGATTCAGCCCCATAAAACCCTAAAGAACTTCAACTTCCAACTTCATCCCTTTGTGGATGTGGGTTTGTCCTTTGATTACAACAATCCTGGCGATATCAAGAACAACATAGGACTGGGAACAGGATTAGAGTTGTTGTTTATGCTAGGTAGCGTCAACCTTCGCGGTTGGGTGGCCTATGATCCCATCAATAACTTCTTTGATATCAGTTATGGCATAGGTTTGCCCTATTAATTCTGAGGGCCGGGGCTTTGCCCCGGCCCCATCCCCCGTCCTCATCCTGGGAATAACAAAACTTGGGGAGGCAGAAGGCCGCCCTTGGAAACATGGCAGGATGAGGACGGGGTCGGCCTGGGGTTTTTGGTTTATTCCTCTTTGGCTCATTTGAAAATCAACGAAAAAGAAAGCAACTCTTCTCTTCTGCGCTATACAGACCCATTCCCTCCTCTATACTGAAACTAAGCGCTTCGGCCACTGACTTGTGAGGCTTCTTTGCGCCGATGGGCCACCGATGAGGAGGCGCAGGGTGAAATTGACTCCCCAAGGGATTCCTCTGGAGTTTTTACGTCAACTTCCAGAGGGCATCAAGCTCGTGAGTCGTCATGGACATCCTTTTCTTGTCATGGAACAAGTGGAGGACCAATCAGGAAACAGTTTGATGGATGACTCGGTGCGGATTCATGGGGAACCTTCGGTTCGCCTCCATGTGCGTATGGGCGAATCGGAAGGAGATTTGTATGTGGATTCCTACTGGGGAAGCCACGCCAAACTCTACAGTTTCCTTCCGCAGAATGGGGAAGGTGTAGTGGTTGAAGCCTTTAGTCCTGTGGATGGCAACTCCCTGATGGTTCCATGGAAGTGTCCCATTCAAGGCTGTGGTGAGGAACAAGGGATACGCCTGATGCTTCCTGGGGGACGCAATTCCATCACAGTTTGCGGCAAGTTGGGGTGTCCGGGGCATCACATTGATGTACAGCGGGTTCCGGATGGTGTGAATGAATCCCTGAGCAATATCAATTTTTTCGGAGAGGGGGATGAGGACTTTTTCTCATCCCTGGATTAGCGCAGAACTGGCGTTGTGTTTTTCTTGAAGGATCTAAGACCAAAACGGTTATGGAAGAATCGTTGGTGAGTGGAATCATCAGAATGTTTGCCATGTGAATACCGGAGACTCAAAAGAGCTTCTGATGGGGGCATGGCTGAGCAGAGGGGAGGCATGAATGAATCATGTGGTTGTGTCGACGGACTTGTGCAAGGCCTGCCGTCTGTGTGTGGAGGCCTGCCCCAAACACTGCTTGGAACTGGGGAGTGCCATCAATGCCCTGGGGCACCAGGCGGTTCGTTTTGATTCTCAGGAATGCACGGCCTGTGGAATGTGTTTCTATGTGTGTCCTGAGCCGGGAACTCTCACGGTCATGAAGGGAACAGCGTGATTTTCTTATCTCAATAAAACTGAGGAAGGACTCTCTCTCCATGCTGTGGGAGGAGATGGATATGCGCGGAAGGAGGGGAAATGAAACGGACGTTGATGAAGGGAAATGATGCTGTTGTTCGTGGAGCTTTGCTTGGAGGTGCCACCCACTTCTTTGGTTATCCCATCACACCGGCCAGTGAAATTGCCCATGGTGCGGCGGACCTTTTTACTCGCTCAGGACGAACCTTCCTTCAGGCGGAGAGTGAAACCAGTGCCATCAATATGATGTATGGAGCGGCTTCTTCTGGAGCCAGGACCATGACGGCCTCCTCAGGTCCTGGTGTGGCCTTGATGCTGGAGGGACTCAGTTATCTGGCGGGCTCTCAGCTTCCTACTGTGATTGTGGACGTGCAACGCGCAGGGCCTGGATTGGGGAATATCTGGCCGGAGCAATCGGACTATGACATGTGCTGCAAGGGGGGAGGTCATGGGGGCTTTCATAACATTGTGTTGGCACCATCCTCTGGTCAGGAAATGGCTGACTTTGCCCATAAGGCCTTTGATATGGCCGATGCCTATCGAATGACCGTGGTGATTCTCAGTGATGCCTACATTGGCCAGATGATGGAACCTGTAGCACTTCCTCAGGATGTGCGCCATGGGGCCAGGAAAAGCTGGGCGGTGTATGGGGATGAAGAGAGCCGATCCAATCTGATTTCTTCCATTGTGATGAGCCAAGAGGGTTTAGCCAATCTGAACATGGAATTGCAGGCCAAATATCAGCGTGCGGCCCGGGATTTGACAGATTGGGAGGAGGAGCAGACGGAGGATGCGCAGTTGATTGTGGTGGCCTTTGGCATCACCGCCCGAATTGCCCTAACTGCCGTTCGTATGCTTCGAAGTGAAGGGCACCGCGTGGGATTACTTCGACCTAAAACACTCTTTCCTTTTCCCCAGGAGCGAATTGCGGAATTGGCTCAGGTAGGGGGACGCATGGCAGTTGCCGAATTGAATGAGGGTATGATGGCCCGGGATGTGGAACGAGCCGTTGCTGGGCGTTGCCCCGTTTCCCGTTACAACTGGTTTGGAGGAGTTGTTCCAAGTGCAGAGGAAATGGTTCTTCGCATGAAGGAGGATCTGGATGGTTAAGCATGCCAAACCCAAGGGCTTCTATGACGTTTTTGAACGAAAAAGTCAGGATTTTCCGGCTGGTGAAACCACCCATTATTGTCCTGGTTGCGGTCATGGAACCGTGCACAAACTCATTGCTGAGGCCCTGGTGGATATGGGCCTTCAGGATCGAACCATTTTTCTTTCCCCCGTGGGTTGTGCTGTTTTTGGGTACTACTACTTTGATACTGGAAACATCCAATGTGCGCATGGTCGGGCTCCAGCTGTTGGAACTGGGGTGGCGCGAAGCTTAGATGATGCCGTGGTGATTTCTTATCAAGGGGATGGGGATTTAGCCGGAATTGGAACGGCAGAAATTGTTCATGCAGCGAATCGCAATGAAAATATGGCGGTGTTCTTTGTGAATAACGCCATCTATGGAATGACCGGCGGGCAGATGGCCCCCACCACTCTTTTGGGGCAGAGCACCACCACGAGTCCTCTGGGACGAAAAAGTGAGCGGGAGGGCGGCCCCATTCATATGGCAGAGGTGATGAGTGCTTTGGAGGGCCCCATCTACATTGAGCGTTGCACACTTTCCTCACCAGCTGGAGTGATGAAAACCCGAAAAGCCGTTCGAAAGGCCCTGACCAATCAGAGTGAAAAACGGGGTTTTAGCTTTGTGGAAATCCTGTCCCCCTGCCCTGTGGGATGGAAAATGACTCCCGTCCAATCTCGCTCCTGGATGGCCAGCAGCATGGAATCGGTTTTTCCAGTAAAACGCTTTCGGGATGAGGAGGCGGCTCCCAAGGGGAACGGAAGACTCCCATTTCTTGATGATGGCGCTCTGCGCGACCTCGTTGGCGCGGTGGCCAACGAGGTTCCTACCAAGGTGTCTACACTCTCCCAAGATCTTGGGGTGAAAATAGCAGGATTTGGTGGGCAGGGTGTGATGTCTGCCGGAATTCTTTTAGCCAATGCGGCCATTCATGAAGGACTTCATACAACGTGGCTTCCCTCCTATGGTCCAGAAATGCGTGGTGGGAAGGCCAATGCGAGTGTGGTGCTTTCCTCAGATGCGGTGGGATCTCCAGTTGTGGATGTTCCACAAGCGCTGTTGGCCATGAATGGTCCCTCCCTGGATGCCTTTGAGAATCATGTGGTTCCGGGGGGACTGGTGATGGTGAACAGCTCTCTCATCTCCCGAAAAGTGGAACGCAGGGATGTGCGTGTTTTTGAAGCTCCTGTGAGTGATTTGGCTGCTGAGGCCGGATTCCTCAAGGGAGCCAATATTGTGATGCTGGCCCTCTTTGCGTTAGAAAGTGGAGTCATTGGAATTCAGACCCTAAAGGAAATCATTCCAAAATCAATGAAGAATAAAGACCTTGTTGAGATCAATTTACGTCTTGTCGATGTGGCTGAGGAGTTTCATGGGAGAGAGTAAGCATTGGATTTTGGTGATTAATCCAGGGTCCACTTCAACCAAAATGGCCCTTTTTCAAAATATGGAAAAGGTGGCAGAACGTGTGATTGAACATGATGTGAAAGACCTTACCTGCTTTGAACACATGCAGGATCAGTTGTTTTTCCGCGAAGGAGTGATTCGCCGTTTTCTACAAGAAGAAAAAGTTTCCATATCCACACTGGCTGCTGTGGCGGGGCGAGGAGGCCTTCTTCATGCCTTAGAGGGTGGTGTGTATGCCGTAGAATCGGAAATGCTGGGGGATCTTCGGCAAGGTTCTTATGGAGAGCATGCGAGTAATCTTGGTGCACCCTTGGCTCACAGTTTGGCTCAAAAAGCAGGATGTCCGGCCTTTATTGTGGATCCTGTGGTGGTGGATGAACTGGATGATCCAGCCCGTTTATCAGGACATCCAGAAATTGCACGACGCAGTATTTTTCATGCTCTTAATCAGCGAAGTGTGGCCAGACTCATTGCTGATCAGATTGGGATTTCCTATGAAGAGGGACGGTTTATTGTGGCCCATATGGGAGGTGGGATTTCCATTGGTGCCCATAAAATGGGCCGGGTAGTGGATGTGAACAATGCCCTGGATGGAGAAGGCCCTTTCACTGCGGAGCGAAGTGGAGGATTACCCTCAGGTCAACTGGTCTCCTTGTGTTTTCATTCCGGAAAAGGGGAAAGTGAAATCCGCAAAATGATTAAAGGTGGTGGTGGACTTGTGGCCTATACCGGGTCCAATGATCTCCGGGATTTAGTCCAGGCTTGTTCCAGATTGGATGCAGATTCCACCACGCATGAATGGTCCACTCCTCCCCATGTTGTTTTTGAAGCGCTTTCTCGCCAGGTGGCTCAGGGAATCTGTGCACACGGGGCCACCTTGGAAGGACAGGTGGATGCTGTTGTTCTCACAGGGGGGATGGCGTATAGCAAAGAACTGATGGGGAGAATTGAATCTCTCTGCTCTTGGATGGCTCCTGTTTATGTGGTTCCGGGAGAGCGGGAGATGGAAGCTCTGGCAGAAGGCGCATATCGCGCATTGGAAGGCCGCACTCCTGTGTTGAATTATCAGCGAGAAAAGCCGCAGTCCAGATCTTCTGTAGGGCAGGCTGTGGGCTCTGATGTTCCAGCATAATGGAAGGAAGAAGAATGGGATTTGATTCTTGGACGAGCCTTGAAGGGGCACAGGATTTCTGTGTCTCAGTCGCTGGAGCCAATGATGAGGTGGTGGCGCAGATGGTGGCCTGGGGAGTGGTGGCCGGTGTTCGGTTTCGTCTCCATGGACCCAAGAACACAATTGAATCGGAGTTGGGGATGAACTTGAGTCATCATTCCCTGGTGCAAATTATGGATACGAGTGAGGACGAAGAGGGTGTGTGCCTCCGTGCAGCAAAAGATTGCCAGGAAGGAAGGTCCCAGGTTTTGATGAAGGGGCAGGTTTCCACGGCCGCTTTCACTAGGGGGATTCTCAATAAGGATTCTGGTTTAACTCCCTCGGGTCATTTACTGAGCCATCTTGCACTTTTTGAGAAGGCTTCCAATGGTGATGGGGTGTTTCTCACTGATGCGGCCATCAATATTGCACCGGATGTAGAGGCAAAGAAGCGCATTCTTACCAATGCTCTGGATGCTCTCCAAGCTTTGGGAGTGCAGACGCCTCGAGTGGCCTTTCTGGCCCCTATGGAAAAAGTCACAGCAAAAATTTCCAGTTCAATCCATGCCCATCAGCTTTCTCTTGCCGCATCGCAAGGAGAATGGGGCGATGTGCATGGGGATGGCCCCATGGCCTTGGATGTGGCTCTTTCGGAGGATGCGGCTCGAATGAAGGGAGCCCAGGGGGAGGTGGCCGGTCAGGCGGATTTGCTCTTGGCTCCGGCTTTGGATGCAGGAAACATGATTTATAAGGCCTTGGTGACTGGGGCTCAATGGCGGAATGCCGGGGTGCTGCTGGGCGCCTCTGTGCCAGTGGTTCTCACCAGCCGGTCAGATCATGAAGAGGCAAAGAAGGCCTCTTTGGGCTTGGCTCTGCATTTGGCTAAACACTAGGTTTTTCGCTAAAGATGGAGAGGGATGCTCCTTGGGAATCCCCCTCCATGACGACTCTTTGACTTGCAAGCAGGCTGGAGAGGCGGCATGGAGGGGTCGATTTTAGAATTCTTCAAGAGACATTTCATCAACACTGTAGAGTTCCAGGTTGGAAGAAAGAAAGTCTGTGAAGGCCAGGGTTTTTCCATCAGGACTGATGTCTAAACCTGTGGGCTGATCTTTGCCCCAGATCCATCCCTCCACAGTTCCCTGTTCTAAATTGATGACGTACACTTTTCCAAATTCATATCCTTTAAAGAGATAGCCATCATCTGGGTTGTTGGGACCTCGGCAAGAGACAAAGAGGCGGGAACCATCAGGGGAGAGAGCACAGGTGTTGGGTTTTTTTCCCACTTTCCATTGTCCCAGCCACTCTCCTTCTTCCGAGAGGATGTAGACTCGTCCCACACCCATGGCGGTGACATAGTAACGATGACGCTGCCGATCAGGAACAATGTGACGCATGGCCAATGCATAGCCGGGGGCAGCATCATGGGAGGCCACAATTTCCCCCTGAGCCAAGTTGATTCTATCCACTGCAGAGGAGGAAAAAATGGCCACCAGTAGTTCCGAACCATCGGGGGTGAGTGCCAGTCCACGAGGTGTTCCTGTGACTTGGAATTGTCGGAGTTCTTTCCGCTGCTCTACATCCACTTCAATGACGGTTTTGGAATCCCAGGCGGTGACATAGAGTCGGCTTTCTTCCGCATTGGGAAGCATCACTTTATGCCACTGCCCGCTGAGTTCAATGGTTTCCAGGTAGGCTCCATTGGAGAGATCAAAAATGTGCAGGGCACTTCGGGTCATTTGGGAAACCCAGATCTCACCGCGCTTGGGCAAAATAGCGGTTTCTACAAAGCCTGTGTTTTCCTGATATTCCTTGGGGACCTGAAGAGGGGAGAGGGGAGCAAAGGGGGATGTGGAATAGCGATTGACAGCGGTTTCAGCACCGAGGTGAGCCACATAAAGGGTGGATCCATCAGGAGAAAATCGAACACTTTTGGGCTGAAATTCGGTGGGAAGTTCCCCTTGAAGAGTGAGGGGCGAGTCTTCTTTTTCAAGCTTTGCTTCAAGAAAATCTTTGTTTTTCTCAAGAAAAATGGTTTGGCTGATGTAACCGGGAGCGGAGAGCCGAAAGGCTGTGCCTTGGGTTTCATAGAGTTGCAAGTCGTTATTGTGTTCTTTGTTGGTTAGAACCAAAAGCTCTTGTCCATCCCATGTTTCAATCTGAACTTCTTGGGGAAAAACTCGGGTTGTGAGGGTACGCTTTTGAGAAAGTGGAACGCTTTCTTCCAGAGTTCTTTCTTGTGGAACTTGGTTTTTTTCAAGAGGGGAATGGTCTTCTTCTGGAATCTCTTGAGTCAGGGGAGGTTCTGTAGGGGGAACCTTTGATGGGGCTTGAGGAGTGGGGATGGGGACTGTTGCGCACGATGTGACAAAGAGAGTCAGAAGAATGAGGCTTGGAATCTGGTTTTTCTGTTCCGAAGCAGGATGTTTGAAGAGTTGTACAATGCTCACCGGGATAGAGTGCCATTCTCTTCCTCCTGGACTCAAGGGGGGCAAAGTCATTTCTTTTGGGTTCATTGATGAGAATCTAAGGATTATTGGATGAAGAGAATTTTTTACAGAAAAAATAGAAAAACGATTACTTGTTTATTTGTGCTAAGAATAGTTCTTAGTAAAATTGTAATGGTTTAATAATTAGAATGATTCCTAATTGATAAATATCATTACAGTAAATATTTATATAGTTAATATGGAAAATAAATATTAGTAAAAAAGCTACTTTTGAATAATAAAGAATGGATGTATATTAAATAGAGTTGAACTTCTAGGAAGAGAACAGCTGTATTCATTAAATGGGGTGAAATGATGAATAAGCGAGGTTGCTGGATTGGATTGATTCTCTTCGGTACCTTGGGTCTTCCACTCTTTGGCCAAGAAGTTGAAAAAATTGATTATAACATGGTGTACCGCTTTCCTGGCTCGGTTGGAGTGGAGGCCCAATTCCCTACACCTTTAAAGCTTTTGGGGACGGACTATCAAGGGGATTTCAATCTCCTTGATTTCTCAGCCGTTGGACACATTCCTCTGATGTCCATACCCCAGCTTCAACCCCTTGTGCGTCTTGGTGTGGCCACAACAAAATCGACTTTTGATGGTGCAGACTCTGAATCCAATCTTTTTGATCACACACGTTTCTATATTGCTGGTGGCTTAGCTTATGTGCACAAGTTTTCGAAAAGCCTGGAGCTTGGTGGAGAGCTTGAATTTGGGGCTGGCTACTCTCTATTTCCAGAGATTGATCTCATCAATCATGAGTCCCACAGTGCATGGAATATTCAGGCTGGTGTTGGTGGTCGAGTGTCGTTTAATCCGGCATTCAACTTCACAATCAATATTCATCCCTCACTTCAGTACCTGTATTCTCTGAGTCCTCTCAAACGATTCAATGGATTTACTCTGGCCATTGGTGTGACAACGGCCTATCGATTTGGAATTGATCCAGATGACCCTCGGGCTCAGATCCGATCCATTGAATTTCATCAACCGAATGTGGAGGACATGTTTGCGGCAATGCAGAGTTACTATGTGGAACATCCCGTGGGGGAGGTGGAGATTCGCAACACCGAATCCTATGCCCTAGAAGATGTGACTGTGAGCTTTTTTCAACCGGGTTATATGAATATAGGAACAACCGCGGAGGTGATTCCTACTCTTTCCCCTGGGGAGTCACGAGTGATTCCTCTCACTGCATCATTTGATCAGAACGTGTTCTCTCTTGAGGGGGTGACACCTCTTACTGGAGAAATCCAAGTGGACTATACCTTACGAACACGTCATGCCTCGCAAATTGTTCCTGTAACCTATGACCTTTATGACAAAAACTCCATCACTTGGGACGATGACAGAAAGGTGGCGGCTTTCATCACATCGGGGGATAGTGCCCTTGGGAATTACATGAGTTTTCTGAGGCAGAGCTGCCGAAATGTGGTGAACCCTGGGTATTGTGAGAATGTTCAAACCGCCATGCAGGTGTTTTATGGTTTGACAGAAATCGGATGTCTGTATCAGCGTGATCCCACCCTCGCGTTTGAGAATGCGCAAGGGGATTCCCTTGTGGTGGATTCAGTGAATCTTCCCCGAGAAACTCTTGTGAAATTGGCTGGAGACTGTGATGACTTGATGGTGCTTTACAATGCCATGCTGGAGTCCGCAGGCATTGAAACAGGTTTTGTGACAGTTCCTGGGCATATCTATTCCATCTTCAACACTGGCATACCGGCTCGTGATTACAAAATTGTTCATCCAGATAAGCGGATGACTGTTCCTATTGGAGACACTCTATGGCTTCCCATTGAAATCACATTCATCGGTGAAGATGGTTTTGATGTTGCTTGGAGATCTGGAGCAGAGGAGTTCTATCGGTTCTCTGAGGTTGAAGGAGCGTTGGGACTCTTCTTCACAAGAGAATCACAGCAAATATACCGACCAGTAGGCTTTGAAGAACGGGACTTGGGGTTGCAATACGGTGATAAATCTCGGATTGCCCAAGATTTTGAAAGTACCTTAGATGCCGTAACACGAACTGTGATTGAAAGTCATGAGAACGAAGCATTAAGCAACAACACAAAGGGTGGATGGAATCGCCTTGGTATTGTTTCAGCACAATTGGAAGACTATGAAACGGCGGAAAAAGCGTTCTACAGTGCACTCTCACTAGATAGAAACTATATACCAGCTAAAATCAATATGGCCAATGTGTATTTCAAGCAAGAAGAATTTCAAAATGCTTTACGCCTCTACCACGATGGTGAATCTCGGTTGAAAACGGCAGGGCGTACCGGCTCTGCAACCTATGCCCGTCTCCTTTTGAACATTTCAAAGGCCTATTACGAAGTGGAAAATTACGATCAAGCAGCTCTCTATTCGCATTATCTGGCAGATGTCAATCCCAATCTTGCTGATCGTTTTGCCTATCTTGCTGACAACGCTGGGGGACGTGCTGCTGATGCCACTGCACACACAGATGTGCTGTTTGTTGAGGAGTAAAAAATGAAAAATTGGATTGAGAACCATCAAGGAATATTGGGGATTGTATTTCTTACTGCTTTATTGGTGGCCTCATGTCCAATGCCCCTCACTGAGGGACTTGTTGCCGTAGCGGAAGATCATTATCAGCCCAAAATTGCCATCACATCTCATGAGCGTTATGCAACATATTTTTCCGAACTAGAAATTCAAGGGACGGTCCATGATGATGCCATAGCTCCAGCAGATGGAGCGGGGACCATACGACGATTATCCTTTGTTGTTGCCAGTGGTTCAGAATATCGTGGTGGGATTCTCATTGATTCAACGGGTGCTGTTACACAAGACCCTGAAATGGGATCAAATCATTCACTCGAATTTGATTCAAGAACTGGGGCCTATCATTTTGTAGTCAATACTGCTGAGTTACGTGGAAGCATAGAGGTGACAATTTCGGCAACTGATGCAAGGGGCAATTCCAGCAGTGTGAATCTTCCACTTCGGGGAAGTATGGGACCCTTTGTTCAAATTCATCAGCCCAATAATGAGAATCGATATTTTTCCAAAAAATCGGAAAAAACACTAGAAGGATCAATTGGGAATTCTAGTCAGTTTAAAGAGAGGATTGATGAAATAAAAACGATTGAATTTTATTTTGGATCTCAATCGGGAATAATGGATTTGAGCTCTGTGAACTTTGAATCAATACTTGAAAACGAAACAATTGAAACAACGGTTGATTTCTATGAATACACAATTTCCTTGAATTTAAGCAATGGAATCTTTCTCTGTGAAAACTTTTTACCCCCAGATTCCTGGGGAACAAATGACATGATTCTAAGGGTCATTGCAACAGATAAAAATGGCTTGTCCACCGAAGAATCCTTTACAATGTTCTATAGCAATGGAATGCCCTTGATTGAGATGAAAGAACCCAAGAATGAAACTCATTTCTTTTCATCCTATGCTCAGAACCAAGTACAATTACGAACATTTGTAGAAGAGAGTGTGAAGTCCATAAGTAAAATAGAATATAAAGTAGTAGATAAAAATGATGAAGAGACGGTTTTTATCCAAAAAGAAATCATAAAAGATTCCGCAGGTTTATTGCCAAATCCAATTCTTGATACCTTAGATTTTAGTGAAATAAAAACCGATTGTAAGTTAATGTTCCGTGTTATTGATGAAAGTGGTGGTGTCAATGAATTGTATCGCATCTTTAACTTTGATGGTGATGCACCAGTTGTTCATGATGTGGGTTTCAAAAAGCATGGAGAATCCGAATTTTTAGACGTTCCAATTTATCTGAAAAAAAATGATATATTTGA
The DNA here is from genome assembly GCA_022360655.1 of Spirochaetales bacterium. Lineage (GTDB taxonomy): Bacteria > Spirochaetota > Spirochaetia > DSM-2461 > DSM-2461 > UBA2779. The sequence continues at coordinate 133,675 of JAKSCK010000255.1, read as the reverse complement.
AATTTGTTTCAAAGTGAGTGATGCGCAAGGAGGTGCGGGATTAGCAGAAGAAGAAAATTCTGTCTATGTAGGAATACAAAACAATGAATCAACAAAACAAGAATGTCAAAAAAATGATGATGGTTATTACTATGCTCAATTTCTACTAGATCAGGAGCAAGATTCATACCAAATTCCCCTCCAATTCTATTTGACGGATAAGTTGAAAAACTCAACGAATGGAAATACTCCTGGGAATTGGGATTCAAAAATACGCTATTATTCAAAGGCTCTAACCAGAAATGAAGTGATTGAAAATCTCACATTGGATGGATCTGTAAGAAAGACGAATTCAATTCTTACAGCAATTGGAACTTTTGAAAATCAACTTCAGATTGATATCGATTGCGAACGAGATTTGGATTTAGAACAATGCTATGTTGATTTCAATTCAGGAAATGATGTTGATAAACAATATTTTGATTCTTCTATAGGAAATATTCCAGATGGAGCCCCTCAGAATATCACATTCAATAAGTTAAGCCCGGCACTCAGTGGTGATTCATTAGAACTGAATATTTACCTTACCGATATGGCTGGAAATTCTTACGAATATAAACACATCAATGAGAATATTACAGAAATTATTCTTGATGATTCGCCTCCAATGATTGGAACGCCAGAATTGAGTTTGTCAGAGAATAAATGGCTTTATAAAGATGGATATTTAATCTTTGGTAATGTTGATAAATTTATTGTGAATGCTCCAATCTCCGATGTTTCCTCGGTTTCTTCTGCATTGGCAATCATCGTTGTTGATGAAAAAGAAATGATTGAAGTTGAAGGAATTGAGAATGGTGGGGATTATTCTTTTGAGTTTCCTCGAGAACAACTTCTTCAAATTGAGGATAATCATGCATTTACAGTAAGAATTAATGCGTTTGACCATTTTTCCATCAATTCGGAACTTCCTTCTACACATGCTATATCAACGGAATACAGTTTATTTGAAAAAGAACAAATTAACTCAAATATCAATGGATTTAGTTCTTCTGCACAAATCAAACTCGATTATCAAGAACCTGAACTTTTCAATCCCTCATTGAAGTACATAGGAAAGACCATTGAAGTTCAACCTGGAGCAATTGAAGACACCAGCCATGTGGCCATGGTTCAATATGAATTTTTAAGAGGTGAAGAGATTATCTCTCCTATTGTTGAGAATTATGATGATGGTACTATTCCTAAATTTGAACATGACTTAATAAATAATTCAGATGTGCTTCAAGGTTCGCTTACATGCTTTGTCACTGCATCAGATTACTTTGGGAATGAATCAATCAGAACAGAATGTAATGAAAATGTAATTGCAGATTTTGAATCCTTATCCATTGAAAGTGTTGAATGGGGTGATATTGAAACACCTTGTCACACAGGAACAGTTATCAACTCAATCATCACATTCAATGAGGAGCTCAGAAGCTCGCCGAGTATTTTCTATGTGTTTATTCATGAAAGCGGGGCGAAGCGTGCCGTGCTAGTGGACTCTGTTACAGAGAATTTAGAAAGTGAAACAATAAATGACTGGATTGCTTCATTGACGATACCTCAGTGGGATTTTACAAATGAATCGGAACAAATAATTGCGAATAAAATTAGTTTAAATGCAGCGGGTAAGGACAAATATGGAAATCACTCATCTGATGTATCCACAAGCCAATTCTTAGAATGCAATATTGAGAATGTGCTACCTGTCATAACAGACATCAGTACGAAATTGTTGAGTGATAGTCGTGAAGTCGAGTTTTCCGTCACGGTTGAGGACTCAGGAGCCGGACTTGATATAAGTGATCAGCCTAACGTCAATGTACAACTATGGTTTAATGATGAAACCTCTCCATATGAAATAAAAGAATTATTGGATGTTGGAGATTCAAATACGGTTACTTTTAAAGTTCCTTACAACAATCTCCTGGAGAAAGAATTAAGCCCTTTACATATTTGGAGTCGTGCGACTGATGAGTTTGGAAATCAAAGTGTTCAATATGGTGCAGAAAGAATACTAAATATAAACGCTCCTGAATTAGTGGGGACTGTTCAATGGTCTGTGGATGATGTTGCTGGATCATCAAAGGCCAAAGCAGGAAGCCAATTAAAGCTGGAATTTAGCCTCAGTAAAGAGATAGAAGGGACGCCAAATGTTCAATTAATTTTAAATCACTATTCTCATGAGATAATAAAAGATCTAACCAGTGCAGTAGAAGAATCTGCTACAGAGAATACATGGATTGCGAACTTTGATATTCCTACAGCAACTGATGATGATCAATTGTTGTATGGTTTGGATAATCAAGTCAAAATTCAAGCGAAGGACCCTCAAGGAAATACATTGAGTTATTCGCAAAATTTAACGGGTTTAAAAATTGATAATTTCCCTCCTCAAGTGATTGTTACCAGCAGCAGCCCTAAAGTGGAATTTAGCAGTGATGAAATGATATTAAAGGTTTGGATTGTTGATAGAGGCCTATTACCATCTCACTTAACCATTACTTCAACAAATATTAATGATTTTCCTGATGGCCAGGTTTCCATTCATTCGGATGATGGTGAATGTGAGAAAATATGGAAAATTTTTGATGTTCCAATGGAGCAAGAGATAAATACTCTGAAACTTGATGTTGAGGATTCCGTTGGGAATTCGACAACGTATAGTTTTGACTACGATTATTCTCTTGATTTTGTTGGAAATCCTATCATGACCACAGAACAAGGTGATGGTGGTGAATTGGCTACAGATATTGGAGTTCTTACATTAGAGTATACTTTGGATGATGATGTTCAAAACACTCCTCTAGGAATAATTAAAATTGATGTTAGTGATGGCGTATATGAGGTTCCTCAGGGAGAAGTAAAGACCGAAAGTAATGGTTTGAGAAGATGGAAAACTCAATGGTCTATTCCAAGAAAAAATATTTTAGAAATTGATCCCACAAAGCTAAAATTTCATGTTATTGAAAATAATGATTCTTATTTTAATCGCTCAACAACAGAAAAAGAAATGGAAGATCTCATTCATAATCTTCCCACAGTTGTCTCAGATTTTGAGTCGAATATTGTTGATGGAATAACTGGTGATGATGTGAAATTCACAGGAAATTATGAAGACAATATGTTTAGTACTTGCTCTTTCTCACTTTCTTTGACCGGTACAGATGAAGTTTTTGATGTTCAAAAGAATAATGGTGCCTTTGTGGGGATTATTCCTGGAAATAAATTCACTCTTTCAGATGAAGAAAAAGCAATTTTGACCATTGATGATGGTTTTATCATTCATACAAGGGAACTCTCAGTCAATGATTCCATTGATCAATTGTATCTTGATTTTGCTGAGAATGTGACCTTGGATGAAATTACGGCTGTGTTTCAAAGTGACGATTCAGTTGAAGTTTTATTTTCTCTGAATGAAGAATTGAAAAATGGCACTTCTCCCTCTATTGAAATAGAACTATCAATGAGTGATGCGTTTAATGATTATGTATCATTTGAAGCAATTGTGGAACAAAACTTAGATGAATGTAAAGCCATATGGAAGATTCCAAATTCAGAAGCTCAAACCTATGAATATCTTCGATTGAAAATGAGTGGAACAGATGCCTTCAATAATCTACGTAGCAATATCACCTCTAATGTTCTTCCTGTGACTATTATGTTAGAGCCGGAAGAGTAGAATGAATTTCCCGAATATTTGATTCAATTTAGGAGAAATGATGACTGGCGATGAATCTCCAAAATGGAAGCTTTTTCACACACTGTTTCTGTTGGTCATATTTTTTTCTTTGCAGATTTATTCTTGTCGAAAAGATGATAGGCAAACTCAAGATTTAGTTTCGAATGTTTATGAAAATGATTCAAAATATGCGATTGCAGAAGCGATGGAGTCATCTCCAATTCATGAAATCCCGGAGAATCTTGAGAGGGAAGAGCGTGCAAACAAACAGGCCGTTCTTCCAAAGAAATGGGATGAAGTCGACTCCATTGCAGATGAGAATGAGGAACCTCTTTCACCAACAGATCTCCAAACTACCAACATTATCAATCATCAGAATTCTTTGGATAGAGATGAGCTCAACAATTTTGCTCATCAACTTGCTCAACCATGGAATGAACCACAGGAATGGTTGGTTCAAGAGGATTTACAAAAAACGATCATTAAGGAAAGTCCTGAAGTCCATTCATTGGAATCAAGCTCAATCACCCAAGATTCAAAAATTGAAACATCAGAGCTTGTTGATCATGAACGTGTAGAGGAACATGAGGAGGTAGCTTCCAAGCCCGACTCTGTGGGGCCTCCTGTTGATGAAGTTGTGAAGACTGTCGTCATTCGCCCAGAGCTCTCGAATGACAATGAGGAAGAGGTGTTGGTTCTTCCTGATGAGAGCAGGATTATCACCGAGAATGAAGACGATGAACTTGTTGATGAAAAGACCTTGGATCTCAATCAACAAGATTTAGTGATGAATGATGAACGAGAATCTCAAAGTGATGATGAGTCCATTGAGTTGGATATTACATCCAAGGATACTTTGGTTCAGAATCCTCCTCTGCAGGGGGACGTCTCTTCCCTCGAACAACGTGAAGAAACGCTTCATACACAGTCCAATGAACCTGTAAAAGAGACCATAGAATCTTCTCAAAAAATCATTGAGGAAGAAAACAATGAGATTCTTAAAGAGGATCTTCTCCCCAATAAAATCCCCAAGTCTTCTCAACCGTACCCAACGGCAGAATTGACCTTAAAATCCCCCCCGGAGGGGTCGATTTATCATTCCCAAGTTACTGTGCATGGCCAGAGCGAAGGAATCCAGGAAATCCATTGGCAATGTTCAGAATTGGATTCTGGTGGAACTGTTGACGTTGGGGAAAATGGTTCCTTTGATTTTGATTTCTATACCTTTGACTATAATGGGAACGTTTCTCTTCATGTGATGGGTGTTGATGTGGAAGGGAAATCTCATCATGCCCAATTGTCCCTTGTGAATGATGGTGAAGGTCCTGCGCTTTTCCTGGATTCTCCTTTATCGGGAGGGATGTACAACGATTCTGTGGAAATCCTTGGTCATGTTGGACCTGGTTCTCATGATCCTGAAGGCATTGGAGAAGTGGCCTCCGTGAGCTGGAAATTTGCCGGGGAGGAACTCCGACCGGTGATATTTGATTCCTCTGGTTCCTTTGGATTTCGTGTTGATATGCGCCAAAGAGAGGGGGATGTTGAGCTCGTTGTTGTGAGTTCTGATCACAATGGGAATGTCACTCACCAGTCCCTGCTCTTGGAGGATGGCAGATTGGCTCCCCAAATGGTTTTAGAGGGTCCCTCAGAGGGAGCGTACTTTGGGGCGGGATTACGGTTCCATGGTTCTGTCTTCGATCCGTATTCCCAGAATCCGTTTTTTGAGGATGCGGTTGAGGTTCGTTATGAGATTCTTCCTACAGATAACCAACTTCGGGGTGCCAAGTTGGAAGGGGTTTTACCTCTAGGAAGGGATGGGCAGTTTGATCAGGTGATTTCTACCCAGGGTCTGGAAGGGGAACAGCGTCTTGTCCTTACCGTTGTGGGAAGGAATGGAAAAAGCATCACCCAAACCCTTCTTCTCCAAAGAGGGGCGAGTGATATTCCTGATTTTTCACTCACGCCACAAAATCAGTCTGTTTGGAGTGAGTGGTCTGGTGTTCCTGAGGCCCTTGGTTATGCGGTACTGGTGAAGAGTGATTCTGGTGAGTTGCGACGTTTTGAATCACCCCAGGCTGGAATCACCATCACAGGTTTGGAAAATGGTCATGAATATACCATGGAAGTGGAGGCCCAAACGCCCTATGGTTTAGTGAAATCTCATACTGAACGCGTCTTGCCTCTCAGTCCAGAAACATTAGCGCCACAAATCACGGGTGAGTTTCGGCGAATCCGTCTGGATTGGAATCCCATCCCGTCTTCTCACTCTTATGTTGTATACCGTGCCACCACACCTGATGGTCCATTTCTTCCATTGGATGAGAATGTGTCTGGAGCTCAATTCATCGATACAGATGTTAGGTTTGGACAGAGATATTGGTACAGCGTGGCTCCTGTGGCGTATGCAAATCAGAAGAGTCAGGCTGTGTGGGGAGAAAGCCTCATTGCACAACGACGCAGTGTGGAGCGTCTTGCTCGGATGGAGGGCTTTTTACCACATTCCATCCGTGTGGAAGGTGATTATGCCTTTATGGTTTCTCCTGAGCAGGGTTTTGCCATTGTGGATGTGATCAATCCTAGCCGTCCACGCATGGTTGGAAGTTGTGCTCTGAAAGGCGCATTGGATGTGGCGGTTCTTGGAGAATATGCCTATGTTGCGGCAGGTGAGGGTGGATTAAAAACCATCAGTGTCAGTATTCCTTCTCGTCCTCAAATTGTTGGATCACGCCGGGCGGGGAAGAGTGTGTCGGTTCAAGTCAAAGGGAATTATGCCTTTCTTGCAGATCAAGAAAATGGATTGCGTGTTCTGGATGTTCGTGATCCCTTAAATCCCCGACGGCTGTATCAATCTGAAGGGTATAGGGGTGAAGACCTTTTGGTACAAGGTGAGAGGGCCTATCTGGCCGATCCTGAACGAGGTGTGGTGGTTTTTGATCTTCAGAATCCTTTATCTCCGCAGCACCTTGGAACATACAGAAGTTCAGAAGCCTGTTGTGTTTCCACATTTCAGAATGGTGCCTTTTTAGCCGTGGGACATCAGAAATCAGGGGTGAAAATTTATGATTTGGAATCGTCCATTGGAAGTGCTCCCATTGCACTCATTCCAGGATTATCGATTGAACACATCGAAAACGCAGAGGATTTTCTTCTTCTGGGAACCCAAGATTCTCTTGTCTTGATGAATATTCGGAATCCTCGAGATCCGTATCTGTTCCAAACCTATGCTATGAACCAAGTCTCCTCTCTGTCTTTTCAGAAGGATCGTTTGTTGGTTTCCTATGATGATGGGTTTGAGGTTCATCAAACCTATTTGGTGGGATCCTCTTACATGGTGAAAGAATGTTCCACTCGTGGAAGAAGCTATGGTGTTTCTGGCTATGATCAAAAACTCTATGTGGCCTCCCATCAGGGTGGGGTGTCCATCCACCATCCCCAGAATCTGTCTCTTCTTCAATCTGTTCCAAGTCATTTTGCAGAGGCCGTAGCTCCTGGTTTGCGTGGCCTCTATATTGCTGATGGATCGGCGGGAATGCGGTATTGCCCAAATGATTCAGAAGTCTCTGTAATCTTTGATGGTTATGGCTATGCGCGAGATGTGGTGAGTTGGGAATCATGGGCTTTTGGTGCTGTGGATCAAGGCATCTTGGTTCTTGAAGAAATCCCTGAAGGTGCTCAAAGAAAGTCCTTCCTTCCCTTCAATGGTTGCACGGCCCTTGCTCTCACTGAAAATGGATTCCTTGCGGCTGGCAAAGAGGTCTTGGAGCTCTATGCCATTGCGGCAAATGGCGATGCAATCAAAGTGCATTCTCTTCCTATTCAAGCAGCTCGGGATGTGGCGTATTCCCATGGGAGAGTGGCCCTTCTGAATGCGGAGGGAGTCGATTTATACCGGATCACAGAAACAAAGAGGATTCAAAAAATCACGTCCATAGACTTTCCCGCAGCCCATGCTGTAACCCTTGATGAGCGGTATCTGTACCTTTCAGCAGGGGCGGAAGGATTGCTGATGTATGATTTAAAACAATTTCATCAGCCTTGGCTTGTTTCTCAATGTCCAGAAGTTTTTGCAGTGGATGCTTGGATGAATGAGCAGCGGCTTTATGTGGTGGATGGTGAGAATCTTTACACGGTAGAAAATTCCATTCCTGAGTGGATGCAATAGCCCTTCACATTGACCCCTTTGGGCGCCGGGCGTAATATGGTCGGCGTTATGAAGAAACGACTTGTCACCTCCGCACTGCCCTACGTGAATAACATTCCTCATCTGGGCAACCTCATTCAGGTTCTCTCTGCTGACGTCTTCGCTCGATTTTGCCGCCAGTATGGATACGAGACCATGTATGTCTGCGGAACCGACGAGTACGGTACAGCCACAGAAACTCGGGCTCTTCAAGAGGGTGTGACCCCCCGGGAGCTTTGTGACCGCTATCACGCTGTGCACACAGATATATATAAGTGGTTTGAGATTGATTTTGATCACTTTGGCCGCACCAGTCGCCCTGTGCAAACAGAGATTGTGCAAAATCTCTTTAAGCGTGTGGATGAAGCCGGTTATATCAAAGAAAACACCATTGAGCAGCTTTTCTGTGAAAAAGATGAGCGCTTTCTTGCAGACCGTTTTGTTCATGGAACCTGTCCCCATTGTGGATATGAAGATGCTCGAGGCGATCAATGTGAAAGCTGTGGTAAACTCTTGGATCCCACAGAACTTGAAGCCCCCCGGTGTGGGACCTGTGGCAGCACTCCCGTTGTAAAAAGTACTCGTCACCTTTATCTCGATTTGCCCAAGTTAAAGCCCATCCTAGAAGAGTGGATGAAGGAAACTAAAGTTAGTGGTTTCTGGGCCAATAATGCCGTTCGTATGACGGAGAGCTGGATTCGCGATGGACTGCGAGAACGGGCCATCACCCGAGATTTAAAGTGGGGTATTCCCGTTCCCAAAGAAGGCTTTGAAGACAAGGTTTTCTATGTGTGGTTTGATGCTCCGATTGGATACATCTCCATCACGGCTGATCTCACTGATGATTGGGAATCTTGGTGGCGATCTCCAGAGGACACGGAACTCTTCCAATTCATTGGAAAAGACAATATTCCCTTCCATACTGTCATTTTCCCCTGCACCCAACTGGCTTCAGGAGAAAAGTGGACCAAACTCCATCACATGAGCTCCTCGGAGTATTTGAACTACGAAAACACCAAATTCTCCAAGAGTAAGGGTGTGGGAGTGTTTGGTAATGATTGTCAGGACACAGGAATCCCGGCCGATGTATGGCGTTTCTACATTTACTATAACCGCCCAGAAAACTCCGATTATCAATTCACTTGGAATGATTTCCAAGAGAAGGTGAATGGGGAACTCATTGGCAACTTTGCCAACTTGGTGAACAGAACGCTGTCCTTTCTCAATCGTTTCTTTGATGGAAGGGCTCCTGAAGGTCCTGTGGATGAGGAACTTTGGGCACAGGTGAAGGCCATGGAGGCAGAAATTACCACCAAGCTCGACCGCGCAGAGTTGCGCGGTGCCTTCCGCCAAATCTTTGCTCTTTGTGACCTCGGTAATAAGGCCTTCCAAGCCGGTGAACCTTGGAGAACACGGAAACAAGCCCCCGAAGAGGCTGCTAAACTTCTTCGAACCCTGAGCTTCCTTGTTCGGGATTTGGCCATTCTCATGAAGCCCTACATGCCAGCCACAGCACGTCAAATCTCTCAGTGGTTTGGACTGGAAAATGACCAATGGTCACTTCTTGGATCTCTTGAGGGAGATCTGTCCATCAGTGATTGCGCCATTCTCTTTGAGAAATTGGAAGATGATCGGATTGCCTCATTGCGTCAGCGCTTTAGTGGTTCACAAGAAGAGCGTGGAGCCAGTGTCCCAGAGGATTCCCCAGAAGCGGCCTTTGCCACGTTTGATCTTCGAGCGGCCCGCATCACGGATGTGAATGATCATCCTGATGCAGACAAACTTTATGTCATTGATTTGGATGATGGTTCCGGTGAACCCAGAACCATTTGTTCAGGGTTGCGTGGGGATTATGAAAAAGAGGAACTGATGGGGAAAACCATTGTGCTGGCCTACAACCTCAAACCTGCCAAATTCCGGGGAGTCAAAAGTCAAGGCATGCTCCTGGCGGCCGAGGATGAGAATACCATGGAAGTGCTCATGCCTGAGGCAGAACCCGGTGAACGAGTTTTCCTTGAGGGCATCACACCCACCGATGCTCCCACCAAGAAAATCTCTGCAAACCGGTTTTTCCAAACTCCTCTCAAGGTTGTGGATGGTGCTGTGACGGTTGGTCATACCAAGCTCATTCTTGCTGGTAAGGTATTGAGTCCAAGTAAAGTTCAAAACGGTTCCGTGGGTTGATGACTCTTCCTGCTGATGCCCATGTCGCAGCTTTGCCCCTTGAAAAGCTTTCAGGGGGCAATGAACTTCTTCAAAGTGGATTTTGGGGAGAATTCAAGCAGCCCTTTGGCTGGAAACCCTTTGCCTTCCAATGGACGTTTCATGGACAAAAGGGGCAAGTTCTTGTTTTGGTGCGATCCTTCGCACGTGTGTTTTCCCTAGCCTATGTTCCCTATGGACCTGTGATTCCACCAGCCTTTGAAGCAGAATTGCGAGACCATTGGTTGGCCTGGCTGGGAGGAGAACTTCGCGCCCTTCTTCCTTCAAGCTGTTTCATGATTCGCTTTGATATGACCGGTGGAAATTCTGGGAAACTCAGTGACGATTTCTCTCCTGATTTCCCCGCTCCTCTGACATTTCCTTTTTACAAAGCACCGTATCGAGTTCAGCCTCAAGATACTGTGATTCTTCCCCTCCATCAAAATCTGGATGAACTTCTAGCTGGGATGGGAAAGAAGACTCGTTACAACATTAAATTGTCTGCTCGAAAAGAGGTGAAGATTCGGGTTTATCAGGGAGAAGAGGCCATCTCCCGCCTACCCCTGTGGTATCACCTCTATGAGGAAACGGGAAAGCGGGATGGAATTGCCCTTCATCCCGAATCCTATTACCGCCGTCTTTTCAGCCTTTCAGAGGATCAACCTCAGACATCGCCTCAATTTTTACTGTATTTGGCCTCCCATGAAGGCGATGTGCTTGCTGGCATCATTGTGAGTCGTTTTGGAAACCGGGCCACCTATATGTATGGAGCCTCTGGAAACAAGAAACGAAAACTCATGCCCAATCATCTTCTTCAATGGACCGCCATCACGGATGCAGCCAAGGAAGGATCCGAATTTTATGACTTTTTTGGTGTGCCTCCTACCGGAGATGCCCACCATCCCATGCATGGACTTTGGCGATTTAAAACAGGTTTTGGTGGATGGCTTCATCATTATCTTGGAGCCTGGGATTTTCCCTATTCCCCTTTCCTCTATCGTTTGTATCAGTGCTTTGAAAAGTGGCGAGAACGGCAGGCTCTTCGCCGAAAGCAAAAGCGTTCTCGATAGTCTTTTTAAAGAAAAAGAAACAAAAGGCTTTTTTTCTCTTCACCTCTGAGGTTGCTCGATCTACTCTCACTAGGGAGGTGAAGAATGAAGCCATTATTTTCGCATGATTGGAGTCACGAGCGTCCCCTTCGTCATCAGCAGCTTCTTCGTCGGATTCTTCCCCTCATACTGGCTTCACTGCTGAGTCTTATTGCTTTACTTGGGGTGAGCAATCGCATGGTGCGACAAGAACTCAATGACAACACCATTCAAGGACTGACAAATCGTTTTTCTGGCATTGTGGATGGTTATTTTGCCCCTCTTTTCCGATTTCTTTCTTCCTCTGCATTCTGGACTGCTTTAGGGGCCATCGATTCTTTAGAAAACATAGAAAACTCTCTCAAACCTCTTCAGCATAGTCTGGAAAGTTTGGGGTCTGTATCCTCTTTTTCTTTGGTTGACCCCTCCGGGGTAGAATGGTCTTTTCACTTACTTGAAGATGGAAGTTTTCAGTGGAAGAAAAGCCAACTTGGAGCCAATGACTCTGTGGCCCAACAGCGGCCATCATCACCCATAACGATGCAAGGGGAGAGCGAATCATTTGAAACTTATGGATATGATTTTCTTCTCTCTTCTGCCTATGAATTGCCCTTTGATGGGGGATGGGGATTGAGCCTTTATAGTGTGCTTAATAATGGCAATGGTAAGGAAGGGATTCACATTTGGCTTGATTTGCCTGTTGAGCGGATGAAACGTTGGCTTTTGCCTTTCCAGGATCTCCCCGAAACCCAATTGCTATTCCTTCTTCCTGGTGAGCAGCCCATACTCCTTTCAGTTTCTGAACTTCTCGAATTGGCAACAGGAGGTTCCAAGCTTGAGGGAGCCCCCCCATTACTCCAATCAACGCTTCTATCGGAAATCTTACCTTTGGCACTCAAGGCTGGAGAAGGTCCACAGCAGGTTTCGATACTCTGGAATGATCAGGTTTGGAGAGGCGATTTTCGTGCTCTCAATGCTGGTGCGGATCCTGTCACTCTCGGAGTACTTGTTCCCGTTGATGATCTTTGGACATCCCAACTCAGAAAACCCTTGCAAGGGTTGCTGATCCTTCTGTTTTTGATACCCTTTGGCTTTCTTGTTGCAGTTCTTGGAAATTTTTTCTGGAAGAACCAAAAACCTTCAGAATGGGAGAGGCTTCAGAAACAGATTGGACGTGGTGAATCGTCTCGTTTGGAGTTCAAATCTTCTCTGCGCTGGGATTATCGTCAAGAAAGGCCCAATAAAGACTTGGAAACGGTGATAGTAAAATCTGTCGCAGCGTTCTCCAACGGTCTTGGAGGAACGCTTCTGATAGGAGTCTCTGATGGTGGAGAAATCCTCGGATTAGAATCTGATTATGCTTGCCTGAAAGACCAGGGAAAAGATTATTTTGAGCTTCATCTTCGTAGTCTCCTCATCACACAGTATGGGTTGGAGTTTGTGAATGCAGGACTTCGTATTGATTTCCCCTCATGGAATGATCAGGAGATTTGTCGTATTGAGATTCGAAAGGGTAAGTCTCCGGTCTTTACAAGAATGACTGGGAAAGGAAATGGTCCCCAGGAACGGTTTTTTGTTCGCTCCGGGAATTCCTCTCGTTCTCTGGATACACATCGGGAGGTGTTGTCTTATATTCGGACACGCTTTGGACATCGTGCTCTGCGCTAGGACCTCTCTTGTTCTCTGAGGGCTTATTGAGTAGGGTGAGCTCCTTCCACTAACCCAGAGAATTGCCTTGTTGGAGTGCATATGAATCGCGAAGAGAAAGACACTTGGAAAATCACAATCCGCTACGATGGTGCCCGATATAAAGGATGGCAACGTCTTGGTGCGGATGCGAATGGAGATACCATACAGGGAAAAATTGAGGCGGTTATGGCCACGCTTTGCGGAGAAGACGTTCTTGTGACTGGCTCAGGACGAACGGACGCTGGAGTTCATGCCTTAGCACAGGTGGCTCATTTTCGAAGTCATTGTGTGCTCACAGCAGAGGAGATTCTTTCCCATGCTAACCGTTATTTGCCCGATGATATTGCCATTGTTGATGCGCAAAAAGAAGATGATCGTTTTCACGCCCGTTACAAGGTTTTAGAGAAGCATTATCTCTACCAGCTTGATATAGGATCTTGGCCTGAACCCTTTCAAAGAAAGTACGCATGGCATGTGGGACCTCATCTGGACTTGGATGCGATGAATCGTGCCATTCCTCTTCTTCTGGGAACGCATGATTTTTCAGCATTTACTAGCATGAAATCGAAAAAGAAAAGTGCTGTACGCACAATGAACGAAATCCGCATTGAATCTCCAGGGGATCATTCATCGCTTGTGAGTCTCCATTTTGTTGCCAACGGTTTTTTGCATAACATGGTAAGGATACTTGTTGGAACACTTGTTGAAGTTGGACTTGGAGAGCGTTCTGTGCAATCGGTGCAACAATGTTTAGATTCCTTGGATCGAAGTTCTTCAGGAGCTCGTGCCCCCGCAAAAGGCCTTTTTTTAGAAAAAACAGTCTATTAACTTGACATAAAACCGTTCTGTGTCAAAATTGCCGCTTGAATTCACCTAATCATCACATAATAACTAGGGTATCCAAAGATACTCTAGTTAACCTTTGGGGTGTATCAACCTGATTTCGGTCAGGACAAATTCGACTGAGGCGGTCAAGTCATGGTCAAGCGGTTAGATAAAATTGTTCTCTTTGTAGCCTTTTCGGTCTTGTTGATGCATTCCTTTTCTCTTGGAGCCCAAGAGGAAGTGGTGATCAATGCTGATGAAAACCAGGAGATTACAAAGACGAACTATAACCAAGTCTATCGGTATCCCTTGTCGGTTGGTGTGGAGGTACAATTCTCTTCACTCATTGCCCTTCTCAACACGGATTATCGAGGTACGTTTTCAACTCTTGATGTTTCAGCACTCACACGAATTCCCATTCCACCAGTTCCTTCCCTTCAGCCACTGATTCGCCTGGGACTGGTGACAGTGAAGTCCCAATTTGATGCCTCAGATCCCAATATTGATCGATATGATCATAATAGTTTCTATGCTAATCTCGGTTTGGGGTACAGTCACCGTTTCAGTAAGAGTCTGGAAGTTGGTGTTGATCTGGAAGGTGGTGCTGGGATTTCTTTGTTCCCGAAACTGGGCATTGCAGATGATGACACCTATGGAGCCTGGTTCTTTCAGGCTGCTGCTGCAGGGAGATTTACCTTCAGCCCTGCTTTTAATCTTGCGTTGAATGTTCGTCCCTTCCTTCAGTACAGACAATCCCTCTCTCCATTGGAACGGTTCAATGGATTTACCTTTGGAGTGGGTTTGACGGCGGATTATCGATTTGGGACAGATCCTGATGATCCCAAGGCTCAAATCCGGTCCATCGAATTTTCCAACCCTGAAGTGGAAGATCTTTTTGCTGCCATGCAGAGTTACTATTTAAATAATTCCATGGGGGAAGTGACTCTCACCAATGTGGATAAATATCCCGTCTTGGATATGGATGTGACCTTTTTTCAACCAGGTTACATGAATATTGGTACTTCCGTGGCCAACATTGAACGTTTAGATCCAGGGGAGTCCATCACAATTCCCCTGACTGCGGCGTTTGATAAAACGGTTTTTAATTTAGAAGGCGTTACCCCACTGACTGGGGAAATTGGTGTTGAATACACGCTTCGGACCCGACGAGCTAGCCAAACAGCTCCTGTGACCTATGACCTGTATGATAAAAATTCCTTAACTTGGGATGATGATCGGAAGGTGGCTGCATTCATCACATCCGGTGATAGTGCCTTAGGAAACTACATTGGATTCCTGAAGCAGGCCAGTCGTGATGTCCAGAATCCTGGATACAGCGAAGTCATGCAGACTGCCATGCAAGTGTATTACGGACTCACAGAGATTGGGGTTCTTTACCAGCGAGATCCCACATTGGCCTATGAAGATGCCTATGGAAGCACTCTTGTTGTGGATTCGGTCAATCTTCCCCGAGAGACATTGGTGAAGTTAGCGGGAGATTGTGATGATCTCACAGTTGTGTTTAACGGTCTTCTTGAATCGGCTGGTATTGAAACGGGATTTGTTACAGTTCCTGGACATATTTACTCCATCTTTAATACAGGCTTACCAGCGAAAGATTATCGACTGATTAATCCAGATAAAAACATGACAGTTGCCTTGAATGGCCAGTTATGGATTCCTTTAGAAATCACATTCATTGGAGAAGATGGTTTTGATGTGGCATGGCGAGCGGGAGCCGACGAGTTCTATCGCTATGTTGATGTGGATGGTGCATTGGGACTTCACTACACCCGTGAAGCTCAGAAAGTCTTCCGTCCTGTTGGTTTTGATGAGAAAGACCTTGGACTTCAGTATGGAGAGCAAACCAAGATTGTTCGGGATTTTTCCCGGTCTTTAAACTCTGCGACAGATCGCGTCATTGGTTCCTATGAGGCCATTGCCCGAGAAGAAAACTCCAAAGGAAGTTGGAATAAACTTGGAATCGTAGCGGCTAAATTTGTGGATTACGATGTTGCTGAGCGTGCATTCTTTAGTGCTCTTTCCCTTGATCGAAACTATGTTCCTCCCAAGATCAATCTTGCGAATGTCTATTTCCAGAAGGAACAGTATCAAAATGCTCTGCGGCTCTACCATGAAGCAGAGGAACGCTTACGAGAGGCTGGTTTAACCGAATCCGCAACCTATTCTCGTTTATTGCTCAACATCTCCAAAACCTACAGAGAAGTGGAGAACTATGACCAATCTGTTCGATACTCAGATAAGCTCTCTGCAATAAATCCCGATCTTGCAGATCGTTATGCCTACCTTGCTGATGGGGCTGGAGCTCGTGCCGCTGATGTTAGTGCCGTCTTAGACGTGCTTTTTGTTGAGGAGTAGGATATGAAACGTTCATTGCGTCGATTTGTAGCTCCATTCGGGCTTGTGGGCTTTATTCTGCTCATCTCTTCCTGCCCTCTACCCATCACTGATGGGCTTGTGGCTGCTGTTGAAGATAAGTTTTCTCCCAAAATAAACATCACATCCCATCAAGTGAATGATTACTATTTCTCCACTCTCACGATTTCTGGAAATATCACAGATGATTCATTGGAAGTTGGTGATGGACGTGGACAATTAAGTAAAGTCACTTTTGATGCTTGGAATGATTCGGCTTATCGTGGGGGAATTACCATTGATACTGCGGGAGTGGTGTCACGCGATCTTTCTCTCGGGGCTCTTCCCATTGTTTACAATCCTGAAACGAATCTTTTTTCGGTCACCTTAGACAGTAGTGGTTTAAATACAGACATTGAGATTGTGATTGTTGCTACGGATTTAAATAACAACTCTACAACCAAAATTTTCCGATTACGCAACAGTGATGGACCGGCGGTTGAAATCACAGCTCCTCTCGAAGGGGATCGGATCTTTAGAACAGATACCTATATTCAAATTGCAGGTACTCTGTCGAATTCAGCGCTTTTTACCGATTCTATCTCTGAAATCGATCGGGTTCGTTTTACGGTCTCTGCCATAGGTTTGAATGTCTTGCTTGATTTGGACACCTTGGTGGATCAAGATCCCACCCCCGAAGGGGTCCGATATACCAAAAATATTCCTTTCTTAGGAACCAATTTTGTCATTGAGAACCAAACCTTCACGTGCAATTTCTTCCCTCCTGATAGTGGTATGGAATCCAATTCTGCCATCATTGTGGAAGCCTGGGACAAGAACAACAACCTTGGGCGATCCGAAATCACGTTGATTTACAATGACGGTGGGCCTGGAATCAATATTTTGAATCCAACCAGAACCGGTAATTATTATTCATCTTTGAGAAATGGATACACGATTCCTTTGGAAGTGAGCATTACTCCTGCGGCCACTCCTGTGAACAATGTGTATTACCAAATTCGCCAGGGTTTGGATCCCTGGGGACCTCAACAGAGTCTTTTTGCTGGTTCATTCTCTGATGCCATGACCTTCACTCCTCCAGCCATCAGTCTTGATGGCCTCACAGAAGATGTGCGAATCCGTGTCACGGCTGTTGATGATGGAGCCAATACTTCAGAGGCTACACGAACTTATCAGGATGATACGGATTCACCGACAACCCTTGGATTTACTTTTACTTCAAATAGTGGAAATCCCGCTTATGCAAAAGCTGGGGATACCGTGACCATGAGCTTTGCTCTGACGGATACTGAATCTGGAGTGAACTTTTCTGGTATTGATTTAGAGATTGATAGCACCAGTTACAGTGCCGATTTGGTGGGGCAAGGAGAAGGTCCATTCTCAGTAACCCATACACTCCCTGCTGTTGGGAGTCCAGATCCTCTGTTTGCGGGAGATCGGGTGCCCTTCTTGTTAACGGTGAGTGACAATATTGGAAATCCATTGACACGAAATGCCAATGATCAGGCTCTCAACTATTATCATGCCGCGCCAACAGTGGCTCCCCCCATCTCTTTCACTAAGGTGCCCGGACCAAGTGGAACTGCAGATCCTGATTATCTGAAATCTGGAGACACCTTGCGTGCCACAGTGACTCCAATACGGGACTTGAATCGTGTGAACACAAAACTCAGTTTCATATTGAATTCAACTCCAACAGAAATTTCATTACCCACGGTGGGAACCACCTATGTGTATGACTTCCCCATCACATCTTCTCATGCGTCTGGAACAGTTGCTTATTCTTTAGCATACGAAGATTTAGCTGGAAACACGACAACCTTCACAGGGGCCACTGGCAAAACTGTGGACCAGGATGCACCAGAACTCATAGTGGGTTCAGCTTCACTTGCATCCAATAATGCCGATGATTCTCTTGCAATCAGTGGCAATACGGTGACCTACACCTTTGATGCGAATGACACGTTGAGTGGTGTTGCAGGAACCCCAACTGTTGCCTTCACCATTGGAGGAACAGCTTTGGCAGCACAAAATGCTGTTGGTTCAGGTCCTTGGACCTCCTCTCTGCTCGTAAACAGTTCAACGTTGCAAGGGGCCGTTTCTGCGAAAGCTACAATTAGTGATGCGGCAGGAAATAGTGCCACTCTGAATGCCTCAAGTGGAGTTCTAATTGACAGTGTTGGTCCTCGACTTGTGGGAACACCTACGCCCACATCGAGTGGAGGAGCAACCACTGCAAAGATTGGGGATACCATCACTTTAGCCTTTACTCTGGATGATGCCGCACGAACAGGCGAAGATCCATCAGTCACCTTTAGCGTGGCAGGTACTTCAAGAAGTGCAACGGTGACTCAAGGTGCAAGCAGAAAGCAGTGGACCGCCACTTATGTTGTAGAAGACACCGATTCACCGGCCTCCGTCCCAGATATCAACGGATCAGGGATTTCTGCATCCATTACAGTGAGGGATGATAATGGCAACTCTGAATCATTGACTTCAGGGACTGCTTCAACCATTACAGTGGATAATGATAATCCCACAGCAACAACTCCATCGAATCCAGGAATCTTCTTTACAGGTGTTTCCGTAACCGTAACTTCTGATGTCTCTGACAATAACACATTGTCGTCTGTGACCATTGGTGGTGGAACGGCTACACTTGTTGGTGGAAATACCTATCGACGAACTTTCAATCTTCCTGCAACCGCTGGTTCTTATGACCTTCAGGTTGTGGCGACTGATGCTGTTGGTAATAGCGTCACGTCAACACGAAACTTGACTTTGGTCCATGATACAACGGATCCAGTGATATCCACTCCCACCTATACAGGAAGCTTCACGACTGGGGATAGTGTTGTCGTTTCAGTCAATATCACGGATAACCATACTGTTGATTCGGTTATGATAGAGGGAGGGGCTGCCACAAATACAGTTGGTGATACATGGACTCGTACCATCACCATGCCATCCACACCAGATTCTACATATTCTGTGGATATTACAGCAGAAGATGAATCTGGTAATACCGCAAGCACATCCGATCCTCAGCCAGTAACAGACAATGATGCACCGACAATCACGAATATTTCGGCCCCATCTACAGGAACGGCTGGTTCTGTGATCAGGATTACTTTTGAAGCCAGTGATAATGTCTCGGTTGCATTTGCGACTGTCAATGGATTTGGTGCAACCAATACGGGAGGAAGTAACTACGGTTATGACTTCACATTGCCAGCAACTCCACAAACTGTAACCATCACAATTGTGGCAACGGATTCAACCGGTCTCCAAACAACGGATGCCACAACAACAGTGGTGGTGAACTGATATGCGTAAGGATGAAGCAAAAAATAAACATCCTTGGCGTTTATGGCTTCTGATTCCCGCAATGGCTCTTGCAGCTGTACTGACTCTTGCGGTGCTTCAAAGACGTGGGGAATCAGAAGGGCGTGAGAATCCTCTAGCCATCCTTCGTGAGGACGACCAAGCCGATGGATCACGAGTTTCACCAACAGGTGGTGATGATCAACCGGCTTGGGTTCCTGGGGATGGGGATGCGGATGGAGATATTGCCCAATCCT
This sequence comes from Spirochaetales bacterium, assembly GCA_022360655.1. Lineage (GTDB taxonomy): Bacteria > Spirochaetota > Spirochaetia > DSM-2461 > DSM-2461 > UBA2779. The sequence goes on along the minus strand of JAKSCK010000255.1, from coordinate 114,007 downwards.
ATGCCCAAGAGGTGGCTCAAAGGGTTCCTCGAAATCGTGATTCTCAACGATTTGATGTGGATGCCAGCAATCCAGAGGATTGCCCTGATGGTTCTGGTGTTGTGCAACTTGCTGAAGAACCCCGTCAACCAGGTCTTGGTGAAGAGCTGGCCCTGAGTGAGGGGGTGGAACAACCTGCCATTGCTCGTCAAGAGGAGGTTCTACTGGCTTCTGCAGAAGAACCTTGTCCTCTTGATCCTGCTACACCACAGATGGTTCAGCCCTCACCATCAACTCAAGGGGGGGAGCCTCAACTTGCTCGTACTGAAATCCCCTCATCTGTTTCTGGTACCGATGATGTCCCTCTTTCTTCAGCCCCTCAACGGCAAGAACGATCCACCTCCGCAGAACAAATCACACCCACAGCAGAGAGTGATCCTCTCGTACAACCACCTCTTTCGCCAGCCATTGATGCTACGGTCACTGCACTTGATCTTGGTGCACCAAGCAACAATTTGCGGGAGCGTTTGCTTCCTCAAGAGGTTCGTCGAGCCATGGTGCCAAGTGGTGATGCTGCGGGTTCGTTGATTCCGGAAAATCAGGGAGTGACTCCTCCCGATCGTCCTCAAATCGCTCGAGCACCCCTTGTGGCAGGAGATCTAACCCTCTCCACGCCATTGGATCATTCGTATTATCGTTCCCTTGTTTCAGTTTCTGGCTCTGCTCCAGGATTTGAATCTCTGGAATGGGATTCTCCTCAACTTGGTCCTGGAGGACGAATTTCGTTGAATGCCAATGGTGATTTTGAATTCAACATTAATGCTGTAAAAATTTCTGAAGATGTCGAAGTTATTGTTCAGGGTGTGGATCGAAATGGAGAAGAACAGCTTGTAACACTCCGGCTTTATAATGATTGGATTGGACCGGAACTTGTGATTCAAAGTCCACGAAACAATTCCTTCTATACACGTGAAATCCTGATAGAGGGGCAAGTAGGTGCTGGTCCTTTTGATCCTGAAGGTGTGGGCGAAATTGAATCTCTGCAATGGTCTCTTGGTGGTGGTTCACGCACACCTGTTTTCTTTGATTCAGATGGAAGCTTTCAACTTTCCGTTGAAATCGAAGATAAACTTGATGTGGCTGAAGTGGAATTGGCGGCCATTGATCTCAATGGAAATGAAACTCTTCGAGTCCTCCAATTGCGGGATGGTGCCCTTCCTCCGGAATTGATTCTTGATGGTGCGGACGAAGGCATTGAGTATGGTGCTGGTGTTCGTCTTGCAGGGTTGGTTATTGATCCCTATGCCGGAGAGCTGGAATTAGGCGGTATTGAAAGCCTCTCCTTTGAAATCCTCTCTAGTGAAGCGGTCACGCGTGATGGACTAGTAACAGGTCAGCTTCAGGTTCGTGAGGATGGAAGTTTCAATTCCATCATTCCTACAGCGGGTTTAATTGGCAACCAAGATGTGGCCATCATTGCCGAAGGACGGAATGGACAACGTGTGATTCGAACCTTCCGTATCCGGCAGGGACAAAGCCCTATTCCAGACTTTAAAGCCATCGCAGGGAATGGTTCCTTGAGAACGGAATGGAGTCCTGTTCCCACTGCCACTTCCTATGCGGTGATTCTCCAAACTTCTCTTGGACAATCTGTTCGATACGGAACCAGGAATCCTGGTCTTGATCTCCGGGGTTTGAGCAATGGTACGGAATACACACTCACTGTTGAAGCCGATACTCCAAGTGGTGCTGTACTCTCCCATGAAGTCGCAGCTATGCCTTTGTCTCCTGCCACTCTTCGTCCTTCTGTGCAGGGAGAATTCCGTCGAATCCGTGTGAGCTGGAGTCCTGTTCCCGGCGCTGATCGCTATGCCATATTCCGGGCCGATAATCCTGAAGGTCCATTTGAACCCATCGGAGAAACTTCTTCTGATGGCTACTATGTGGATACGCAAGTTTTTTATGGCCGGGATTATTGGTATTCTGTTGCTCCAGCAAGCTATACCGAAGTTCTCAGTACACCTGATTCAGGTCGTTCTCTGGCCGTTCAGCAGGAAAATGTTGAATTTGTAGGAGGTGTCGATGTTGAAAAACCCAATGGGATCACCATTGAGGGGAATTATGCACTGATTGCAGCAGAGGAATCAGGTTTTGTTCTCATTGATGTTTCAGAACCCGCCCGTCCCATCAGTGTTGGGAATGCCCTTATTCCTGGGGCGAAAGATGTGGATGTGGAAGGCATCTATGCCTATGTGGCAACTGGGGAAGCTGGCCTGAAAGTGGTGAACATCAATGATCCTGCCCGACCTCTTGTGGTGAGTACACGTCGTGCGGGAAATGCTGTGGCAGTGCAGGTCTCTGGTAATCATGCCTATATTGCCGATGTGGATCGGGGTTTGCGTGTGCTGGATATTGAAGACGCATTGGAGCCCAAACGTTTAGCTTCTACAGAAGGTCTTTCTGGACGAGATATTGCTGTTCGCGGTGACACAGCCTATTTGGCCACAGGGGATTCTGGTGTTCGGATATTTGATATCTCGGTGCCAGAGCGGCCTTGGCCTCTTGGGACCATCTCCTTTGATTCCGCTGATGTCCTCTTCCTCATGGGTGACATCTTGGTGATGGGAGGCGAAAGTGCTGGTTTTGCTCTTTATGATGTGAGTGATGCCACATCTCCACAGCTCCTTTCTTCAGTGGAAGGCTTTGATGTTGTACGCATTGCTGAATCCGATGGCTTCCTTGTTGTGGCTTCCCAAACCAATTTGAGACTGTACGACATTGATAATCCACAGCAACCTGAATCGTTCCGTCAGTATCCCATCCGAGGAACCACGGCTCTGGCTGTTTTGGATGATGAACTTCTTGTGGCATCAGAGGGTGGGGTTGATGTGTATCAGACCTACCTGGTGGGCGTGTCTTTCGTGACAGGTGAGGCACAGCTTGAAGGTTTGAGTTATGCCGTAGAACTTGATGAGACTTCAGAACGACTCATTGTTTCCTCGCATTCTGGTGGAGTTACAGCTGTTGATCCACGGCGATTGGATGTACTTGCCTCTTGGTCTTCTGCTTTTGCAGAGGGGGCTTCATCCGCCTTCCAAGGTGTGTTTGTGGCTGATGGTGGAGCAGGGCTTCGCTACATTCGCACCGATGGTGAGGAAGATATTCTTTTTGAAGAGAATCAATATGTTCATGATGTGGTGTTCTTTGAAGGAACAGCCTTTGCTGCAACTGACTCAGGACTTGTTGCCTTCTCAGAAGCAGATGGTGCTGTTGTTCGTCTTGGAACCGCAGAGTTGAATCAATGCTTGACTGTTGAAGAGCATAACGGGCTGATCTATGCAGGGGGGGCGGATCGATTAGCGGTCTATGCACCTTTCCCAGATCGTCCTCCACTAGAAGTGGCAACCTATCCATTAACAGGTGTACGTTCAGTCTCTGTTGTAGGTTCGCAGGTTGCTGCACTCTCTGACACAGGTGTTCATCTTTTAGAGTTTGATTCCGGTGGACGCTTTGAAGAGATTGGAGCCATCGCAACAGAATCAGGTGAGGGTGTTTTCCTTGATGGTCAATATCTCTATGTCGCATCGGGGTATCAGGGATTGCAGGTGTATGATATCCGCAAACCAGGAAAGTGGAGAATTATTTCCTCTTGCCCAGATGTCTTTGCTTTGGATGTGACTGTTCAAGGTGAGACAGCCTATGTTGCGGATGGTGAAGGAATCAAAACCGTTGGGATCTATATTCCGGATTGGTTGAAGTAACAAGCGTTATAGGTCAAAAGCTGTGAGTTCTTGAACGGATGATGAACAGCGTATGAGCATTTTATAACTCTTTGTTAATTCAGGGTAATGTTGATTGTCAGGTTTCTCATGACTCGCCATGATGCCGTTATGCCATCTCCAAGACCTCAGCGAAATGTTCTAGAGCGAACCATTTATGCGGTATTTATTACCCTTTTCATTGGTGCATGTGCCCTCTCTTCATTGTATCTGCATGTGGATGCCAACCAAATGAAAAAACAGTTTATCCGGGGCTTAGCCCTGCAAATGCGGGATATGCTCCTTTCTGAGGTTATGGACGAGCCTTACTGGTATCTGAGTCGATATGAGCATATTCAAGCCTTTGGTGTTTATGATGCGATTGGGAATGCGGTTTTTCTTTATGGCGATGCTCCCCATGCTTTGACGGACTTTCAGGCTGATTATTTGGAGTGGAACCTCTCTGAGGGAATGGTGTCTTATTCAGAACGAACAGAATCCTTGTTACGGATGTATAGTCCTTCTGATTCCCGCTACTTTACAGACTCGAGTTGGCCTATGCTGATGGCCCCCAATCCCTATCACGTGCTGTATGTGCGTTCTGAGCTTCCCACATCTATAATTTGGGGAATCCGAATCCGCTATATGGCCATGGCCGCTCTAATGCTGACATTGGCGGTGGGAATCATTCTGATTCGTCATTTCTTTCGATATTACCTCAAAATCAGCGAAAATTTTGCGATGAACCAGCAGCTCATTGTTTTGGGAACAGCGGTTCGAACTCTTGCTCATGAGATCAAAAATCCCCTTGGTGCAATTCGACTTCAGACCGCACTTCTACGGAAGGGAGGAGATCTGGCGGAAGGGCTTGAGGTGATTGAAGAAGAGGTGGATCGACTCAGTACCTTGATGGATCGCACACGCACTTTTCTCAGTGATCCTGTTGGGCAGCCCATTTCTCTTTCTGTCCAGGAGCTTTTTCAAACGTATCCAAAACGATTTCCCTCAGGCATTTCATGGAACTGTCCTGATGCACCAATGTCCATACGAATGGATACCGATCGCTTTCATTCGGTTATCGAAAATCTGTTATCCAATGCCTTAGAAAGTGGATCAGAGATTTCAAAGATTCGTGTTGATGCGATGAGTGAAGGACGTATGATTTCCATTTCTGTAGCAGATGAGGGACAGGGTATTTCTCCTGAAACACTGACCAGGATCAAGGATCCATTTTTCACAACAAAATCGCAAGGTTTGGGAATGGGTTTAATGCTGGTCTCCCGCTTCATTAAAGCGGCGAATGGTCAATTACTGATTCAATCCGAACGAGATGAAGGCACCAGCATCACTCTCAAAATTCCAAGGGCATAAAAATGAAAATTCTGATTGTTGATGATGAACCCAACATACGTAAAACCCTCAGTGCCATTTTACAGCTTGAAGGTTTTGAAGTAAGAGCAGTGGAAAATGCCATTGCTGCCCAAAGAGTTTTAGAAGAAGAACTCTTTGATGTTGTCATTTCTGACCTCCGAATGCCAGGAATGGATGGCTTTGAACTCCTTGAGTGGATTGGCAATCGTGAGAGGGAACGTCGATGTGCCGTCATTATGATTTCTGCATTTGGTGAAATCATGGATGCCGTTGAAGCCATGAAATTGGGGGCACGAGACTATATTGCGAAGCCCTTTAAACCTGATGAACTGGTTCGAAAGTTGAGACGATTGCAAATTGAAGGTCCATGGTATGGACCCAGCCCGGAAGGACTCCTTATTGGAAATAGTTCTCTCATGATAGAGGTGAAGGAACGAATCGGCAAAATTGCTCGATCCCGTTCCACTGTACTCATCACGGGAGAAAGCGGAACAGGGAAAGAAGTGGCCGCTCGTTCGATTCATCAAGTCTCAGGAGATTCTTCAGCCCCCTTTGTGGCACTGAACATTGGTGGAGTACCAGAAAACTTATTGGAAAGTGAACTCTTTGGTCATGAGAAAGGAGCTTTTACGGGAGCCGATTCCATGAAAAAAGGATTGTTTGAGATGGCTCAAGGGGGAACCCTATTTCTGGATGAGATTGGAGAAATGCCCATTGCTCTTCAGGTGAAGTTGCTCCGTGTTTTGCAGGAACGGAAAATTCGCCGGCTTGGGTCCACCACAGAATTTCCAATTGATGTACGTATCATTGCGGCAACCAATAAAGAGCTTGAGAATGCTTCACGAGAAGGAGCTTTTCGAGAAGATTTATATTACAGATTGAATGTGGCTCGTATTCATCTTCCACCTTTGCGAGAACGACGTGATGATATACCACTTCTGGTTCGGTTTTTTATGGAGCGTCTCAATCAGCAGCAGAGCATTCCTATTGAGAGTTTATCCAGTGAGGCCGCAGATGCTTTGTATTCCCATCGTTTTCCTGGGAATGTACGAGAGCTTGAAAACATTCTTGAGCGGGCCTTTATCTTTGCTGAAGATGGCCAGATTCGAGTTGCGGATTTAGAACTTCCAGGGCACGGAACTTCACCCACAATTTCAGATTCTAGTGCTGGAAGTTTAAAACAAATGGAGCGTCAATTGATTTCTCAAGCCTTAGCACGTTGGGAAGGGAATCGAACAAAAGCATCTCAAGAGCTTGGAATCTCTCGACGAACCATCATCAATAAAATTGCGGAATACAACCTCGAATAACAGATTTGTTTCAAACTGTCGTTACAAGGCATTGCTAGTCTTTCTCCGTATCAAGCCAAACTTACAGGAGTGGATACATGAGAAAGGCTATTGCAACACTTTCAATTTTGATTGTTATTGCGGCCATGCCCGTCATGGCTACGGACGTCACATTCAGTGGCGAAGTGGACTTCGGACTTGGAACAAACTTCACGGATGCCTATGGCATCACTGTTGGAGATTCTGATTTAGAACTTTCAGCCAATGTGGATGATTTTGTCAGTTTCACCATTGGTTTAGATGGTTTGTTCCCCGATAAGGATGGAAAGGTTGCAGGTATTGGTGACCTCTACATGACCATTGATATGATGAAGGCCTTTGGGCTGGATTCTCCCGTTGGTTTCTCCTTTGATGTTGGTTACACCAGCTTTGATACCCAGGAGTATTTCAGCGATTTAACCGGCTATGAGGCTGTGGAAGTTGGTTATGCAGAAAACATGACAGAAGCGCAGTTGGCAGGAACTTTCAGCTATGGTTCTGTGAATCTTCTGGTTGCCATTGGTCCAACATCCTTTGCTATCGGAAAAGAAAACCTCTTGGTGAACCTCTATGGTGAGTTCGGTGGTTTGAAAGCAGAAGCCTATTACATTGATACTCCCGATGGAGTGACTGGTGTGAGCTACACTGATGCCGTTGGTGTTGGTTTGAGCTATGATCTTATGGGCGATAGCATGATCATGTTTGGCTTGGGAGCTGATTACCTCATTGACAAGAAGGATCTTGAAGCCGGTGTGGCTTTTGGTGGAAGCTGGAACAGCTTTGGCTATGGTGTCATGGGTACTGGTGAAGCACTCTTGACCGATGCTGCCTTTGGTATGGGTATTGATCTCACTTATGACATCATTGATGCCCTTCAGGTTTATGGTGCCATCAGCACAGGTGATTTCACCCAGTTCACAAAAACTCTTGGTTACGAAGCCGGTGTGAAAGTCACAACCATCAATGACCAAGTCAAATTCTACTTGGGGTGGAATGATGGTCCCAAATACAAGACAGTTGTCAGTTCCAAACAGGATGATGGTTCCTACATTGGTAATGTTTACCTGAGAATAGTTTCAGAATTCTAATCTCTTTTCTTCAGAACTCTGTTAGAATCATAAAAGCCCCTGGGTTATACCAGGGGCTTTTTTCACATCGAGTCAATCTGAACATCAATTGAACCCAATGAGAACAAATGTGCAGAAAATTTCCGTTCATTGAAAAACTGAGAAAGAATTGCACATAAAAAAATCTTCTAGACGCATTCTGACCACTCGTTATTTGGTACGGAAATTGCACATAAAGTCTCATGAGTTACAAATTCTGCATCGCCGTCCTCGGAGAAGGACGACGTACCGATGAAATACGTCAATTCTTTGAAATCTCTGGTTACCAAGTTTTGACAGAAGCGTCTCTCAATCCCCATGGAGTGTTACCAGATGCTTTTATTCTGGATCCCATGGTTGAGGGGGGAAAAGGCTTTCTTGGTATTGCCCAAGTTCGAGAGCACTTTCGTTCTCCTGTACTTTGCATCATTGATGACGGAAATGATGTCCAAGCCTTGACCGCTCTTTCCGCCGGAGCTGATGATTACATCTTCCGGAATGTTTCTCCCTATATTCTTGAACTTCGACTCTCTGCGTTAATGAATCGTGGAAGACGACGATTGCGCCCTCAGTCACTCCAGAATACGTCCTCTTCTTTGGGGGCTAAACGTGTTCTTGTTGATCACAATGCGCATCGATTTGAAGTGGATGGAACTCTCATTGATCTCTCACCAGATGAGTGGAGAATCCTGACCTATCTTCATGACCACGAAGGACAGATTGTTCCTCGGGATGCCTTGCCTCGAATTCTTGAAAATCGTGAGTATCCTGTTGGATCACGGAGTTTTGATAATCATATCCGTCGAATTCGGGCCAAACTTCCAGATCCTAGACTCATCCGAACCATACGAGGAAGCGGCTATGCCTTTGATGAATGTGCCTGATACAAAGTCCACGAAAGGAACTGTTCTCTGCTGGGGGTTTAGTGAACAGGAAACCCTTCTAGAATCAAACCTTCTTTTGAATGGATTTCATGTTCTTCATACAGAACAACCTCAATCTGAAATGCTCTCATCGGCTGCATTGATGATCATCATTGTTGATGACCAAGAAGATCTGGTTCAACAATGGCTTCAACAGCATCGGCATACCACTTCTGTGCCTCTTGTCTTTTTGGCCTCTACTCCCTCTCAGGCTTTAGAAATTGTTTTTTTCAAACTGGGAGCCGATGACATCATTCCTCGGGAAACCTCAGCCTATCTTCTCACCATGAAGTTGGCCCTTATCGCTCAGAATCCCATTGAATCGGATTCGCATTATTGGGGACTTGAGAATCATCGCTTGGAACTTGATGTGGAAGGCCGACTCGCCCGTCTTGATGGAAAAAACATCGATTTTACAGAACGAGAATGGTCCATCCTCTCTTTTCTCACCACGGACAGCGAAAAAGTCCGTTCCCGTGACGATATTTTAGAGTTTTGTATGGGATATGATTACGAAGGATATGACCGACTTGTGGATACCTATGTGAAAAATCTCCGGAAGAAATTGGGAGGTGCTGGTTGGATACGGACCCAGCGTGGATATGGGTATCGATTCATGGGGCAGCGGATTGCATGAATCGCAAATATTGAGCCTCGAGGATGCATACTTTACGAGGCTCAATATGTGATTTTCAACATCTATAAGGTAATTCTGTTCTCCGGATCAGAAGATGATAATCCTGAAAAATCTCCCTGGCGCAGGGCCTCATAGGCTGCCACTCCAACGGCCACAGAAAGGTTGAGAGAACGTGCTTTTTCATGGATGGGAATGCGTAGACAATGATCCATATCTTGAGCAATCATTTCATCAGGTAGTCCCGCTGTTTCCTTTCCAAAAACAAGAAACACACGTTGGGAGAACTGTCCCTCAACATGGGATTTCTTGGCCTTGGTGGTGAAATACCACAGTGGTGCATCAGGATAGGCGCTTTGAAAAGCCTCCCAATTCTCATGAATCTCCCAATCTAAATCCGCCCAATAATCCAATCCTGCTCGTTTTAAATATTTGCTGTCTAATGAAAAACCAAGAGGGCGTATCAGATGCAAGCGGGCACCTACAGCCATGCATGTGCGTCCAATACTCCCTGTATTTTGGGGAATCTCTGGTTCATGGAGAACGATGTGCAATTCCATTATATGTTCCTTAAAAACGTCTTATCGACCCCGCTTTGCGGGGTGTTTTTTCAGCGTTTGATGTAATAGCGAATGTTTTCTCTTTGGACATTAGCCATAATATCGATTTTGAAAATTCTGAACCTTGGAAATGGAGAGCACCGTGGGAATGGCCCGTATGCTCTTTGAGATTTTTTTAAAATCATCACGGCTTTCCATTTCAACGGTAAAGAATCCTTCTAAGTCACCCCGTTCTGTTTCATCTAAGCTACCTGAAATCAGGTGGCCATGGAATTTTCGAATGGCCGCTTCAATTTCACTGAAAAGATCATGGGTATATCGGGAATGGATGCGGAATCTTTGGGTTGTTCGAGAACTGGCTGTTTCCCAATCAACTTGAATACGACGTTCATCAAAATCTTCAATGCCTTTGAGGTTTGGACAATTCTCTTTGTGCACAACAATGCCTCTTCCCCGGGAGACATATCCAATGATGCGATCGCCTGGAACCGGGGCACAGCATTGGCTGATTTTGATCATCATATTTCGTTCTTCACCAATGGTGATGCCCACCTTTTCTTGATCCAAAACCTGGGTTTCCAACTTGGAGGAGCTGGATTCATTCGTTTCTGGAGGTGGAGAGGGTTCTTCTTGGGGAACGGATGGTTTTTGTCGAGCCACAATATTCCGATCAATGAGAACATTGGCATCATGGCTGTTCAACCAGGCACGGATTTTCCCGCGTGCTCGAGCACTCCGGACATGTTTAAGCCAGTTCACATGTGGATGGGCATTTGGAGAGGTGAGAATCTGTACGGTTTGGGTGTTTTCCAATGGGCGAGTCAGAGGGATGATGGCCCCATTGGCTTTGGCCCCTAAACAATGCTCACCAATTTCCGAGTGGATGCTATAGGCCAAATCTATGGCTGTAGATCCTTCTGGAAGCTCGATTGGATCTCCTTTGGGAGTGTACACAATGATGGAATCCCGAAGTACATCCCGTTTAATGGCATCCAAAAATTCTCCAGCATCATCATCATGACCTTCATCACGAAGGGTTTGAAGCTGTTTTACCACAGCCACCTGACGGGGATGGATTTGATCGGGACTTTTTCCCTCTTTGTAAGCCCAATGGGCTGCTATCCCAAATTCTGCCGTTTCATGCATGGTTCGGCTGCGAATTTGGATTTCTAGTGGGCGTCCTCCCTCGGTGAGAACAGTGGTATGGAGGGATTGGTATCCATTGCCTTTGGGGCTGGCAATGTAATCTTTGAATCGACCTTCAAGAGGAACCCAGAGGCGATGCACCACCCCAAGCATGACATAACAGGCTTCTGGGGTATCGCAAAGAACACGCACACCCAATAAATCATAGATCTCTTCAAGATCTTTGCCCTTGTCCTTCATTTTCCGATAGATGGAGTAAAAATGTTTGGCACGGGTGGCCACTTCAATTCGCATTCGTGATTGGTTTGCTGCTTGAAGAAGGTTGCCTTGGATTTTCTCTAAATAATGACCACGTTCGGCTTTTTTGAGAGCAATATGCTCCTTGATTTGGGCATACGTTTCTGGTTTAAGGTATTTGAGGCTTAAATCTTCCAGCTCGCTTTTGAGGGAACTCATTCCCAGTTTGCCAGCCATGGGGGCATAGATTTCCAGACATTCACGGGCGATTCGTAAACGGCGCTCATCTTCCGTGATGTATTGCAGGGTATTCATATTATGGCGCTTATCCGCCAGTTTGATGAAAATCACCCGCAGGTCTTCCACCATGGCCCAAACCATTTTTCTCAAGGATGCGGCTTTTCGGGCACTTTTTCCCACATCCATGTCATCAATTTTTGTGACGCCATCCACCAGTGTGGCCACATCTTCACCAAACTTTTCCACCAGTTCACTGCGGTCCACTTCCGTGTCTTCCAGAACATCATGGAGAAGAGCACCTTTGATGGTGGCTGGATCCATTCGAAAATCAATGAGAATTTCTGCGGTTCGAAGGGGATGAATGATGTAGGGCTCACCAGATGCCCGTTGCTGACCTTCATGAAGTTTTCGTGACCAATGAAGGGCTCGGAGAATATCCCGGCGTTCACTCCGGGGATAGTTATCCAATCGTCCGGTGAAATGCCGAATCTGTGCATCAAGATCTGTGTCAGAGAGGATTAGCTTGTCACTCAACGGACTCATGTTGCCCCTTTCCATACGGCGGCGGCAACCCGGTCTCGTCCCCCCAGATCAGGAATGATCCGGATGTCCGCAAAGCCGTTGTTCGACAGTATTCGACTTATCAGGGGCATCTGCAAGGGGTCCGCCTCAAGGAAGAGCTTTCCACCCTTCACAAGACGGCTAGCACATTGGGGAATCAGGCGGCGAATGAGAGCCAATCCATCATGGTCTCCACCATCCAAGGCCAGGCTTGGTTCCTGCCAGCCTCGATTCTTTCTTTCTTCTGTTTCAAGAGGAGTGAGATAGGGCGGATTGGAAATGATGATTTCAAAGGGACCTTCAACCGCATTCATCAGGTTGCTATGAACATAGGGAACTTGGTTTTGTGTCAAACGCTGGGAATTGATGAGAAAGTACTTTTGAGCATGGGGTGAAATATCCGAAGCACTCACCTTCCAGTGAGGATGATCTGCGGCTAAGGCAAGACCAAGAGTTCCGGGACCACAGCAGCAATCATGAAGTCGTCCACCTTGTTGCCATTCCTGCATGGATGCACTGACAGCTTCAATGAGAACCTCGGAATCCGGTCTTGGGCAGAGTACACCCGGTCCCACCCGATAATCTCGCCCCCAAAACTCTTTGGTTCCAAGTATCCAAGCCACAGGTTCTCCTGTGGCTCGCTGGTTCAGTATGACCGTGTATTCCTCTTGTTTTTGACGAGACAATGAACTGGAGAGTTCCATGTAGAGACGTTCGCGAGAAATCTGGAGAACATGAGCTAAGAGTAGGGCGGCATCAAGGGAGGGTGTATCATTATCATCCATTTCTTGTAGTTGTAATTTTCCCCAATGAAGGGCCTCGCGGATGGTCATGGAGGGATTGTGCCCATCTTGAGGCTTTACGTCCACTGATGAGGTTTTCTAAACCGAATAAATCCTATTTTTTCATGAGAAAGATTGAAAAACATAGGTTTCTTATGGGAAATATTCTTGCACATGTTAAAGGTTTCTCCTTCATTCCCTCTTAGGAAGCTTGAGAAAAAATCATGTTTTTTTTGTCTTTATATAATAATAAATATAAATAATTCTTTATGAGCTTAAATGCATATATTGAAATAAAATAGAATTGAATTGATTAAGGTGTGGCACAAGGTTGATTATTGATGCATGAAATCCTGTAAATTGATTTTAAAAAGAGCCTTGACCGTTTAAAAATATCCACAGATAGTGGGGAACATGAATCCCAAGAATTTAGAAAAACACGAGGGTGAGACCATCCCTCAAGAGAATCACTCCACAGCGGTGAGCCATAAAGATGTGCCTGGAATGTTTGACGGACCTCTTGGACCTCTTTTGATTCGCTTAGCCCTCCCCATGATGATGGGGATGCTGTTTAACATTGCCTATACCATTGTTGATACCTATTTTATCAGCTCCATTGATCCTTCTGATCCTTCTATCATTGGTGGTTCTGGACTGATTTTTCCAGTGGTGTTCCTTTTTGTTGCCATGGCCAATGGTCTCATGATTGGAGTGAGTTCCTTGGTGGCTCGTGCCATTGGAGAGCGCGATAATGGGGTGCTGAGCCGGGTGGCAGATTCCGGTGTGGCTTTGGCCCTGGTATTGGGAGTTCTCTCCGTTCTTCTAGGTTATATCTTCAGTGATGGAATTGTTTCAGCCATGGGGGCACAAGGCGACTATGCTCGTCATGCTCTAGATTACTTTCAGTGGATTTTACCTGGTCTTGGTGCCATGCTCACCATGCAGGTTCTCATTGGTGTGATTCAAGGCGAAGGCCAAGTCAAATACATGATGCGAGCCATGATTTTGGGTAACCTTGTCAACATTTTTTTAGATCCGTTCTTCATTTTGGAACGGGTGGCCTTTCTTCCTGGCTTGAATATGGGGGTTCGAGGAGCTGCGTTGGCCACTGTTCTGGGACAATCCCTTGCAGCGGTGTACCTCATTTGGGTTTTTGCTGCAAAAAAAACTCGTGTTCCTGTGGCTTGGAGTCCAAAACATGTGCGCTTGCATTTGATTGAGAAGATTCTGAGTGTGGGCTTTCCTCAGACTCTGGCTCAAATCATGATGTCAGTGACCTTCCTTGTGCTCAACCGCATCATGATTGGAATTGATCCACGTACGGTGACGGCGGCATCACTTTGTGGACGAATGGATCAAATTGTATTGATTCCTATCTTTGCTCTTTCCTCTGCGTTGATGACGGTAGTGGGGCAGAATATGGGACGGGGTTTAATGGAACGGGCTCGGAAATCATGGAGAATTGGTGCACTCATTGCTATTGCTTCCGTGACGGTCACAGCCACCATGATGGTTCTTTTGGCACCCTTGGTGTACAGCATCTTCACCTCAGATGCCACGGTTCTCCGATACTCCGTTCTTCAAACCTACATACTGGAGTATTCCTTCCTTTTTGCCGCTGTGGCCATCACGGCCCGTGCCGTTTTTCAAGCCAATGGGCGCCCATGGCCGGCACTTGTGATTACAGGTTTGCGAATGCTGGGTTTTGTGCTTCCCTTTGTGTACATCTTTACCTCTCTTTTTCATTGGGGCATCTATGGTGTTTGGGGAGGCATCATTGCTGGGAATTTGATTGTGGCAGTTTTAGCTGTGACCTGGACGGAGGGGTACTGGAAAAAGCTGTTATCGGGACAAGCTGTGTATCAACGGACTGGAGGCGAGTCTTCTTGTGCTGTTGAAGAGAATATTGGAGCGTCCCAAGAATCGGTTGTGATGGCTCAGGAGTAAATAGAACACCCCCCGGCGGAGCCGGGGGTCGATTTAAAAAATCAAAATATTACGCTTTGAGAGCATCTTCCAAGGCGCTGACTTTGAGAGCGTCAATCACCTCATCCAATTCACCTTGCATCACCTGATCCAGCTTGTAGAGGGTGAGGTTGATGCGGTGGTCGGTGACCCGACTCTGGGGGAAGTTGTAGGTTCGAATCCGTTCTGAACGATCCCCAGATCCTACCTGACTTTTTCGAGCTGCGGCTCGTTCGGCCTGTTTCTTAGCTTCTTCGGCTTCATAGAGACGGCTTCGGAGCACCCGCAGGGCTTTGGCTTTGTTCTTGATTTGACTCTTCTCATCCTGACAGGTCACCACCAAACCTGTGGGAAGGTGGGTGATGCGCACGGCCGAGTCGGTGGTGTTCACACTCTGGCCCCCAGGACCACTGGAGCGGTACACGTCAATTTTCAAATCGGCGTCTTTGATTTCAATATCTGTGTCTTCGGCCTCAGGAAGTACGGCGACGGTTACAGCTGAGGTGTGGATTCGTCCCTGGGATTCGGTGGCGGGAACCCGTTGAACACGGTGAACACCAGATTCATAGCGAAGGTTTCCATAGACGCTTTTTCCGCCCACAGAGAAGATGATTTCTTTGAATCCACCAGCCTCGGTTTCGCTGGCTTCCATCACCTCCACCTTCCACTTGCGGGCTTCGGCATAGCGTCCATACATGCGGTAGAGATCAGCGACAAAGAGGCTGGCTTCATCGCCACCTGTTCCGGCCCGGATTTCTACAATGATGTCTTTTCCATCCAGGGGATCTCGGGGAACCAAAAGAACTTTGAGGCGCTGAATCAGCTTTTCAACCTCTTCTTCCAAGGGGGCAATCTCTTCGGCCGCCATGGCTTTGAGTTCTGGGTCATCTTCCCCCTCAGCCATTTGATGGGCATCTTGGAGTTCGGTTTTTTTACCACGGAATTCGGTGTAGGCCGCCATGGTTTCTTCCAAGTGGCCAAATTCCTGCATGGTTTCTTTATAGAGTTTCGGGTTTTTGGGAAGTTCAGGATCAGCAATGGCCTGGGTGAGCTCGCTGTGGCGGGTTTCCAGACTGGCTAATCGTTGTTCTAGAAGGGTGGTGTCGGTCATGAGGGACACGATATCACCGATTCCCGGTCCAGGAAACCCGCTTGGTCTTAGTTCACGATGGTGCTGCCTGGAGCTGCTCCTGCTGGTGGCGGGGAGGATTTTTGTCGACGTGCTGCACGGCCTGCGCCAACGGTGCGGGCAAAGCCATAGATGGCTCCACAGGCAGCCCCAATGAGATGGGAAACCTGGGACACATCATCATAACGGAATATGGCCAAGAGCTCCTTAAAGAGGTAGAGCCCCACCACCAGAATGGCAGAAAGGGGAAACTCGCCGGCAGAGGTATTTGCAAAGCTCACCAGCAGAATCATCATGAAGGCAATTCCACTCGAACCAATGAGTTGGGTTTCAAAAAACAGGGCATTGATGAGTCCATTGATTCCCGCTGTGAACACCATCATCCAGGCCAAGGGACGTGTGCCGTGTTTTTCTTCCAGGATGGGACCCAGCAGAAGGATGAGAGTGAGGTTGGCCAGAAGATGGTCCCAACTCGCATGGCCAAAGACATGGGTGAACATCCGCACATAGGCTGGAATATTATCCACCCGAAAGGTTTTGGAGCCCTCTGCGGTGAAGAGAGCTTCTATGATGCCAGGCATCACGGACACATCAATGAGAAGGACAAGGGTCGCCACCAGGGCGAAGGTGAGACTCGCCGGGGCGTTGTACTTCAGCTTCATAATCCGCTTATCGGAGGAAAAGGAGGGGAAGTTGATAAAGTTTGGTTTTGCCTCAAGGGAAATCTTTCCAGGGAAATTTTAATGAAAGAAAACCACTGCCCCTGGAGATTGGAAGATGGGGAATGTTGGGACTGATGTGTTGGGATCTTAACGGAAATCTAACAGAGGGTTAATCTTTTCCTGATATTCCCCTCACAAATTTTCTGGAATGGGAGGCCCGGGTGGAAAGGAAAGAGAAACTCCTCATTGTAGAAGATGAGGCTGATATTCGGGAGTTGGTTTCTTTCAATCTTGAGATGAGTGGTTACGAGGTGATAAAGGCCGCCGATGGGGAAGCTGGTTTGGACATTGCCCGTTCTCATCATCCGGATTTGATTCTGTTGGATTTGATGCTGCCAGGAATGGATGGATTGCAGGTTTGTCGGCAATTAAAAGCGGATCAACAAACCCGAGGGATTCCCGTCCTCATGCTCACAGCTCGAGCTGAGGAAGATGACCAAGTCATTGGTTTTGATTCAGGTGCAGATGATTACATCACCAAGCCCTTTAGTCCTCGTGTGTTGGTGGCCCGGGTGAAGGCCGCTCTTCGGCGTATCGGTCCTGCCCAGGAGACTTCTTCTCATCGTGTTGTGGAAATCCATGGTATTGGGATTGATTCTGCCCGGCATGAGATTCGGGTGGATGGGCAACCTGTGGTGTTTTCCGCAACGGAGTTTTCCATTCTTCGTTTTCTTGTGGAAAATCCTGGCTGGGTGTTTTCTCGGAACCAAATCATTGATGCAGTGAAAGGGGAGGATTACCCCGTGACCGCTCGATCCGTGGATGTTCAGATTCTCGGGATTCGTAAGAAGCTTGGAGAACGAGGTGAATTTGTAGAAACCGTTCGGGGTGTTGGCTACCGGATGCGAGGGGAATAGTTGGTGAAAAAGCGTTCCATCTTCTTTCAGCTCTTCATCCTGCTCATCTTTCTCTTGGGTTTTACCATCATTGCCACAGGAATGTTTGGTATCCGTTCTCTTCGGTCTTATGCAGAAGGGGATGCCAAGCTGAGGCAATGGGAACTGGCTCAGACCTTAGCAGCTCTTTATCCAGGGGGAACGGAGTCTCAGCCCGCCCAGGAATTTGTGAACAGTTTACCGTCCTCTCGGGGATACCGACTCACCATTATCAATCTTCAAGGGGTGGTTCTTGCTGATACGCATGAAGATGCACAAGTCATGGAACTTCATGATGACCGTCCAGAGATTCTTCAGGCCTTAGATGAGGGACATGGGGCCAGTATCCGCCGGAGTGATACCCTGGGAGGGGAGGCCCTCATCTATGCTGCTATTTTTGATGAGGTTCATGGTCTTTTTTTTCGCGTAGCAAGAACGGTGAAGGGATTTCATGCAGGGTTGGCTGATACCATTCGCACCCTCATCATTTTTGCCCTTTTGCTCATCATCGCATCAGTCTTTGCGAGTCTTTTGGCTGCGCAGCGAATCGGGCAATTGTTCAAAGCGGTGCAATCAGCAGCGGAACGCTATGCTCAAGGTGATTTTTCTCGGCGATTAAATCTTTTAGGTTCCCGGGAGGCCAGGGAACTCACAGATGCCTTCAATCGCATGGGGAATCACCTTCGTGACACCATTGATGATTTGGAGATTCGCCGGGAAGAATTGCAGTCCATGTTGGAAGGGATGATGGCCCCGGTGGTGCTCTTAGATGTGGCCTTAGAAGTGCGGGAAATCAATCCAGCAGCCACAATCTTGGCTGGACATTCGGCCCAAGAATGCCGGGGCATGGGACTTCTGGAACTTTTTGAAAGTCAGGAGCTTTTGGAATTGGCCCGCACCATTTTTGTCACCCAGGAACCCACCGTTGATGGCCTTGTTCGTTTGGAAGGAGAGGAGGGCGATTCCTATTTCCAGGTCTATGCCTCTCTGATTCAAGCGGGCTGTCTATTGGTGATGAATGATGTCACCCGCATCACCCATCTAGAAATGGTACGAAAAGATTTTGTGGCCAATGTTTCTCATGAGCTGCGAACCCCCATCACGTCCATTCTTGGATTTGTGGAAACCTTGCTTCAAGCCCAGGATTTGGATGCGGAGCGTCGTCAGGGGTTTTTAGAGATTATTCATCGGCAAACGGTGCGTTTAGAAGCCATCATTGCAGATCTGATGACCCTTTCTCGTTTAGAGGAAGGCATGAGTGTGCTCCCCATGGAACCAATACCTGTTCTGCAGCTTCTTCAGGGAGCCTTGGATACCTGTGCTCCCAAGGCGGAGTCTCGCAGCATCCACATCACCATGCATGCACCAGAGGATTTGGAATGCCATGTTTATCCTATTTTGGCAGAGCAGGCCGTGGTGAATCTTCTGGATAATGCTGTGAAGTACAGTCCAGAGGGGGCCCATGTGAGTCTGGAGGCCCAACGTCAAGGAAAGGATGTGGTGGTTTCCGTTGTGGATGATGGACCTGGCATTCCTGAGGAAGATCAGGCTCGGGTGTTTGAGCGTTTCCACCGTTTAGACAAGGCCCGGAGCCGAGAAATGGGGGGGACGGGCCTGGGCTTGGCCATTGTGAAGCACATTGCCCTCAAACATGAGGGACGGGCATGGCTGGAAAGTTCTCCTGGTGAGGGTTGTGCTTTTCGGATTGCCTTTCCCGATGATGTGTCCCTGTCTTCTTTGTAAATCGACCACCTCTTGCGAGGTGGTGGTTTCGGATGGATCTTCCACCCCTCCGGCGTGCCTCGTCGGAGGGGTCGATTTGATTAATCCTGGGGAAACTCCCAAATGGAGCGATGATGATACCGTTCTCCTGGTTGGAGTATTGTGGAGGGGAAGCTGGGTTGGTTGGGTGCATCGGGGAAGTCCTCAGGTTCCAGACAGAATCCCGCGTGTTTTTCAAAGGGATTGCCATCAAGGAAATTTCCTGAATAGAACTGAACTCCTGGACGGTCTGTTTTGAGAATCATACGACGCCCACTCTGGGGTTCAAACACTTCCACGGCTGGGCGAAGTTCTCCAGCCTCACCATCAATGATGATGCAGTGGTCATAACCGCCGCCGGGAGCGGACTGAATATCTTGGCCGATGGACTTGGCCTGGCGGAAGTCAAAGGGGCCGCCCTCAACGGAAGCCTGTTCTCCTGTAGGGATGGCTGTGTCATCCACAGGAAGATAGCGGGAGGCATGAAATTTCACCTGATGGTTTAATATGGTGCCAGTTCCGGCCAGATTCCAGTAGGCATGGTTGGTGAGATTCACAGGGGTGGCTTTATTGGTTTGGGCCTGGAAATCCATGAAGATGCTTCCCTCTTCATCCAAGGCATAATCGGCCCGTACCTGGAGTGTTCCAGGGTATCCTTCTTCCCCATCTGGACTGGTGGTGGTGAAGACGACGCCGCTTCGATTCCCTTCGGTGTAGGGTTCTGCTTGCCAAATGCGTCGGTTCAGTCCCCAGTCTCCACCATGAAGATGGTTGGGCTCATTGTTGCAAGCCAACTCATAATCATGGCCCTCTAAGTGAAAGCGCCCAAGGGCAATGCGGTTGGCAAAGCGTCCACAAGTGGCTCCTTGATAGCCTCGTGCATTGGTGAAGCCGGAGGCATCTGGATAACCAAGTAGAACATTAACAGTTCTTCCTCCCCCGTCTGGAAGGTGGTAGAAGGCGGTGGTGGCACCCCAATCTGTGAGTCCGAGTTGTGCGCCCTGGCTGTTTTCAATCACCCATATTGTGGCCGCTTGGCCATCGGGGCTTTTTCCAAAGGATTTTTTCTGAATCACCATGGGGGAATTATAGGGGGTTATTCCGCCTTTGTCCGATAATGATGAGGATGAGCATTCGATTCTTCCCAATATTACTCTTTGCTTTTTTGGTCTTGATGCCTCTTGGGGCTCAGCGTCCCCCGAGTGTGGATGAGTTCACCATGGCTGTGGAACAAGGAAATGCTTCTCTTGTGGAAGACTTCTTACTCCGAGGTTCCCGGCCGGATGATACGGATTCACGGGGTGAGCGTCCTTTACCCATTGCTGTGAAGAATTCGGAGTATGAACTGGCACAGCGTCTTCTTGCTGCAGGTGCTTCACCCAATTTGCCGGGAAGAGATGGAAGCACCCCTTTGGTGATGGCAGTGGAGCGGGGAGATCGGGCTTTTGTATCTCTCCTTTTGTTCCGTGGAGCCGACCCCAACCTTGTGGCCGATGTTCTTCTGGAAAAGACAGGGCGATCTCAATCCATTTCTCCTTTTTCTGTGGCCTTAGAAACAGGCGATTATGAAATGGCACGTATTTTGTTAAAGGCTGGTGCTTCACCCTTGCTTTTGGGGAATCCTGATTATCAGGGCTTGGATCCTTTAGCTCTTCCTGCCCTTAAGGTGGATGTGGATGCCCGATTATGGCGGAGCTTGGGGCGTGCGATGGAAAATGGTTCCAATCCCTCTTTTGCTCGTCGAATGTCAGAGCAAGATCGCTCCATGCTGGAAATGACTCTAGAAGGGGATTGGATTGGAATCAACCGTTTATATGATTCTGGTTATGCGGGGTTTGGTGAAGGTGATGTGACTCCTTTGATGGTTGCAGCGTATCAAGGGGATGTGGCTGGAGTGGGTTTGATGCTTCGACGTGGGGAGAATCCTGCACGAAGGGATGATGAAGGACGAACCGCTTTGGCGTATGCAGGGGCGGGAAACCATATCGACGTGGTGAAGCGTTTTCTTCAAGAAGATGGTGGAGCCAATGGCACTTTTGAAATGGCCGTGTCGCCGCTCACCTATGCATTGATGTGGGGGAATCCACAGATGCTGCGTGTGCTGATAGAAGGTGGTGTAACCCCCCAGGTTGAAGATGAATCAGGGATGAGCCTTCTGATGCTGGCCGCATGGTATGGTGATTTGGCTTCTCTTCAGCTGCTGCTTCCTCTCCTTGATGGTAATCAACCTCAGGCGCAACGAGATGAGGGGGGACGGACTGCACTTGATTGGGCACTCGCAGGATTTTCTCGGGAGCGAACTCGGGAACGCGCGCAGGGACTTTCATTGCCAGGGGCCAATCAGTATCCAGTGATTCGTTTGTTGGCTTACCGACGGAAAATCCCAGGGGATTATCGGATTCGTCCCACTCAAGATGTTCACCCCACTGTGGCCCATGCCTGGTCTCCTGGGCGACAGCCTGCCATGGCCGATGATTGGCGTCATCTTCGCCCCTCTCCCTTACCTTCCCAAGTGGGGGATGGGGATAAGATTATATATTCCATTCTTCGCGATGAAGAACAAGAAGAGAGTGGAGCGTTGCATCATTAGCCTTTTTCCACGAGTTCTTGAACCTCGTGTATACTCATGGGTTATGACCAGCGCTGAACGTTTTTCTGAACTGATTCGTGTTCAAACTGTTTCCTCCTATGATCCTTCGGAGGAAGATTCCACGGCTTTTGATAGAATCCCATCTCTTCTTGAAGAACTCTATCCTGCGGCTCATCAGGCCATGGAACGGGAACTTGTGGGAGATCGAGGGATTGTGTTCCGTTGGGAAGGGACGGAGTCTCATCTGTCCCCCATTCTCGGAATGGCCCATTATGATGTGGTTCCCCCTGGTGATTCTGAGAAATGGCAACGTCCACCCTTTTCTGGAGAGATTGTGGATGGGCGAATCTATGGCCGGGGAACTCTTGATGATAAGGGAATGCTGGCAGCGTGGATGGAAGCGGCTGAGAGTTTGGCTTCTCAAGGCAAGCGTCCTCATCGAACGGTGTATCTTGCTTTTGGTGGGGATGAAGAAACCACTGGACAGCGAGGGGCTGCTCGGATTGCGGCTTTGTTTGCAAAGCGGGGAATCCGATTTGCCTATGCCTTAGATGAAGGTGGAGCTGTTGCCACCAATCAGCTCAAGTCCTTTGTTTCCGGACCTGTGGCCTTAATCGGTGCTGCAGAAAAGGGGTATCTCACTCTCTGTCTCCGGGCTCAGGGAATGAGTGGTCATGCTTCCGCCCCCCCAAAACACACCGCAATCGGCAGGCTTTCTACCGCCCTTGCAGCCTTGGAAGCTCATCCTTTTCCTCTGGCCCTTTCAGAAATCCCTCAAGCCATGCTTTCTGCATTGGGGCGAGCAGCGGGAGGATTTAAGGGCTTTCTTCTCTCCCATCCACGACTCTTCAAACCTTTGATTCTTTCTCAACTGGGAGCTCGCTCTTCCATGGCCTCATTGGTTCGCACCACCTTGGCCATGACGGTGGTGAGGGGAGGGGAACGTGATAATGTTCTTCCCAATGAGGCTCAGGCTCAGATTAACCTTCGCATCCTTCCTGGGGAAAGCATTGCTTCATCCATGGCCCGAGTGCGGAACATCATTCATCAGGCAGTGGATGGGGATGTTTCTGTTGAGGTGGTGGAGGGATCAGCCTTTGAACCCGTGCCGGCCAGCCCCATCGAAGGTCCTGACTGGGACTTTCTCAAATCTGCTGTTCGTCAAACATGGCCTCAAGCCGTTGTCGCACCCTATCTTATGACAGCCACAACAGATTCTCGCTGGTATCGTGATGTTTGTGATGCCATTTATCGCTTCATTCCGATGGACGTGACGGCTCGGGAATCTCAGGCTGTTCATTCGGAAGATGAATCCATTTCTTTGGAAGCATGGGAACGTGGCGTGTCTTTTCTTACTCAGGTTCTGGAAGGTCAAAAGGGATGAGTCAACAAAGCAGTATCAAAATTGGTTTGAGAGCCTTTGCCCTTGCTGGTGGGATTTTGCTGGCTCTTATTCTTGTTTCTGGAATTCTCACTCGTACATTAGCACCAGGTGAATATGAGCGGGTTCTCATGGATGGAAGAACCAGTGTGGTGCAAGGTTCCTTTCAATATCTTGATGCGCAGGATGCCTCCATGGTGCGCCAATCTCAACCCATCTGGCGTTGGTTTACGGCCCCTATTGAGGTCTTTTGGGGGGATAATGCCCTGACAGTGGCTGTGATTGGAGCCTTCCTTTTTTTTGTGGGAGGATCCTTCACCATCATTGAAAAAGTGGGTGTTATGGAAGCTGTCCTTGTTCGTGCAGTGGAACGCTTTAGCCACCGAAAGTATCATCTGATGGCTCTTGTGATTGCCGGTATTATGGTGCTCTCCTCATTTGTGGGACTCTATGAAGGTTTACTTCCCATTGTGGTGTTTGTTGTCCCCTTGGCCATTGCCCTGGGATGGGATTCATTGGTGGGACTGGGCATGAGTCTGTTGGCCATGGGCTTTGGCTTTGCCGCTGCGGTAACCAATCCCTTCACGGTTCAGGTGCCTCAAAAAGTGGCAGAGCTTCCCGTCAATTCAGGGGCTTGGCTCCGAATACTTTTCCTTCTTGTGGCCTATGTGGTGGCCTTTGGGGCCACAGCTCTCTACGGAAAACGCATTGAAAAGAATCCAGAAAAATCGCTGAGCTATCGAGCTGATTCAGCCTTACGGGAGCAGTTTAATGCCAAAAGCATTATGGCCGGTCGGGATGAAGCCATGACTCCAGCCATGGGGAAGGCCATACGCTGGTTTGGAATTTCCATGGTGGTTGGCGTGGTTTTGATGCTGGGTGCGTCCACATTGACCGCGACAGGATTATGGCCTTCTGCCTCTGATTTATCCTTTCCCCTTTTGGCATTGGTTTTTCTTGCTGGAGGACTTGGAGCGGGACATCGTGCTGGCTTGAGAGGAGCCGCATTGGCCAAGACCTTTTTTCGAGGAATGTTGGATATACTTCCAGGCTTGCTTTTGATTGTGATGGCCATGGCGGTTCCTTTGGTGATGACCCGTGGAAAAGTGATGGACACCATCCTGTATCAAGCTGGTGAGCAGTTGATGGAGGCTGGACCTTATACTGCGGCCTTTTTGGTGTGGCTGGTCACCCTCGGAATGAATTTCTTTGTATCCAGTGCCTCGGCGAAAGCCTTTCTGATGATGCCCATTCTCATTCCATTGGCAGAAATGGCGGGTCTCACCCGGCAAACGGCAGTGTTTGCCTTCAGTTTGGGCGATGGATTTAGCAACATTCTCTATCCCACCAATGCGCTACTTCTCATTGGATTGAGCTTCACCACCGTGGGGTGGGGCACCTGGGTGCGCTGGAGCATCAAGGCTCAGTTGGTGATGGTGGCCTTTGCCCTTGGCTTCTTGGCCCTGGCCGTTAAAGTGGGTTTTGGCCCGTTCTGATTTTCCCTAGCTCCCTCAGGGGAGCTGGGGATCGTACAAAATCTGCCTTTCTTTAGTGCTCCATAATGCGGATTTGTGAATCAGTCTCTTTGCAACGAATCTGACCATATCCTCCAATGGGAAACGTAAAAATGGGGGTGGTATGGCCAAAATCAGCATTGGCAAGAATGGGGAGTCCTCTCAGTTCTTTTTTGCTGTCCACAATGGATTGAAGAAGCGCACGGGTGATTTTTGATGCTTTTTGGAATCGTCCAATCACAATTCCCTGCACCAGGTGAAAATCTTTTTGCTGGATGAGTGAGGTTAAATCCCGATCAAAAGTTGCGGCATTCACCTCATAATCATCTTCGAGAAAAAGCAGGGCATTGCTGAGGCTTGGCATAAAGGGAGTGCCCTGGAGAAGATTCAAGGTGCAGAGATTGCCACCAATGATGCGCCCCTCCGCTTCTCCCTCTTGAAGCACCCACCATCCCTCATTCTTCTCAAAATGGCGTTGATTCTGCTTGAGGGCCCAAAGATCATCACTCCAATATTCGGCGGGTTGAACATCATATGAACTCGTTCCAAACAAACATTTTTGAAAGTACTCCACGGTGTATTCCAAACCTTGCTCCATGCCAAAACTGGAGAAATGAGGTCCAGAGTAAGTCACCAATCCCGTTTTTGCCCAAAGAGCATTGGCCAGGGCGGTGATATCAGAGAATCCACAGAGAAGGGTGGGATGTGCAGCCATGAGTTCCCAATCCAGGGAGGGAAGAAGCTGGTTGGAATTGAATCCACCAATGGCTGTCAAAGCCAATTGGACATCCGAATCCCTAAAGGCCTGATGCAAATCCTCTCTTCGACTATTCACAGAAGAGGAATCAAAGGCATCCTTTTCTAAGGCATGAGGAGCGACGGTGACTCGGAGCCCCATCTCATTCAATTGATTTGTTGCATTGGATTTGACCGAATCTGTAATCCATGGGAGGGCCAGGCTTCGAGAGGGTGCAATGACACGAACATGCGACTCTTTATGAAGTTTTTGGGGATAGGTGGCAAACATTCTTCACCATAAACGGAAGCATCACCTTCTCTCAATGGCAGAAAAGGGGCGAATTGGAGGCGTTTATAGATCGACCAGGGCACTGCGCGTGCCCTGGTCAACAGAACATGATCTTAGAATGATGTTTCTCAGAGGAGCTTGGCTTCAGGATGGTTCGTTGGCCTGACGAATGGAAAGAGCCACGCGGCCCCGCCGGAGGTCCACATCCAAAACTTTGACTTTCACCACATCTCGAACGGAAATCACATCAGAGGGAACCGAAACATACTGGTTGGCCAACTCACTGATGTGCACCAATCCATCTCTATGAGCACCCACATCCACAAAGGCCCCAAAGGCCGTCACATTGGTAACCATGCCAGGCAAAATCATCCCTTCCACTAAATCCTCAATGTTGTGGATGCGTTCATCAAAATGGAATTCTTCTAACTCCCCCCGGGGATCGCGCCCGGGCTTGGCCAGTTCTGCCATGATGTCTTTGAGGGTGGGAAATCCCACTCCGGCCTTCTCATCCACATAATTCTGAAGCTGCACTTGGGCTTGGAGCTGAGGAGAGGACATCAATTCATGAACATCACTTTGTAAGTCGTTGGCCATCCGTTCCACCAGGGCATAGCGTTCAGGATGAACCGCACTGGCATCAAGAGGATGAGAGGACTGGGCAATTCGCAGGAATCCAGCACATTGCTCGTAGGCCTTGGCGCCCAGGCGGGGAACCTTGAGAAGTTGGGCCCGATGGGTGTAAGGACCATGAGTATTTCGGTAATTCACAATGGCTTCAGCCAGTTTGGGACCCACTCCAGACACTCGTGAGAGGAGGGCTGGACTTGCGGTATTGAGTTCTACCCCAACCTTGTTCACAGCGGATTCCACGGTGGAGGAGAGGGCCTTCTCCAGAGCTTTCGCATCCACATCATGCTGATACTGTCCCACTCCAATGGATGCTGGATCAATTTTTACCAATTCTGCCAAAGGATCTTGGAGCCGTCTCCCTATGGAAATGGCCCCACGGATTGTGAGATCTAAATCACCAAATTCCCGGCGGGCTTCTGGTGAGGCGGAATACACCGAAGCTCCTCGTTCATCAACAGAAAGGACGGAAAAAGAGGGAAAGTGTTTTTTCAAAAAGGTTTCCGTTTCTCTTCCTGCCGTTCCGTTGCCTACGGCAAAGATGGTGCTTCCATTCTTTTTCGCATGTTGTTCCAGCCATTGTTGGGCTGCTTGTTGGGCGGAGCTTGAGCCTTCTGGATGGATGACGCCATGTTCTTTGAGATTTCCTTGGGAATCCAACACGGCCACTTTGCCCCCGGTGCGAAATCCAGGATCAATGGCAATCAGGGCTTTGGGGCCTAGGGGGGGAGCCAATAGCATTTGTTCGAGATTCTGAGCAAAGACGGTGATGGCCTCTTCATCCGCACGTTGCTTGAGGAGGGAGAGCATTTCTGACTCAAGAGAAGGAGCCATCAGTCGTTTCCAAGCATCTTCTGTAGCAAGGCGAACTTGTTCTCCACCGGCCCCACGGGATTTTACAGTTCGGCGGGTGAGCCATTCCACCGCATCCTCGGAATCTAATCGGGCTTTGATGCGGAGATGACCCTCTCTTGCTCCCCGGAGCAGGGCCAGGATTCGATGGGAGGGCATGCGACGGAGAGATTCACTGTGGTGAAAATAGTCGGAATACACCGCTGCCGCATCACTATCATCCCTTTTCTTCGTGGCTGTGGATTGGAGTTTTGCCTGTGATAAGGTTTTTTCCCGCAGGGCGGGACGGAACTCCGGACTCTCTCCAATCCGTTCAGCCAGAATATCCCGAGCACCGGCTAAGGCCTCTTCAGGGGCCGTGATTCCTGCTTCGGGGTTGATATAGGTTTGAAGGGAAGGTAGGGTGTGCTGATGTTCCCAAAGGGCATGGGCAAGAGGTTCCAACCCTGCTTCTCGCGCCTTCTGGGCTCGAGTGCGGCGTTTGGGGCGATAGGGGAGGTAAAGGTCTTCAAGAGCCGTTTTTGTTTCTGCCTCTTCAATGGCTTTTTGGAGCTTGGGATTGAGGATTTCCCGTTCCTGGAGGGATTTGAGAATGGAGGCTTTTCGAGCAAGAAGTTCGCGGGTCAAAGTCAGCATTTCCAAAAATTCTTGGAGGGCCACCTCATCCATCCCTCCTGTGATTTCTTTACGATAACGAGCCACAAAAGGAATGGTGGCTCCTTCATCTAGGAGAGTTGTGATGGCCTGAGTTTTCTCCAAAGACAGGGAGAGACGGCGGGCAACATGGCGAATCACATGATTCTGAGAGTTGTTTTCGGACATGGCCCCATTATAACTGGAAACCTACACTTTGAGTTTGCCTCTTAATACGTTAGACTCAAGCCGTGAAGATTGATAGGAACACCTATTCACGAAATGTGCAAAGCCTGGGGAATCACGAAATTATTTTTCGGGAGGGGGAACCAGGTTCCCACATGTACATCATTCTTGAAGGCCGGGTGGAAATTCGGAAACGAACGGGAGACAAGACCACACGAACCATGGTGACCCTGTCCAAAGGGGATATTTTTGGTGAGATGGCGGTGGTTGAACGAAAAGGACGTTCTGCAACGGCCATAGCCGCAACCGATTGTCGACTCCTGAGACTTGATGAAAACTCTTTCTATGATCAGGTTCGGAAAAATCCTGATTTTGCTGTAAAAATGATTAAAACTCTGTCTTCTCGTCTGCGCAATACAGATCTTCTCATTGAAGAGGTGATGGGTTCTGATATAGACAAGCAGGTGTTTTTGGGTATTGCCGATTACATCAAGCGATTTGGTCTGCAGCCCAATGGTGATGAGGTGGAATTCAGTGGTCCAGAGTTATGCCGTTGGGCCTCTCGCCATTTAGGCATACCAGAAAAGCAAGCGGCTCATTCCCTCAATCGGTTGGTAGGGAAGCGATTTATTCAATCCAAGGCCCAAAGTGGGGGTGGTTCGTTGATGTCCATCAGTAAGCGAGTCTTGATGCGAATCAGCTGAATTTTGAAGAACGAATTTTACGACTTTGTGTTGAGGACATGCTGTTTTTCAAAAACCATTGATGAGCCCTTGTCTGGACCGCATTGACTCCGGTCTCTGTTCCACTGAAAATCCTTTCCCACTGGGATGAATCCACCATAATGAGTAATGAAGACACAATGAACAAAAACGCAGAAGAATTGGTACGTCAGCTCCAGGAAGCTCGGAGCTATTATTATCAAAACGGAGAATCCTTTCTTTCCGATGCAGAGTTTGATGAACTTGAAGAAGCACTTCGAGCCATCCAGCCAGCCCATCCTTATTTTTCCACGGTTGGAATTCAAGCGGAGGATGTAGGGGAGGGAAAGGCAACACACAGTGTGCCCATGCTTTCCATGGGAAAGGCCAAAACTCTGGACGAAGCTGAAAAATGGCTCACACGATTGAATCTTCCTTCCTCCGCACGAATTGTGATTCAGCCCAAAATTGATGGATTGTCTGCGGCACTCCACTATGAAAAAGGAACCTTAATCCGCGTTCTCACCCGGGGGGATGGGCATGTTGGCCAAGATATTAGCCATATCGCTCCATTCATGGATGATATTCCACAGACCATCCGTTTTACCCAATCCCCTGTTGAAATTCGGGGAGAATTGCATCTTCCCAAAGACACCCAATATGAGACAGGAGGCAAACCCCTCCGGAATAACTGTGTGGGACTCATCAATCGCAAAGAGGATCGTAGTTCCCTTCATCATGTTCGCTTTCTTGCTTATCAGGTGGTTTGGCCTGCTTCTGGACACCATTCCTCCGGAGCCACTGCCGCATCTGAGGCCGATCTTGCCCATGAGCCCCGTTTGGCGTCAGAGGATGGGAAAATCTCTGTTCTGAAAAAGAATGGATTTTACACCTTTGACAATTGGCTTTCTCCTTCTGTAGTGGATGAGGAAAATCCCAAAACGGAAGCTCAAGGAGAGTTGTTTTTTGGTGGGACAGATGCAATCGATCATCCACCAGTTTCATCCTCTCAACCGTCCTTAATCTCTTGGATTGGTGAGGTGTATCAAGAGTACCTGGAGAGTAAGAGAAAGGCCTGGAATTTTGAAACAGATGGATTGATTCTTCTTGTGGATGACAATCGACTTCATGATTCCATTGATGAGCGATGGGTGGTGGATCATCACCATCATTATGCATTGGCTTTCAAACCACCAGCAGAAGCCAAAGAGACCCGTCTGAATTCGGTTGTTTGGCAGGTGAGCCGCCAGGGCAACCTCACACCTGTGGCTCAATTTGATCCCATTCACTTGGGTGGGGCCACACTGGAACGAGCCAGTTTGCATAATGCCACCAATGTGGACCGTCTTAAATTGGCTGCAGGTGATACCATTTTGGTGGAGCGGGCCAATGATGTGATTCCCTATGTGAGAGAAAATCCTACAGGTGTGCTTCGTGAGGAGGGGTTCCGGGATGAGGCGATTTGGCCAGAGCACTGTCCCTCTTGTGCTTCTCTGCCAGAGGAAAGGGGGGTGCACATCTCTTGCCCCAATCCTCAATGCCGTGACCGGGTGCTTCAAGGGGTTTTGTACTGGGTGCGCCAGGCGGAAGTGGACCAAGTGGCCCTCAAAACCCTTGAGGCCCTCTATGATGCTGGCAAATTACGGAGTATTCCGGATTTGTATGCCTTAACACCAGCAGACTTTGATGGATTAGAAGGCTTTGGGGAAAAGAAAATCGGGAACTTTTTGGATCAGGTGGCCCGTTCGCGAGTCACCACAGCGTCAAAATTGATTTCCCGTCTTGGCATTCCTTTGGTGCAGTCCAAGGCCCTCTCTAAACTTGGGATTCGTTCCCTTGAGGATTTCCTTCAGTTTGATGATGCATCCTATGTGATTGGGAAAAACATCATTGAGTGGAAAAATGAAGAGGGAAATCTTTCTTTTCTGGAAGCCTTGGTACAAGCCCTGGAAATTCAGGAGGAAATGACGCCAGAGGAGCGAAGAGGGGTGATCTGTCTCACGGGTAAAGCTCCTCTCCCCCGTAAGGCTTTGGTTGCAGCATTGGAACAGCGGGGATGGACTGTGGCTGGCGCAGTCACCAAGGATACCATCTTGGTACTGTGTGATGATGTGGAGGGAAGTTCCACAAAACTCAAAAAAGCCCGGGCTGCGAACATTCCCATACGCACCTATGTTGAGGTTTTAAAAGAGGAAGGGATTGAGATTTAGAGGGACATAATCGCATCCAAGGAGGGAGGAGTTTTGCTTGCTCTCTCCTTCTTGGACGTTTACCATCCTGGAGCAATGGTCAATCAGAAAACGCTCACAGCAGAAACTGTGGCGCGCGTTCGTTCCGGCGTTGTAGCGGCCCTTTCCGTTGCCGTGGCTGAATCGGACAAGGCGTCCTTTGAAAAAATACCGAAGGGTCGGTATTCGGTTGTTCTTGCAGGTCCAAAGGGACTGCAACGGTATCTCAACTTTCATCATGGCAGGGTTCAGGAAAGGGAAAATAAGGGATTAGGATCTGTGATCCTCCGCTTCCCGTCCTTCCAAGATATGGCCACTAAATTGGGAGGAGGAAGTGGAACGCTGATTCCCATTCCCCTTTCACCCTCTTTTCTTAAGGCCGCACAGGCCTTTCAAACCCTCTCTTCCCGAGGAGGTGAACTCTGTGCCCGCCGGGAGTTCTCCACAGAAGAGGAGCAACGTCAAACCCTGGATATGCTGATGACAGCTGCTCTCCGAGGTGTGGCAGAAACGGCCATGATTGATTCCTGGACCGCGGCTAAATCGGCCTCGATGAGCCATGGGATTGTTCAAGTTCAAACGCAAAATGGTTCAGTTCAAGGCTGGTTGAAGCGGGATGGAAAGGTTTTTTCCTCAGGACGCGGAGCAGCACCAGCCCCAGCCAATGCCCGACTTTGCTTTTCCGATGAATCCGTGGGCTTGGGTGTGTTCACAGGGACACTGCCTGCTCTCAAAGCTCTGGGAAGAGGACATGTATCCATTCGTGGAAGGGTTCCCATGATTCAGGCCCTCTTTCCCCTCTTGGATCGGTTTGGGCAAATCATGGCCTGGAACAAGGAGTCCTAAAATGACAACAACCCCGCGATATGCCCTGAGCCAGGATTTGTTTGACCGTGCTGCCTCCGTCATTCCTGGTGGAATTTACGGTTCCAAATCTCCAGGATTCTCCGTTCCTGGCCGGTTCCCCTATTACTTTACGGAAGGATCAGGGTGCCGCATCAAAGATGCCGATGGACATGAGTACATCGATTATTTGTGTGGTTTTGGTTCCATGATTCTTGGTTTTGGGAACCCCATTGTGGATGACCCTGCCATAGAGCAGCTAAGAAAAGGAGATTTGCTTAATCAACCAGGTCCAGCCATGGTGGAATTAGCTGAACGACTCACCGCACTCATTGATGGGATGGACTGGGCGGTTTTTGCAAAAAATGGCACCGATGCCACCACCTTAGCTGTGAGTCTTTCTCGCGTGCACACAGGCAAGCCCTATGTGCTCATGGCCCAAGGAGCCTATCATGGTTCGGCCAACTGGTGCTCCTCCAATGCGTATCCCGTGCTTCGTGATAAGGATGAAGTGCGACTCTTTCCCTATGGGGATGTTGCAGCCCTCCAAGCCCTTTTTGACGAATTGAGAGGTCAGGTGGCCGCCGTCATTCTCACCCCCTACCATCATGCCACCTGGGCGCCCCAGCAGATGCCACCTGCTGGCTGGCATGAGGCAGTTCGCCGACTTTGCGATGAGGAATCCGCATTTTTCATCATGGATGATATTCGAGCCAACTTTCGGTTGAATCTCCATGGATCCCATCGGGCCATGGGGGCCAAGCCCGATTTTGTGTGCATGGGAAAATCCTTGGCCAATGGTTATCCCATCGGAGCCTTGATGGGCACGGAAGAACTGAAGAAAACCGCGTCAAATTTTTTCATCACCGGAACATTCTGGACCTCCACCGTACCCTATGTTGCTTCATTGGCCTGTCTCAATGAAATGGAACGTTTGGATGTGGTGTCTCACGTTCAGGCCATGGGAGCTCGCTTGAAGCAAGGACTCATCAAGGCTGGGATGGAGGCTGGGTACAATATTTCCTGTACGGGACCGGATGCCATTCCCTTCATGACCTTTGATGATGATGCTGATATGTGGCACAACCAAGAGTTCAGTGCTCAAATGGCCACACGAGGAGTGTATCTTCACCCCCATCACAATTGGTTCCTCTCCTATGCCCACAAAGAATCGGATATAGATGAAACATTGGAAAAGGCGGCCGAGAGCTTCCAAGAAGTAAAAAAGGCTTTTCAGGGAGAGTTTTAGATCGACCCCGCCTTTCGGCAGGGTATTACCCAGTGTTCAATGAATTTCAGGCCGGTCCTAAGGACCGGCCTTTTTTTAGTGAATCTCGAACTTAGAAGGAATAGCTGGAAGCAAAAGCAAATTCCACTTCGTAGTTGTTGATCGGATCAACACCAACAGTTGCCCGCAGTGTGAGATTGCTGATGGCATCAATAAATATCAGCACATCACTGCCAAAGCCATAGCGGAGTCGATCGGAAGAATCACCCACTCCTCCCAGGCTGTAGCCAATATCAAAGAAGGGGTGAAGTTGAATATCAAATACTCCTTTCCAATGGAACACATCCACTCCAAAACTGTTTTGAAGGAAGAATCCCCAATTACCGGTCATAGAATCATCAGAAACACCACGGAGGTATTCTCCACGGTTTTTGTAGATGTCGTTGTAGACATAGAAGCCGTAAAAACGGTGATAGAAGTTGAGACGTGACCAGAATGTGTAATAACCCACAGCGGAAAGAGAGAAGTCCACTACAGGTTCAAATGAGGTTTTTTGCGCTCCGGGAGTGGCTGTTCCCACGGCTTTGACTTGGTTTTGTAAGGTCACATCGTAGCCTTGGCGCAAATTATTGCCCACAATATCCACATCACGGGGATTTACATAATGGCGCCAAACGAGGTTGTAACGTTTTTCTTTAGAACTGGCATCGGTGACACGCCATTTGTAGCCATAGTTGAGGCTCGCATTGGGATAAAATCCGTAATAGATGTTGTCAGTAAATTCCCATTCAGTTCCAAAACTTAAAAAGGTGCGATGCTTTGTGAAGTATTCGGTGTAGTCATTGGTAGGTTTGATGGCAAAGGCACGGTACTCATGGAACATTCCCACTTCAAAACGTAAATCTCCAATTTTGATGTTGCGGATTTCTGGATTGACCTTAAAACCATTGATGCCATATTTCCCATCAAAATCATTCCCCAGAGTCAAGTAGGTATCTAAGTACCAATTGGTCATGGTTCCAAACGCATTGTCATAGGTGGTTTCAATGCCAATTTTGAATCCAATATTGGAATCTGGCAGAGGGTAGGGAATGGGAATGAGAGTCCAACTGTCCTCAATGGCCACCCGCACCGTGGCTTCATTCTCTGTGGTCATGGTGTAATCACAGGTGACGGACTTAAAAACTCGCTCATTGATGAGGTCTTGCATCTGAATCTCAACCGCTTCAGCAAGGGCTGTTTCCGAGGCAAACGACTCTCCCTCCTGAATATCTAAGAATCGACGAAGAGCACCCTCTTGGGTTTTTCCGTCTTCGGGAATCTCAATGACAATCTGACGAATGGTCACGGGAGTATCCTGAGCACCCAATCCTGGAACAACAATAAAGGCAAGCAACAACGCGATGGCCAAAAAATTGTTTCGGGAGGTCTGGGTTAGAAGATGATGTTTTCTCATGTAAACCTCATAACGGATTTGATGATGTATTGTAACAGTTTCCAATGTGTCATGGGGGAGAGGATCATAAGATTATCAAAATCCTTGAAAGAGAAGTTTTTTTAACAGTGATTTTTTATGGGATGAAGTGTTTGGATGCTTTTATGAATAGAGAATTAATTCTCAGCAAGTTTTCTGGCTTCATGGAGAACTTGACGCCAAAGTCCCTCATCAGGAAGACTCATTTTTGCCCATTGGGGAAATTCTTGCCCTGCTGGTGCAAATACTTCAGCGCTCCCCCTTAGAACCAATTCAGACACACGTTCTTTTGTGAGGCGAACGATTAATGTACCTGTATTGATGTCTTTACACGCAATGTAATGCTTACGAACACGTAGGCAGGGAAACCCCATCATTGTTCCAGGCTGCACTTCTCCAGTGTCTACCATCTCGTCAGCGAGTTTGTCGAAAAGCAGCCGAAGGTCTGCCATCCTTACCTCCCTCTTTGTGTGCGTAATAAAGGTTGGAGGATTCCTCTTGAGAATTCCAGAGTCTCAGCACTTTCCTTTCCGCATCACGCATTGCATCATGGAATAGGAGGTGCTTCCATGGGAAATAAATGGGCTTGGTGTATTCTCTGTTTTCTTTTTTTTGTGGTGTTGATGGGATGTGCACCAGGTACAGAACGTTATACCTCCTCAGAAGAACCTGCAAATTTTCTTCATGGAATCTGGCATGGTTGGATTGCTCCTGTGTCTCTTATTTGGGGGATCTTCAACAATTCCATTCGGGTTTATGAGGTGAACAATACGGGCTGGTGGTATGACCTGGGATTTTATATGGCCGTGATTTCTGGATTTGGGAGTCTTTCCCTGGCCAGAAAGTCCAAAAATAAAAAATGCGAGCGGGATTGCTGAGATCAAGGGGTGTCATCATGGCAGAGAAAGACTGGATACAAGAGGTTCGTATTCGGGGAGAAGAAGCGGTTCAACGAGTCAAAGAATTGGTTCGTGATGGCAATGTTCGCAAGGTTGTGGTGAAAAAAGAGGATGGAGAAATCCTGTTTGAAATTCCTTTGACTGTAGGAGCACTTGCAGGGGGAGCTGTGGCACTTGCGGCTCCACTTCTTGCGGCGCTAGGAGCGGCAACAGTGTTTCTTGCCCACATCACTCTTGAGATTCATCGTGTGGATGATGATTCAGAGAATGATGATTCTTAGTATGATATGAAGGTGTCATTCAAAGAGTTCTTCATCCCTCACTCTTAGAAGAGAAAAGGGATGGGAGCTGGTTGAAATTGATTCTAAAATGCACCCTTTGATACAGGCCTCTCAAAACACATCTCTCACAGAGGCATGAAACAATAAGGAAACACATCATGATGAGATTTTTTGAGTATTTGGAACAAGGACCAGGCTTAGACGTCACAGCTTGGTTTCATCAAGGTGGAGAAACCATTCTCTATTGGCTCTTGATGCCCTTTCATTGGCTAGGTTCTGAAGCCGCAGCTTTATTGATTCTTCCCATTGTGTATTGGTCTTTGAATAAAGACTTAGGAAAGAAGCTCTTAAAAGTGACTCTTCTTTCCCAAGCATTGTCATTGGGAATGAAGTACTGGGGGAGCCGTCCCAGACCATTCCATGTGAAGCCAGAACGATTTACTCCTATTCATGAATATGCGGAACCCGGTTGGCCCAGTGGCCATACCATTTTTGGAACATC
This sequence comes from Spirochaetales bacterium, assembly GCA_022360655.1. GTDB lineage: Bacteria > Spirochaetota > Spirochaetia > DSM-2461 > DSM-2461 > UBA2779. Next base: position 77,961 of record JAKSCK010000255.1, on the reverse strand, counting down.
CCTAGGACTTTGTGCAGCCTCTTTTACTCGGAACAAAGGTGTGAAGCTGTTTTGGGCGTTCTTCATCATTATCATGGGGTTGAGTCGGCTTGTTCATGGGGTTCATTATCCCCAGGATGTTTTGACAGGATGGCTTGTGGGATTTCTCGCCTATTGGGCTGTGATTTCTTTGGATCGACAAATCTGTCATCGGACACAGTCCTGGTCCTGGAAAACAAAGATTTTTGTGCAACTGGGGCTGCTGTTGATTGTTCTGGTTGGAGTGAGTGTCTTGCCACTCAAATTGGAAGTCGTCAAAGGTTTGCTGGCCACTCTTGCTACTTTGTTGGGAGCCATGTTGGGTTGGACTCTTGAACCGCAATGGGCGCCTTATTCAACAAATACAATCCCTCTCAAACACCGCATTTTGCGGTCAATCTTTGGTTTGATTCTCTTAGCAGGAATCCATCTTGGGGTTCGTTGGATGTACTATGCCTTTGCAGAAGAATTATCATTTTTTTGGGCTCGATTGTTTTATGGAGGGCGTTATGCCTTCATTGGTTTTGTGGCCACTCTTGGTGTTCCCCTTCTTTTTCGTGTGCTGAAATTGTCTTCAGTACAGAATCCAGCCCAAGGAGAGTCTGGGGCCAAGTCATCATAATTTTCAAGTTATTGAAGTGCTGTTCCTGGACGTCTTGACCAGGAACACTCTCCCACTTTTGAAGTATTGTTTAAGAGGTTTTTCAGGAGGATTTTATGGCACGACAATATGCCGCCGTGACAGCAATGGGGCACGATAGGGTTGGCGCAGCCGATGATCTTGCTTCATGGATTGCTCAATCTCAGGGAAATGTTGAAGAAAGCAAGATGGCTGTTCTTGGCGGCGAATTTGCTGTGCTCATGCTGGTGAGTGGTGAAGATTCTTGCATTCACACTCTGATTGATGGTGCGGCACCTCTTGGAGATTCTCTTGGATTGCACATTGAAGTCACAGAAACCCATGCTCCTCATGGGAATGATCAAGGGCGTCCCTATGCAGTGGAATCATTCTCTTTAGACAGTCCAGGGATTGTGCATTCTCTCACACGAGAGATCCGAGGGCTTGGAATCAGTATTGAAGAATTGGAAACCTCTCGAACTTCTGCACCCATGACTGGTGCTCCCATTTTCCGTATGCGCGCACTTGTGATTCTTCCGGCCACGGTTTCACTCGCGGATTTTCGGAATTCCATGGATGAACTTGCTCATCTGAAAGATTTGGATATTCGTATTGAACCTCTATAGCCAGCGGCAGCATTTTGGCGCACTGCTTCCTGTCCCCGAATCCGTGTACACCGAAGGGGTGGACGCTGTTTTGGCAGAGTTGCTTCATGAAGACAACACGCATCCCCTGCGACTTGATTATGTTTTGTCCTTGGCTTTGCGCTTCTCTCGAACCTCCATTCTCCAGGCCGTATTGGTACAGAAGAATTGGGACTCCGAGGAGCATGGGATGTTTTTCAGAGCTCGAATCCGGCACTACTCTTCCCTGTTGCGCCCCTTGGCAGAATCGGGAAATGAAAAAGAGATATTGCAGGATTATTTGGCGAGCAGCCGGGATGATTCGCCTTGGAAATGGGAGGCCTTTGCCTCAGTGGTTCGTCTTTTGCTCCTTCAGGGAAAAAAGAAGGAAGCCCGTCCTTTTTTACGACAGTTGAAATCACAGACAAGAGAGTCTTGCCAGGCACTCCTTGGTGTTCTCATTTTTCAGAGTGAACTGCCCACAACACCATTGAAGAAGGCGCGTCAACTTCTTGGGAAGGCATTGAAACTGGCGGAAAATATGCCGGAGCAAAATGAAGAAGATCAGATGCTTCCCATATGGCTTCGGTTACGGCTTGGACTCCCTTTTGATGAACTCTTAGAATCCCTTGTTCTTAAACACAATCGGGAGGCCATGATTTTCTACTGGCAGCATCATGCACCCATTTCCCCACTTCCTCAGGGACTTCATGCACTCCATAGCCATCTTTCTGATGGATATGGACTTGATTCCAATGAATGGAAGCCCTTTTCTGACCAGGAGCAAAGAACGGCTCTCTCAAATCTTGAGGACTACCGGAAAAGACGTCCTGCAGATCCCCGATGCCGAGTACTTCAGGGAATCTGGGAGTATTCAAAAGATGCAGATCAGGCCCAGAACTCTTGGCGAGGAGCCCTTCTTGTTGATGAAAGACATGCTGATTCCTGGTATTTCCTTGGGCTCTATTATCAAAAATCCTGGGAGCTCAGTCCCCCTTCTCATCAAGAAGTTTGGTTGGAATCAGCAATGGATGCCTTTCTCAAAGCCGCATCCTTTGCCCCCCTTTCTCCGATTCCACGCATCACATTAGGTTTACTTCAGCGGAATTCCGGGGATTGCATTCAAGGAGCATTGACCTTAGAGAGCACGCTGCATTTAACCCGAGATTCTCTTGGATTGGATGGAGTGATGGGGGAATGTTGGACGGATGCGGTTTTTCTTGAATCCTTGGATCTAGCAAGTCGAGAGGCGGCTGCGGCCAAGGCCTTGGAACTCTGGGATTCCATTGAGGCAAAGGGCTGTGGTGACCATCGTTCAAAAATTGGATGTGTACGGGTGGAGGCCTTTTTTGATTCTCAAAACTCTATCATGGGTGACAGTCATGACCAGAGGGGACGAAGTTTTTCGGAGACTCTGAGTCGCATTCCCCATTCCTATTTCCAAGCCCATGTGAATGCCACTCTTCAACTGGCTGAAAACATGATTGCTTGTGGTTTCTGTGCTGAGGCACAGGATCTTTTGTCATTACTTGAATTTCTTGATGGTGAGCAAGGGGCACGTTGGTTTTCTGCATTTGGTCAGTCCCTTCTTCCGGAAGATATAAACCAGTCTGCCACACTCTTTCACAAGGCTTTTCTTGCCACATCTCATGACTCCCCCCATTTTCTTTCCCGACTCTTTGCTGCTGTTGATGCCTTGTTGGGGATTGAAGATTATGAATCGGCTCATCACGTTCTGCAGGTTGCTTTGGAATATCGAGATTGTGATATTGATGTTTTGCGTCGATTGGTGGATGTGTTGGCTCAGTGCGGGCGGGAACAGGAGGGAATGCATCTTTATCAGACTCTTTTAGAACACGAACCCTCCATTGATGTTTATGAGGATGCGGCTTGGTATTTTCGGGAGAATGGCAAGAGCCAGGAGGGGGAAGTTCTTTTGCTCAAAGGTCTCCACCTTTTCCCTCAGGAGGCCCGTCTTTGGAATCAGCTTGGTGTGCATCGCATGGAATCGGGTTGGGATGAAGAAACCATTCCCAGCCATGTGGTTGATTCAGCCATTCAGGCCTATCGCCAGGCCATTCTCTTCGATCCAAATACAAAGACCTATCGTGGAAATCTTGGTGATGCCCTTCGGCAAATTGGGGAGTGGGAAGAAGCCGAATCTTTGTTTCAGAAGATTCTTCAAGAGGATGGAGAGGCTCCTTTTGTTCTCAATGCTCTGGCTCGATTGCAGGATGAACGAGCCTATGCTCAAGAGGGCATTGAAGGCTCTTCCGAGGATTGGGATGATGCTGGGAAGAACTATCTGCAGGCCGCAGCCTTGGCACCGCATGATGAGGAAATGCAGCGTGATGCGGCCTGGTGGCTTTATCGAGAACGCCGTCTAGAAGAAGCGGCCGACTTTTATCATCAGGCAAGACTTCTTCATTCCGATGAGTTGGATTTTTATAGTGGAGAGGCTCAGTGTCTGCATGAATTAGGGGAAGAAGAAAGGGCTGAGAATGTTTTACAAATGGCCTTGCAACACTGGCCAGAGGAAGCTCGGCTTTATGGCGAATACTCTGCTGTGTTGTTGGGACAACGACGCTGGAACCAGGCGGAAGTGGCGGCCTTGAAGGCTGTCGAGTTTTCTCAGGAGGCGGCCTGGGCATGGGAGGCACTGGCGGAATGCTATGAGGCCTCTGCGGAGTTTGTGGAGCCCATCCCCTCATTCCCAACCGCTGGAACCTCGTTCCAGTGGTCGTTCCAAACCTATTCAGAAAAATGTCAGGCCGGAGGTAAACCCTTTTCTCAAGCGGTAGAAGGGTGGGAAAAGGCACTGAAAGAAAGTTCCCAAAAAGATCGTATCCATTGTCGTCTTGGTGTGGCCCTTCTTCGCTGTGGTGAATGCCATGAGGCACAAATTCACTTTCAAGCGGCATCAACATCCACGCAAATGGAGATTCGTTTGGATGCACAGCGCAGATTGGTTCATCTTCAGTTGCTGAATCACATTGGAAGTGGGTTCATTCCTGGAGAGACGTTGCTTCCTCAGTATTCTTCATTAAAGGCGTGGGAGCATTCGGCTTTCCTCCATGAGTTTGCCTTGTTACAGGCCTCCCAGGGGAGATGGGAAGAAGCCTACCAGAGTCTTCTCTCTCAATCCCATTTGTTTGGGCAGAATCCCATTGCTCTTGGAAATCTTGGGCTTGCGGCGATGCAATGTGGAAGAATGGATGAGGCGGAGAATCTCCTCAAGAAAGCTCTTGTTTTGGATGGCCAGAATGCAGGCTGGCACAATGCTCTGGGACTGGTTTTTTTGGAAGCCCACCGGCTCTTTGCCGCTGTAGAGGAATTTCAAGAGGCATGCCTCTTGGATCCACATCATTCAGAATATCCAGCGAACCTTGCTCTCTGCAGCCAAGGGATTTCACCCTTGGGTGGCCCTCTTCAGTGATTTTTTGGACCATGAGTCCACTTTGAATCCAGTCCTTTCAGTTTTTTACCTTAAGAATTTCCGATTCCGGTGAATTGTCTTCACCATTTGATGTCCATTGTTTTTGCTCTTCTCTTGGTGTTGATGTGGTGCCTCAGCGGGTGAGGTGTTGATCTCTCGGGGGAGAGGTCTGCCTGGAGCTGATAGGAACCTGCATGTGTTTCTCTGCGGTTGTGAGGAATGCAAAAAGATAAAAAAAGGCCGGTGCAATGCACCGGCCTTTGAGGCTCCCCCGGACAGACTCGAACTGCCGACCTAGTGGTTAACAGCCACCCGCTCTACCAACTGAGCTACAGGGGATCGTTGAACGAGTGGAAAGATATCTGATCGCCGAATTTGTGTCAACCAATCCTGAAAAAAAACTTTTTTTGTTTGAAATTCTTTTATTGAAGGTTCCTGAATCCTGGAAATTCTTGGCTTGAGATTTTCCCATAGGTGGGGTTTGCTCTCTCTTTTCTCCTCTGTTGCCATCCGCTATGAATTTATTTCTGATGGGAGGGAGGAAAAGGGGGAGGAAGTTTTTTAAAATAGAATAGTGAACAAGAATGTATTGAAATTCGCCATCCTTGTTTCTCTTCCCATGTCCCTTTTTTCCTGCAAATCGCCGGAAACACTTCCCATTGGATTTGTGGCCACTTTGACAGGGACCCATTCTGAAATTGGACTGGAGGAGCGGAATGGAGCTATTTTGGCGGTTGAAAAAATCAACAGTCTGGGAGGCTTACAGGGGCAGCAGGTGGTTCTCCATGTGGAAGATGACCAGTATGAGGCCTCTCATGCTCAAGAGGCGGTGCAGAATCTCATTGATTTGGATGTGAAAGGAGTCATTGGTCACATGTACAGTGCCATGACCTTGGCCTCCTATGACATGCTCCAAGAGGCGCAAATTGTTTCTGTGAGTCCATCCTCATCAACCGCGAAATTGAATGGGATTGATGATTACTTCTTCCGCATCCCTGGATCGGATGAAGATGGGTATGACGTTCTTGTGGACTATGCAGCCCAAACCCTTCAGCTTCAACGTGTTGTGGTGATTTATGATGCAAAGAACAAAGGGTTCTCTGAGGCCATGGCTCTACAGGTCAACAAAGCTTTTTCTGGATTGGGAATGGAGATTATTGACCCGATACCCTATCAAAGTGGGGCTTTGGAGACTTTGCCATCAGTGATTGATCGCGCTTTAGTCTGGGCTCCTGAGGGCATTGTCATCATTGCCAGTGATGTGGATGCCGCATACATGAGTCAGCAGATTCGAAAGCAGAATCAAGATGTGGTACTGATGGCGGGGGATTGGAGCCGATCCATGGACTTGATTGCTCATGGGGGGAAGGCCGTAGAAAACCTGATTCTTTTTGCCAAACACAGTGATGAAAGTTCCTCACCGGTTTATCAAGAATTTCAGAATTCCTATGTTCAGCGTTTTGGTTCTCAGCCAGGATTCACGGCGGTCCTAGGCTATGAGGCCACAATGCTGCTCTTGGAAGGGCTCAAGAGTTCTCTTGAGAATGGTATCTCTCTCCGAGATGCAATGGCCCAAATTCGTCGATTTGAAGGTTTACAGAACACTCTTGAATTGAATGCTTATGGAGATGCACACCGTCCTGCCCATCTGATTCAAGTGAAAAATGGAGGGTTTGAACGTCTTGAGTAGGCGGACATGGAGCCTCTACGGCCGATTGTGGAGTATTTTTCTGATCACAGCTCTCCTGCCCATGATACTTGTGATCTTTGGTCACTCCTGGACGGTGAACCGCGCTGTGGTTCGCCTCAGTGTGGCCAAAAACAGTCAGGTTGTACAAACCCTTCGTCAGGAACTGAATGCCTTTCTTGAGTCCATGGAATCCGGGCTTCGTGATGTGGGCTGGATGAAATCCAATGGGATTTTGTCTTCCACGGAATTGGATGATTACATGGCCTGGAAAGTGGAAAACACCCATTTTCTTGAGTCTATTCTGATTCTTGATGATCAAGCACGAATCCAACAGCTCTATCCCTACAGTCGTGTGTTCATTGGGAATGATATGTCGCGACAGCCCTTCATTCATTCCCTCCCTCATCACCAGGCTGTCGCCTGGTCTCAAACCGTCATTTCTCCAGAGGATAATCAACCGGAAATGAAAGCGGTGATGAGATTCCGAGATTTTTATGTGCTGTTCAGTTTTGATCTTGGCCAACTTTTTCAGCCAATGAATCAGCCAGGATATGATGAATTTGGCTTTGTTTTTCTTCTTGATCGGAATGGTGTGTTTATCTCCCATCCCGATGAAGAACGGGTCATCTTTCAGGAGAATATGCTCTCTGATACCAGCATCCAGACCTTTTTTGCTAACCCACAAGATGAAAAACAGGAATTGCTTCGTAATGGATCTCTTCTCACCTTGCTTCGCGTTCCCAAGACAGGTTGGATCATTGGTTTTTGCCAAAACCAGAATCGGGCACTTCCTGAAATCCGATTCTATAGAATCATCCTTTTCATCATCACATCTTTGATTCTCACCGCCTCCATTCTCATGTCATTTGTGGCTCTCCGGCGGGTGGTGAGTCCCCTCAAACAGCTTGTTGGTGCTACTCATCAAGTGGCTCAAGGCGACTACTCTGTGAGCATTGATGATTCCAATATTCGAGAGGTTTCAGAACTAGGGGAAAATTTCCGCAACATGGTGGTGGATATTTTTCAAAGAGAAATCCTTCTGGCGGATATGAATAGGAATTTGGATCGCGCTGTGAAAGAGCGCACCTATGAGCTTGAAAATTCCCTCACATATTTGAAAAAGTCCCAGGAAAAACTGGTGCAAACAGGACGGATGGCTGATTTAGGTGAAATGGTGGCGGGCTTAGCTCATGAAATCAACACACCAGTAGGCATTTCCTACACCGCCTCCACCCACATTGCCGACCTTTTGAAACGGATGCGAAAGCTACGAAGTGAAGGTCACATTGACAATGATGATTGGGATGAGTTTTTGCAGGAATTTGAAGGCATCGCGGAAATCCTTTCAAAAGCTCTTCGCCGAACCGTTGATCAAGTGGATGTCTTTAAAAAGGTTTCAGTGGATCAAACCATTGCCGACAAGCGGGAGTTTAATCTTGGAGAATACACACAAGAAGTCATCAAAATCCTCACTCCTCAATTCCAGGATAAAAAAGTCAAAATTGATGTTGAGTGCCCACCCGATTATTCCATCCATTCCTATCCTGGCCAGTATGGACAAATTCTCAATAATCTTATTCTCAATTCTCTACGGCATGGATTCACGGAGAGGAAGGGAGGGCGAATTACCATTCAGATTCTCCCGAATGAGAATGGGGTGGGGATTCACTATTTTGATGATGGAAAAGGACTGAATTCAGAGGAACGGGAAAAGGTTTTCAAACCGTTCTACACCACAAAGCGTTCCCAAGGGGGAAGTGGTCTTGGAATGCACATTGTCTACAATTTAGTCACCCATTTATTCTCAGGAACTATTGAATGCCTTCCTGCAGAAGGGGCGCATTTCTATATGTATTTTCCTTTTTCTGAAACAGAAGTGAGAACGACCCCCAAGGCCTGAGCCTTGGGGGGAAATTTTAGGAAGAAACGCCAAGTTCCTCGGTGATGATTGTTTCAAAAGTGGCTTTGGGGAGAGCCCCTGCAGCCATCTGTGGTTTTCCTTCTACAGGAATGAAGAGAATGGAGGGAATGCTCTGAATCCCAAAGGCTCCTGCCAATTCAGGCTCTGCTTCCGTATCCACTTTCCAAACATTGAGCTTTCCTTTGTATTCATCAGAAAGCTGCTCAATGATGGGAGCGACCATTTTGCAGGGGCCACACCAATCGGCATAGAAATCAATGATTCCGGGAAGTTCTCCCTTATATTCCCATTCTTGGCTTTTCTCATAGTCAAAAACCTTGTCTTTAAAGGACTGGGCGGTTAGATGTTCTGCCATCTTGGGCTCCTTTGGCTTTTTGCCTGAATGCATCTTCTATATAAGAAAATATCTATAAAAGCCAGAAGGGACAAGGAGAATCATTTTGATTTCTCTGACGCTCACCCTATAGCAGAATCTCCTCGCTCTCCACTCCGAATCCGAATGGTTTCTTGAATGGGAAGCACAAAGATTTTTCCATCACCAATGGCCCCGGTTCGGGCTCCTTTGGTAATGGCGGCGATTGTTTGTTCCACGAAGGGCTCTGTGAGGGCAATTTCTATCCGAACTTTTTTACGGAGATTCACTTCAATTTGAACTCCACGATAGGTTTCGGTGTATCCCCTTTGTTGCCCGCAACCAATGGCATTGGTCACAGACATCTTATAAATCTTCTGCCGATAAAGTTCTTGCTTCACAGCAGTGAGACGTTCAGGGCGTATATAAGCAACAACAAGCTTCATAACAAACTCCTTGAGTGATCGGTTTTGGATGACCTGAAACCTCTATTGAGGGTCCATCAATCGGTCTGAAAAATCTGGAAGCCCGCATAGGCTTCAATGCCATGCTCATCTAAATCCAAACCGGCAAGTTCTTCCTCTTCCTGTACTCGTAAGCCCAGTGTTTTTGAGATGAGGAGGAAAAGGAGGGAGGCCCCAAAGAAGGACCAAAAAGTCACACTCACGGTTCCAAGGCCTTGGACGCCAATCTGTTGCCAGCGGCTCAAACCAGACCCCAGTTTTTCTAAGTCTCCAAAGATTCCAACAGCGATGGTGCCCCAAATCCCGCAAATCCCATGAACACTCACGGCTCCAACGGGATCATCGATATGAAGGACTTTGTCCAAAAACTCAACGGAAAATACCACGAGGATTCCGGCGATCACACCAATCACCACAGCGGCACGATTGCTTACCACAGCGCAGGGGGCGGTGATGGCTACAAGTCCAGCCAAGGCGCCATTGAGACTCATGGATACATCCGGTTTTCCGTTGAGTATCCAAACGGTAATCATGGAAGCAATGGCCCCTGCAGCGGCTGCGAGAGTGGTGGTTACAACAATGATGGAGATGCTTGAATCCGTACCCGAGAGGGTTGATCCGGCATTGAATCCATACCAGCCAAACCAAAGGATGAACACACCCAGGGCTGCAAGAGGGAGGTTGTGTCCCATAATGGGCATGGACGCTTTTTTCCCCTGGGCCATGACGTACTTTCCTGTTCTTGGACCAAGAATCAACGCACCAGCAAGGGCTGCTGCTCCTCCCAGTCCATGAACCACAGTGGAACCAGCAAAATCATGAAAACCCATTGTGGCAAGCCATCCCTCTGCATTCCATATCCAGTGGCCGCTGATGGGATAAATGAGTCCAGTGAGCACAACGGAATAAGCTAAGTAGCTCACAAACTTGGTGCGTTCTGCCATGGCCCCGGAAACAATGGTGGCTGCCGTGGCCGCAAAGACGGCTTGAAAAAACCAATCTCGCATGAGAATGGGCTCCTGGTTTGGGAAGAAGTCTGAGAAGCCAATGAAGCCTCCCCAATCCTGACCATACATCAATCCCCAGCCAAGAGCCCAAAACACCAGCGAACCTCCGGCAAAATCCATGAGATTTTTCATGATGATGTTCCCGGCATTCTTTGCACGGGTAAGACCGGTTTCTACCATGGCAAAGCCCGCCTGCATGAAAAAGACAAGAGCGGCGCAAAGAACCAACCAGAGGGTATCCAGAGACATGCTCAAAGACGGCTCATTGGATTCTTGAGCAAAGAGCATGGAGCCCATGAGGAGCAACAACACGGTGAAGACTCCTCTTTTTTTTCGAAAACAGAACATGCTGTTCTCCTTTTGGCAAGATGGCAAATGCCAGAGCATGAGTTGTGCCAAAAAGAGGGGGATCTTCCAGCCCTTCTCTCTAAATCTATGAATTAGAAAAATATAAAAAATCTCATTCCCACTGGAAATGTGGGAATGAAGGCGAGGCATAAAGGCGAATTCCTACATAAATGTTGGAGTTGTGGTAGTGTCCTACTTTATTGTAGGTTTGTTGTGCGGTATTTTTGGGGTTGAATCCCGTATTTTGCCACTCGTAATCCCATGATTCGCTCCGAGATTCCTAACTGGCGAGCCGCTTCAGCTCTGTTTCCACGTGAGGACTTTAGAGCATCACGAATGAGTTCTTCTTCCAGCTCAGAGAGCGCTTCATCCAAGGTGCTGGCCAGGCCAGTACCAGAAGATTCTGCCGATTGAAGACTGGGGGGAAGATGATACGCATGAACCACCTCATCGGTCGAAAGAAGAACGGCTCGTTCAATGCAGTTTTCCAGCTCTCGAACATTGCCGGGCCAATGATAAATAGAAAGAAGGTCAATGGCAGAACTTGAAATCCTCTTTATGGATTTTCTGTTTTTCTTTGCATATTTTTCCACGAAGTGGTCGGCAAGAAGCATGATGTCTCCACGTCGTTCGCGCAGGGGAGGCAGGTGGACAGGAAACACATTTAGTCGGTAAAAAAGATCCTCTCGGAACAATCCTTGGGCAATTTCATCCTCAAGAGGGCGATTTGTGGCTGCGATGATGCGCACATCCACAGCGATGGGTAGACTTCCTCCCACACGTTCAATTTCCCGTTCTTGGAGAACCCGGAGAAGCTTGACTTGAACATGGGGAGTGAGCTCACCGATTTCATCCAGAAAAATGGTGCCTCCATCCGCCATTTCAAAACGACCCTTTCGGGAGGATACAGCCCCAGTGAAAGCGCCTTTCTCATGACCAAAAAGCTCGGATTCAATGATTCCTTCGGGTAGAGCTGCGCAATTCACCTTGATGAAGTTTTTTCGGGCCCGGGGACTGTTGTAATGGATGGCATTGGCAATCATTTCCTTGCCTGTTCCGCTTTCTCCCCGAATGAGAACCGTGGCTTCGCTCGGGGCCACCTGCCCAAGAAGGGCATAGACTGCTTCAATAGCCCGGGTATTTCCAATCATGTTACCAGGATGGAAGGGTTCCTGAAGAGCCGCTTGAAGTCGAGAATTTTCTTCTTCTAAAGCTTTTTGAGCTTCCTCACCATCACGACGGAGTTGAACAGCCCGAGCAATCATACTGGCGATGATGGTCATGAGACGCTCATCTTCATCCAGAGTGACATCTTCTCCAAAAAGCCGATCGCAGGAGAGGGCCCCAACGGTTTCTTGGCCAATGGTGATGGGGACACATAGGAAGGACGATATGCCAACATTGGCCCGGGCTCCGGTTTTATCAAGAAAAGAGGGTTCTTGAGCAATATCAGGGACAACAATGGCCCGTCCTTCTTGAAATACACGGCCTGTGATGCCTTCTCCAAGTCGGTATCGTCCTTTTTCTTGTTCTTCCCCGGTGAGGCCATAGGCTGCCGATATACGGATTTCTCCGGTTTGCCGGTTTAATAGAGAAACCGTACCTCTCTGCATCTCCATATGATCCGCCATCTCTTCCAGAACTGGTGATACCACCTGATCCAAATCCATGCTTCGATCCAGAATCTGGCTGATCTCAAAGAGAAGGGTGAGTTCACGGATGCGTCGGCGATAATGGCTAGCATCTATCTTTTCATCAAAGGCCTGCATGAAAAGATCATAGCGGTCTCCCCCATCCAGCGGCAAGGAGCCTATGGTTTGCTCTAGTTCAAGAGAGCATTTTGGGCGATCAAAGCCAGAAGAGAGGGGAGCAGAACCATGGTTGTCGCAAAGAGGTCCTGCCCTGTGATGTGCATCTCAGGGGGTGTTGGATCATCCACATAACATCGCGAAAGCAGGGCTTCGGCTGTGAGGTCCGCTCGGCGTAGTGTTGCCTCAGCCAAGGGAAGTCCGATGGAATGAGAACGTCGTAGAATGGAACGTCGCTGTTCCAGCCCTCTACCAAGAGCGGCATCCCGTATGGTGGCGCTTTCATCAAAGATGCGAGGAAGAAAGCTGATGGTGAGAGAGACCGTTGTGGCCAAAGCTCCAGACCAACGCTTAGGAAGAACCTTTGTGAGTTTTCTGAGAGCAGTGGCAAAATCTCCAGGATCCGTGGTGGCGGCCATTAATTGACCTGCAAGAAGCACCACGAGCAAACGGAAAGCGCGTAATCCCCCCACCATGGCACCCTCTATGCTCAGGTTGAGAAACTGGCCAATCCAAGGGATGGGAGTGCCAGAATGACTGACGGAGGCAAAAATCACAAAAGCAATGGCCATCACTCCCCAGAAGGCTAATGGACGGATCAAAGCTCTTATGGTTCCTCCTGTGATGCCATGAATCAGAACCAATACCACTCCTGTTGTGATCAGGGCCCAGAGACCTCCCGCTAAAGCAAGGGCACTCCAGAGGCAAAGTTCGAATAGCTTGAGGCGGGAATCATGGCGATACCAGAAACTTGTGCCAGGGTGAAAGTGTAAAAATGCGGCTTCTCTCATTTGCTTCTCCAGCTCATGGTAGAAAGCTCTCCTGGAGGACAACGAATCCCATACTGTTCCACTTGAGGTAGAATCTGACTGGGATGGCCATTGGCCACAATTTTCCCCGCTGACATAAGAGCCAAACGGTTTGCATGAGCCAGAACTTTACCCAAATCATGAGTGATGAGAAGAATGGCCGTTCCAGCACGATGCAATTCATCCAATACCGCTAAAAGATCAGCACAGCCTGGCCAATCCAATCCTGTGAATGGTTCATCCAAAACCAATACCTCTGGTTGCATGGCCAAAACGCCAGCCACCGCTAAGCGCCGTTTTTCTCCACCTGAAAGGGTGTGGGGGCGACGTTGATGAAAGCCAAGAAGTCCTGTGGCTTTGAGTGATTGATTCACCCGCTCTTCAATCACCTGACGAGGTAAGCGCAGATTCTCTGGACCAAAGGCCACGTCCTTGGCCACCGTCTGACCCACAATCTGGGCATCGGCATCCTGGAATACAAGTCCCACCCGGCAGCGGGTTGTTGGCAGGTCCTCTTGGATGGATTGGCCATTGAGTAGAACTTCACCAGAATGGGGTTTGGCAAGACCATTGAGGTGACGCATCAACACTGTTTTCCCACTGCCATTTGGGCCAGCCAGAACAAGGAATTCTCCAGATTCTAATTGAAATGACGCTTCATCAAGGGCGCGTTTGCCGCCGTCAAACTCATGAACAAGTTTGACGGCTTCAAGGAGAGGAGGGGTCAACGATTTTTGCCTGAGGGGACAATGCGGTCTTTGAGATAATGAACAATAAAGACAGCTGCAATGGCTTTAACTCCATCTCCCAAGAGGAATGGCGCGGTGTATTTGCCCCATGTGGCGGCCCATGACCAGTCTTCAACAATGCCCAATAACTTGTAGTGCATCCAAGGAAGACCAGGGAGATACACGGCGAGAGTTCCAACCAATACCGCAATGATGAGGGCAGGAATGCTAGTTCCTGCTTTGCGAACCACAAGGCCTGCAAGTGCCGCTGCCAGAATGTAACCAATCAGGAATCCTCCTGTGGGTCCAAAGAGAACTTGAAGTCCGGCACTTCCACCAGCAAAGACCGGTAGACCCATGCTGCCGAGAAGCACATAGAGAGCCGTGGTGGCCATTCCTAGCCAGGGGCCCAAGATCATTCCAGAAAGAATCACAAACATCGTGGCCAATGTAAACGGAACGACAGGATTCCAGGGAGCGGGGAAGCTAAAGATGGCCCCTACAATGATCAGTGCGGTGAAGGCGGCCACCAAAACGATGGACCGAACAGAAAGGTCGTTCATACGCGACTCCTTGTATACTCATCAAGATCCCCGGGAGAAAAACCTAGTATTTTCCCAGGGGCAATTTCCAGCAATAAACGTCCTAATCCATCAATACCGCGGTGGTATCCGGTGTAGAGCGTCTTTGAACAGTGGAGAGACCGTTCTTCTCCAATGCCAAGAATTTTTCCGTGACACCAGGTTGGGGAAGAATCTCCTGCCGGTGGTGGGTCAGAGGACAGAATGGAATCGGTCTCTTCCCGCCATCGAAGCAGAAGACTCCGGCGATCAGCCTCTTTCCCTACGGCATCTTTGAGGGCCAGGAACATATCAGAATGGTTGTTATTGACATGAATCCCCATCCCCATCACTAGACGGGCAATTCGGTCACCACGAATCAGGGCATCCGCCATGAGCCCAGCAATTTTACGTCCATCCACCATGACATCATTGGGCCAGGAAATTTTGGCCTGAAGATTCCAATCCTTTTCAAGCACATGGACGAGAGCCACAGAGGCAGCAAGGACCATCCGTTGCACTTCTGCAGAAGATCGGTGGGGATAAAGCACCCGGGAAGCCCACAGACCACCTTCTGGTGAATGCCAATCCTGATTGCCCAACCCCCGTCCTAATGTTTGACGTTCCGCAACAACAATGCATTCCTCGCCAGGATGGCGATCTGCGAGGGCCATGGCCTCATTCATTGTGGAATCCACAACCTTGAGAACACGAATGTTTTCTTCTGGTGGAAATTCCCAGGATGCCAGTCGTGGGAGGCCTGATTCCTGAAGGACATAACCATGGCGTCCCACTTCTATGGAGTATCCCTCATTTTTGAGGGCCGCAATGTGTTTGTGTATGGTGACCCGGCTGACACCGAGCTGCTGACCAAGCAAATCCCCTGAAAGAGGTTGGTTTTGAGTACGCAGTATGTTTAACAGCTGTGATCGGTGCCGAATACCTGACTTGTTAACCATATAATAAAAGAGGTTAACGAAAGTGGCGTACACTGTCTAGAGCAATCATTCGGAAGACTTAGATCGACCCCGCCGTTTCGGCGGGGGATGGGAAATGTTTATCGGGCCGCAAATCCGGCAAGAGTCCAAATGGTGGGTTGGGGAGCTGTTGTGAGCATCTTCTGGCATTCCGTCATTAAATCGCGGAAAACCCCTGTGGCCATAAAATCAGCGGCATGGTTGGCATTGGTCCAGGTTCCCATGGCCAAGGCCTCTCCCTCATCTCGTATGAGGAGTTGCATCCGAACAAATCCAGGTTGATCCAGGGCGATTTTAAGCACCCGCTCATTCCATATCGTGGTGAATTCTTCGAGGTGCTCTTTCTTGACAGAATATCGCATGGTGGCTGTGTGCATATCATTCCTCTGTGACTTGGCAGATTATGCACGAGCGTAATGGAGGTATTTCTGAGTAGGCAAGGAGGGAATCAGGGAGATTGATAAAAAAAGCCACCAATTTTGGTGGCTTTCTAGCAGGGGCAGGACTCGAACCTGCGACCTCCGGGTTATGAGCCCGACGAGCTGCCAACTGCTCTACCCTGCGTCGTTCTGGATGCAGAGTAGAGATTTCCTTCATTAATGTCAACAGAATGGTATGGAAAACAGGGGATCCCTCCTGGAATCTTTTTCCATTTCTCTTGGAGATGTAAGAATTTGCTCCAAAGTTTATCTGCTGAAGGATCAGATATGAGGTAAAGCAGAACGGTGTGTCTTTCATTACCCTTTGAACAGGAGAAAGGGGATGAAGGTCTTCACCCTGTATTCATCTGGGGGAGGAAAGGGAGGACTTGGTGAATCTGTGGAAAATTGGAGTGGTGATTTTTGTTCTTGGAATGGGATGCCTCTGGGGAGAAGAATCAACGGAATTCTATCGTCTGGAAGAGCTTCACAGAGGTTTGCACCATCCTTGGAGTCTAGAGGAGCTCCCTTCTGGTGAAATCCTGGTGAGCGAACGTCGTGGAAGACTTTGGGTGATTGACCTGAAAAACGGAACTCAACAGGAAATTCTGGGATTGCCCCAAATAGCGGCTGTAGGACAAGGAGGGTTACTGGATTTGGCCATTGCTCCAGATTTTGCCCAAAGCCGAGTGATTTATTTTACCTTTAGTACAGAGGTGACTTCACGACGATATTCCACAGCTCTTGGTAAAGCACGTTTGGTTGAATGGGAGCTGCAGGACACTCAAGTGCTCTTCACAGCCAATCATGCTCAAGAGGGTGGGGTGCATTTTGGTTCTCGTATTCTTGTTTTAGAGGATGAATCCATTCTGTTTAGTGTGGGAGATCGAGGGCAGCGTCAACATGCTCAGAATGGGGCGATTCATTCTGGCTCGTTGTTGCGTGTGGATTCACAGGGACATCCTCCTGCAGATAATCCTTTTATGAATGAACCTCACTATGCTCCAGAACTTTACAGTCTTGGACATCGAAATATTCAGGGATTAACACAGGATGAGCAAGGTCGTATTTTTGCTCATGAACATGGACCTTATGGTGGGGATGAGGTGAATCTGATTCTTCCTGGCCAGAATTATGGATGGCCACAGGTAGGATTGGGAAAAGAATACAGAAGCAAAGCCTCTATTGGGATTCTACCGCCAGTTCCTGGTTTTGAATCACCCCTCTGGCATTGGAGTCCCTCCATCGCTCCTTCCGGTATGATGGTCTACTCAGGGAGTGTCTTTCCCCAGTGGAAGGGCAGTCTTTTTCTTGGGGCATTGGCTGGGAAGCATTTGGCTCGACTACAGATGGAAGAGACTAACATTGTGGAATCAGAACGACTTGTTGAGAATCAAGTAGGCCGGATTAGGGATGTGATTCAGGGAAATGATGGATTGATTTATTTTCTTACCGATTCGAGAAATGGAAAATTGATTCGCCTTATCCCCAATCTGTGATTTTCCTAAATAAAGCCAGATGTATAAAAAAAAGCCACCAATAATGGTGGCTTTTTAGCAGGGGCAGGACTCGAACCTGCGGCCTCCGGGTTATGAGCCCGACGAGCTGCCAACTGCTCTACCCTGCGTCGTTCTGGCAGGAGAATAGGCAGATCTGGCATTTGTGTCAACTCTGTTGTTCTAAAAAGTTTCTTTTTTCAAAAACCTCATCTTCTTGTGAAGGAAATAGAGTATCAGACCAACAATGGGGATGGCGTACGCGAAGGGATCGGGAATTCGAGGATGATGAAGAATGGAGTTGTAGAGGGTGTGGAGAAGAAGTGCCGTCAGAATCCCCTTGAGAGTTTGCTGATAATCCGAGAAGGGCAATCCAAGAGAGAGATGCATGGCGCAAATCAAATGAAGTGGAAGAGAAGAGATGAGCCGAAGTCTGAGGGTCACGTGAGGGGATTGAGAACCAAGGCTATACAGCAGAGTCTCTACCAGGGCAAAGCTGAGGCCAATAGCAAGTGCGGTTGCTCCTGGTGAAGGGCTTCTTTGGGTTTTAAATGACCCACGAATGGCAAGAAATTTGATCCCTTCTTCAACAAAGGCCACAAGGAACGCTCCCAGCCAGGGAGCACCTCCCAAATGTCTTCCCCAGGGTAAAAGAAGAGCCTCAGCCCAGATCGCAAGAGCGGGGAGCCCTCCCCCAAGTAAGAGAGGAAATATCAGTGTTCTGAGTCGCGACTTTTCAAACATGACATAAAGGGAAAGGAGCAATAAAAGGCTGAGTAGAACAAGGATGCTCCCTCCCCAGTGATTCATGATTCCAAACCCAGCAACTCATCAAGAATCGATAAAAGACGATTATTATCGTTCCGGGTACCATAGGTGTATCGGGCCATTTCAGGGAGTCCAAAAGAGGCCAAATCACGAAGAACAATACCCCTGTCGGCAATTTGAGACCAAAGATTAGCAACAGGTTGCTTCAGGGAAAAACACACAAAATTGGCTTGACTTGGAAGGGGGCAAAGTCGTCGTTTTTCAAGTTCCCGAGTCATGTATTCTCGTTCACATTCAACCAGTTCAAGAGTGGCTTTTCGATGCGCCTCATCCGTCAATGCGGCAAGGGCTGCTGCTTGAGCAAGATTATTCACATTAAAGGGCATGGCGGCCCGTGCCGCTCCTTGGATGATTTGAGGATCCCCCACTGCATAGCCCACACGGAGTCCTGCAAGTCCATAAAGTTTGGAGAAGGTTCTGGTCACAATCAGGTTTGGGAATTGTTTTAAGAGACTTTGGGAATCGGGAAAATCAGGGGCCTGTGCAAATTCAGCATAGGCTTCATCAAGAACAACAAAAAGATGGGAGGGAAGGCCTGTCAGGAAGCGTTCAATCTCTTTATGGTTTTTATACGTTCCTGTTGGGTTATTGGGATTGCAGAGAAACACAATTCGTGTGTTTTCATCAATCTGTTTACCGATAGCCTCTAAATCAAAATGCCCATGAGTCAGTGAAACTTCGCGCATTTGGGCATTAAAAAGATGAACGGCATAGCGGTATTGGCTGAAGGTTTCCCGACAGCTCACGGCATTTTCCCCAGGGGATATCCATGCCGCGGCCAGAAGGGCAAAAACTTCATCACTTCCATTGGCCACAAGAAAATGTTCTTCAGGAAGATCCCATTGTTTTGAGAGTGCCGATTTGAGAGCCGTTGCAGCACCATCAGGATAACGATGGATTCCATTGAGAACATCGCTTGCCGCTTGAATGGCTGCAGGGGAAGGGCCAAGAGGGTTTTCATTGGAGGAAAGCTTCACAGCACCAGGGACGCTTTTTCCTGGAGCATAGGCTTCCATTGAGGCAATGTTGTCCTTGAGTTTCATCACGTCGGGTTCTCCCTTTCCTCCGGAGATACCACAGAGGGCAGGTGCCGTGCAAGTTCTGTGTACAATTCTTCGGGTTTAACTGGTTTGGTGACCCATCCATTCATTCCGGCTTTTTGTGCGGCTCTTTGCTCCTCATCAAGGACATGGGCCGTGAGTGCAATAATGGGTATGGGGAGACTCTGCTTTTCCAGTTCGATTTCACGGATTCTCTTTGTTGCTTCAAAACCATCCATCACCGGCATTTGGAGATCCATGAGTATGATGTCTGGAGTTTTTTGCTTCCAGGATTGAACGGCCTCTTCTCCATTTTCACAGGCAATGACCGTCAGTCCAATGCGCTCCAAAAGATGAAGGGCAACTATGCGGTTCACCCGGTTATCTTCTGCCAGTAAGGCCACTTTTCCCTGGAATTTGGGGTGTTCTGAGTTGGCGTCCACATTGGGTTCTCGGACAGGGCCAGGAGGAGTCCAATCAGCTGGAAGCGATTTTAGGTGAATATGGAATCGGAAGATGGATCCTTGATGAAGGACACTCTCTGCATCAATATCCCCACCCATGAGCCGGGCAAGGGTTCTGCAAATGGCAAGACCCAGTCCAGTCCCACCATAGGTTCGTCCTGTTTGGGCATCATTTTGCGTGAATGGTTCAAAGAGATCGTTCAACCGATCAGCAGGAATGCCTATACCTGTGTCCCGTATCCATCCAGAAAGAGAAATATCATCATTTTCCCTTCGTTCTGTTTCAGGTCCTGGCTCCAAGCGTACGGTGATGTTTCCCTCTTCTGTGAATTTCACCGCATTCCCAATGAGATTGGTGAGAATCTGGCGAATCCTTGTGGGATCTCCAAGAACCGTCTGAGGAAGGGAGGGGTCAACGGTGCCACTTAAGTTAACCCCTTTTTCATCCGCTCCTGGAGAGAGCAGAGCAATGGTTTCTGAGAGAAGATTGGGGAGATTCACTGGAATATGCTCCAGCTCTAATCGTCCGGATTCGACTTTGGCAAAATCAAGGACATCATTAATGATGACAAGAAGGGAATCAGCCGCGTTTTTTATGACGCCAAGGTACTCCTGTATGTCCTGTTCTGGAGAGGATTGAAGGGCAAGGTCTGTCATTCCAATGATTCCATTCATTGGAGTCCGAATCTCATGACTCATTCGGGCCAAAAAGGCTCGTCGAGCTTGCGCTTCTGATTCTGCACTTTCTCTCGCTCGTTCAATGGTTACCTCACGTCTCGCCCGATTCGTGATGTCTAAAAGAAGGAGAGCCACCCAAGGCGCAGCATCAGGACGACGATAGGGAATGACACGAATGTCATAATATCGGAATCCCCAACCTGGCAAAATAAAGGACTTCTTTGTCAGATGCCGTGGCAAACCAGAGGCAAGAGCCTCCTTGCTTTCCGTGGTGAGCATTGTGGCCACTTCTTTGGGAAGAAGTTGAGATAAGGGCCGACCAGCTGCTGTAAAACGTGGAAGTCGGACAATGGATGTGGCTCTTTCGTTCATATGGAGAACACAGCCTTCTGAGTCAGTGATAAAAATGGCTTCTAAAAGATCATCCGCTAAATCTCTGAGGGCATGTTCTGGCATTCGTGTCATTGTGTGGCCTCAGAAGTGAGAATTTGGTAGGTGAAATACAGCGCTGCAAGAGCATTTGCTCGATCTGCATGCCCCGGAGGGACAGAACGGAGGGCATGGATGAGGGGATGCAGTTCCTGAGGGGCCGTTACATCCGCAAGGGCCGTATGACAGAGCAACCACATAGATTCATGCTCTCCTCTCATCCACAAATCAAGCATTTCTTCTTCTTTTTCTAAAAGAAAAGCTGTTTCTCGTGCCTCTTCAAGAAGCATGGCTAAACCTCTTCCAGATTCAAGAAGTTCTTCTCGGTAGATCACACCTAAGGACGGGGACATTCCAAACTGTTGAGAAACAAGGGTAAAAAAAGTGCGCTCCACCCGACTTCCTTCTTTTGCCAGTTTCTGAGAAAACAAATCTTTGAGATATTGCCGATCCTTGTCCATGTGAAAAAGGGCAATCATGTAATCTAAACGTTCCTGAATACCTTGTTCCTTATTCCATGCCCATTTGACATCTTCACAGAACTCCTTATCTCCAATACGCCCAAGGCTCTTTGCCGCTGTTGATCGCACACGAGAATGAGGGTCCTTGAGGAGTTGGCCCAGCAGTTTGTGCGTTTCTGGATGAGGATAGGCTCCAAGAGCAAAAATTGCTCTCTCCCGATGAAATGATGCTGGATCTGCTGCTTCATTGAGGAGCTGAGGAAGGAGTTGTGGACGTTTTGTTAAAAATAAGGCTTCTATCAGTTCCCCTTTTTCCATGGAAAGGGGTTCTGCAAGGATTTTTTGAATCTCTTTTGCAGAAACTGGTGAGAGGCTATGTCCCACAGAGCGAATGAGTGTTTTTCGTTTCACCGGGTTGGCGGTGGTTTCAAGATTTGCCACCGTTTGCCAGGTGCGGAGATTGGAGATGTTGGTGATGATTTTGGCAGATTCCTTTAAACCCATTCCCCCAAGTTCTTTGATGTGGTAGGCCAAAATCATTTGCACAACAAAACCTAAGGCCGCTGGAAGAAAGACCAAACCATAGGAGTTGATTCTTGTTGTTTGGGAAATGGTTTGGGAAAGGTCTGCAAGAAGCCCCGCACCAATACCAAGGGAAATGGCTAAGATTGATGTCACAAAGGTTTCCATGGAATTGAAACCCACTGCCCCTTGATCTGGAGTGATTCCAATCAACAGACGACTGACAGCCAAGCTTGATGCATTCAATAGGTACATCGTAACAAATCCCATGATGCAATACGCCGCCAAGCCTAAATCTGTGGGGATGATGATCCAAATCAAGAAGCAGATGGCTCCAGGAATGGCTGTGAAAAATAAAAGGGGACGACTTCCTGCACGGATGGCAATGGAGCGCAAGGTGATGCTTGAGAAAAAAGCAGCAAGGCTCACAGACACAATGTAGAGAAAAATTTGCCCTGGTGTAATGTTTGCACTTCGGCGTAAAAAGGGAATCACCATGGCAAACAGTATGGATTGGGCCAAGGTAATCCAACGAACAAGGAGCACTCGACGCGATTGTGCTTGGGCCAAGGAGTTCTTGAGAATGACAAACAGATTCTCTCCCTTTTTCCAATCCACACGTGTCCGATTGGGAATCCGACGAAATGTGAAGGCTGCTGCTGTGTTGAACACAAGACCCACAGCGGGGAGCAAAAGAAGTCCAAAAAGTTCTGAAAGTCCTTTGAGGGAGAGGGCCAGGTAGCTGAGAAAACGGGCGAGAATTTGTGATCCTTGGAAGGATGATGCGTTTCGAAACACCATGTCACTCATGGTGCGGCTAATCATGAGGCGTTTTTGTATTGTATTGACCATGGCTATGCCAGTGGTACGGCAAAGGCAGAAGAGGGCATACACCACCATAATGAGAGCGACAGCAGCCTGTCCCTCGAGAACAAGGAGAAGGGCGAATGGGAGGCACACCATCCCCCGAATCACCCAGGCCCAAAAACCAACCGTCACCACATTCCTTCCACGAAAGAGCCGGGGAATGATGAGAAGAATGATGCCAGAAATATGAACCATGGCCGAGAGCAGTCCTAGAACGGTATTACCAGCCCCAAAATGAATGGCCAACAAGGTGACTGTGGTATCTCCAAGAAAGGAAATACCAAAACCATTGAACCCTGAAAACTGGAGGAAACGCCTGCCTCCTATGCGACGCTCGGAACGGGAGAGATAGATTGTTCTGTTTTTTGTTTCTCCCATATTTCATCTCCCATTGATTAAAAAATGCAGTCATTTCGTAACCATCCACTTATTGGGTGGTTCTCCATGTAGAAAACGAAGGCCCGGGTTTCCTCCTTTTCCCCAAGGCCTCTCTTTCGAGATTCCTTCGTGGAGCGCCACTCCAGGGCGATGTCATCGTCTAGGGGTGGCGTTTTTTTTGGGGGAATTATTCCATGGCTTTCATATCAGGATCCTGACTGGGATCTGCATTCTTCATAAATTCATGCTCCTTGCGAACATGAGTCAAATAGTCTCCCACATTCCAAGAACTCCCTGTCTCAGTCACCATGGCAAAAGCAGGATCAGAGTCAGAAGCGAGAACACAGCGCAAACAACGGGTTAATGCAACAGCTTCCGATTTCCCGGCAAAGGCAATGAGTGCCCCAGGAGGAGCTTCTTTGCGTACCGTTCCTCCTGCCCATTTACCTGCAAGAACATCATTTAATGCGGATTCCGTTTTTTGATCTAAGATTCTATCCGTGATGGGGGCAATGATGATGGAAGAAGCATCTCCTCCTGCCTTGCCATAGGCCGCAAGGGCGGAAGTGGCTTGCTCTTTGGAGAATCCTTCTAGGAGAACGACAATGCGGCTACTCTCATTCATGTCATCCATCATAATGAGAGAAGTGTGTTTTTGGTAACAAAGATGCTTGTCATTTTCTGCGGATGGACGCTTTTCTTCAGTGGAGCAATATCTGTTCTTCACCAATCTCAATGGATGAATTTGCCCCTTTGTCCGTCCTTGTCTATTTTCTGTGAAGGCCATCATGACTGGCTGGAGGTTTGAACTATGCAGGATCGATTTACCATCAAAAGCCGGGAAGCCTTGGAAGCAGCAGGGCGCATTGGCGATGAAGCAGGGCATTCACGTTTGGATGTGGAGCACATCCTTGCGGCCTTGGTTCGTCAGGAAGATGGAATTGTTCCCCATCTTCTCTCCCGTTTAGGGGTGGTACCAGGACAACTGGAGGGAGAACTGGAGGCTCTTCTTTCACAGAAGCCTCGTGTTTATGGGGAAAACCTTCAGGTTTCCATGTCTCCTGGAGCTGCGACGGTGCTCCGTAGTGCAGAAAAAGAGGCCGATGCACTGAAAGATGAGTATGTCTCTGTTGAACATCTTCTTTTGGCCATTTCTGGAACAAAAGGAGACTGTGCCAATCTCCTGAGGGGCCTTGGGGCGGATCGGAATGCTCTTCTTACGGCCCTCAAGGATGTTCGTGGGGGCCAACGCGTCACCGATCAAGATCCAGAGGGTAAATTTCGTGCTCTGGAAAAGTATACCATTGATTTAACCCTCAAAGCCCGAAGAGGTCAGCTCGATCCCGTCATTGGACGGGATGATGAGGTGAGGCGGGTGATGCAGGTTCTGAGTCGAAGAACCAAGAATAATCCTGTTCTCATTGGAGAGCCAGGAACCGGAAAAACAGCCATTGCCGAAGGTTTGGCAGGTCGCATTGCCGATGGAGATGTCCCGGAATCTTTGCGTGGGAAACGTCTTTTGGCCCTGGATATGGGAGCCTTGGTGGCCGGAGCAAAGTTCCGGGGAGAGTTTGAAGAACGCCTCAAAGGAGTGATTCATGATGTGGTATCCGCTGAGGGAGCCATCATTCTTTTCATTGATGAGTTGCATACGGTGATGGGAGCCGGTGCGGCAGAAGGGGGCACCGATGCTTCCAATCTGCTCAAACCAGCCCTGGCTCGAGGGGAGTTGAGGACGGTTGGGGCCACAACTCTTGATGAGTACCGGAAACATATAGAAAAAGATGCCGCCTTTGAACGCCGATTCCAGCAGGTTTTTGTGGCTGAGCCCACAGTTGAGGACACTGTTGGTATTTTGCGTGGCCTGCGAGAACGCTATGAAGTGCATCATGGTGTTCGCATTAAAGATGAAGCTCTTGTGGCTGCAGCCACCTTATCGGACCGGTACATCACCAGCCGTTTTCTTCCAGACAAGGCCATTGATTTGGTGGATGAGGCGGCCAGCCGCATCAAGATGGAAATTGAGAGCCAACCTGTGGAACTGGATGCTCTCGAACGGCGTATTCTGCAAATGCAGATTGAAAAGCAGTCCTTAGCCAGAGAAGAAGATGCGGCATCCAAGGGACGTTTGGATGATCTTGGACGGGAATTGGCCAATGCGGTTGCAGAGCGGGACACACTGAAAGCCCGTTGGGAAAATGAAAAGGGCGCGATTGAAGAGGTGCGTTCCATCAAAAAACGGATTGAAGAACTCAATCACGGAGCGGCAGAAGCGGAACGCGAGGGGGATTTAGCCCGAGCCGCGCAAATCCTTCATGGGGAGCTGCCCCAAGCCAAGAGAGATTTAGAAGAAAAGAGTCATGAGTTAGAAACTTTGCAAGGAAATTCCAGTCTTTTGCGGGAGGACATTGGGGAGGAAGACATTGCTTCTGTGGTTTCTGCTTGGACGGGAATCCCTGTGCAAAAGATGATGGCTTCAGAACGGCAGAAATATCTGGAGCTGGAGAGTATTCTTCGTCAGCGGGTGGTTGGACAAGATGCGGCTGTGGAAGCCGTGGCTGATGCGGTTCGACGGAACCGAAGCGGTCTCTCAGATCCCAATCGTCCTTTGGGCTCCTTTATTTTCCTTGGACCCACGGGCGTGGGGAAAACGGAGTTGGCTCGCACCTTGGCCGATTTTCTCTTTGATGACGAACGGGCGCTCACCCGGATTGATATGAGTGAGTATATGGAGAAGTTTTCCACTTCTCGTTTAGTGGGAGCTCCTCCAGGCTATGTGGGCTATGACGAAGGTGGGCAGCTCACAGAAGCTGTTCGTCGCCGTCCCTATTCCGTGGTGCTCTTTGATGAGATTGAGAAAGCTCACCCAGATGTCTTTGACCTGCTTCTCCAGCTTTTGGATGATGGACGTCTTACAGACAGTCAGGGACGGGTGGTGGACTTTCGTCATGCCATCATCATCATGACCAGCAACTTGGGCTCTGATGTGATTTTGGAGCATGGGGTGAATGACCAATCCCGGAGCGCGTTGGATGCTCGACTGAAAGCGGCTTTCAAACCAGAATTCCTCAATCGTGTGGATGAAACCATCGTATTTGAAGGACTCCAAAGACAGCAGATTCGGGCCATCTTAGAGATTCTTGTAAAACGCCTGGATGAGCGATTGGCCGATCAGAAGCTTTCCTTGCACCTTTCTGATGAGGCCAAGGATGTGATTGCAGATGCTGGCTATGATCCGGCTTTTGGAGCCAGGCCTCTTCGCCGGGCGCTCCGAGATTTGGTGGAAAATCCTTTGGCCAAAACCATTTTGGGAGGATCCTTGGGTGAGGCCCAAGCTCTTGAGGGAGTGGTAAAGAATGGAGAGGTGGTGTTCACCGCTTTGAACAAATAAAGTTGAGCTCAGCCCCTTTGGGAACACCCCGAAGGGGTCGATTTAGCGTTTTAAATACGAAAGGCTGGATGGGAGCACAATGTTATTTCCAAACTTGTCCTCTCCATAACCATTTTCTGCAAGGGTTCGGATGTCTTCCAGGACTCGCATGTCGCCTTGGAAACTCACCATATCTCCACTGACAATGTCAATTTTCCCCATGGCCAGATAGAGGGCAATGGCCCGCTTGATGAACTCCGCAAGGGTCTCATTTTCATAGGGTGAAAGGTCATCAAAGGAAAAATCATTGTCATAAATCATGACTTTTTGCTTTTCGAGAAGGTCAAGGAAAATGACTCGAAGGATTTTTTTCATCAGTGGCTCATCATAGGAGGAGCCGGCATCATTTTTCACCAGTTTGTGTTCCATGACGTAGCGAGCCACGGCATCCCGTTTGCGCCGGTTGAGTTCTTCATTGGCGCGGAAGAGCTCCAGGGGGAGGGACGCATCATAGACGGTGGATCCGAGGAGCATTTTGACATCACTGCCATAGTGGATGGCAATTTTGGCAATCAGGGTGGAGGGGCGGACATGGAAGCCCCGGTAGTTGGGAATGGGAACTTCAATTTCCCCTTGTACGGCATAGGACTTCAAGACATCCCGGCAGAGTTCAGTGGCCGCAATGATGTATTTATCGGCAAAGGCAATGAAATATCCCAGAATGATGTTGATGAGGGTTTGGGTGTCTACACTGGGCTGATGAGATTGGTCCCATTTTCGCAGAGAATGGCGTTCGTAATAATGCACCAGGGTTTCGGCGGTGTCCAAGAGATGGAATACCACGGTGATCTGTCCTCGCATGACGGGGAGATTCTCATCGCGTTCGGCAATGTCAGAGCCTCGAAGATAGGTGTCGTAGAGGGATTGAAGGCTGTGGAAGTTGTTGGCCAGATAGCGAAGACGGGCTTCACTCACCACATCTGGGATGCAGGAGCTGTATTCTTCTGGGGGTGTTTTTCGATAAATATCCAGCCAGGAGCTTTCTTCTGCAAGGTTAAGGAGACTGGTGGCCAGGTAAACGGCTGTGTCTCCAGGGTTTTTGGCCTCTTGGCGCATGCGGTCTTCAGCGAGGCGGCCGCAACATTTTACATCCCGAAAGCCGTACTCTTCGACTGGAGTGAGTTCCTTGGCCAGGTCCATGGCTCGAGCCACACTCATGAAAGCTGCTGATGCTGTGGAAAACGAAGCCAGGAGGGTGTGGAGTGTGTCTTGGGTGGCCTGGATGAAATCGCCTTCCACGGGGAGAAGTTTGTAGCCTTCAGCAGAATGGTGGATGTGGAAGAGGTTGTAACAGACTCGGCTAAAGGCCTTGGCCACAGCCACGGACATGCGAAAGGGAGCCCAGTGAAGGTTGCGGTGCGCTCCAAACTCATCCAGGAGTTCCTCACATTTGGACGATTCCAAGAGGAGGCGACCGATGAGGTAGCGTCCCACGTCAGGGGGGGAGAGGCGTTCCATGGCTGCTGATAGTGAGATAAAGTCCCTCAATTCAGGGAGTATCAGCGGCCCAAGTTCTTCATCGTTGATGATGTGCATTGCCACGGTACTTTCCTTGGTCATACATTCCCAGGGCGGGGATTGCAATACAATAGGCGAAAAAACAATGAATTGCCACATGAGCTTCTTTTAAAATTTTCTTTTGCAGGAAGAGTTTTCCGGTTTGGCCGGTATTCTGGTTCCTTATCTTCCCGTCTTTTGCCCATCGGTCTATTGTTTTAAAACCTTTTTGAGGGGAGTTTCTTGCATGCAGAATGGAAAAGATTTTGTTGAAGGCTGGGAGCCTGTTTCTGACTTTTCGAGGGAATCCAGTCATTGTCTGGTGATGCGTCCAGGTTCTGAGGTTCTGATTCCCCAGGGGAGCACCACACCCAGTTTTTGGTGGACACAAGAGATGACCCCTGAGACGTCATGGTCAAGTTATAAAATTGGAACTCTTGGTGGAAAAAAGGTTGTTCTTGTGACGGCTCCAAACAATGCTGCGGCTCCTCAAGGATGGGAGTGGGTTTCAATGCGAGTGTTTTTTCTTCAAGGAGAAGAGGCTCTGGTGCATCTCCTTGGACGGGCGGCGGTTCTGACGGCATGGAATGATGAGGGGCAGTTCTGTGGACGTTGTGGTGCAAAGATGCAGGTTGATGAGAGTGAACCGGCACGAGTTTGTCCTCAATGTTCCTTGCGCCAATATCCCCGTCTTTCCCCGGCTGTGATTATGCGCATCACTGATGGAAAGAAGATTTTACTGGCCAGAAATCGTCGCTTCCCAGGGGGGCTTTACAGTTCTATTGCCGGCTTTGTGGATGCAGGAGAATGTGCAGAGGATGCGGTTGTTCGCGAAGCAATGGAGGAAGTAGGGCTTGAGGTAGGGCAGGTGCGCTATTTGGGGTCACAGTGTTGGCCTTTTCCCCATTCTTTAATGCTGGCATTTTCAGCAGAAGCCCAGGGGCTTCCTGAACCCGATGGTGTTGAAATTGTGGATGCCCAGTGGTTTGATGGTGCTCAACTTCCAGAACTTCCGAAAAAGGGCTCCATTTCTCGATGGATGATCGATTCCTGGTTGGAGGAGCAAGGCTTCCCTCTGCCCCATGATTCCCTCTGAGGAAGGACGAAGGCTATACTAGTTCAGAGGCCAGATGGGGCCAGGAGGGGAAAATGAGCAAGCTATGGGCCAAAGGATATGAGCTGGATGCTTTGGTGGAGGATTTCACTGTAGGCGAAGATTATCGTTTGGACCACAGGCTCATTCCTGCTGATGTTGCTGGCAGTTTGGCCCATGCCACCATGCTACACCATGTGGGCCTTTTGAAAGACGATGAGCTCAAGGCTTTGCGTCATGGTCTTCTCACCATTTTGAAAGAGCATGCAGAGGGGAGCTTTACAATCCAAAAATCGGATGAGGATGGGCATACAGCCATAGAAAACCGATTGGTGGAACTGGCTGGAGATGCTGGAAAGCGAATCCATTTGGGAAGAAGCCGCAACGATCAGGTTTTGACGGTGACTCGTTTGTGGATGCGTTCCTATCTGTTGGATTATGTGGATTCTGGTTGCCACACCTTGGAGGCATTGCTCAAGTTTGCTCAAGAACACAGAAATGTTCCAATGCCTGGGCGAACGCATATGCAACCGGCTATGCCTTCTTCTGTTGGATTGTGGGCTGCAGGTTTTGGAGAACAGCTTTTAGATGATTTGAGGAATGCGGCCCGACTTTTTTCCTACATCGATCAATGTCCATTGGGTTCTGGAGCCGGATATGGAACTCCTCTTCCCCTGGATAGAGAAATGACCGCAGGACTTTTGGGATTTGGACGAATCCAAAATAACGTGACCTATGCGGGACTTTCTCGTGGAAAATTTGCTTCAGCTCTTTTGGAATCGCTGGATCAGGCTGCCATTACGTTATCAAAGTTGGCCTGCGATTTGATTCTTTTTGCACTCCCTGAATTTGGCTGGTTCCGTCTTCCTCAAGATCTTTGTACAGGCTCCAGCATCATGCCTCAAAAACGAAACCCGGATGGCTTGGAATTGATGCGCTCTAAGGCGGCATCCATTGGTGCACGGGCTGGTGAAATCAAATCCATCATCCGTTCACTGCCTTCTGGATATAACCGAGATTATCAGGATACAAAGGGCCCCATGCTTCGAGGGGCTGACGACAGTTTGGCGATGATGGAAGTGGCCGCTCTGACAATGGAAAAACTTGAGGTTCAGGAAGAGAACCTGTTGTCATCCTTCCATGATGGGGTCTTTGCCACAGATGCGGCCATTGCCTTGGTGGCTGATGGAATGACGTTCCGGGATGCATATCGAGAAGTGGGGACCCACCCTGAACGCTTTGGGGGGAAGAATCCCCATGAGGCCATTGTGGATAGAACCAGTTCTGGAACGGCTGGGAATCCTCATTTTGATGTGCTGTCCCAGGGACTCAAGGACCTACACAATGAGAATCTTCAGCGGCAAAAAACCATTGGTGCCGCTCTGAAATCCCTGCTGGGAGAAGAGGTGCCTCTTCATTTCCCTTTGCGCTGATGATGAGCATTTGTTGTCATGGCAAGAGACGTTGATTAAACGAGTCTTCTTAGGCTCCTCTTGTCATGATTATTCCGTTGCGATTTCTTGAATCTGGCGAATCACATCCTTGAGCTTTTCATTCTCTGCACGACTATCAGCAAGCTCTACTTCCAAGACATCAGCACGAGATTGGGCCAGTTCTTCCCGAGCCGCACTCTGAGAGCGTTCTTGTATCCGAAGTTGTCGTTCTTCATTCAGGGATTCTTGAACGGATTTGAGTTGCTCCGAGTCGGCCAGTAGAAGATCATACCGAGCCTGAATCTCTGCAAGACGTTTTTCATAGTCGGCCTGAAGATTTTTAATGAGGGGATTTTTCTGGTTGGCTTGGAGCAAACTTTCCTCAAGATTTTCAGGTTCTAAGACTATATCCAGATAGGTATTGGCATCGGTGGTGACGGTAAATGCTTGATCCCGGAATCCACGTCGCCTGAGTCGGAGGTCAATGGTGATTTCTTTTGGCAGGAGGGCTCGGAAACGTCCTCGGCCAGTTTTGAGACCGTCGATGTAAATATCGGTATCACCTGGTTCTGTACGAATTTCAAAAAGGACTGTTTCTGGAGCATTGGGAGAGGCAAAGGGAACTTCTGGTAAGGGGGCATGATTTTGAAGCTCCTGGATCTCTTCTTTGGTAATGGGACGGGGGAGAGCATCCACGGAATCTTTGGGGATGATGAGGGCTTCCCCTGCTTGAACAAAGACCTGTCCTCCGGCGACGGGACCTCTGGTTTCCACAGTGCCTTCGGCAACCAAGAGTCTTGTCCCGTCCTCGTCCTTTTCAACAAGGAATTGTGTTCCCTTGATTTCATACTCGGTACCATCGGCAAGAATGATGATGGATTCGCCATCGTCCAATTCTCGAACGGCATAGGAGAGGGAGCCGGTGAGGATCTCAGTTCGCACTTCCAGTTGACGATCCGCCCCTGTCATTTTGAGGAATCGGACAAGTGTTTCACTTCCGAGGCGAGCCGTCCCCTGATCTGCCAGTTGGACTTGAGCCACAGCACCATCTGTGACTTTGACGATGTCTCCAGGTTGGAGCACATCTCCAGGTCCTGCCGGTAAAGATTCGTCATCACGAATGACAAAGACTGGTCCTGCGACGTGGGTCAGAACGGCTTCCGCAGTATCGGGAAGAGTTGGTGCTATGGGCGTTTTTGGGGCTGTGATTCGTCCGTAGCCAAAGAAAGCAGCGGAAGCAAAAAGCAACCCTAAGAAGATTCCGACTATGGTATGGGAGCGTGATGTCATGCATGCGTTCCTAAAGTCTCAAGGCGTTGAAGAATGAACTGTCTCACTTCTTCTTCTAGGTTCTCTGAATCCCTTTTGACCAAAGCCATCACCCGGTCTTTATTGAAAGGACCATCGGAAAGAAGAACAGAATGTGTTTCGCCATTCTCTTCTGTGATTCGCTTCCAAGTCACACTGCGGGTTCCCGCTTTCTTGTCATAACAGACTTGAAATCCTGAAAGTTTTCGGTCCTCACCATACCAGAGAATGAGTTCAATATCTTCATCCACAAACCAGCGTCGAGGACGTTCTCCAGCGATTTGTCGGACATTCTTCAGCTCTTTCAGCATATGTTTAGATTTTACACCTGTTTCCCCATCATTCCAATTGGAGAAGACAAAATGAAGGGCCGCTTCCCCAGAGGAAAACGACCCTTCGGGACCCCCCCAAGGGTCCAACTTGCGGAGACTCGCTCAACGCGAATTCGAGAATATCCCGAGTCCTTTCTGGTGGCAAGGGTGAATGAGTGAATATTGATGGGGTCTTGAAAAAAGTCGTCAAAGAGGTTCGCGACGACGACTCTTTCTTGCCCCTGATGCCAGGATGAGGGCCAACAAGGCAAGGATGTGAGGAATCCCCAGAAATAGTGTGGGAGGAAGGTTCCAATATCCCTGCAACAGATCACCAAATACAGTGAGAAAGGCGAAAATGGTAGTGGAAAGGAGTATGCCCATAGGGCGCCTAAATCCAAGCCAGACAAGAACGAGAGCAATCCAACCTCGTCCAGCTCCCATACCAGGTACGTAGGCTCCAACACGAAGAACGAGGAGACTCCCTGCCAATGCTGCCGCAGCAGACGAGAGTGCCAAGGCCATCCCTCGTATCCTTGAAACGGAGTATCCTCGTTCCGCCAGAAGTCCCTGATCACTTCCAGTTGCACGGATGAGAGTGCCAAAGTGACTGTGCTTCATCATCAGTCCCAAAATAATGGGAAGTGTCAAAATGAAGACTGTGATGAGGAGAATAAGTGTTTCCGCATTGGCGGAGAAGGCCAGAGTCCCTTTATGCCCAAAAGTGCGTTGTGAAAGGGTTTGTATGACAGCAGGAATGAGCAAATTGATTCCGAGTCCAGTGATGAATAGATGAGTCATAAATCGGAGATGGAGAAAGGCCAAAAACATCCCAATCATCAGTCCTGCAAGTAGGCTGAAGGAGAGCGCGATGGAAAGAGGAAACTGCATCTGAAGAGCCCAAGCAGTGACAAAGGCTCCCAGAGTGATTCCCCCTTCAAGGGAAATGTTCAGAGTGCCCACGCGTTCAGAGATCCAACCTCCGAGTGCTGCAAGAAGAAGGGGGGTGAGTGTTGCCAGTACCTCAACGGCCATTTTTTCTTCCTTTTGAATAACGGATGGTGACCAATAGAAACACGAGGGCGGGCAGGAAAGTGCTCAATGAGGAAGACACTCCACCAGAGATTAATGCGGATTCTGTTCCATGGTGGAGATAGGCATAGGCAAGAGATGCGATGGGAATCCATTGGGGACGAGAGGAGACAAGGAGGGCTACGGCTAATCCATCCCATCCCAATCCAGAGGAAAATCCTTGTATGGCTTGCTGACGTTCCAGTACCGCCCATGCGCCAGCTGTGGCATGAAGGGCTCCAGAAATGGCCATGGAATTTACAGAGATACGTCCAGTATGGATTCCTCCATATCGAGCAAAGTTGGGATTGAGGCCATGGATACGCCATTCATATCCCTTCCAGGATCGGAATATAAAGAGTGATGCCAATAGAATGAATCCTAAGGCAATCAGAAAAGAGGGACCAAAACGAGAAGGGGGAAGCCATTGAGGAAGATGAAACGGTGAGGGAAAATCTCGAGTGGCAATCAAAGAGCTTTCTGGATCATTGAGCCAAGTGGTGAGGGTGACGGCTCCCAGGGGAAGGAGTGCAGTGGAAATCAGAAAACTTGAAATCATTTCATCCACATTGAGAAAGGCTTTTAAACCACCAGAAATCCCGCCGAGTAGAGCTCCAACACTGAATGAGAGAAGGAGCACAAAAACTACAGTGATGATGGGGGACATTGGTGGAAGATAGGCGGCCACGGCGGCCACGGTTATTCCCCCGGCTAAAGCCTGCCCCTCACCTCCAAGGTTAAACATTCCAGCCTGAAGAGCAAGAGCGGCCCCAAGGGCTGTAAAACACAGCAGAGCTGTATCAGATAATAAATTCCCTAGGGCTAATGGGGATGAAAGAGGCCCCATCAATAGCCTCTCTAGTGAGTAGAGAGGGCTGTTGCTCAAGAAGAGTACAGCAAGAATGATGGCCGCCAAAGCAATGAATACGGCTATTCCTAAGCGGATTCCTTGTTTCATTTTAAACTCTTTTCATAACGCGTTCGCGTCATGCACTGTGCTGCCTCTTCTCGAGTCCAATGGGAATGGATTTCTGTGAGCTGTCCTCCCTTGAGAATGCCCATTCGATCAGACAGGGCCAATGCTTCATCAAGATCTGTTGCCAAAAGAAGGACGGCTGAACCCTGACAGGCAAGTTTTCGAATTTGTCGATGAACGGAGATGCGGCTGGAATGGTCTAAGCCTGTGGTGGGATCGGCAGCAACAACCATTCGTGGATTTCCGGCAAGTTCCCGGCTTAGGATGACTTTTTGAACATTCCCTCCTGAGAGTTGGGAGAGAAGCTGTCGCGGATGCCCCTCTATTCGGGAATCCGTTGTGTGTTCGGCCGTGATTTGATGGTGCCGAGAGGAATCAATCCAACCATGTGGTGCAACGTTCTTTTGGTTGAGAATCAACAGATTTTCCATCAGTGTGGATTGAAAACTTGCCCCTCTGCCTCCCTGATCGGAAGGGATGTATCGGAGTCCTGAATGACGAAATTCTCGAATGGATCGCAGTTTTTTTCCTTCAAAAAAACAAGCCCCTTCATCAAGGGGGCATATTCCGGTGACACCATCCTCAAGGATATTCATTCCCTCTTCACGCAAACCAGCAAGGGCAAGAACCTCCCCCTGATGGAGTGAAAAAGAGACATGGCGCAAAGCCCAGAGATCGGCTGAACGACGCCCTAAATCTTTTGCTTCAAATATAATAGCTTGTGAGTTTTTGGTACTTTCTGATGACTGTTGCCATTGTTCGATAGCCTGAACTTCAAGGGGAATTGGGTGCGCAGATGATGTTTGTGTAGCAAACATCATCGAGGTGATGTGTTGAGGTGATGTGGCATGGGTCTCCCAGCTGCCTTGGTGCTCTCCATGGCGGAGAACGGAGATTCTTTGTGCACAGAGGAAAACATCATCCAGGCGATGCGTGATGAGCAATATGGCTTTCTGAGCTTCTGCGAGCTTCTTGATGAGAGTAAAGAACTGTTTTTTTTGCCCCTCTTCCCAGGCCAATGATGGCTCATCAAGGATCAGAACATCGGGGTTTTGGGCGAGTGCACTGATGAGTTCTGCTCGCTGAAGGGTTGCTGAATCACATTGTGAGACAAGAGTTTTGGGAGGGATGGTGGCCAGCTCCCATTTTGTTGCGGTTTCTTGAAAGGTCTTGCGGCTCCACTGATGATAGCGCCCTGAAGGACGATAGCCAAGGAATGCGGCCTCAATCACATTCATATTGGATGGCCAAATATTCCTTTGTCGAACCATGGCGGTTTTCGGAAGATATTGACCCCTTCTCTGTGAAAGAAGATGGATTTTTCCATCAACCAAAATTCGGCCAGAATCTGGAGGAATGAGTCCACATAAAACCTTGCCTAAGGTTGTTTTCCCGGCACCATTTTCTCCCACAATGGCATGCACTTCTCCTTTTTTGAGATTGAGAGAAATGTTGTTGATTGCTGTTTTGCCAGTGGAAGGCCAGCGATGATGAATGTGTTCAGCAACAAGGGCATATTCAGTCATTCAGGCTGTGAAAATCCCATTTTCCTGATGTTAAATCATCCAGCAAAAGACGCATCTCAGCCAAATCTTTGGCTGGAATATATGATGTGATGTTTTTCCCCTCCAGTGGGAAATCGACATAACCTTCCTTGACTCCAAGAGTATGATGCAAACCCATTGGAAGCTCTTTGTTCAGCCAGAGTCGTGTGTATTCTTCTGCAGCAAGGTCTTGGCGAACAATGGCGCTAGCAAGCACCGTTCCGGGGGCTAGGGATGTTCCATCCGAATCAAACCAAAGAACAGATTTGTTGGATTCCTTTGCGGCAGCAATGACGCCATAGTTGGCATTACCGGCTATGGTGAGAATGCTTGGAACACCTTGGTTGTAGAGTCCTGAAGCCATCTCTCGGGCCTTCTCTGCATCATTCCAGTTCCCAAGAACACGGAAATCAAGCGTTATTTCAGGATTTACAGTATGCATTCCCATTTCAAAACCAGGTCGAATGGCTTGGTTCATTTGAGGATATTCCTGCCCAACAATCATTCCAATCCGAGGATTTTGGATGTTTTCTGGAAGTTGCAGAGCGGCAAAATAGCCAATGAGGAAGGCCTGTTCCATATGGTCATATGACACATTGGCAATCTCGTCTTGTTCCACTTCTGATCCATCAAGAACAAGAAATTCCTGACCTTTTATCAGCTTGGCAGCGTTCACAGCAATTTCTGTCATCGCTGGATTAGAGGTGACAATCAGAGCATGTCGTCTTTCAGAGGCTAGACTCACCAATTGATCACTCCATGTGGCTTGGTCATACCCCCCCTCAATGGTCACCACTTCAACATCGCTGCCTTCAGCAGCACGACGAACACCAAGGTCCATCATTTCATAGGTGGGGTTTCCTTCAAGGACACCAGGGACAAAAACAGCAATTTTGGTTTGATCTGTGTTTTGGGCACATGAGAGGACGATGAAAATCAGAATCAATGGTAAAAATCGGCGCATGGATATCCCCCGTGGTACTTGGGAAGGGGATATCAGAAGGGAGAGCACGCATCGTGTGTCCGCCTCCTCTCTCCTCCAGACTCACACTGTCGGTTACGGAATTTCACCGTATCCCCTGTCTGAAACAGACAGATCGCGGACTATCACCGCCGGTTGGGATATCATCCCTCCCCCGAGAAAGCTCATTCTAAAAATAGGGAGGCAGAGAGGAGGCGTCAAGGGGCATTCAAGGATGGGGTCATGGCCTCCCGGTATTCTTTTGGACTTTGCCCACAAGACCGCTTAAATGCACGGCGGAAAGAATGGGAACTATTGTAACCACAGAGGTGGGCAATGGCCTCAATGGGTTGATTCAGGTTATGCAAGAGCATGGTTTGAGCATGCCCTAATCGGAGGTTTTCGAGGTATGAGGAAAAACTTTGTCCAGCAATATCATGAAAAAAATGGTAGAAATAGGATTCTTTGAATCCAAAATTTTGAGCGATTGCCGAAAGATTAAGATTGGAATCCCCATGATTCTTTTCAATGAAACAAAGAATGGCTGATTTTAAGCTGGTTGTCTCCTCTTCTTGCCATTGGTTGGCTTCTTTGCACAGAGTTAAAAATTCCTGAATGATTTCATCTTTCCGACCAAGATTGGTGTGTTTCTTACTGTTTTTGGGGGAACATTGATGAGAAGCAAAGAACGAATCTCTTATCCGTAAGGATGTGTGAGATAATGCATCCAATAAAGCCATGGCCATTGGTGGAGAGACTGGGTGGGCTTCAAAATTTTCTTTAAAAACATGCTCAATTATTCCGAGGACTTCGTCCTCTTTTCCTTGCTTTGTTGCAAGAATTAAGCGTGACTCTGTTTCGATTCCATAATGCGGGAATTTTGAGTTTTGAGGAAGCTCGTCAAAATGACATATGAGGGGTTCTTTTTGAATAGTTTTTAAGTATTCCATTCCTTGAATTGCTTCCTCATAAGACTGATAAATTGTGGACAATATGGGTCTTGGACGTCCGCGAGAAATCATGACTTTGTATCCTAATTGATTCATGGAATTTTGTAATTGAATCATCTTTCTTCGAGTAGATTCTGCAGAGACTTCATAGCCTATCCATGCCCAGTGCTGAGGTGTTGGACTGGTGAAATATCCCTGATTTTTTAGAATGTTGGTAATTTGTTTTTCCAACACCAAACGAATCATATCTTGCTCAATTAAAATGTCCCCAGTGATGTGGGAGCCAAATCCAGCAACTTGAAATACGATGACATTGAAAGGAGGAGTGCTGAGATCGATTCCACTGTATTTCAACATGGGAGCAAGAGAATCATCATGGGCAAAATTCCCTAAGAGAAGACGATGGAAAAATGAGGCTTGAATCAAAAGTTGTTGTTCGATTTTTCGCTGATTCAGTTCCTTGTTTTGCTCAATAATACGGTTGGTATTGCGTCGGATATAGGCCAGGTCATGGCCGTCAAAATCCTCATTTCCTGTGTTCTGAAAAATCTCAGAGAGTTCAATGAGAGGCTTGGAGTTGAGATAGGCCAGAATCAAGGCTGCAACCATTCCAAGCAAGATCATGGACAAGGCTGCCAGCCCATAAGTCGCACGCATAAATCCGAGTTTTTCCCGTATATGAGCGGTTGGAATCGCCGAGATAAGATGGAGTCCTGTTCCCGGACAAACCTTCTCAAATAGAAGCCAATGGCCATCAGAACTTTTGGTATAATCCGTTTTGAATTGGGCATGACGAAGTTCATCGTAAAGGTTGGGAAAAGAGGCTCCGCTTGTGTACAAGGGGACCCCTTCGGGGGTTGTGATGAGAATGGTTCCTTCTTCATTCCGAATGATGCGACGCAGTAACGAATCCAGTTTTCCCGTATCAATGAATCCGAGAACAGTTCCTTTTGCATGCTGGCGACTTTTGAAGGGGATGGACTGGGCATACGGAATCACACGACAGTCTTTCTGATCATATTGAACACGAATCATGGGGAAATATTGGCGCTCATAATAATTGTCAAGAAAGAGTGTTCTCCAATCTGCGGCATCATGTCCTTCAAAAGCAAAAAAAGCCGGATAGTCTTCATCGAGTCGTGTATGCACGCGCTCTGTTGTGATGACCGTTCCATTGAGTTTGGAATAGAGCAGAAAATCCAGAATAAATCGGCTCCGTATGCTGTAAGAAAACACACGTTGTGATGCCCGTATCACGTTCATTATATCCGGAGATCCAGCTTCCGATGGGGGCATGTTGAGAAAGGTGTTCACATCACTATCAAGAGCAAGACGCTTCACAATGTGATCGAGAGTGCGCAATTCTGCATCAAGAACATAGGCACAGGTTTCCAAGGTTTCCACATTAATGGAAACCAAATCCCTGGTCAGCACATCGATGGTTTGCCGATAGGCCACAAAATCTGCAATGAGCGGAATGATGAGGAGAACTAGATAGGTGGCCATGAAACGAAAAACAATATGATGATTGAAGATTCCCTGAGATACTGTTGAACTCTGGGCTCTTCGACGTCTCATGTTTGTCCTGCTTTTCGAAAATCCACGGGTGTATGGGTGGTTCGAGATTTAAAGGCCTTATGGAAATGCGCCCTATCGTAAAATCCACAGGCTTCCGCAATTTCATCAATTCCTAAGGTTGTTTGCCTCAGGAGGACGGCCGCTTTGCTGATGCGAAGTTGTCGGATATAAGCCTGAGGACTCATTCCTGTCTCTTTACGAAAATGTCGGGTGAGGGTATCGGCAGAATAGCCGGATACAGCGGAAAGCCGTTTATTCCCACAATCCTCAGCGATATGACGCTCAAGCCAGTGAAACACTTGCTCCAATGGGGAATGCTGTTCCTCTTCAAAGAGCGTCGAGGGAAGGAGGGAAAGAGCGTAGCCCACAAGGGAAAAGATCCGCATCTGCACAGTATAGTTGTCTGATTGCTCCAGGGCTGGAATCACAAGTTCTTCCCAACTCCAGGGAGCTCTCCCAATGCTCCAGATTCCCCGGGGGAGTCTGGCAAAGCGATCAGGGAGGCGGAAATGGATGTAAAAATGCTCAATTGTTTCAGGACAATGGGGAATATAGTGGGTGAGCGGAGATATGAGGGTGAGCTCATCTTTCTTTAAAGGGAATTCATTTCCCTTGAAATCCAAACTCGCACCACTACCTCGATTCCAGTAGAGCTTCCAAACCGGACGTATATGTTCTTCCGTTTCCCAAAAGGGCGCAATGGTCATTGCATCTACATAGAGAATCTTTGGAGTGGTGGGTGGATTGGCTTGCATTGCGGCTATGATACATAAAAAACCCGTGATGATCCATTTTTTTATTTCTGACGACTCCTATGATACAGTTATGGACGATTGGTATGTTCCCATGGGGAAAAAAGCAGACGCGTGGCAAGAACTCAGATTTGGACTCTTTATCCATTTCGGGCTGTATTCCATACCTGGTGGAGTTTGGAAAGGAACACCAGTTCGAAATGGGTACAGTGAACAAATTTTCTCTCATGGACCGGTGGAGATGGGGGAATATGAGGCCTTGGCTGATGCCTTTAAACCGGATTCTTTTGATGCTCCTCTCATTGCGCGAACAGCGAAAAATGCTGGCATGCGTTATGTGGTGATTACCACAAAGCATCATGATGGTTTTTGTTTATTCCAAACAAAAACAACTTCTTACAATAGTTATGAAAAGGCCGCTGGTAGAGATTTTATTGCCGAACTTTCTCAGGCTTGCCGCCTTGAGGGATTGGGGTTTGGAATCTATTTCTCATTGATTGATTGGAATTTCCCAGAAGCTTTGCCCTTTTCTGATCATAACTCGGATGAAATTCCTGAGGCACATCATCAATTGAATATGGCCCAGGTAGAAGAGCTTCTCACAAAATACGGTCCCATCCGGGAATTGTGGTTTGACATGGGAAAACCTTCGAGGGAGCAAAGCCGGGAACTGGCGGATTTGGTGAGACGACTCCAACCCATGACCATGATGAGTGGACGAATTTGGAATAATCAGGAAGATTTCCTCTTAATGGAGGACAATGAAGTTCCGGATTTCCCTCTTCATCGACCCTGGCAAACGGCATCCTCCATCTTTCGGGAAACCTGGGGATATCGGAGTTGGCAAGAGCGGGGAGATGTCCGTGACAAAGCTCGTGAGCATATCCGCAAACTCGCGACCGTTTCAGCTCGGGGAGGGAATTACCTCTTAAACATTGGTCCCAAAGGGGATGGTTCCCTGGTTCCTTTTGAGGTGGAATTGCTCCAGCTCATGGGGGAATGGATGAAGGGAAATCAGGAGGTGATCCGGGCTCAATCGGCCGGGGCTCGGACTGGTGAAGAATGGGGATTTGTGTCTTGGAATTCCCATGCTTTGTATCTTCAGGTTCATCATTGCCCTTCCAATGGAATCTTGCGCTTTAAAGGTGTTGGACAAAAGCCTCTGAGTGCCTATTTGCTGGATACCCCTTCTCAGATCATACCTGTGACTCAGGAAGGTGAGGACTTGGTGGTGAATGTTCAAAGTCTTTCTTCTGATGATTTTCTTCCTGTGGTGAAGATTGTTTTTGCCCAGCCTCTTACTGTTGAGATGGAGCCTTTGGAGGTGAATGGTTCTGGGCTCATCAACCAGTTAGGGGAAGAACGGC
Organism: Spirochaetales bacterium; assembly: GCA_022360655.1. Lineage (GTDB taxonomy): Bacteria > Spirochaetota > Spirochaetia > DSM-2461 > DSM-2461 > UBA2779. Next base: position 36,748 of record JAKSCK010000255.1, on the reverse strand, counting down.
GTCATTTCCAAGGAGGAGATTACTACAACTATGTCCATGGTGTGCAAAAACGCTGTTGGAATCTCAAATCCACGGAATCAGGTTCTTTGGAAATTCGAATTCCCTGTGTTGCGGGACAGCATTTTCATTTGGAAACTCAATTCCCAGAGGTTCAAGGAGAAGAAGTCACCTTCCTTCCTGAGGGGAAGGGGTTAGATGTTTGTATTCGTTCCTAAAAATCTTTAGGGATAACCATACCAACAAAATGCTTTGAGTTTTGTTGGGTCAATTTGGGAAAAACGCAGGACTTTTGGTCCTGCGTTTTTTGTCTTGATGAGTATGGGGCACTGGTATGGATGGTAAGAGGAAGCAGAGAGTCTGAATCGGAGGAAATCACCCCGTTAGGGGGCGATTTATAGATTGTACCCTCTAAAAAAAATGAACCTTTACGGATAAAAAAGAGTCTGTGTAGGCTAGAACCACCTGAGCTGAAGGAGTTGCCGCATAGTGATTTTATCGTCGTCCCATTTGCACAGAACATTCCGTCGTCAATGGCAGTTTTATGCCATTATGGCTCTTCCTTTTCTTCATTTAATCATTTTCAAATATTTGCCCATGCTGGGACTGCAAATTGGTTTTAAACAGTACCGGGTCTCCAAGGGTATATGGGGAAGTGAATGGGTGGGTCTGAAGCACTTTGTGCATTTCTTCCAATCACCAACCAGCTTGAAGGTGATTTGGAATACCGTGTCCTTGAGCCTTTATAGCATTGCGGTGTCTTTTCCTTTTGCCATTTTTTTAGCCATTGCTTTGAATGAAGCCATGAGTCGCCGATTCAAAAAAACCGTGCAGATGGTGACGTACATGCCCTATTTTATTTCCACGGTTGTGATGGTTTCTATGATCATTCAATTCACCGATACACGGTTGGGGGTTTTGAATCATTTTATTGGTTTATTTGGCCTTTCTCCTGTGAACTTTATGGCAAAACCAGAATTGTTTCGTCATATCTATGTTTGGACCAATGTTTGGCAACAAACGGGGTACAATGCCATCATCTATCTCGCGGCTCTCACAGCAGTGGATCCTCAACTCTATGAGGCGGCACGAGTGGATGGCTGTAGCAAACTTCAAAAGATTTTTCACATCGATTTACCCAGCATTCGTTCCACCATCGTGATCCTTCTGATTCTCAACATGGGTTATGTGATGAGTGTGGGTTTTGAAAAAGCGTATCTGATGCAAAATGCCCTGAATCTGGAAACATCGGAAATCATTTCCACCTACATTTATCGCATTGGTTTGATCAATGCGGATTTTAGTTTTTCAACGGCCATAGGCTTGGTGAATTCCCTCATCAATCTGGTTCTTCTTTTAACGGTCAATTCCTTGGCAAAGCGTAGTGGTGAAGGAGGGCTCTGGTGAGTTCTTGGAAAAAATCTCTCCGGAGTGATCGGCTTTTTGATATGGTGAACACCACAGTACTGATGTTCTGCATTCTAGTGGTGGCCTATCCCCTGATTTACATAGTGAGCGCCTCGATTAGTGACCACAAAGCTGTGGTTTCTGGAAAGGTTTGGCTGCTGCCTGTGGGATTTGATCTCACAGCCTATAAAACGGTGTTTTCCTATGGACTGATTCTGACTGGGTATCTGAATTCCCTATTTTATATGGGAGTGGGAACACTCATCAGTGTCACATTGACACTATTGGCTGCTTATCCTCTTTCTCGTAAAGAATTTACACAAAGAAATGTTTTCATGGGACTTTTTCTGTTCACCATGCTTTTCTCTGGCGGGCTCATCCCCACCTACATGCTGGTGCGGAGTTTGGGCATGTTGGATACTCGCTGGGCGATGCTGCTGCCCAATGCGGTGGGGGTATGGAATGTGATTGTGACACGCACCTACCTACGCAGCACCATTGGTGATGAATTGTATGAAGCGGCGGCCATGGAAGGCTGCGGAGACGTGCGATTCTTGGTGTCCATTGTGATTCCCCTGTCCGGTTCCATCATTGCGGTGATGTGTCTGTACTACGCTGTATGGATTTGGAACTCCTATTTTGATGCTCTTATCTACCTACGAAGCAGAGATTTATATCCATTGCAAATTGTGTTGAGGAACATCCTGATTCTCAACCAAACCGATGGAGGAATGATTAAGGACATCAGTGTGATGGCTCGTAAACAAGGTCTTGCTGATGTGATGAAATATGCACTGATTGTGGTTTCCAGTGCCCCGTTGTTGATGATTTATCCCTTTGTTCAACGCCATTTTGTCAAAGGTGTGATGATTGGCTCCGTGAAGGGATGAAGAATAAGGAGAGAATGATGAAAAAACGCGGTTTCGTTTCGATTCAGTTGGTTTTCCTGCTTCTTGTGGCCGCATCCACAGGGCTTTGGGCCAATGGAAACAAAGAGAAGGACATGGATGATGGCCAGGTGAATCTCACCTATCTGGCTGTTGAAGCGGTGTTCATTGAGGATTATGCCACCAATGATTTCACCATGTTCATGCAGGACAAGACTGGTGTGCACATTGATTGGGAAACCATTCCTGAACAGGCCCTTGAGGAAAAGCTGAACCTTGTATTGGCCAGTGGGGATTATCCTGATGTGTTCTTTGGGTTGGGACTCAATGATGACAAGCTTTCCCTTTATGGTGGTGGAGAAGGCTTGCTCATGCCCCTCAATGAGTATGTTCATGGTGGATCCATGCCCTATCTTAATGAGGTGCTTGATCAGGTCCCCGGTTCCCGTGGGGCCATCACCAGCCCCGATGGAAACATCTATGGACTCCCTTCTTTCAACATCTGCTACCATTGCATCAATTCCCAAAAAACATGGGTGTATCAGCCTTGGCTCGACGCTCTTGGTTTGGACATGCCCCAAACCACAGCCGAGTTTAAAGCGATGCTCATGGCTTTCCGGGATGGCGATCCCAATGGTAATGGGGAAAAGGATGAAATCCCCTATGCTGGTGCCATCAAGGGCTGGCATAACACAGCAGAAATGTTCCTGTTGAACTCCTTTGTTTATACCGACATTGACAGCCGCATTGACATTGCTGCCGACCGTTACATTGGCTTCTATCTGGATGACGGAATGGTTCAGAGTGTGGTGGATACCCCCGAATACCGGGATGCTCTGCGCTATCTCAATGACCTTTATGAAGAGGGTTTGATTTTCCCAGGTTCCTTCACTCAAGACAGTCCTCAGTTGGTGCAGCTGGTAGAAGGAAGCGATCTCCCCACTGTTGGTGTTACCACAGGTGGCTGGGGTGGTATGTTCTCCAACTTTGGTGGAGATCGGTACCGAAATTACCGGGCCATTCCTCCTCTCGAAGGACCTGATGGAGTGCGGAATACTCCAACCTTCCTTGCAGAACCCTCTCCGGGACATTTTGTTATTGCTTCCACCTGTCCCCATCCTGATGCCGCCATTGAATGGGCCGACTTCTTGTATTCTGTGGAAGGAACCATGCGTTCCAGAAATGGTTTGGAGAATGTGGGTTGGCGTTGGGCGGAAGACGGTGAAATGGGCATTGATGGGCAACCGGCTATCTGGACTCAACTCCGTCCTTGGAATGACAAAGATCCTCAGAATGAGTGCTACATGGAGAATGGTCCTGTGGCTCTCACCAGTGCCGTTCGTTTAGGGCAAAGTACAGACAATTCCGTGGATCTCTATGGACAGGAAGGTCTTGAGCTGATGCTCTATCAGGCCACCCGAGATTTGTATCGCCCCTATGCCGATGATTCCAAGGCTCTTCCTCGGCTGAAATATCTCACCGATGAGATTAGCGAATACAGCACCATGCGGGTGGAATATGCCAAGTTTGTGAAGCAGTCTTTGGTGCAGTTTATTGTGGGGGATTTGGATGTGGAATCGGATTGGGATTCCTATGTGAGTAACCTGCGACGTCTGGGCCACAGTGATTTAATGGCTCTCACCCAGACAGCCTATGACCGGCAGTTTAAGTAATTCTCTCTGATTTTGGCCGGGTTCCCCGGCCGACCCCTCCTCCGAGCGGAGGAGGGGTCGATATTCCATTTCATTCCTCTTTATACTTCTTTCCAATCATGGAGAGCGGAATGAAATCATTAATGAAACAAGCCCATTGGCAGGACGATTCTCAGAGGGATTATGAGCATGCAGAGCGCTGTTATGCCAATGAAGAATTTTCACCAGATGACTTAATTGATCATGTTTTTATGGGCTGCACTTTTCAATCTTGTAGTTTCCGTGATTGCGATTTAACCCAGGTTGTGTTTCGAGATTGCACGTTGAGGAGTTGTGACTGGACACTCTGTCGGGTTGACGGCTGTTTTTTGGATGATGTGTTGTTCACCGATTGCCGCATTGCTGGAGTCAATTTCATGGATTGCAACCGTTTTGGTTTTCGTCCTCAGTTTCAGCGGTGTTTGATGAATAATGTGGTTTTTGCCTCGCAAAACCTTAAGAAATTCTCTTTTGAGGGGAGTTCTCTGAAGGACTGTGATTTCAATGACTGTGATTTGCAAGAGTCCGTTTTTCAACACTGCAAATTTCATGAGGTGGAATTTCATCAATGCGATTTGAGGAAAGCCGATTTCCGCTGGGCAGAAGGGTATCGAATTTCCCCTGAGGGGAATCGACTTGCTCAGGCCCGGTTTCATCTTCCTGAGGCCGAATCCTTCTTGGGGTTTCTGGGAATTGATGTGAGTTATGCACAGGATTAATCCAGGATGGTGGTTCATCCACCACATTCCACTGGTTGACCCCTTCCCCCCCTCAAGGCGTATACTTGTGGGGAGTTTTCACCCACAAACAAGCGCATATCGGAGCGACTGAATCGTATGAGTTTCGCTAAACCCACCTCCCTTGGTGTGATCGCATGTCCTGGCGGGGAGGTCTTCGCCGAAGAGATTGTCGCTCACCTCAAAACCATCTATCAACGACGTTTTGAAAAAAAAGCACAATTCATTTCAAAGCTTTATGGCCTTTCTGGTGATGAGGTCTATCGCCGGTTGAACCTGGCGGATGATTTAACCAGCCATCGAGTCACCCCTGTTGGCGGGGCAGATAATTACCGCCTGCCTTCTTTTAAGATTCCCTGCAAATACACCCGTTTTGCCAATGGCGAAATAAAAACGGAGATCATGCGCACGGTGAAAGGAATGGACATCTACATTGTTCAGGATGTGGCCAATGAAACTCCTGTTCGATTAGGAGATGATGTTCTTCCTCTTTCCATTAATGACCACATCATGACCTTGTATACGGCTGTTGATGCCGCCCTTCAAGCCGGTGCACGCCGTGTTTCCCTGGTTCTTGCGGCCTATCCTTATAGTCGCCAGCATAAGAAAAAGGGGAGAGAAGGGTTAACGGCCTCTATGCTGGGACGAATGATGGAAAATATGGGTGTGGCCCGCATCATCACCCTGGATCTGCATTCCCGGGAAATTGAACATACCTTTGGTTCACTTAGTCTGGAAAATCTCCATGCCTCTTATCAAATTCTCCGAACAGTGAGCAATGTCATTGATTTGGTGAATGAAGATTTGGTGGTTGTTTCTCCAGATACGGGGGCGATTGATCGAAATAAGTTCTATGCGGATAGCCTGAAAAAACCTTTAGCTCTGTTGTACAAGGAACGGGATTATTCGCGTCATTCACGTAATGCTGCGGAATCCAACATCACCAATGCACGTTTGCTTGGAGATGTGGAGGGCAAAACCGTTTTTATGGCCGATGATATGCTTGGCACAGGGGGAACCCTCATCAAAGCCATGAAGCTGATTCGAGAGATGGGAGCAAAGAAAATTCTTTGCAGTGTGTCACTCCCTCTCTTCTCGGGTGATGCTGTACGGCATTTTGATGAGGCCCATGCGGCGGGTTGGTTTGACTATGTGGTTGGAACCAATGCCGTGAGGCTGAATAAAGAGATCATCGATCGTCCTTGGTATCTTGAGGCCAATGTGTCGAATCTTTTTGCCCGTGCCATCAGTCGGGTGCATCATAATCGTTCTGTTTCTCCTTTGTTGGATAACAGCAAAATGATTCAACGGATGCTGAATAAGAAGGCTCGATCCGTGGAGTCAAAGGATTCTGGAGATTCCTCTCAATGATTCTGGCGGCCGACTTGGGTACAAGTTCTCTCAAGGCCGGCCTGCTTTCTTCTGATGGGCATCTGGTGGCCCGGGTACGGGTCCCCTATGCTCATGGATCAGGAGGGGAGCAGAAAGAGTTTGATGCCCGGGATTGGGAACAGGCTTTTTTAGCGGCTCTTTCAGCTCTTCCATCATACCCAGTGAAGGCGGTGGCCATCAGTGGGAATGGACCGTCCATGACGGCCTGTCGGGAGGATGGTGAACCCTTAGCACCTGTATCACTTTGGTTACAAAAGAGTGCGTCTTCTTCCCCAGAAATCACCTCGTACTATCTCCCCAAGGTTGTCAGCATTGCAGAGCATCATCCGCATGCCTTTGATCAGGCGCGATGGTTTCTCTCCTGTCCTGAATGGTTGCAGTACCGTTTGACAGGTGAAGCGGTTATGGTGACGCCTCATAAGAGTTTTCTCCCTTATGTTTGGGATGATGACCAGTTATTGAAGAGCCAACTCCCGCCCCATAAATTTCCTCGAATTGTCACCATGGGTGAATCTTGTGGTTTGGTCACCGAAAAAGCCTCTGCTCGAACAGGTTTGAAAGCAGGTATTCCTGTTGTTGCGGTTGGGTCTGATTTTATGGCGGCCCTTCTTGGTTCAGGGGCCTATGCACCTGGTGCAGTCTGTGACCGAGCTGGCACCAGTGAAGGCATCAATTACTGTGCTCATGCTCCTACGAATAATCCCCGATTTCGAGAACTTCCTCATCTTGTGGAAGGCTTATGGAATGTTTCCGTTGTCCTCTCCTCAACGGGCCGTGTATTTGAATGGTATCGCCGCCTCACAGGACAAGAGCGACGTCCCTATGAAGCCACCCTTGCCGAAGTGGATGCAGTGGGTGTGAATGCCCATACCCCTCTGTTTTTTCCAGGGAGGAGGGGCGATGTTCTTTGGGAATTCGGTGGAGGGGGGTTTGCCTACCTTGAGCCGTCTCATGGACGTGCAGAGATGGGACGGGCTGTGATGGAGGCCATCGCATTTGCGGTTCGTCGTGGAATTGAAGAACTGGAGACCTCTCATCTCCTTGTGGATGAAATGTGGGTGACTGGTGGACAGGCTCGTGGAGATGTCTGGAATCAAATGAAAGCCGATATCACCGGAAAGACGCTCATCATTCCAGAAATTGAAGATGCGGAGCTTGCCGGGGCAGCCGCTTGTGCTCTGTTTATGGAACATGGGCTCCATGACCTGAGTCATGCGGCTAAGGGCTTTGTTCGTCCCCGCCAAAAGGTGGAGCCGCGTCCATCTGTTTCACAAACCTATGATGAAGTGTACCGCCGTTATCGCGAAGCGGCATCAATCTGGTCCTCCTCTCATTCCATCGCTAAAGTTTAAGCGTTCTTCTCCAGAGGTAAACGGCCGCAAGGGCTCTTTCTCTTTTGATTCCCCACTACAGAGGGGATTCAGAGTTGGATTATTCCTTGCAGATTAGGTTGGTTCTGAGGGTGTGAACAACCAAGTCATTTTGAAACACAAAGTCTGGAAGGAGCAGAAAATGTCCATCACAAAAAAAAAGAAGAATAATTTTTTGCCTTCTGTTGACATAAAAGTGCCTCACGGATATTATCACCCTCGCTTTTGCGCCTCTGTAGCTCAGTTGGTAGAGCACAGCCATGGTAAGGCTGGGGTCATCGGTTCAAGTCCGATCGGAGGCTCTTTCCCGTCCCGCAACCCATTGGTTCGCGGGACTTTTTGTAAGGGAGTTTCGAATGGCGAAGTCCAAAAAAGGTGCAGTTGAGAAGATTGCTCTTCAGTGCAGTGAGTGTGGTCGTAAGAACTACACCACCTCGAAGAACCGACGGAACATCCAGGGTAAGATGGAGTTCAATAAGTTCTGTAAGTGGGATCGCAAGGTGACGCTTCATAAGGAAGCGAAAATTAAATAGTCATCTAGGCCAGTAGCTCCAATGGCAGAGCGCCGGTCTCCAAAACCGGATGTTGTAGGTTCGAATCCTACCTGGCCTGCAAGGCATACCTGAGGGGTGGGCGATATGAAGAAAATCAAGGCTTTCATTGCGGAGAGTTATGGCGAATTGCGGAAGGTTGTTTGGCCAAGCAAGGAGTCTGTTATGGCTTCCGCTAAAGTGGTGATTGTTTCAACGGTCGTTTTTGCCCTGTTCTTTGGACTTGTAGATTTCTTGCTTTCGCAGGGGATTATGGGTCTGTTTTCTTTGGTCTAGGCGGTATAGTAACCTATGGCTAAAGGATGGTACGTTCTACATACGTTCACCGGACATGAGAACAAGGTTGAGAAATTTATCCGAATCTTGATGGCAGATGGCTCGCTTGGTGAAGCTGTTGTTGATGTTAAGGTTCCCTCGGAAGAGGTTGTTGAAGTCAAGAATGGGAAGAAGCGAACGGTTAATCGCAAGTTTCTTCCTGGTTATATCTTGGTGGAAATGGATTTGCCAGAACGGGGTTGGAAGATCCCGTGTGGTGCGATTCGTAAAATCCAAGGTGTGACGGGCTTTGTTGGGACGGGGCAAAATTCTAAGCCTCAACCAATTTCTCCTGAAGAAGCAAAAAGCATTCTTCAGAAGACTGGGGCAATTAAGACTGAGCGCCGAGTTCAAGCAAAGCAAGACTTTAATGTGGGCGAAGAAGTTCGCATTATTGATGGTCCGTTTGAGTCCTTTAAGGGAACCATTGAAGTGGTGAACCAGGAAAAAGGAAAGCTCCGTGTGATGGTTGGGATCTTTGGTCGGTCTACGCCGGTTGAGGTGAACTTCTCTCAAGTGGATCGAGGTTAAGGTTGCGATTTCGGCTTAATGCTGGAATGACGATAGAGCGACATTAAAGTCGTTGGTTGAGGTTGGCGAATCAATTGCTGTATTGGCAATGGGTTCGCCTTCTCCGCATCGAGCCCTTTGATGAAATTTGCCTGAAAGGGTGGTTTTTGAGGGCGAGGACGGAAGTCCTTTTGGGAGTTGCCTCGTTGAGGTGACGTTCGTACCGCGATAGGAGGCCGTAAATGGCAAAGAAAAAAGTCACCGCACAGATTAAGTTGCAGGTGCCTGCCGGTAAGGCAACCCCAGCGCCCCCCGTTGGGCCAGCGTTGGGACCCCATGGGGTAAGTGCTCCCCAGTTTGTTCAGCAGTTCAATGATCGAACCAAAGGTTTTGAGCCTGGTTTAACCATTCCTGTTGTGATTTCTGTTTATGCAGACCGAAGTTTCACCTTTGAAACCAAAACACCTCCTGCAGCTGTTTTGATCAAAAAGGCTGTTGGTTTGGATAAGGGATCTGCTGAGCCTCACAAAGTGAAGGTTGGTACCATTACGAAAGATCAGCTGAAGCAGATTGCCGAGACCAAAATGCCCGACCTGAATGCAAACGATATCGATGCTGCGATTAAAATCATCGCTGGCACCGCCCGTAGCATGGGCGTGAAGGTGGAGGGCTGATTATGAAGCGTGGTAAAAAGTACCGGGATGCGGCTTCTAAAATCGACGTTGATAAGGTTTACAGTGTTGAAGAGGGCTTGGGTCTGGTGAAGTCCCTTTCTTTTGCCAAGTTTGATGAAACCGTCGAGGTTTCTGTGAACTTGAATATAAAGAAAAGCCACTCTGTTCGTGACACATTTGTTCTTCCTCATCAGTTTGCCGCTGAAAAACGTGTTTTGGTTTTCGCTAAAGGCGATAAAGCAAAAGAAGCGGAAGAAGCTGGTGCCGCCTTTGTTGGTGCAGAAGAGCTTGTTGAGAAAGTGAAGGGTGGTTGGCTCGATTTTGATATCTGTGTTGCAACCCCTGACATGATGCGGGAAGTTGGTAAGTTAGGTCCTGTTCTTGGTCGTCGAGGTATGATGCCTAACCCCAAGACTCGGACTGTAACCATGGATGTGAAAGGTGCTGTCGCTGAGCTGAAGCAGGGTCGGATTGAGTTCCGCGCTGATAAGGGTGGCGTTGTGCATCTGGCCGTTGGTAAAGTTTCCATGGAAGAATCCAAGGTGAAAGACAATATTGACAAATTCATTGAAGAGCTTGCAAAGAAGCGGCCTTCTGATGTGAAGGGCGATTTTATCAAGTCGGCCAGTCTGTCTACCACCATGGGCCCCGGCGTGAAGATGCTGGTGCAGGAATAAGGGGTTAGGTAATGGCTGAAGTGAAAGTGCAACAGTACAAAGTTGATGCCGTGGCCGAGCTGAAAGAGTCCTTTGAAGGATCTCGCAGCTTCATCTTTGCAGATTACCGCGGTTTGTCCGTGGGGCAAATCACCGAGCTTCGAACCGCTTTGCGGGAAGCTGGTGCAGAGTTCCACGTTGTGAAGAATAACTATGCCAAGATTGCTTTTAAGCAGATGGATCATGAAGGTGTGGCTCCCTACTTGGTGGGTCCCACAGCAATCGCCTACTGTGGTGATGAAGCTGGTCCAGTTGCAAAGGCAATGTTGAAGCTTGCCAAAGACATGCCCCTTGAAGTAAAGGGTGGTCTTTTGGATGGGGATATCTATGATGAAAAGGCTGTTGAGGCCTTCAGTAAGCTCCCCACCAAGCTCGAGCTGATTCAGATGCTCATGGGTACAATGAAGGCTCCTGCGAACAACGTGGTTTACGTGCTCAATGCCGTCACCACCAAGCTCGTGCGAACCCTCGATGCCGTCCGCGAGCAGAAGGCTTCCGAGTAGAGGTCTTCACGAAAGGAGAGTATTTCGATACTCTCCTTTTGCTGTGTTGGTTGCTCCCTATTGTGAGCAGCACAAAATTGCGTAACGAACGGGTTGGGCGTTGCCAAAAGACCCGATCGAACGCGTTTCTTGTAAAAGATTTACAAGAAGCGAGGCGGCTTCAGTCTTCATGGGTTGTCTGCTGTTGTCGTCGTTCATTAATATAAGGAGAAGATAATATGACTACCGAAGAAATTCTTGATGCCATCGCTGGCATGACTGTCCTGGAAGTTTCTGATCTCGTGAAAGCTATGGAAGATAAGTTTGGCGTTACTGCCGCTGCTCCCGTGGCTGTTGCTGCTGGCCCCGCTGCTGGTGCTGCTCCTGCTGAGGCTGCTGAAGAGCAGACTGAGTTTGATGTGGTTCTCACCGGCTTTGGTGACGGCAAAAAGATTGGCGTGATCAAAGAAGTTCGCGGCGTCACTGGCCTGGGTCTCAAAGAAGCCAAAGAGCTTGTTGAGGGCGGCAATGGCGTTGTCAAAGAAGGTGTGTCTAAGGATGAAGCTGCTTCTATCAAGGAGAAGCTTGAGGCCGCCGGCGCTACTGTTGAGGTTAAGTAGTGCAAGCGCGGGGATTTGTCCCGCGCCATAGCGGGGCTGGCGTCAGATGACGGCAAGTTCTGCAATAAATGCTTAAATCTCATTTGACCACCGGAAGCCTTGGCGGCTTTCGGTGGTTTCGCGTCCGGGGATGATCTCCGGAAATGTCCAGGGGGTGACAACATGTTCGTTAGAGCGAAAGATCAGGGCCGCGCCTTTATTGGCCACGGCTATGACGAGGTCCTCGAACTCCCAGATCTCATCAATGTTCAGTTGGCTTCGTACGAAAACTTCCTTCAGCGCGAAGCTCTCGTATCCGGCGGGGAGCTTAAGCCCCAGGGCCTCGAGGAAGTGTTTCAAAGCATCTTCCCCATTGAGAGCGCTAATGGCGAGCTCGTCCTGGACTATGAGTACTATAACCTCGATTTTAACGCCGTCAAGCTTTCTGAGGCAGAATGCAAGCGGAAGGGTTTGACCTATGGCGTACCCATAAAAGCCCGTGTGAACCTTGTGTTCCAGTCGACTGGTGAGATTCGCCAGAAAGACATTTACATGGGTGACCTTCCTTTGATGACAGAACGGGGAACGTTCATAATTAATGGAGCTGAGCGTGTTGTTGTAAGCCAGATTCACCGGAGTCCTGGTGTCATCTTCTCCGAGGAGAAGGGGGCTTATAGTTCTCGCATTATCCCTTACCGGGGTTCTTGGCTTGAGTTTGAAATTGACTCAAAGAAAGACCTGGTTTATGCCAAGATTGACCGCAAAAAGAAAATCTTGGGAACTGTTTTTCTTCGCGCTCTTGGTTTTGATACTCGTGAGAAGATTATTGATCTTTTCTATGAGAAGAAAACCGTCAAGCTTTCAACAAAACGTGAGAAAAACGAAGACTTAGTTGGTGCTATTCTCGCCGAAGCTGTTTGGATTGAACTTGAAGATGGCGAAAGTAAGAAAATGTACCGTGCTGCGGAAAAACTTCATCCCCATGACTTGGACGAACTTGTTCAGGCAGGTGTGAAAAAAGTTTCCGTGGTGGACATGGATCATGAAGACTCTCTCCATTCTGACATGGTTCTTGAGTGCTTTGACCGTGAAGAAACTCGGTTTAATAAAGATGATCCAAATCAGGATGAACCCACCAAAGATGAAGCATTGGCTGCCGTCTACAGTGTGTTGATGCCTGGTGAACCCATTACCATTGAAGCGGCTGAACGGGATCTTTCGTCGATGTTCTTCTCTTCCCGTCGCTATGATTTGGGACGTGTGGGTCGGTACAAACTCAATAAGAAATTTGATCAGGATGAGAATATTAAAGATCTGGTGCTCAATCGCCAGGACATTGTTCTCACCATGAAGTACCTCATCAGTGTTTATGCTGGTGAAAAACAGGTGGACGATATTGACCACTTGGGAAATCGGCGTGTTCGGTCTGTGGGGGAGTTGCTCTGCAATTCCTTGAAGACGGCCTTTAGCCGAATGGAGCGCATTGCCAAAGAGCGCATGAGCTTGAAAGAAATTGAGACTCTGAAACCTCAGGATCTTGTTTCGATTAAGCCCATTGTTGCAGCCATTAAGGAGTTCTTTGGCTCAAGTCAGCTTTCTCAGTTCATGGATCAGGTGAATCCCTTGTCCGAACTGACGCATAAGCGGCGATTGAATGCTCTTGGTCCTGGTGGTCTTTCTCGAGACCGTGCTGGTTTTGAAGTTCGAGACGTTCACTACACCCATTATGGCCGCATGTGTCCCATCGAGACTCCTGAAGGTCCAAACATTGGTTTGATTGTTTCTTTGGCAAACTACACTCGCATCAATGATTATGGTTTCTTGGAAACCCCTTATCGAAAAGTTGTGGATGGTGTTGCAACCCGTGAGGTTCAATATCTTTCTGCCATTGATGAGGAAAAGTATTTCATTGCTCAGGCCAGTGCAGCCATTGATGAGAACGGGAAATTCCAGGAGAAACTGGTCTCTGTTCACCGGAATGGTGACTACACCGTCAAAGAAGCCAAAGAGATTGGCTACATGGACGTTTCTCCACGCCAGATCATCTCCACTGCCGCATCCTTGATTCCCTTCTTGGAACATGACGATGCAAACCGTGCTTTGATGGGTTGTAACATGCAACGTCAGGCTGTTCCGTTGCTTTACCCGGAAGCTCCCATTGTGGGAACGGGTATGGAGGGCAAGGCCGCCTATGACTCCGGAGTTCTGGTAAAGGCTCGTCAGGATGGTGTGATTTCCTATGTCTCTTCAACTCGAATTGATGTGACCTCTGAGGATGGTGAAGTCCATTCTTATGATCTGGTGAAATACCAGCGAACAAACCAAGATACCTGTTTTAACCAGCGTCCCATCGCCCGCTTGGGTGAGAAGGTCAAGGCTGGGGATGTACTGGGTGATGGTCCTTCAACTCGAAACGGGGAACTGGCACTTGGTCGAAACCTTCTTGTGGGTTTTGTGCCTTGGAATGGTTACAACTTTGAGGATGCTGTTCTCATCTCTGAGAAAGTGGTGAAGGATGATTACTACACCTCCATCCACATCAAAGAATTTGTGACAGAAGTTCGCGAAACAAAACTGGGTCCTGAAAAGCTGACTCGTGACATTCCCAATATGTCGGAGAAGTCTCTTGAGCACTTGGATGGAGAAGGGATTGTTCGAATTGGTGCAACAGTAAAATCGGGCTCCATTCTTGTTGGTAAAGTGACTCCCAAGAGTGAAACCGAAACCACTCCCGAGTTCAAATTGTTGAATTCCATCTTTGGTGAAAAAGCCAAGGAGGTTCGGGATACTTCTCTGAAGCTTCCCCATGGTGTGGGTGGTACTGTCATTGATGTTCAGCGCCTGAAGCGCAGCGAGGGAGATGATCTGAACCCTGGTGTTGATGAGATTGTGAAAGTTCTCATTGCCACAAAGCGAAAGCTGAAAGAAGGGGATAAGATGGCAGGTCGTCACGGAAACAAGGGTGTTGTTGCCCGTGTTCTTCCGGAAGAGGACATGCCCTACACTGAGGATGGTAAGCCACTGGATGTGTGCTTGAACCCCCTTGGTGTGCCTTCTCGTATGAATATTGGCCAGATCATGGAAACCATGCTTGGAATGGCTGGTGCTCAGCTGGGCAAGATGTATGAAACTCCTGTTTTCCAGTCGGCTTCAACAGAAAACATTTCTGATGAGCTTGAGAAGGCAGGATTGCATCGAGCTGCCAAGATGGTGTTGCATGATGGCTTGACTGGTGTTCCTTTCGCAAAGCCCGTCTTTGTGGGGTACATGTACTACCTGAAACTCCATCACTTGGTTGATGACAAAATGCATGCTCGGTCCACCGGTCCATATTCATTGGTGACCCAGCAACCCTTGGGTGGTAAAGCCCAGTTTGGTGGTCAGCGTTTGGGTGAAATGGAAGTTTGGGCCCTTGAGGCCTATGGTGCTGCCAACACCTTGCAGGAGCTGATGACCATCAAGTCTGATGACATGATGGGTCGCGCAAAGATTTACGAGAGCATTGTGAAGGGAGATCCTACCACACAAGCTGGTATCCCTGAATCCTTCAACGTTTTGGTGCAAGAGCTCCGTGGTCTTGCTCTGGATGTGAAGATCTATGACTCGAAGGGCAAGCAGCTGCCTTTCACTGAGCGCGATGAAGAGCTGCTGAACCGCCAGGGCGGCCGTTTCTAGGAGGAAGGGATGAAGGAAATCCAAGATTTCGACAGCCTGATGATCAAGCTGGCCTCCCCGGAGCAAATCCGGGCATGGTCCTATGGCGAGGTCAAAAAGCCTGAGACCATCAACTACCGGACCCTCCGTCCGGAGAAAGACGGCCTGTTCTGTGAACGGATCTTTGGAACAACCAAAGAATGGGAATGCTATTGCGGAAAGTTCAAATCAATCCGCTATAAAGGTGTGATCTGTGATCGATGTGGAGTTGAAGTCACGCACTTCAAGGTCCGTCGTGAACGCATGGGACACATTGAGTTGGCATCTCCTGTTTCTCATATTTGGTATTATCGCTCTGTGCCTTCCCGTATGGGTTTGCTTTTGGATCTTTCCATTGCCGCCCTTCGGAGCATTCTTTACTACGAAAAGTACGTGGTAATTGAGCCCGGTGATACCGAACTGAAAATGATGCAGCTCCTCTCTGAAGAGGAGTATGCCGAGGCTCGGGAACGCTTTGGAATGAGCTTCACAGCCGGAATTGGTGCAGAAGCGGTTCGTACTCTCTTAGAGAATATGGACCTTGATGCCCTGTCTGCAGAATTGCGGGCAACCATGGTTGAGAAGGGTTTCAAAGCCGATAAACGACTGCTCAAGCGAATTGAGATCGTTGAGAACTTCCGTGACTCTGGAAACCGCTCCGAGTGGATGATTCTGGATGTGATTCCTGTCATTCCACCGGAACTGCGTCCCATGGTGCAGTTGGATGGTGGACGATTTGCGACCAGTGATCTGAATGACCTGTATCGTCGAGTCATCAACCGAAATAATCGTCTGAAACGACTGATGTCCCTGAATGCTCCTGACATCATCATTCGAAATGAAAAGCGAATGTTGCAGGAAGCTGTGGATGCCCTGTTTGATAACACAAAGAAAAAGAAGGTGGTAAAAGGGGCTTCGAATCGTCCTTTGAAATCCCTTTCTGATCTTCTGAAGGGTAAACAAGGGCGGTTCCGGCAGAACTTGTTGGGTAAACGTGTTGATTACTCAGGTCGTTCCGTTATTGTCGTTGGGCCAAAACTGAAATTGCATCAGTGTGGTTTGCCCACAAAGATGGCTTTGGAGCTCTACAAGCCCTTCATTATGAAGAAGCTGGTGGAGAAAGATGTCGTTTATAACATCAAGAAAGCCAAAACCCTAGTGGAACAGGAAACTCCTGAAGTTTGGTCTGTTCTTGATGAGGTTGTTCGCGAGCATCCCGTTCTTTTGAACCGTGCTCCAACTCTTCATCGTTTAGGTATTCAGGCCTTTGAGCCTGTGCTTGTTGAAGGCAAAGCCATTCAGCTTCATCCTCTTGTCTGTCATGCCTACAATGCAGACTTTGACGGTGACCAGATGGCTGTCCATGTACCACTGACTCAGGCAGCACAAATTGAGTGTTGGACCCTGATGTTGGCTGATACAAACTTGTTGAACCCTGCTAATGGTCAACCTGTTGTTTTCCCCTCTCAGGACATGGTTTTAGGGCTTTACACCCTGACAAAAGATCGACCTGGAGATAAGGGCGATGGACATTATTACTCTTCTCGGGAAGAGGTAATGATGGCCGTTGAAAACTATGCGGTCTCTTGGAATGCGCCCATCAAAGTGAACATTGATGGTGAGTGGCTTGAAACCACGCCTGGTCGAGTTGTTTTCAACGATCGGTTGCCTCAAGAGATGCATTTTGTCAATGAGACACTCAGTGATAAGAGCATTCGAAACTTGGTCATGCGTTCCTTTAAGGAACATGGTAATCATGTGACTGTTCGATTGTTGGATACACTCAAAGACATTGGATTTGAGTATGCCACCAAGCTGGGTTCCACCATTGGTATGGACGACATTCTCATTCCAGATGAGAAAAAAGTCCTCATTACCGACGCGAACAGCGAAGTGGATAAAATCCAGACTCAGTACCGTGATGGTCACATCACAGCAGATGAACGCTATAACCGCGTTGTTGAGGTTTGGGGTAAAACCAACGAAGAACTGGCCAATGTGATGATGGATCACCTTAAGGCGGATCAGGACGGATTCAATAACGTCTATATGATGGCCGACTCCGGGGCTCGTGGTTCTCGGAACCAGATTCGTCAGCTTGCTGGTATGCGTGGTTTGATGGCAAAGCCTTCCGGTGACATCATTGAGCTTCCAATTCGTTCAAACTTTAAGGAAGGACTTTCCGTAATTGAGTTCTTCATTTCTACCAATGGTGCTCGTAAGGGATTGGCTGATACGGCATTGAAAACGGCCGATGCTGGTTATCTCACACGACGTCTTGTGGACATTGCCCAGGATGTGGTGGTGAACATGGATGACTGTGGCACCATCAATGGTATTGATATTGCAGCCCTCAAAGACGGCGAGGAAATCGTTGAGTCCCTTTCTGACCGCATCATGGGTCGCTTTACTCTTGAACGTGTGAAGCATCCCATTACTGGTGAGATCTTGGTTGATGTGAACCAGGAAATCACCGATGAGATTGCGAAGGAAATTGAGGATCTTGGTATTGAGCGTGTTCGCGTGCGAACAGTGTTGACCTGTGAGGCTCAGCACGGAGTTTGTATGAAGTGTTATGGCCGAAACCTGGCCAATCACAGACCCGCCGATATTGGTGAAGCTGTGGGTATCATTGCCGCACAGTCCATTGGTCAGCCTGGTACACAGCTGACCATGCGTACCTTCCATGTTGGTGGTACGGCGAGCACTGTGGCTGAAGAAAATCGTGTTGCCAAGCATTACGCCCTCTTGGTTCGTAATGTCACGGGAACATCCGTTTCTTTGCCCGATGGGAATTCCCTGTTTACTCGTAAAGGCTTCCTGACCGTTGCTCGAATCCTTGCTGAAATTGATGTTCAGAAGGGAGATGAGGTGATTCCTGCTGATGGCGATAAGGTCATTAAGGGAGAACCTGTTCTGAAGCGGAAGGGACAGACTGTGACTGCAGAAGAAAATGCTTTTGTGGTTGTGTCTGGAGAGACCTTGCTTCTTGTGGCTCAGGATGAAAAGGTTGAGATTCGGAATGGTTCCACTGTTCTGGTAAAGCCTGGACAGCAAGCGGCGGCTGATGAATCTTTGGCTGTGTTTGACCCCTTTAGTGAGCCCATTATTGCTGAGGTTGATGGTTCCGTTAAATTTGAGGACATCATTCTTGGTACCACTCTTCGGGAAGAAATTAACGAAGACACAGGAAATATTGAGAAGAAGATCATGGATTCCTCCGCTGATACTCTTCAGCCTCGAATTTCCATTGTGAGTGATGGTGGTGATGTTCTTCAGGATTACTATCTTCCTGAGAATTCCTACCTCAACGTGGATGATGGCACCAAGGTGAAAGCCGGTCAGACTCTGGCTAAGATGCTCAAAGAGTCTCAGAAAACCCAAGACATCACCGGTGGTCTTCCCCGAGTTGGTGAGCTCTTTGAGGCTCGTCGTCCCAAAGACTCTGCTATTCTTGCCCGTATTGGTGGAACGGTAGAGTTTGAAGGAATCACAAAGGGTAAGCGGGTTGTTACTGTAAATGATCCTTATGGAAACAGCCTGAAGCACTTGGTTCCCATGGGACGGCATCTACTGGTGCGGAATGGTGACCCCGTTGATGCCGCTGAACCTCTTTGTGATGGTCCAAAAGATCCCCATGATGTTTTGGAAATCCAGGGTGAAAATGCTCTGCAGCAATTCCTTGTGGATGAGGTGCAAGAGGTTTACCGCATGCAGGGTGTAAACATCAATGATAAGCACATTGGTGTGATCATTCGGCAGATGATGCGGAAAGTGGAAATTGTGGACGTGGGTGACACAAGTTTCATCTTTGGTCAGCAGGTGGATAAATACCAGTTCCGAACCCAGAATGATAAAGTGGTTCGGGAAGGTGGACAGCCTGCTGTTGCTAAACCGCTTCTGTTGGGAATTACCCGGGCCAGCTTGAATATTGATAGCTGGATTTCTGCGGCAAGTTTCCAGGAAACCACCCGAGTCCTGACAAACGCAGCAATTGCGGGGGATAAAGATCATCTTCGGGGCTTGAAGGAGAACGTGGTCATTGGTCATGTGATTCCTGCCGGTACCGGAATGAAAAAATACCGGGAACTCAAACTCTTTACAGAGGATACTGAGGACCTGGATGCCCATGTGGCGAATATTCTTGAGCAACGACGCCGTGAGGCTGAATTGCTTTCTGAAGATTCCGCCGAAAAAGAATTCCCCGAAAACAATCGGAAGGTTGTTGCCGAGGATAAGTAGAACATTGAGCGGGTGCGTTGCGCCCGCTTTTTGAGTGTCGACCGAAGGTCTTGACCTTCGGTTGTCAAACCGCTAAGATCTCCGTGCTTCGGGGACTTGAGCAATCGCCGGATTTGTGCGTCCGGCGGGTTACAGGGTAACCGACCAGGCACTAAGAGGAGTTGACGCATAAATGCCGACGATTAATCAGTTAGTGAGAAAGGGGCGCAAGTCTTCCATTAAGAAGACCAACTCCCCAGCTCTCGATTCCTGCCCCCAGAAGCGGGGTGTTTGCACTCGCGTGATGACCATCACGCCCAAGAAGCCAAATTCTGCATTGCGGAAGGTGGCTCGTGTTCGCCTGTCTAATGGTATTGAAGTGACCGCTTACATTCCTGGCGTTGGTCATAACCTTCAGGAGCACTCCGTTGTGTGTATTCGCGGTGGACGTGTGAAGGATCTTCCCGGTGTGCGCTACCATGTGGTGCGGGGAACAAAAGATACGCTGGGTGTTGACGGGCGCAAGCAGGCTCGATCCAAATACGGTACAAAGAAACCGAAGGCGTAGGATAAGTCATGTCAAGAAGAAGAGAAACCCCTGTCCGTCACATTGATCCAGATCCAAAATTTGGAAGCAAAGTTGTTGCTAAATTTGTGAATCGGATGATGATTCAGGGAAAGAAGTCAACCAGTTATAGCAATGTTTATGGGGCCCTGGAACTTGTGGCCTCGAAGTCTGGCAAGGAACCACTGGAAGTGTTCTTGAAGGCTGTTGATAACGTGAAGCCTATGGTGGAAGTAAAATCCCGCCGTGTTGGTGGTTCTACTTATCAGGTGCCCGTTGAAGTCCGTGAGACTCGTCGGGAAGCATTGGCTATGCGCTGGATTATCGCTGCTGCTCGTGGCCGAAGCGGTCGGAGTATGAGTGAGAAGCTCGGCGCTGAACTTCTTGATGCATTTAATTCGACGGGTGTTGCCTTCAAGAAGAAGGAAGATACTCATCGAATGGCAGAAGCCAATAAAGCTTTTAGTAACTATAAGTGGTAGTTATTGACCTTGGCGTGAATTCCGAATAGGATCACGCCGATGGCCCAATGGTATCTTGGATGCGATTGGGCGACGAAGCTTCCTGAGTCGTTGACTCTGAAGCTGGGTTCCCTCGCGGAATGCCCTTCTTTCTTTAAGTTGGATGGGCCGCTTTCAGGCGAGGATGATCTTTCCGGATGATGACTTTTGGACGAACCGGGGTTCTTTGAATCCTAGGCGAAAGAATGCTCAATCAGCGGTGATCTTCTTCTTTTGCGATGCGTAGTCGGTCTTGGCTTGCGTATTGCGCCTGTCTGTACTCCGTGTTCTGCGGAACCTTCTTTATACATTGAGCTGTTGAGACGGTATTGGCTTTAGGCTAGTGCCATCGGTCACCGTGCCGTCATGCAGTGTAGGCGTCTTTCGTTGAGGAAGGCGTGAACTATTTTCCGTGTAGCCGTAGGAGGATTTCATGGCTAAGGAGAAATTCGAGAGGACGAAACCGCATATCAATGTCGGTACAATCGGCCACGTCGACCATGGTAAGACAACTCTGACCGCTGCCATCACTATGTACAGCGCTGCCAAAATGGGCGGTAAAGTGATGAGCTATGAGGACATTGACAACGCTCCTGAAGAAAAAGAGCGTGGTATTACCATTAACACTCGTCACGTTGAGTATGAAACCGATGGTCGTCACTATGCACACGTTGACTGCCCCGGACATGCTGACTACATCAAGAACATGATCACTGGTGCTGCCCAGATGGACGGTGCTGTGCTTTTGGTGGCTGCAGACTCCGGTCCTGAGCCCCAGACTCGTGAGCACATCCTTCTTGCTCGCCAGGTTGGCGTTCCCAAGTTGATTGTTTTCATGAACAAAATGGATCTTGCTGATCCTGAACTCACCGACTTGGTGGAAATGGAAGTCCGAGAGCTTCTCGATGAATACCAGTTCCCCGGTGACGACACCCCCATCATCAAAGGTTCTGCCTTTGAAGCCATGTCCAACATTGATGATGCTGAGAAGACTGCTTCTATTCAGGAGCTTCTTGATGCGATGGACAGCTACTTCCCCATCCCTGAGCGGGCTGTGGATAAAGACTTCTTGATGCCCATCGAGGACGTCTTCTCCATCTCCGGTCGTGGTACGGTTGTAACCGGTCGTATTGAGGGTGGTGTTCTTCACGTTGGCGATGAGATTGAAATCGTTGGTGTTAAAGAAACTCAGAAAACCACCTGTACTGGTGTTGAGATGTTCAACAAGCTTCTTGATGAAGGTCAGGCCGGTGATAACATCGGTGCCCTTCTTCGTGGTATTGACAAGAAAGCTGTTGAGCGTGGTCAGGTTCTGGCTAAGCCCGGTTCCATTAGTCCCCACAAGAAGTTCGGTGCTGCTGTGTACGCATTGACCAAAGAAGAGGGTGGTCGACATAACCCCTTCTTCACTGGTTACCGCCCTCAGTTCTACTTCCGGACCACTGACATTACCGGTACTGTGACCCTTCCTGAGGACAAGCAGATGGTGATGCCTGGGGACAACACCGCGATTACCGTTGAGCTGATCCATGCTATCGCTATGGATCCCGGTCTCCGGTTCGCCATCCGGGAAGGCGGTCGTACCGTCGCTTCCGGTCAGGTGACCGAGGTCATCGAGTAATCCCCGAACGCTGAGTGAGCGTGGGCCCCGCCGCCCATAAGGGTGGTGGGGTCGCTTATAGAGGAGCAAGGACAATGGAGAAAATTCGCGTACGGCTCAGAGGCTTTGACGTAGAATTGATCGAGCAGAGCGCGCGGGCCATTGTGGATACTGTGCAAAAGCAGGGTACAAAAGTTTCTGGCCCTGTCCCACTGCCTACCAAGATCAACAAGTACACTGTTCTCAAGTCCCCCTTCGTCAACAAGAAGTCCCGCGAGCAGTTTGAAATGCGCACGCACAAGAGGTTGATCGATATCCTTGAGCCTACCTCCGCCGTCATGGACGCACTCATGAAGCTCGAGCTTCCCGCTGGTGTCGATGTCGAGATCAAGCAGTAGGTTTCTGGGAACGGAGCAATAACATGATCGGATTGATCGGAAAGAAAGTGGGGATGACCCAAGTCTTTGATGAAGACGGTACCCTGACTCCCGTGACCGTGATCGAAATCGCCCCGAATGTGGTGATTGATCAGCGGAATGAGGAGAGCAACGGTTATAGTGCTGTTGTGTTGGGTGCATTGGACGCTAAGGCAGCTCGGGTGAATAAGCCTGTGACTGGCCAGTTCAAAGATGGTGTCACCCCAAAGAAACATATCGTTGAGTTCCGCGATTTCAGTAAAGAATGCGCGGTAGGCGATTCCCTTGGCCTGGAGATTTTCAGCGACAATAGATTCGTTGATGTCATCGGTACCTCAAAAGGTAAAGGCTATCAGGGTGTCATGAAGCGCCATAACTTCGGCGGCGGTCGGGCCACTCACGGTTCGAAGTTCCATCGTGCCAACGGTTCTACCGGTATGGCTGCATGGCCTTCCAAAGTGATTAAGGGCACCAAGATGGCTGGCCGAATGGGTGGAGAGCGGAGCACAGTTCAGAACCTGAAGGTTGTTAAGATCGATCAGGAAAAGAACGTCATGCTCGTCAAGGGTGCCGTTCCTGGCAGTCGTGACAGCGTGGTGATTGTCCGCCAGGCCAAGAAGCGGAAGTAGGGGAGAGGATAATGGACAAGAAGGTCTACTCAAAAGACGGCAAAGAGCTGCGGACCATCTCCCTCGCTGACGCTGTTTTCGCTCGTGAGGTGAGTGAAGGTTCTATTTGGCATGCAATTCGCAACGAACTGGCCAATATGCGCCAGGGGACAGCCAAAGCCAAAACTCGTCGTGAGGTGAAGGGTTCTACCGCTAAACCATGGCGACAGAAGGGCACAGGTCGTGCTCGAGCTGGTCGCCGGAAGAGCCCTCTGTGGCGCGGTGGTGGTGTGGTTTTCGGACCTCAGCCCCGGGACTATTCCTACAGCATTCCGAAGAAAGTCAAGCGGCTTGCAATGAAGAGCATCTTGAGCCTTAAGGCTGCTGATGATGCAACCTTCCGCGTGATTGAGGATTTCACTGTTGAAACTGGGAAAACCCGTGATTTGACAGCGATCCTGAAAAACTTCCCCAATGAGGGCCGCACAATTGTGATCCTTGGTGAGGATGACAACATGATCAAGCGGGCTGGCGGAAACGTTAAGGATCTGCGGTTCCTCACATACAATCGGCTTCGAGCACATGACCTCTACTACGGGAAGAACATTCTCGTTCTTGAGGGCGCTGCAACGAAGCTCGGCGAATTCTACGGGAGCTAGGAATGGACTCGAACGAAATCATCATCGAGCCGGTCCTCACCGAGAAAACAAACCTCCTTCGTGAGGGCGAGGGCAAAACCTACGTCTTTAAGGTCTCCAAAAAGGCCAATAAGATTATGGTGATGCGCGCGGTGAGCGACCTGTTCAAAGTCCGGCCCGTCGGCTGCCGGATTATCAACGTTCGTGGAAAGGTTCGGCACAACCGGGCCATCTCCAAGAACAGTTTTCGACGCGGCCTCGGTCGCACGGCTGCCTGGAAGAAGGCGATGGTCACCCTTGAAAAAGGGCAGAGCATCGACGCTTTCGAAGGCGCTTAAGTCGAGAGGGTAAAGAACAATGGGTATGAAAACCTATAATCCGACGACTCCCTCCCAGCGCTTCCGCCAGAGTCTCGATAATAGCGAGCTCTCCAAGAAGCGTCCGGAGAAGTCACTCTCCGGTGGTAAGGCGTCCAAGGCTGGACGCGGAGCCGGTGGACGGATCAGTGTTCGCCGCCGCGGTGGTGGTCATAAGCGGAAGTACCGGGTCATTGACTTCAAACGGAACAAATTCGGTATTCCCGGGAAAGTTGCTTTTGTCGAGTACGATCCCAACCGCAGTGCCAACATTGCCTTGATTCATTATGCCGATGGTGAAAAACGCTACATTCTCTGCCCCAAGGGCCTTGAGATTGGAGCAACCATTGTGAGCGGTCCTCAGGCACCCATTGAGTTGGGTAACTGTCTTCCTCTGGAAGCCATTCCTGTGGGGCGAATCGTTCACGCCGTGGAGCTCACCAAAGGTAAAGGTGCTCAGCTGATTCGTTCTGCTGGTACTAGTGCTCAGATTCAGGCTAAAGAGGGCGATTACGTCACTTTGAAGCTTTCCTCTGGCGAAATGCGCATGGTCCACAAGGCCTGCATTGCAACCATTGGTGAAGTGGGCAACGGCGATCATATGAACGTCAAAATTGGTAAAGCCGGCCGCAGCCGCTGGATGGGCAAACGTCCTAAGGTGCGTGGTGTGGTGATGAACCCTGTTGACCACCCTCACGGTGGTGGTGAAGGCCGCACTTCTGGTGGTCGCCATCCCGTGACCCCCTGGGGTAAGCCGACTAAGGGCGGCAAGACCCGCAACAAGCATAAGTCGTCGAACAAGTTCATCGTTAAACGGCGCAAGTAGGGAGTTGAAGGATGTCCAGGTCTATCAAGAAAGGGCCCTTCGTGGCCAAGAGCCTGTATAAGAAGGTGGTCGAGCAGAATAAGAACGGTGGCAAAGGTATGATTAAGACCTGGTCCCGTTCCTCAACGATCATCCCGGAAATGGTTGGATTGACTGTTTCCGTTTACAACGGCAAGACCTTCGTCCCCGTCTACGTGACAGAGAACCTTGTCGGGCATAAGCTCGGCGAGTTCTCCCCCACCCGGTTATTCCGGGGTCACGCTGGCTCGGACAAGAAGGGCAAGCGACGGTAGGGTAGAAGATGGAAGCAAAGAAAGGTTTCCGGGCGGTTTCCAAAAACCTCCCCATGTCTCCGTCCAAAATCCGGCCCATCGCGGACCACGTCCGCCGCAAAGGTTACGTGGAAGCAATTGCAATTCTTGAGACCCTCCCCAACAAGGGTGCAGGTTACCTTAAGAAAGTGATTCAGTCCGCTGCGGCCAACGCGATGTATCAGGATCAGAATCTCGATGAAGAAAGTCTCTTCGTTGCTGAGCTTCTGGTTGATGGCGGACCGAGCCGCAAGACCATCTGGCCTCGGAGCCGCGGTCGGGCGGATCGGCAGATTAAGCGTTCGAGCCACATCTCCGTCGTGCTCGACCAGAAGGCGGTGAAGTAATGGGACAAAAAGTTAACCCCTACGGGTTCCGTCTCGGGATCAACAAAGATTGGAAATCCCGGTGGTACGTTGGTCCTAAGGACTACGCCAAGACTCTCCATGAAGACCTCCGCTTGCGGAAGGCTCTGATGGATAGTCCCGAGGCGCGTGGTGCGGACATCGCCAATGTGGAGATTGTTCGTCAGCCGACTCGGGTAACCATGACCATCGAGACTGCACGTCCTGGTGTGATCATTGGTGCCAAGGGTGCCAACATTGAGAAGGTCACACAGAGGCTTCAGAAGCTCACTGATAAAAAGGTGAGTGTTAAGATCAAAGAGATCAAGAATCCCGATGTTGACGCTCAGATTATTGCCCAGAACATTGCTCGCCAGCTCAAAAGCCGGGCGGCATTTCGTCGCACCCTGAAGATGGCAGTTCAGAATGCCATGCGCGGTGGTGTGCAGGGCATTAAGGTCAAGATCTCCGGACGTTTGGGTGGTGCGGACATGAGCCGCGTCCTTGAGCTGAAGGATGGTCGAGTTCCTCTTCATACACTTCGCGCTGATATTGACTACGGTTTTGCCGAGTCCATCACCACCTTTGGTGTGATTGGTGTTAAGGTGTGGGTGTTCAAGGGTGAACTGCTTGGAACCGAGCAAAAAGAAGACGCCGGCCAGTTAGTTTCTGGACGCCGTGAAGGCCGGGGGAGGCGCAACGATGCTTAGCCCGAAGAGAGTTAAACATCGAAAGGTCATGCGTGGTCGGGCAATCCCGAATTCCAAGGTTGCTCAGAAGGGCAATACTGTGGCTTTTGGTGATTTCGGTTTGGTCTCCTTGGAGAACAAACAGCTGACAGCTCGTCAGATTGAAGCAGCTCGTATTGCAATGACCCGGCACATTAAGCGTGGTGGTAAGGTGTGGATTCGGATTTTCCCCGATATCCCATACACCAAGAAACCTGCTGAAACCCGCATGGGAAAAGGTAAAGGTAGCCCCGAGAAATGGGTTGCTGCTGTTAAACCTGGTACCGTGATGTTTGAAATCGCTGGCGTTGATACCGAACTGGCTCAGCGAGCCATGGAATTGGCCGGCAATAAGTTGCCGATCAAGACAAAGTTCGTGGTTCGGCACCACGCGGGGTAGGAAGTCATGAAGCAAACCTTCAACGATTTAACCCTCGATGAGCTGGTTGCCAAGCGCACTGAGCTTGTCGGTAAGATGAGGGATTTGAGGTTCGAGATGGTGATGGGACACGTGGAGAATCCAATGGAGAAGAGAAATCTTCGCCGTCAGATTGCACGACTCAACACCATGATCCAGGAACACGAGACCGGGATCCGGAAGGCGTAAGGTATGGAAGCGAAGAAAAGCGGAAAGAAAACCTTCACGGGGACCGTGGTGAGCGACAAGATGGAGAAGACCATCACTGTCGTGGTGGCAACACGTCAGCTCCACCCGTTGTACAAGAAGTACATTACCCGTACCAAGAAGTACAAGGCTCATGATGAAGCCAATGACGCCCATACAGGCGACACGGTAAAAATCATCGAGAGTCGTCCCGTGAGTAAGGACAAGCGATGGCGGCTCGTTGAAGTCGTTGAGCGCGCAAAGTAGGAGGACGCGATGATTCAGATGCAGTCGTACATGAACGTCGCTGACAACTCCGGTGCGAAGCGTGTTCAGACCATCAAAGTTTTGGGTGGTAGCCACCGGCGTTACGCCAGCATCGGCGACATCGTTGTGGTGACCGTCAAGGACGCCATTCCCAACGCCGCCATTAAGAAGGGCGACGTGAAGAAGGCGGTTATCGTCAGAACCCACAAAGAGTACCGTCGGAACGATGGGACCTACATCCGATTCGATGACAACGCCTGTGTTATCATCGATGCCTCCGGTAACCCGGTTGGTAAGCGGATCTTTGGACCCGTTGCCCGTGAGCTTCGCGACTACGATTACATGAAGATCGTGTCCTTAGCTCCCGAGGTCCTTTAAGGGAAGGCAGGCAATACCGTGAAAACCAAGCTGATTAAAGGCGATCAGGTTCAAATCATTACCGGTAAGGACAAAGGCAAGAAAGGCCGCATCCTCCGGATTGACCGCGACAATGGCCGGGTCATCGTCGAAGGCCTGAACATGGTCAAGAAGACCCAGCGACCGAAGAACCAGAATGACAAGGGTGGAATCATTGAGATTGAAGCCCCCGTTCCTGTTTCCAACGTCATGGTCATCTGCAAGAAATGCGGGCCCTCCCGTATCGGTATGAAAGTTGAGGGCGATTCTAAGTCCCGCGTGTGCCGTAAGTGTGGGGAGGTCCTCTGATGGCCGACAAGAAGAACGAAGCGCGGCTTAAAACCCGCTACAACAAGGAGATTGCTGGAGAGCTGATGAAGGAATTTTCCTTCAAGAGCCCCATGCAAATCCCCAAGATCGAGAAGATCATCGTGTCTGCCGGTGTTGGCGATGCGATCACGAATAAGAAGTTTCTTGATTCCATGGTAGCTGAGATGGAGCTGATCACTGGTCAAAAAGTGCTCAGAACCAAAGCTCGCAAGTCCGTGGCAAACTTCAAGATCCGCGAAGGCCAGGAAATTGGTGCCAAGGTGACCCTTCGGGGAAGCCGAATGTATGAGTTCCTTGACCGGCTCGTGAATGTGGCTCTTCCTCGCGTTAAAGACTTCCGGGGTGTGAACCCTAAAGCCTTTGATGGTCGAGGCAACTACAGCCTGGGTATCGACGAGCAGATCATCTTCCCGGAGATTGATTACGACAAGATCGAAAAGGTCAGGGGCCTGAACGTGGCCATCGTAACCACGGCCCCGAACGATGAGCAGGCTCGAAGCCTTCTCACTAAGTTCGGCATGCCCTTTAGCAAGGAGTAGGCGATGGCTAAGAAGTCGATGATCATCAAGGCTCAGCGAAAGCCGAAGTTCATGACCCGCACCGTCCGACGCTGCCGCGTCTGCGGACGGCCACGGGGTTACATGAGGAAGTTCGAGATGTGCCGGATCTGCTTCCGTAAGCTTGCCAATGAAGGCATGATCCCCGGCGTCACCAAATCCAGCTGGTAGCAGGAGTCACGAGAATGAGTGTTAGCGATCCAGTTGCCGACATGCTCACCAAGATCCGTAACGGTGCAGCAGCGAAGCATGAAAAGGTCGACATTCGTCCTTCCAAGCTCAAGATGGAAATCATCAAGATCTTGAAGAACGAAGGTTATGTGAAGAACTTCAAGAAGGTCACGCAGGATGAATATGATGTCATCCGTGTGTTCCTTAAATATGATGAGAAGGAAAACTCAATCATCCACGGCCTCAAAACCGTGTCTACACCAGGTCGCCGGGTTTATTCCGGTTACAAGAACATGCCTCGCGTGTTCAACGGTCTGGGTACAGTGATTGTGTCCACCTCCTCCGGCGTTATCACCGGAAAAAAGGCCGTCGCCAACAAAGTAGGCGGCGAGATCCTTTGCACGGTCTGGTAGGGGGGTCTGTATGTCTCGAATCGGTTTGAAGCCGGTCCCCGTGCCTAAGGGCGTGACGGTGACCGCTAAAGACAACGTGCTGACTGTGAAGGGAAGCAAGGGTGAGCTGGTCCAGGACTATGCCTCTCTTGTGAGCTTCAAAGTTGGTGAAGGCGAGGTAATTGTTGAGCGGGCCAATGAGTCCAAGCAGGCTAAGTCCATGCATGGTCTCTACCGCTCACTGTTGAACAACATGGTTTTGGGTGTGAGCCAAGGTTACACTCGGGGACTTGTGATCAATGGTGTTGGTTACCGTGCTGAGGTGAAGGGAACGACCTTGCTACTCAATCTGGGTTACTCCAACTCTGTTGAGTACACCATTCCTGAAGGAATTCAGGTTGCAGTCGAGGCCAACACCAAAATCAGTGTGTCTGGAATCGACAAGGCCCAGGTTGGCCAGGTCGCCGCTGAGATCCGCAGCCTCCGGCCCCCTGAACCCTATAAGGGTAAGGGTATCCGGTACGAAAACGAAAACGTTCGCCGCAAAGTCGGTAAGAGCGGGAAGTAGGGGCGATAGGATATGGATAGGCTGACTGACAAAAGAAGAAAGCAAGCCCAGCGTAAGCGCCGGGTTCGGAAAAACATTTCCGGTACAGCTGCGCGCCCACGCCTGACTATCACAAAGAGCAACAAGAACATCAGTGTCCAGGCGATTGACGACGTAAACGGACGAACTCTAGCGACTGCCTCCACTCTCCAGAAGGAGATGGCAGAAGTGAAGAAGTCCATGGACGGAGCCAAGGCTGTTGGGAAGAAGATTGCCGAATTGCTCGGAGAAGCCGGAGTGAAGTCCGTGGTCTTCGACCGGAACGGTTACCGCTACCACGGCATTGTCAAGGCCGTGGCCGATGCCGCCCGCGAGTCGGGACTCGAGTTCTAAGGAGACCTTAATGGCATTCAGAGAACGGAACGAAGACAAAGAGTTCACCGAGAAGCTCATCCGGCTGAATCGGGTCTCCAAGGCCATCAAGGGGGGACGCAAGATGTCCTTCAGTGCCCTTATGGTTGTTGGTGATGGAAAAGGCCGGGTTGGTTATGGCTTCGGTAAGGCGAACGACGTTTCCGAGGCTATCCGCAAGAGCGTGGATAAAGCCAAGCAGAACATGATCGTTATTCCGATCAAGAAAACCACCTTGCCTCATGAGATTCTTGGTGAGTACAAGAGCGCTTCAGTGCTCCTGAAGCCCGCTGCTCCTGGTACTGGTATTATTGCCGGTGGACCAGTGCGGGCCATCATGGAAGCTGCAGGTGTGAATGACATCTTGGCCAAGAGTCTGGGTTCTAAGAACACCTTGAACATCGTCAAAGGCGTGTTCAATGGATTTGAGAACCTGATGCAGGCTCCCCAGATCGCAAAGGGTCGGGGAAAGAGCATTAAGGACGTGTGGGGCTGATTATGGCGAAGAAAAGTGAAGCCAAGATCCGCGTGACCCTGGTTCGGAGTCCTATCGGACGTCGCCCCGAACAGCGGGCAACCCTGAAGGCTCTTGGATTGGGTAAGATGAATTCCTCCGTTGAGAAGACGGTAAACGATGCTATTATGGGCATGGTAAATTCCGTTTCCCACCTGGTGAAGGTGGAGGAGCTGTAATCGATGAGCGTTAAGCCACTGAGAGCGCCTGCGGGCGCCAGTAAGAAGAAGACCATTGTCGGTCGCGGTCGCTCCTCTGGAAGCGGCAAAACTTCCGGTAAGGGACATAAGGGCCAGAAGGCCCGTTCCGGCGGAGGCGTCCGACCCGGCTTTGAAGGCGGCCAGATGCCGATTTATCGGCGCGTGGCAGCCCGAGGATTCTCTAACCATCCTTTCAAGGTGGAGTTTGTTGTTATCAACGTCTCTTCCTTAGAAAAGGTGTATGCCGATGGCGAGACTGTTTCTCACGAAACACTTGTTCAGAAAGGCTTAGTGAAGAATTCTGAGGTGAGGGTCAAAATCCTGGGTGAAGGTGAGCTGAAGAAAAAGCTTGAAGTAGCGGTTCCCGCTGTTTCCGCCTCCGCCAAGGAGAAGATCGAAAAGGCCGGTGGTAAAGTCATTTCCGCCGGCACCACCAGCGATACGACCGAATAGCAGGAAACCGATGGCGAACAACCCGTTAGTGGACATCTTCAGGATCCGAGACCTTAGAAATCGCGTTCTCTTTACGTTGAGCATTCTTGTGGTCCATCGGATCGGCTCTGTCATCCCCATTCCCGGGGTTGATATGGGTGAGTTGAGCAGATTTTTCGCGGGAAGCGGAAGCGACGGACAGGGAATCGTCGATTATCTCGACTTTTTCTCCGGCGGTGCGTTCAAGAATTTTTCCATCTTCATGCTGGGAGTGATGCCTTACATCACAACCAGCATCATTATGCAGGTGCTGATGCTTGTCTTCCCGGGCTTAAAGCGCATTAGTGAAGAAGATGGAGGGCGGAAGAAAGTTCAGCGCTACACGCGTTACGCCACCGTTGTGGTTTGTCTGCTTCAGGGTGCTGCCCTCCTGCAGATGCCATGGAACTACGGGGTGATCGTTGAGGACATGGCCCGGTGGCAATTTATGTTGCTGGGCATGCTCACCACCACGGCTGGAACTGTGTTCCTGATGTGGCTGGGTGAACAGATTAATGTACGGGGTGTTGGAAACGGCATTTCGCTCTTGATCTTTACTGGTATTGTGGCCCGAATGCCCAATGCTTTTGCGGTGTTGATTCGCGAGATCAGAGCTCAAAACGTGAATGCTGTGTTCGTCATCCTGACCTTTGTCATCTTTGTGGCGGTCGTCGTCCTGGTGATCTATGAACAGCAGGGGCTCCGAAAAATTCCCGTGAACTACGCCAGCCGCATTGTCGGCCGGAAGCAGTACCGGGGACAGAGCTCCTACATTCCGTTCAAGATCAATCCCTCAGGCGTTATTCCTGTCATTTTTGCTTCGTCCATTCTCACCATTCCGGTGCAGTTGGCGCAGAGTTTTGCCTCAAGTGGGCGACCCTTCTGGGCAAAGATGGCAGTGGCCATGGACACGAGCGGTCCCTTGTATCTGACCCTGTACACCCTGCTGATCATCTTCTTTGCGTACTTTTACACGCAGGTTTCTCTCAACCCTGTTGAGATTTCTCGGCAGATCAGGGAAAATGGCGGCTCGATCCCCGGTATCCGTAGCGAGAACATGGAAGGGTACCTCACACGCATCTTGAATCGTATCGTGTTGCCGGGTTCGCTGTTCCTCGCTATGATCGCTTTGATACCGTCCCTGTTGATCATCATGATCCCAGGCTTCCCCAAACAGATGGCCTACATCATGGGCGGTACATCCTTGCTGATCATGGTGGGCGTCGACCTGGATACCATGAGCCAGATCGAAGGGCATTTGAAGATGCATCACCACGAAGGATTAACCAAGGGCGGTAAGCTCCGCTCGCGGAATCTGTAAGGTTAAAGAGGAAAACGCGATGAAAGTGAGAGCGAGCGTTAAACCCATTTGTGACAAGTGCAAAGTGATCCGACGCCGCGGCGTGGTGAGGATCATTTGCGATAATCCCAAGCACAAGCAGCGACAGAAGTAGGAGGTTCCGATGGCGCGTATTGCGGGCATCGACCTGCCCAATAAGCACACCGATATTGCTTTGACGTACATTTTTGGTATCGGCCGAACTTCGGCTCGCCAGATTTGTGAGAAGACCGGCGTGAACCCCGAGTCTCGGATCAATGACCTTTCCGCAGAGGAAGTCAACGAACTCCGTAAGGTGATCGAGAATGACTACAAAGTGGAAGGACGTCTCCGCTCTGAGACAGCCTTGAACATCAAGCGCCTGATGGATATCGGGTGTTACCGGGGACTTCGCCACCGGAAGGGTCTTCCCGTCCGCGGCCAGCGGACTAAGACCAACGCCCGCACCCGTAAGGGTAAGGCGAAGACCGTCGCCAAGAAGAAGAAGTAGGGCGGAGGATTCCAATGGCTAAGGCGAAGAGCAAGAAGAAAGAGAAGAAGACAGTTGTTGAGGGAAACGTCTACATTCAGGCCACCTTCAACAATACAATCGTCACCATCACCGATCTGAAGGGAAATGCCCTTTCTTGGTGTAGCGCCGGTTCCCTCGGATTCCGGGGCGCTAAGAAGTCCACTCCCTACGCAGCTCAAACCACTGCAGAAACTGCAATGAATCGAGCTCGTGACTATGGTCTTCAGACAGTGAACGTCTATGTGAAGGGACCGGGTGTTGGACGTGAGTCTGCAATCCGTTCCTTCGGTAACCTGGGGTTGAAAGTGAAAACCATTAAGGACATCACTCCCATCCCACACAATGGTTGCCGACCCCGGAAGAGCCGCCGAGTCTAAGGACTTTTCGGATTCCGTAAAGACGGAACAAACCCGTGGGGAACAGGAAATTGTCTGCGACGGCGGTGGGGTATAGCCAAGCCCCGCCGTACCGAGCAGCCAATGACACCGAACACGGGAAAACTTAAGGAGCGAATATGGCTAGGAAAAACCTTCTCAAGGGTTTTAAAAAGCCGAAGGGTATTGCCTTCGAGCACAGTGAGGAAACTCAGAATTACGGAAAGTTTGTTGCTTATCCTTTTGAACGTGGATATGGAACAACAATTGGTAATACTCTGCGACGTATCCTCCTCTCTTCTATTCAGGGAAATGCCATTTCAGCTGTACGAATCACAACCTTTAATGAGGATGGGAATTCTCATGTTGTGACGAGTGAGTTTGAGGCTATTCCTCATGTTGTTGAAGATACACCCATTATCATCAGTAACCTTAAATCCATTCGGCTTCAGATGCCTGAGGATGTTGAGGAACAGACCATTCATGTTGAATGGAAGGGCCAGGGAACCATCACGGGTGCCGACCTTGAAAAGGGCGGGATCATTGTTGCGAACAAAGACCAGCCCATCTGTACTGTCATGGAAGGTGGGAACCTCGATTTTGAGATTCAGGTGAATCTTGGTCGTGGTTATGTTCCAGCAGAGCTTAATGAAAAATACATTGAGCACATCGGAACAATTCCTGTCGACTCCATCTTTAGTCCTATTTCAAAGGTGAAATACTCTGTTGAGGACACCCGAGTTGGACAACGTTCTGACTATGACAAGCTTGTTCTTGAAGTATGGACTGATGGGACTATTGCCCCAGAAAATGCTTTGGCTGAGGCGGCAAAGATTGCGAAAGATCACTTCACAATTTTCATCAATTTTGATGAAGATGATGTGATTGGTGATGATGACGTGGACGAAGAAGAAGAGCGAATCCGCGTTCTTCTTGAGACTCCTGTTGAAGAACTGGAACTTTCCGTTCGTTCAAGCAATTGTTTGAAGAACGCCAATATTAAAACCATTGGTGATCTTACACGCCGAACTGAGGAAGACATTGCGAAAACCCGAAACTTTGGGAAGAAATCCCTCCAAGAGATTAAGGAAAAGCTTAAAGAGTGGAACCTTAGCTTGGGGATGACGGATTACAGTGTCCTGAAGAATTCCATTAAGTTGGGAAAACAGGGTGTTTCCAGCGATGATACAACAGAGAGTGCCGCCGTTCTTGCCGGCGCCGACGAGGAATAGGACAGATGCATAATCGAATTGGTTTTAATCGACTTGGTCGTAAGCCGAGCCATCGGAAGGCCCTTCACCGCAACATGGTGACTTCCCTCATCAAATATGAGCGTATTGAAACAACTCAGGCCAAGGCGAAAGAAATTCGCCGAACGGCTGAGAAGCTTGTTACTCGGGCAAAAGTGGATTCTGTTCACAACCGCCGAATTGCAGCGAAAACCATCTTTGAGAAAGATGTTCTCAATAAGCTCTTTACTGAGATTGGTCCCCGCTTCACTGAGCGGCCTGGTGGATATACTCGAATCATGAAACTTGGCCAGCGTCGAGGTGATGCTGCTGAAATGGTGATTCTTGAGTTCTTGAAGGATGATGAAAAGGTCTCAAAGAAGACTTCTTCAAAGAAAAAATCCACAAAGAAGGCTACTCCTGCTAAAGCTACTGCACCCAAAACTGAGGAAGCTCCTGCTTCTGAAGAAAAGGCTGCAGAAGACAAGGAATAAGCCAGCGGTTATTCAGGTTACTGAAACCAGAAACCGATGATAGAGGGGAGAACATGTGGGAAACCGCAGTTTCTCCCCTTTTTCGTTGAAAAAGCGTATATTCAGGTGAGTGAAAGACAGCGGAGGGACACTTGCCTTCATGAGGACAGCACAGAAAACAGCACTGACTCTCCTCATTGCCATCGTGGTAACCGCTGTATTCGCAGCCTTTGCGTATACAGGGCTTTTTCGTGTCATTGAAACAGGTTTTTTTAGCGAGCGCGTCGAACTTGATCAAAAAAGTCGTTTACAAGATTCCGTTTTATTTGTTGAGAGTTGGTTAGAAGACACTGCAGCACGGTTTGATGCCATTTCTCGCGAACGGGTCTTTCAATCTGTTTTTTCACTCACACAGCGAGATTCTGAAATACAGGGACGTGCAAATACCATTGATTCGCTCCGAGAACGATTAGATGGTTTTGAAGGACTTCGGATCATCGATGATGAGGACCGAATCCAATATTCTTCCTATGCCGGTGATATCTCTAGTCAAACCACTGGTGAACGCCGACTGTATCGAAATTGGTCACAAATTGCGGAGTTCTTTGAGTTGCCACCGAGTGATGAAAGAGCTTCAGTACGATTTGATGAAGAAAATCAGCGATTTGTATTTTTAACTCCTGTTGAAGATCGAGCATTTGCACCCAGGGGATGGATGCTGGTTTGGATGACCACAAAGGGACTGACTGATTCCTTGGCATCGGAGGGATTGATTTCTCCTGGCAGTCAAACATCCATAGTTCAAAATCTTGGTCTTGTCCTTGATGTTCGAGTAGAACAGTTTTTACTTGTCCAAGAGGCCATAAGAGAACTTTGGACTCGTGATCGTCTCGATTCATTTGCTTTGCTAGCAAAAAGTGGAGCAGATCGTTTTTGGCTTGTGACACTTCCAACCCAGACTGGGGTTTATGTTGGCCGACTTGTTCCTGGTCAGCTCCTTGGATTTTCTCCCCCGATTCAAATCTTACTTGTCTTTTCCGTTTTTGCCGCATCAAGCCTCTTCGTCTTTTTATTGTTGAATATTCGGCAAGATCGTACCCTTGTGCTTCAGGGACGCATCAAAAAACTTCAAGTCAATTTGCTCCGTGATTGGCTTGAAAATCATGAAGAAAAAAAGTTGCGTAGTGACGATCTTGAGGCTCGCCGAGAAGAAGTTCACAAAGAGCTTCTATCCGATCTTGGGAAGTTGCGTGCTGGACAACTGAAGGAAGCGGATCGAATCATAGATGCTGGTTGGGACAGCATCATCGAAATACTCACGGAAAAAGAAGAAGATCAGGTTTCCCCAGCAGCGAAGGAGCAACCTCAAGCCTTTGATATGAAGAAGCTTGAGGATATGATCACTCGAGCAATCGCTGATATCAATATTGTTGCACCACATCCAACCCCAACACCATCAATCCCATCACAAGGAATACCAGTCGATGTAGTCGAAGAGCTTGATGAAGTCGAAGAACTTGATGAAGTTGAAGAGCTCGATGAAGTCGAAGAGCTTGATGAAGTCGAAGAACTCGATGAAGTTGAAGAGCTTGATGAAGTTGAAGAGCTTGATGAAGTTGAAGAGCTTGATGAAGTTGAAGAGCTTGATGAAGTTCAAGAGCTCGATGAAGACGAAGAGCCAGATGAGGTCGACGAGTCTGATGTAGTTGAAGAGCTTGATGAAGTTGAAGAGTCAGATGAAGTCGAAGAGCTCGATGAAGTCGAAGAGCTTGATGAAGTTGAAGAGCTTGATGAAGTTCAAGAGCTTGATGAAGTTGAAGAGCTCGAT
>JAKSCK010000011.1 GCA_022360655.1 Spirochaetales bacterium | reverse complement strand
ACCAATTTTCTCCCTTGTGGAATTCATTACACTGGAACCATGAAAACCACCGCATTATTTTCACTAATGGTCCATGGCACTGGGTGGAATTTAAATCTGCCATGCCAAAAAAACATTCTCTCTCTACCTTCCTTTGAAGTAGGCTCTGCAATATTTCTTTCATGACATATCCAAGGCAAATAGCTGAGAAATGGTTCAGTGTGGGGACTGCAAGTGTCCAGGATTTCTCTCAACCTATTTTTTCTCCTAGCAAACCACTCTTTAGACCCATTAGGTCCATAGGAGGTGTTCCAAAAGAGGCTGAAGGAGAGCATGCATTTAAACAATGAGCCCTTGGCTTTCTTCAGAGAATCCCTAAGATCATTCCAAGCTCTATGGAATGGATCCCATAGGATAAGCACAGGCATGAAAAGCTTGAAGCACATGTAGTCAAGGGATGCTCTGTTGATCCCACCTTGGTCACTTATGGAGCAAAGAAGGGGGACCTGGCTGATATCAAAATTTGGTGGCAGCTGGGCAATCTTTGTCCCTGAAACTTTGTCCACCACAAACATGATGCCATTACAATATTCCCTGGACTGGTTGGGGCCAAGGGGCTTCAAATACACATCATTGGGCAACTGGAAGAATTCAAGGGGGTAACCAATCCCCTTGAGGGCATGTGACAAAGCCCTCAACTCTCCATATCCTTCAATCCTGGTGGGTTTTTTTTGCAGCCAGCTGCTGCATTTCCAAAAGAACTTCTGATTTTTGGACTGCCACCATATTTTGTATGGGCAAGTAGCAAGACATCCCATTCTGCACTGCATATGCAATCCCCACAAAAGTTGGGCAATCATATTGGGAAGGGTCCCAATGGACTGCAATGTGCTTCACCCCCTGGAATGCTTTGTTGCACTGCTGCATGTAAAGGGCTGTGGCCAGCAAATGCTCATTTTTTATGAGGCTATCATTTTGGGTGACCAAATCAGTGTGTGTTCTCATTGCCACTGCTCTATGGTGCCTAGCTGACCTGACCTGCTGCAATAAAATCACTTTGTTGACCCATGGTGCCTTTTTGAACCTGCCTTTTTTCCCTTTGGATGCAAGCAAGGGCACCCTTGCCAATGGCAAGTTGGAATTTGTCAAGGCCAGTTGGTT
>JAKSCK010000228.1 GCA_022360655.1 Spirochaetales bacterium | reverse complement strand
CCTCCCTGGAACAAGGATTCCAGGGAGGAAGAAGGGGATTACCAACCTGGAGGAACGGGTTGATTGAAATGTCGTAAGATTCCTCCCACGTGGTGACGATTCACTATGGCCACACTTCCATGAGAGGATCCTTGTGGTAGATTTGCTCCAGTAACAGGAGTGAATGTTTGCATCCCATCGGTGGATACTGAAGCATGCCATTGACCCACACCATATTCATCGTAATAGAGATAATATTTTGAACCATCAATGGTGCGAACAATCTGGGGACCTTCAATGGGAGTTTTTCCTCCTCCATATTCAGGGACAACATCTTTTGTTCCTGTAATGGTGGTGA
This sequence comes from Spirochaetales bacterium, assembly GCA_022360655.1. Taxonomy (GTDB): domain Bacteria; phylum Spirochaetota; class Spirochaetia; order DSM-2461; family DSM-2461; genus UBA2779. Next base: position 5,902 of record JAKSCK010000228.1, on the reverse strand, counting down.
GGCTGCTTCCTTTGGCTTGGAAGACATCACCATAGTAGCCATAGATTGTTCCGTTATCTTCTAGAACGGTGAGATCGATGGCCCAGAAGCCAGGATAGTAGAGGAGTTGAGGTTCAGAAAAATTGATCCAGTCGGTGGTGGTGCGGTAGAAGAATCGTCCATCCTCTTCATTGGCATCCACCACACCATTGCCATTCTCATCCCAGTGTTCGCTTGTCCAGAACACATAGTACTGAGTGCCATCATAGTAAAATTCTGGAGCCCAGGCAAAATAGGCTGTGTTGTTGACGGGAACAGCTTGGAACTTACCGTCTTCAACCGTTGTTCCACCATTGGCCCCGGTCCAATGGATGCCATCAGTGGATTCCCAGTGGAACGCCTGCCTGTTGCTCCATCCCCAGGTGTGCACCAAATGGAATTTTCCATTGACGTACTGCATGTAAGGATCTCGTAGACGAACACCATCCCGGTCATAGGCATCAAAAACAATTTTGGGATTTCCAGAACTGTCAGCAATGGTGGTCCAATTCAGAGCATCTGTGCTGTAGGCATAATACATATTTTCATTGTGAGCAAAGGTGGAGTAAGGTGTATTTCCTGAGGCTCGATGACTTCGGAACCAGGCCATGAGATAAACTTGTTCTGGGGGATTCAAGGGATTTTTTGCGTAAATGGCTTGCACTTCACTGGAGGTTTTTGCGGTTCGATAGATTTCAACCTGATCAATGCTGCCATCAAAATAGTCCACAAAACGGCCATTGTATTTTGCCCGTCCAAATTGGATGTTTCCCCAAGCACCCCAGGTGGAACTGAAATTCACCTCATCTTCAAGCTCACCATTCACATACAATCGGATTTTTTGGGCTTGGGCATCATGAACTCCTGTGATGTGGTACCAATGGCCGGCAATCAACGGTTCATCTGAGGCGGCACGAGTCCAGTTGGTGTTGTTGATGGAATCCTGGCCAAAGAACGTGAAAGCCCAATGATTATCATTAGCTTGCTGGAGGTAGAAACCGCTGACCTGGCCTCCATCTTTGGAAATCATGGTTCGGTTAGCCCCAAGGCTATCCGCCTTAACCCATGCCGATACTGTAAAGCTTTCCTGGGTGTTCAAATGACCATGGGTGCGAACTTCCATGTAGTCATCCACACCATCCAGCACCAAAGCCTTGTTCACATGACCATTAGCATAACTGGCCCCATTGTAGTAGCGTCCCCAATTGGCATAAGCAAGGTTATAACCATTGCTGGTATCAAAAGAGAACAGTCCTACCGTTTCAGGGATTCCAAGTGTTTGGATTTCACTGTTGTTCAAGACTCGATTGTAAATTCTCACATGATTGATTTGGCCTTTAAAATAGTCCACCCCTCTGTAGTTCCATTTCCCACGACCAGCAATCGTGCCACCTTGGGCCACCCAGTGAATATTGGCATGAGTCTCTCCTTGAAGTGCTCCATTCACATAGAGTTTGATCTTGCTACCAATGGCATCATAAACCCCCACAAGATGGTACCATTGCTGCTCAGCGGCTCTCTCTTGTGAAAGCACTCGAACGGCTGGTGTATTCATGGAATCATAGGGATGAATGCTGAAGGCCCAATGGTCATTGGGCATGCGGTGAAGGTAAAAGGGACTGACAATGCCTCCATCCATGGAAACAACAGTCATATAGCCATCATCGGTTGAAGTGAGTTTTGCCCAGGCGGAAATTGTAAAACTGGATGAGGTATTTATAGCATTGGCTGGAGTTGAGACAAAGTCATTGTCTCCATCAAGCGTGATGGCTCCAGGCAACCCCCGGTGATCATTTCCCCAGCTCACTCCATTATTCAAGTATCCTGTGTAGGGATGACCAGTGACAGTGGTTCCTCCACCATCATCAAAATACCAGCCCAAGTTGGGACTTGGGATTTGAGTCGCTCGACTGATTTCTTTGACTTGGTTCAAATTGGGACAGCTCATGAGAAGAAACGAACCCAGAATCAAATAAGGGAGTCTCTTGTAACACATCGTTGCCTCCTTCATTTAATAATACTAGCTAATTCGTCATATAAGGGATTCTATCCTTTGCACATATCCAATTTCTTATGCACAAATCGGGGATTTTGTTGTTTTCTGAAGAAGAGTAGAGTTGCTGTTCGGAGGTAACCCCGGCCTGAGGCCGGGGTCGAAATAAACTAATCTTTGACCAATGTGAGTTTAGGACCACCTGCAGGTGTATCAAGAGAATAAACAATGCAACGGGCATCATCTTCATGCTGTTTGATGAGAATTCGTCGTCCTCCATCTTCTGATTCCACACGAACCAGGACTCTTCCCCGTTCATCCTCAGAAATCTCTAGCACGAGGCCAGATCCAGCCACTTCCACGAGTTCCACATGATCTAAGTCAATTCTTTTGGCCATTGTTGTCAGTCCTTTATTCCTCCCCATCCGAGGACTCGTTGTCTCCGTATCGGGTGGTAATCTCTTGGATTTGTTTCTCATCTTCCAAAAAGAGGTCGGTGAGTCTGGGATCAAATAAGGTACCCCGACCATCTTGAAGGTAGCGGATGGCTTGATTCAAGTCCCAGGCTTGGCGATAACTCCGATGACTTAAGAGAGAATCAAAAACATCGGCAATGCCAGCAATCCGGCCCAAAAGGCTGATGCGCTCTCCGGCTAATCCCCGGGGATAACCACTGCCATTCCAGCGTTCGTGGTGTTCTCGGGCAATGAGGGCGGCCATTTGAAAGAGCTGTCTCCCAGAGAAACGGAGAATCTCATAGCCAATTTCCGTGTGCTTTTTCATTTCTTCAAACTCAAGGGAAGTGAGAGATTCCTGTTTTCGAAGGATGGAATCACCAATTCCAATTTTTCCAACATCATGCATGGGCAGTGCATCGCGAAGAAGATTCAACTCTCCATCATTGAATCGGACTTTTTTGGCAATCACAGCGGCATATTCTGCGACGCGCATCACATGACTTCGGTGCTCATTTGATCGGTTTTCAATGATGTCACCCAGAAGACCAATCACTTCGGTTTGGGTGGTTCGAGAGTCTTTTTCAAGAGCCAAATTCCGATAAAGAATGTTGGCATTGTCCACAAACACACCAAAGAGACCTTTTTGGAGAAGATTGGGAGGATGGGGAAATTCAGCAATGATGCGGAGAGGTGGATGTCCTTCTGCAGTGATACGTCCTGCTGCCACATCATCGACACAGGTGACATGGTGGCGGAGGAGAGCTTTTTCAATGTGTTGGCGCAGACCAAGCTGTTGAGCGGTATTTAAAAGTTCTGGATTCTTTAGATTTCCTGCAGCGGCCAGCACGGCATGAAAATCGGCATCGGTTACCATCACAGAGGGATGGGGGGACAACAAGGAAGCGGCTTCTTCTGCCATGCCTTGAAGAAAGTCATGGGGATTTCGGGAGGAGAGAAGAGACCCTGTCGCACTGATCATGCGGGAAAGGCCCTCACGGCTGGAATGGAGCTGTTGGTTGATGCGCTCAATGCGCATCAGATCGCGATAGTTTCGAAGAGATTTCACCACTGAGGTGAAAAGTTTTCCAGAGGATAGCTCTGCCTTGGTTCGGTAATCATTGATTTCATATTCGTTCACAATGCGCCGTTGGGGAGCATTGCCACCAACACCAGTGCGTAAGATGATGCGCATGGTGCGGTTCCCTCGTTCTTCACGAATGTGTCTCACTAATTGGAGTCCACTGTCTTCGTCTTCCATGATTTGATCAAGAAGGGAGAGGGCGATGTTGGGAACGGTGGCAATGATCTTTTTGGCTTCCATGGTGCTGTAAGCATTGTGGAATCGAAGGGGCTGGCCATCAAAAACCACATCCTTGAGAACAGTAGCTGTGATGTCATGAACTTCATGTTCATCATCAACAATGAGGATTTCCCAAGGACCCTTCTGTGGAGATGCCGGCATAATCATTGCCGTTCAAGTATAGAATATTCAGCAAGAGGAAGGAGGAAGGGGCACAATATCTTCTGCACGAATCACTTCTTCGCGCCGTCCTTTCCCTAAAATGGACTCAATTTCCCTGGTGTGTTTTCCTTGAACGCGACGAATCTCCTCACTTCCCATAGAAACAAGGGCACGGTATTGCGTTCCGATGGACACCACATCCCCAACGTCAAATTGCCCTTCTACTGCAATGATACCCTTGGGGAGAAGGCTTTTTCGGCGAGCCAGTGCGGATAAGGCTCCATCATCCACGCTGATGGTTCCTCGTGGTCGGGCTCCAAGAATCCAACGGTTCCGGGCTCCCATACGTTTTCCTGCAAGAAAAAGGGTACCGAGTTCTTCTCCATCATAGAGGCGAGTCAATACCCCTTGGATTCGTCCATCGGCCAGAATGGTGCGGCATCCAGCTCGAGCAGCCACTTCCACAGCGGCGACTTTAGTGACCATACCTCCTGTTCCTAGAGAACTGCCTGCTGAACCTGCAGCGGAGCGAATGGATTCGGTAATTTCTTCCACCACCCGTAGAGGGCGAGCCTGGGGATTTGATCGTGGATCGGAATCATACATGGCATCAATATCGGTGAGTAGTATCAGGAGTCCTGCATCCAGTTTGCTGGCAACATGGGCACTGAGGCTGTCATTGTCACCAAAGACATCGCCAATTTCCGCTGTAGAAACGCTGTCATTCTCATTGAGAATAGGGACGGTTCCTAATGCCAATAGGCTTTCAACGGCATTTCTGAGATTCAAAAAGGCTTTTCGATCATCAAAACTTTCACGGCTGAGGAGTATTTGAGCAGCGGAAATCCCATGGTTCTGGAGCGCGCGTCTCCAGCAGTCCATAAGAAGGGGCTGACCCACAGCGGCCGCGGCCTGTCGGAGAGCCACCTTTTTGGGGCGTCCTTCCATATTAAGGGCTTGAACACCAAAACCAATGGCCCCCGAACTCACAAGAATGGGATTGGTTCCCCGCTCTCTGAGCTGGGCCACATCCCGGGCAATGCATTGAATTCGCTCTTCATTGGGAAGACCGTTGGGAGCTAAAATATTGGTGCCAAGCTTGATGACAATGCGTTGCACATTTGAAAAATTTCTCATGAATCTAGAGATCCTTATGGGTGAACTTCCGGACACCTGTGGAGTAATCCTGAATGATTTGACCAGAACCACGAAGAATCCATCGGTAACTCATGAGTCCATCCACACCAACAGGACCCCGAGCATGCACTTTTGATGTGGAGATGCCCACCTCAGCACCCAATCCAAAAACAAAACCATCAGCAAACCGGGTGGAACAGTTGTGAAAAACATCGGCAGCATCAATCTGGCTCAGAAAAGCATTGGCCGTTTCCTGATTGTTTGTGATGATGGCTTCCGTATGTCCAGAACCATGGCGGTGGATGTGCGTCATAGCCTCATCCAAATCGCTCACTATCTTGATGGAGATTTCTGCATCCAGGTATTCGGTATCCCAATCGGCATCTGTGGCCCTCTCCATGGTTGTGACTTTCTGACTGGCTGCGCAACCACGCACGACACAGTTCTGCTCTTGAAGTGCTGAAACAAGGGAAGGAAGCAGGCGTTGTGCTGATTTTTCATGAACAAGGAGGGTCTCTACGGCATTACAGGCCGCTGGATACTGAAGTTTGGCATCCAGAATGATGGGAATGGCCATGGTAAGATCAGCATCTTCGTCTAAGAAAATATGGCAAATCCCATCAGCATGACCAAGAACAGGGATATTTGAATTATCCATGATATATTTTACAAAGTCATTTGATCCCCTTGGTATGATTAAATCTATTTGTTCATCAAGTTTGAGCGTTTCAGAAACATCAGCTCTTGTTTCTAATAACTGTAACCATCCCTCTGGCATATTGACAGAGGCTGTTGCTTCAGAAATTATTTGCGCTAAAATGCGGTTTGTTTTTT
>JAKSCK010000033.1 GCA_022360655.1 Spirochaetales bacterium | reverse complement strand
GCTTTCATTGCCAAAGAGGCTCCATCAAAGTCTGGACTTCGGAACCCTGGAGAGCGATTGGCCACAATGGATGCTCCAATGGAAACCGCGGCACTGAGCTTACACCCCCAAGCACCAATAATATTTGGTGTTACTTCATGAGCTTTATCATAGGTTTTAAATTTTCCCATAAACCAATCAGCCCATCGTGTATCAGACTGACGGATGAGGACAGTGACTCCAACAAGCTTCTCACCCGTTTCATCAATGTAACGAAACGGATTTTGTGCCACATAGCTGTACCAATTCTGAGCTTCCTGAAAAGAGTAGTTGTTTTTTATTTGCCCGTTTTCATCCATGGGATTGGCCAGTTCAAACCCCGATGGATCAGGACTCAACCATCGTGCTTGCAAGGGGTCATAATATCGGGCCCCATAAAAATACAAACCTGTTTCTTCATCCAATTCTTTTCCTGAATAACGATGATGAATGAATGTACGGTGGTTGGGTGCATCTTCTCCAATGACTTCAATCCATGTTTTTCCATAAGCCGTATATTGAAGACGCTCATGAGTTTGCCCCTGAGAATTCGTGCTCAATGAAATGGAGCCAAGATGATCGGGATGATGGTAGAAGGTATGGACATCTTCAAATCCATAAGAGGCATCATCATCATAACTTAATCGAGTTACTAAACGCTGTTTTCCCCAATAAAGATGTTTGCTTCTCAAGTTTTTTGTTCCGTGAAATGATTCGGTCCAATATGGGTTAAACCAAAGAGTCTCACCACTCTCAAATCTCTTCACACAACGATTTCCTTCTCCATCATAGAGAAAATGAACATACCCAGAATCCTGTTCAACATGTATGAGTCGATTCTCTTCATCCCACTGAAAAATGCGCTCATATCCTTCACTGGTTTCCATTTCGTGGCTCAACAGCCCAAATCCCCTATTGGCAATTCGCATGGCTCCTTGACGTTCCAGTACAACAGGAGATTTCAGATTTTTAATAGGGAAACTCGCCTCCCGAAGCACATTTCCATTTCTATCAAAGGAATAATGCAATCCACCAATCTGCTGTATTTGATATGGCCGCTCTTGAGAATAAATATAATCCCAATTTTGATCCTGAACGTTCTCATTGGAAGGTGGCCAAAGATTTTCAAGAGAAGAATGATGCGTCATACGTGCATCGGGATCATAGTCAAACTGCTGCAGAAGCTCTTTTGACCAACTCAAAACACCATGAGGTTGGTACTCAAAAGTTTTTCGCATTTCCTTAAGTTGATCATGGTCATCATAGAGGCATTCCAATGCAACCGAGCCTGTATCGTGGGATTCTTGAAGAGCAATAAGATTTCCGACAGAGTTATACTGAAAAGACTTTTTCTCTAAGATTTCTCCATGAGAATTTCGTGTTTCTTGAAGAACCAACCAAGAACGATCCGCATCATATTCTGAACGAGTTTCTGTACCATTTCCCATTTGACAGAACACAACTCGTCCATCCTCATCATATCCTGCGTCAGAGAGAAAGATGGTTTGACTTCCATCCTCACGTTCTCCAATGAGCGATTGGACTCGTCCACCCTCATCATAGTTGTAAACAACCGTCTCACCATCGGGATATGTGAGTTGCTGAATGCGTCCAAGATAATCGCTAACATAAACCATGGTCATGCCCTGCGCGGCTCTTCCAGGAATAAGGCTCAACACCTCCTGGCTTTCACGCGTCACTTCCCCCAACAAACCATAGGAGAAGAATGATGTCCTTGCTCCATTGGTCTGAGAAAGAAGTCGACCTACTGTATTTTTTTCTGACGACGAATCGCCATAAACATAGTGAACATCTTGAGCATGGCCATGAGTGGGATATTGAATATGAACAAGGCGATTGAGTCCATCATATTCATACGCAATGGAATGCCCTAAATCACGAAGATTCTCGTCTGTTCGCTGAATCAGATTCCCCGATTCATCATAATCATATTCTCGTAATCCTGTTTCCGGACTCCATTCTTGTTGCACAGAACCAGTCCAGTCATATGAAATTCGGAGACGAGGCGTAGATTCTTTGCCCTGTGTCATGGAAAGGAATTCCCCTATGGGGCTATAGGAATAGGTGTTGTCCACTAAAATTTGACCACTTCCATTCTCTAATCGCATCCGCCGAATTCGGCCCTTTTGATCAGTATGAAGATATTGACTGCGTCTAAGGGAATCCGTTGTTTGAACCACTTGATGGCCTTGATCATCCAAGAAGTAGTGAAAATCCGTACATGTTCCATCAGAGAGAATTCGTTGTTTGATTCGGCCTTCGGAGTTGTAGACCAACTCCATGGGTCGATGCAGATTCCCCCAAGACGGGATTTCTATTCCCTCATGAAATTCTGGCTTACCAGTGAGAAGAACCTGGCCAAGAGAATTGAAGGATTGAAGCCCTGAGAGATTCCATCCTGTTTGGAATTCCCCATCCATCCAAACCCGAGAACTCTGTGCTTTTTGGCGTGGACGACCGAACCCATCGGCATACTGAACAAGGGAAAGCATACGTTGATCTTTTGGATCAAAATTCATCTTATTCAAAGAGATTCCCAGGCAACCTAGAACTGGAGCATCTATGTCAACGTGCTCAGTTTGAGGAGGAATACGATACTCTCGAGAGATGGCAGGAAGGCTCTCGTCATAGGGAGAATACACGGCCACCAACCGCCCATGCGTATCATAACGGTATGTTATTTGAGATCCATTCGCATCACGTTGAAACTGAATTTTTCCCAAACCAGGATCCCAGCTTTGGAATGAGGAATAGCCAGCTTCATTCATGAGAGAATTATCAAGATGATGACGAGTGGCATAGCACTTCCATGCTCCGTCATTGTATTCATAGGACAATCGCATTCCTCGAGAATCCGTAAGAGTCCGAAGATTTCCATGATCATCCCAAGTCATCCAATATCCGTGTTTCTGTTGTTCATTGGAGTATTGGGCGTAATGGATCAGGTTGCCCCGTTCATCAAACTCTCCTGCTCTTTGACGTAGAATAGAACCAGTGTGATCCATGAGTTTTACAGAAGAAGGAAGTTGAACAATGTAGGCATCATTGGTTCTTCTTTCGGTATAAGAAATCTCAAGAACGGTATTGAGAGCTGAATCTTTGGGAAAAGATTCTTTTAGGGAAAGAAGTTGTCCATAACTGTCATAGTCAAACACTCGCTCTTTAATCTGTGGTTGGGGAGTATTCCGCCCATAGCTCTTCTGTTGAGAACGATCCAAACACAAGAACCGGATACCATCTCCATAAGCCAGCACACCATTTTTCCAGGTATAGAACCATTCTTCTTTAGAAAGAATGAATCCTTGTGAATCCTCATTATGACGATAAGAAAGGGTTCCTCGAGATGCCAAATCGTGGTTCAGATATTGATTAACCTGACGCGTTAACACATGTCCCTGATCATCTCGTTTTTCAATGACAACCTTGGCAAACCCTAAAAACCGTCGCTGGATTCGATCATACCTGGCACCAGAATACTGCATCTGTTGAATCAAGGACTCAACACTGATTTTGGGTAGTCCTAAAGTGTTGGAAGCTTTCTCCAGGCCTGACCAAACCCATTTCCCATGAGGAGAATCCACTGTTGGCAATGAGAATTCATACTCCAAAGAAATCCTTCCCCCTTGAGGTATTCGTATCTGGGAAAGAAGGCCATGAGCATGGGAGATATTCGGTTTGACTCGAAGACCGTCCTCTCCAGGATACTGAAGGATGTGATCTGGTAAACCATCACCCGTAATATCCTGGGTCATGAGCGAGGCTGTTGTTGTGGCAAGACTTCCTCGCAATCCTGGCTGAATGGTGAGACAAACCAGAAAGAAATTAAAAGAGAATCCTAAGTAACCATTAAGCTGGACAGAAACGCCAGAGGAATACTCCAATACATCCTCAATTCGTGCGGGATTGGCAATATGAGAATGCTCACTCTGAGAAAAACTCACAGGTTTTGAATCTGGCAGAAAAATGGGTTTATTCCCAATGGAAGGTGTGCCTATTCGACTTCTCAAAACAGCCAGATCGCGGTTGAGATCAGACTCAAATTGACTGGACCATTCTGTTGACCATGTCGGACGATACAATCTTAAGCTCTTTGTGGAAAAACGAGTTCCCAAATTGACCCGAACAAGAAAGTACTCATCTTCATGGCGCTTTATCACCAAATCGGGTAAACCATCTCCGGTAAAATCCATCATTCGAAACGCTGTTCGATCCACCGTTCCACTCAAACCAAACCCACCTCCCATGGTCAAAGAAATGGGTCCTAGAAAAGCTGAATATCCAAGGGATTGCGTCATGCTGAGCGTGGCGGTATTTCCGGTCGAGAGCCCCTGACTCAATCCATTTGTTCTGCCAAAGAGGGGAAGGATTTGCTCCCTCCATCCACCAGGAATGTCCCAAGATATGGCTTCAGTAGAAAAGGTTCCCCCTTCATTAAGATAGACTTGTATGGGCTCAGTCCCTATACGCTTGAGATAATCAGTTAAACCATCTCCATTGATATCTTGAAGATTCCTTGTGCAGTGATTTTGACTCATTGCAAAACTGATTCCAGATGAAATGGATGAATTTTCTGAGGGCTCTGCGAGAAAACCGGCAACCTTACTTCCACGCATTTCATAGGATGCACCACCACACGAGGATCCAATGGAAGCTCCAAGAGTGTACCCATCAAGAATGCTTTGCGATAATCCAATCCCTGGAAGATTTAAGTTTCGGGAATCGAGAAAACCCAGGGGAGAACCAAGAAATAATTGACATTCCCCTCCTCCATGTATGGGTAGTCGGAGAAAGTCAGGATAGGCATCGCCATTTATATCTGTCATCCCAGCATAGCGAAGAGAATATCCCCAATTCCTTCCGAGATTCGCTCCAAAGGGAGGAATGGAAAGTCCACCATTAATGTCAGTGGTTTTCACAACACCGGCATCCAAGAGATCAAAAGATTTTGTGGATTTTAAATCAGGGATCCGACGGTATTGCCCTCCACCACGACGATTCACATGGTGAAGTGATCCATCAATGTAGGATGCATATCTCAAGGTTTTTGAATAAGGAAAACCATCGGAGTCATAACCCGTTTGAGAATCCTCACTGATGGAACCAATCCATGCATAGGGTGAAAGAGACTGTTCAAAACTTCCAACTTCAATGATCTGTGGCGACGGATTTTCTGGCTCTTCAGGATCTGTGGCATTCGGAACCATTCCTATGCAATAGGGAGGAGGAGGTGTACTTCGCTGAGTGACATTCAATTCAGAAGAAGTTCGGAGACTCTCATCATAGGGAGAATAGTTGTCATAGTTTGGACTCTCTTGAACAAACTCTGGATTAAAATCCTCATAATAGCCATTCCATTGACCGTAATACCAACCAAGAACACCTCCTGGAAGATTTTCTTGAGGAATGGATTGGAGTTGAATCTGTTGGGATTCTGATAATGAATACTCTTCAGGAATTTCCAGATGAAGAAGCTCATCATCCTTTCTTAAAGTGATATCAATAATGGAATAGTCATTCTCATTATCAAACGTGGGAATGACCGCATCATAATAAGTCAGTGTCCCATTCGAGTTATAATACACATAAGAGGCCAGCCCAATTTCATCGCCATATGCTAAAGGTCGACGACGACTCTCCATCTCAGGTGTAATCAATGGAATCTCATGCCCCTCTTGCAAAAAACCCTCAACCACTGGGAGCAATGAATCCCACTGGTAAACAAGAGAACGATTCAAAATCGAGGGAACGAAAAAGCCACAGTTCTCCATTACACGAGAGACTTCAACAGCATTGGCATCACTCTTTAAGTGATATGCATCATCAATCTGACTGTAATAAGGAAAAAGTTCTGAATGAACACGAAAGTCTTTGAGGGAATTGTGATAGAGAAGATTACCAGCATCTAAAGGAAGATATAGAACCTCTCCATGCACCATCTTGGGGACAAGATCAGGGATGGATGTTCCAAAAAACTGATGATACTCGATGGCTTCAGCCACCCTCCAAAGAACAGCCCGCTCGGGATACTTCCCACCTGGCAACTGACGAAACAAGCGACTTTGTGGAGCTAGGGGAACAGCTTGCCATGTGTCTCGTAAGATGGACCACTCTTGCAAGGTGAGCCCATCAAAACCAGTGAATTCATAAACTCCATTTGGATTTTGAAGATACAGGGATTTGAAAATCTCTTGATCATCAGAATCATCCAAGAGCTGAATCAGAGCATTCCATTCATCACCCGTTAATTGAGAAATCCCCTGTGAGGAGATCTCAGTCCACTCAAGAAGAGAGGGTTGTACGATGGAATCAAAAAGTGTTTTGGGGATTTGCTCGAGTACTGAGGAGAACGCCCTCAATTCATAACGATGCTCCAATCCTCCTCGTTGTACATGTAAAACCAGTCCTGACTCATCAACAACTTTTTGAAATGGAAGCTCTCGTTGTTGGTCATTAAATTTCTCAATAATTCTTTGATTTCTATTATCCCAATAGATTTGAGAATCAGAATGCAAACTCTCGGAACCATCAATTTGCTCTAAAAGAATCAAACCTGATGCATTAGTCTCACCAAGATTTTGGACGTCATTCTCTCCTAGAATTTTTGGAACCATATTGATCTTCGGAGGAGATGTGGTGAATGAAAAGGGTTGAGAGGGAATTCGCAAAGGGTAGGATTCACCATGTGGAAAAAAACACTGAGCAAGTTGTTGATTCTGCTCAGCACTCAATGATTGCAACCATAATTGCATCAATTCTGAGTCATTTTCTCCATGCCGTTTATAAGTTCCTGATGATGCTTCGTAAAACCATGAGAGGGCAAAATCAACCTGTTGAGCCATTCCCACTGAATGCTCTTCAGAATACAAGCGAACAAAATTGGCATAATCCAGATAATCCTTTCGTTGGAGCAAGGAAGGAACCCAAAAGCCATGATGAACAAGGGACTGTTCATGCTCTTTGGTCAGGAAATGTCTCCAGTTCGGATGTAAGGAATAGAATGGAGGGGGGCCATTGGGGTCAGAACTCTCAACGGGTTGATACAAAGCGAGCAAGCTGGAGAACTGTGCAATTTGTGATGTGGGAAGAGTTTCTGGAGGAAGCAGAGTACCAACATTTTTCATATTTTCAAAAAGCTGAATGGATTGATATTGAATCTTCGTATTCCAATGAACGGATTCTCCCTCAGCACAATCCTCTGCGCCTAATCGAAAATACAGAGAATCTCCCTGCGTAATGGATACCGAACGATGATCCTTTGGAGAAGTTGAAGTCAGCCGAAATGATTCATATTTCCCCTCATGAGGATAATGGACATCGGCAAAATAGGAGTTTTGAGCAGATTGAACATGATTGGACATTTCTACCTCACCACCTCGCCATGCCCGCCATTTCCGCAAAGGCTCTTCGGTGTAGTATGTTCTTTGAAAATCTTCTAATTCCTCTGTTGAATATCCGGAGGAAGGAGTCTCTCCTGCCTGAGGAAGATTTTGAGGTGTTTCCCAATGAATGATTCCAACACCTCCTCCTAGATTCCCCTGATTAATCCCCCAATCCATTTCACCTGCTTTCCAAAAATCAAGAAATCCATCTCCATTTAAATCAATAGGCATATGCATCAAGCCATTCCAATTCCATTGGCGAGTCACTCCCCCTGAAATGGGACCTAATCCAACAGAAAGCCCAATTGAACTTTGACTCCCCCCACCCAAAAAAAGAGGTCCATTGACACCAGAGAGAATGAAAGGAGAAGCAGAAGAGAATCCTCTTCCAGTATTCAAACGGGCAGAAAGACCTTCCAAGGAATTCCACGTCATATCTGGCAAACCGTCACCATTGAGGTCCATCAATTGAGCCGTGGTAACAGAACCATGACTTCCAGAACTTCCCCGAAGCCCAATACTGAAAATCACTTTCTTCCAAAAGAGGAGAGGAATAAAAACTTCAATCCCCGTATAAAGAGTTGCGGACTGACTTGTGCGTTGATTTGTCCTCAGGCTAAGTGGCTCTGTGGCGCTTCCAAAAGACCAATATTGTTCCTTTTCAAAACCAACATAGCCTTCTTCATAATGTTCTAGACCGTGGTAGCGAAAATCATAACCATAAAAGACTTCTCCCATGGCATCTTGTTCTTCATAACGCCGAAGTAAAGTCCGTCCAAATTCATCGAGGAAGTAATCAAAGCGATATCGACGAAGCAGATTTCCCACCCTTCCCTTCAAGGACTCAAACCCAGGTGCGATTCTCACCTCAACAGCATCTAAACGCTGAGAGCAATAAACCGGGAACCCTCCACGAGTATCCACACGCACATCAGGACGCTGAGCTGATAAAAGCGTTCCCTCTTCACCTAAACCAAGAAGAGCACTTTCCTTAGTCCCTTTGACATGACCGGTTAAGTTGTAATGAAAAAGGATATAAACGGTTCCATCTTCAAAAGCATTCCGTCCATTCCTCCCTGAATAAGCGATGGAATGCAGGAGCAATACCTGGTCATCTAATGAATACTCCCAATGATAGTCCACAGTATTCCCATTTCTATCCTCAACCCGGCTTAAGGCCCAAGAGAAGGCACCAGCTGAAGACCCAGCATCCCCATCTTTTCGGCAAGGACCATTCCAGTCGCCTTCCATCCCATAGATTCTTCGTGTTCCATTTCTATCCGTAACATCCCACCATCCAGCTGGAGCATTAAACCACCGTATTCGGGAAAAATCGCCTTCTTGTCGTCGATAAAAAACTCGTGCTCCATTCTGTTCCGAATGAAACACCAACTCCTGACCATCTAAAAGAATAGGATCATTTCCATCGTAGGTAGGAACTCCAAAACGCGTATCTAATCGAAGAAAAGATGGACCAAGTGAAAATCCAAGCCCCATCTCTGAATTACCACCATTGCTGCAGTAATTCAAAGAGAGAGATAGGGGGGAGTCCCCCCTCCCAGGTGGAAGTCTTAAAGGCAAAGAAAACCGAGCCTGACCATCCCATGAAGGCTGCAAACCATTGATTCCAGGAATACCCTCATCACCACGAACTTCATCGATTTGCTTGATGGAATTGATGTTCACAAGGGAGGGTGGAGGTGATTCTGGAAGAGAAAGAGTGGAATTCACTATATCGGTAAAATGTGTTGTGAGACTTGTGATTGTGCATGCAGATTGATCCAGTTGAACCCGTTCCAATTCAAACCAAAACCCTTGCTCTGGATCGTGATACATTGTCCTTAGATTATGGAGAGCTTGCTCATCATCATTCAGTTTCTCACTATAGGGAAGAGTGATAGAAACTGGTTGTAGAAACTCCATACCTGGTGGTGAAAACCGATATGCCACGGCCCCTTCTGTCCTATTCTGGCGACCATCTCCAAGAGATGGTGCCGTAGGGAGGGCGGAAATTGTAATCATAGTTGTTTTCTTAACCGCTCCTGGTGGAACACAAATTCGCAATCTTCCAGTTCCAAGCCTCCCACCACCATCTGGAGTCACTGGTCCCGAAAGTAAAATTTTTTGTTTGCTATCAGGCCGAGAAGATTCCTCTCTATAAACCTTCTCTTCTGAATAAACATAAGAGTGAGGAGTTGCCGTGATCACTGGAGAAAAGAGAAGCATTTCACAAAGGAATACTGAAATGATTTGATAAAAAAAGTTTTTCATAATCCCACTCCATACTGAAATCGAATATCAACAGGAATTTGAGGAAATTGCTCTCGTGGTGAGGTGATGACAATCATTCCTTGATCACCACCAAGAAGGATGGGAGGATTTTCGTCCTGATAGGTTCGAATCACAGTGCCATTGACTAAAAAAGAATACAGACCACTCCCATTTCCCCGAACTTCTAAAGTATTTTTTTGCCCATACCCAGAACGAATTGCCGGATCAAAAACCCAATCAAAAAAGGGGTGATAATTTCCTTGGGAGAATTCTGCAATCTGATAAAATCCATCCACCCGAATCAAAAAAAGAAACATGATTTCTGATTCAGGTTGATGGCAAAAAATCATTCCAAAACCTGCCTGTAATTCTCCACTCAGCTTGACTGCTTGTAATGTCCACCTGATCAATGGATTTTGTGGCTCTTCCAAAGGGATCCAAAAACTCTTGCCATAAGGCAGGGCATGGTGGGATTTATTGGTAAAAAAAAGAATTTCATGAGAACCATCTATTCCCTCAAACAAAACTTCATTTTTTTCTATGCTCCCCCCTAAACTCCCTGGATTCTGCAAGGTTGGAGCATCAGGAAAGTCACATGAAATCAATACAAGAAAGACCAAAGTGAGAAGAGCAAGCCTCATCCCCCTCCTCCTAACGATGTGATGGAATGAAGCTGCAACTCATAGACCAGTGTCCGTCCTCCAAGAAGAGTGGCAGCATGAGCAAACTGTTGAGGATTAGGGGAAATGCGAAAACGTATTTTTTGCTCTTGATGTGTGGTGTTGGTGAGTGGAACCACCATGTTATTCACAAGAGAAACGGTCACATCCCCATCAACATGAAGGAATAATGCCGAACTCGTATTCACCAGTTCTTTTTGAACGACAAGAATGTTTGCCTGGCGACGAGGAGGAACAGTCACCCAGTACCAATCCTCATCCGAAACCCACCGTCCATCAAATCCCGCATAGAAAAAGATGTTTGCTGTCAGATCATCAAGGAGTTCTGTTGCCAGACTCCGCCAATCATTGGGTTCAAAGCCATCCTGTGGAAATGATGAAGACACACCAAGAACTAAATCATAAGGACCAAAGAGTCGATGTCCCCGTATCTTCCCAAGGGCATAAAGATATCGTTGTTCGTGTATTAAGTCAGAATCGATAAAATGAAGGTCCACACCTTGATAGATTGGTTCGAGATGAGGCTCTGGAGAATCCACGGATCTGTACAACACATAGGAATCGGCACAGGCATCATGAGCCCAACTAAGTTGAATACAATGTGGTTCCTTTAATGAATACACGATGGGTTTCGCCGGAAAAGGATCCTTTGCAACTCGAAGCATCTGAGAGAAGAGTCCCTCATCACAGCTTCCATACATCAAAAAACAAAACAGAGGTAAAACATGAACGATTGTCTTTTTCATATTCCTTCTCCTGGGATAAGTCCTGAGAATTCCACAATGAGATAGGGCAAAATCTCCCAGCGCAAGGGCTGGGAAATCACCATAGTTCCAGAGATCCCACAGCCCACCCTCCATCCCTTTTTGAGGGAGAATGCATACTCAGCCCCTAACCGTAGAGCTCCAAAAACATCTGTACCTCGCCACATCGGGGCATAGCGTTGTTGCTGATGGATAAGGTTGAGAGAAAGAAATGGATGCAGACGAATTCGAAGTTGGTGTATCTCATCAAAAGAGAGAATGAAATCCCCAGGTATTCCCATGCTGAAATGATGAAGAACAAAAGGTTCTATCCCCCGTTGCCCTTGCCCAAGGTGATACCCAAAGGCCAGCCCAAATCGGAGACTCAGACTTTTTGGCCCTTTCTGCCAGAATGGACGACGAGGAAAAAGCCCTCCCTCAACAGAACCATAGAAAGTCCCTACTAATCCCTGACTCCAAGGAGGAAGAATACCCCACCATCCCCAATCAGACCGCCAATACCAGCCAAACGAATCATATGTCGGAGATGAAAGAAGAGAGGACACTCCAGTGACTTCCTCAAGTGCAAAAATGGTTTTCTTGGCCATGTCCTGGAAGAACCGATTTATTTGATTCAGATTGTCACTCCCCCAAAGTCTTTGGAGAATTTTTCCCTCTGAAACATGGAACAAGGTCAAACAACCATGAATCACCTCATCATCAATGGCAAAGGTTCCGCTCAATACTAGATCAACCCCAAGTTCCTCTCCCCAAAATAAATGTTCCCAAATTCCTTCAGGAATAGGAACATCACCATTTCCCCTCACAATCCTTGTCACTGGAAGAAAGTCTCGCCGAAGGAATGCATCATAGAACAGCTGGATCTCCGGAAGAATCTCCTCATCAAGAGGGGCTCTCAAGCGAAATGGAACCAGCCCAAGACTCTCCCCAGAAAGAGGAAAACATGGGAGGAAGAGAATCATCATGCCCAAGGGAGAAATCTTCACCTTCAGGCCCCTTCTGAAAGAACCGAAGGAATCTCCTTCAATATGGGTTTTTGATTCGCAGTTCGCCTTGGGAGATGTTGAGCAGCGGTTTCTCGAGCCGTAATCAGCTGATGATCCGTTTGAAACTGCAGCCCCTTGTTTGCGGCAAAATACACACGTTCCCAATCCTTGAGTTGAGAGGCCACCTGCACCACATGCCGGCAAATTTGTGCAAAGGCAATTCGTTCCTTTGACGAAGGAAATTTCTCCGATTCAATTGCTGCAAACCACACCGCAAGGGCACCACGTCTTCTTCCCTGGTATTGCAAAGCCTTTCCCCATTTCAAACTTACCTCGTAAGTAGGGGCAGAAATTTTCTGGAAGGCAGCCACGGCTTGGGAATAATCATTCAACTGAAAAAAAAGAGAACCCAATTCTTTGAGAATCACAGGTGAATCCGGCTGCAAAGCCAAGGCACTTTGATAAGCCTGAAGTGCCCCATCCAAGTTGTTTTCCCGTTCCCGACAACGCGCAAGAAACACCCAATCAATCCAGAGAGCCCCATTGCGTTGGCAAAGTTCTTCAAAAAGAATCAGGGCCGTTTTCACATCATTCATGGCATACAATGAAGAGGCTAAAGAGAGGGACTCTTTATGCGTGAGCCCATTTTCCTCTCTGAGCAACATTCCAAACTGAATAATTTTCTCATGCACACCCATCCGAAGGGCCCAGTGAAAGCTCAGATGAAGCACTTCTGAGTCATGGGGCTTCTGATGCAAAAGGAAGGTTAAAACGCGTTGATGAACACCATGATTTGTTGAAACATGAGGGATTTGAGAAAGGCATCGGGCCAGTCGAAGGGCTAGGTCGACCCCTTCAGGGTGGGTTTCCCAGGCTCTGATGAAACATCTCAAGGCTCGAGCGTGATCACCACGCTCGAATAGAGACTGTCCAAGCATTGCAAATTCCTGAGCCAACTGCTTTTTTTGCTCTCCCCACTGCTGAGCCAAAGTAGGGGGTGTTCCTAGAGCTCCTTGTTCAAGAGCCCACTCACGTAAGGACGTGATTTGATGTTCAAGTTGTTTCAAGGCTCCCTGAGTCTCATTCTCCAAACGGGTGAGTGCTCTCCCAAAATCAGCCATGGTCTTTTGGAAAGCCAAAAATTCACTTTCCCCCTGCTCCCCAACCCGTTTGATTTGTTGATGCAAAAGCAAAAAATCATGATTCTGTTCCAATGAGTCCTGGAGACTTTGCATCTGTTGATCCACATGGGCTCGAAACATGGCATCCCCCCGATGATGCAAATCATCCCGAATGGAAAAAAAGGCCATGATTCCTCCCATTGCCACAAACACACAGAGCAATGAAAGCAGATGAGAATCCATTCTTTTTTTCGAATGTTTTTGTGGCATCATCCTTCTTCCACTCAAAGCTGTAACCAATGACAGGAAAAAGAAGGCCAAACATTGGGTTAAAGAAAGATTTTTACTGGAAAATCTATTTTCCTCTCAAAACAAAAACAGTTCCTAAAGGATTGGAGCTATGGAGAGTCATCGAGGGAAGAGGCAAGGAGATTCCGCCGTTCTCGAATCTTTTGAGAATCATCAATTTGAAGGTATCGATTGAGCCAGAGCAAGGCGTTCTTCTCATCCTGCAATCCGTGCTCATAAACATGGGCAATCATCAGCATCAGGTTGGAATCTCGATATCCCCGATTCCAAAGTGTCAAGAAATTCTGGAGTGCTAAATTGTGATCCCCCTGAAGGGTATAAAAAGTACCTGCGACAAGAAGAAAATGACATGCCGAATCATTGATGGTTTGGGCCCGTTCCAAGAACTCCCTGGCTTGGTTCCATTGATACAAGTCCATGGCTTGCTCTACCTGCTCTAAGAGAGTCTTCTGGGACATCAATCGCACATAGACCACTTGAGTTCGCTGGGTAAAATCAACAGGCATTTCTATGGTCTCAAAGCCTTCTTTAGAAATCACTAATGTGTGTTTACCACGAGGCAAACGAGACAAACGAAACCGTCCATTAATATCTGTGGTTCCCATCACATCCTGTTCAAGTACCTGAACTTGTGCAGAAAAACACGGGTGATTGTTGGAGTCAAAAACAATTCCTAAACAATCTGCCTCATCAAAATCTTCAGGAGAGGAAATAGAGCCATGAAAGCTTGAGCATCCCCAAAGGAGAAACAGAACAATGCACCATTTCACGGCGGCCATTCCAAAGCATACAACACATTCTGAAAAGAGAACTCTATACTCTGAGGATGGGGAGCTAGGAGCGATTTACTCACCGTTCTCCCAACAACACAATGAATTTCATTTGTTTGCGTATTTTGGATCAAAACACGTCCATCTTCAGAATTCAAAGAACAGGTTCCTATGATGATGAACGGTGAAAGAAGAACACATTGGGGGAGGACTTGGGGTGAAAGAGTTTCAACGGGAACAGGGAATGGTTGGTTCTGCGGTTCAATAGAAGGAATCGTTGCAAAAAGATCTTGGAGAACCGAAGGATCGGCTTTCTCGTAGATATGTAAAGACCATTCATTCTTGCCTTTGACTCTCCCCTCCATTGCTGCATTCAGTTCATGAAGAAAAACCCTCTCTTCGCCATTGTTCACTGATGATAAGAGAGGCATTTGAAGAACTACGAACAATCCATACTGATCCTCTTTACGGTGAAGATTCATGGAAGACATATCAAAATCCCCTCCAAGAGATTCAATGCCTTCTAGACATTTCAAAAGCTCTAAACGCGTGCCTTGGAGAGAGAGTGTGCATGTCCATGAATTTCCATGATTCGAAATGGTTTTCTTATTGATGTGCACACGTCTACGCTCTAAGAGAATCTCAAGATCATTCATCATTTGAGGAAAATCGTGGGCCAGCCTTACTGATTGCAGAGATTGATAAGCTTCCCAATATTCAAACAGTATTTTTTCCTGGTGAAATTCCCGCATATGCGGGGAGTGGCGAACAAGAGACGGGGAAGGAGATGAGGAGAATTTCAAATACAAAAAAATGGTCAACATCATCAACTCAATGAAACCAATCCAGACCATCTTATGGTGAAAAATCATATTTCCCCTCAATGGAAAGAATCCTCTGTTCGGAATCTTCTAATGGAGTCGAAATTTCTTTCATTTGAAGATGGTGTAAAAGGTTTGTTCTCTCTAGGGAACGAAACACCATGATGGGCTGAGAACTTTGACCAATCATACGAATGGTTCCGTCCTTTTGCTCCCATTCCACCACCGTCCATAACCCAGCCGTTTGACGGGAAATTATTGTCATTAAATACAATGGTGTTATCTCTGCATCACGTTGATGATCCAGGCGTTGATCCAAGGAAGAAATCAATTGGTTTAAAGCATGATCTTGCATTTTTAAAGTGGTTAACATCGTTGTGGAATGCGGAATGTTCGTTTGAAACAGGGGGGAATGTTCCTGAACAAGAGTGAATAGAATCAACACCATCAAAACAAAAAAAGAGAGAAGTAAAAACCAATGGTTCCACCGTCCATGAGCAGGGGGGAACATCTCTTGGCAAGACAGTACCACCCCTGCAGGGGTGGTTTTCCCTTTTTTTTGACCAAAAATCTTTCCATGAGGTGCCTCAAGATACAGCTTTGCGCGGGGAAATTCTCTGCGGATTTCCGCAAGATTGGAATGTAATAGAGCTATGCCCAGCCCTTTCCATCCCCTTCCTCTCCATTGGAGAAACAATCCCTCATACGCATAGTCCGCCTCTTCTCCTGGAAGTTCCAAAGCCATCTTTTGGCGCACAAATTTCTTCCAATGAAGCGCATCCATAAATCTTCCATGGATTGGTAATACATCCACCAAAGAAAAAGCCAAGAGGACTTTCACTGGTCCCGGATGTGATGAAGAGTCAAACACAATTTTTGAGCCTTTCCACTCCCCTTTCAACCACCCATTTCTCATAAGATTTTCCCAAGTGACTCAAAAAAGGGAAGAACATAAACGCCCACTCCAATCAGTAGAATAATACCCACAATGAGAATAAGAAGGGGTTCAATCATTCGTGAAATCCATCGATTTCGCCGATGGATTTGCTTGTAAAAATGTTGACTTAGAGAAGAAAAAACATGGGAAACCGCCCCGGTGGATTCTGCAATGGATACAGCACGTTTGACCTGGGACGGATATCCCTCTACAACGGACAATGCATCAGAAAACGTCAGTCCTTGTTGCACCAACAATGCCAAATGTCGTAATTGCTTCCGTTCTTTTTCACTTTGCCCCAAAGAGGAAGCTACCTGCAGAGCCGTTCCCAAAGAAATGCCATGCTGAGCAAGCAAACCAAGAGCAAAACTCCAATGCATCAAAGATTGCGTTTGAAATGGATGCTTTCTTTGCTTTCTGTATAAAAAGATACTGAGCAGAATCACCATTGCTCCAGAGACGGAAGAGAACATTGTGAGCCGTGTTGAAGAACGTGAAAGAACATCTGTGCTTTCATTCAGACTGTTTGTGAGTTCTAAAAACTGGGAAAAAATCCCTTGACGAAGATAGATTAGAGCCAGAAATCCAGAGAGAAGAACAAAAAAGGGATAGAAAAGGGCGGCTCCCAATTCCCCTTTGAGGCTGTGAATCATTCGTTCCTGATCCGCCAGATGATGGAAGATTGAGGCAATCCCATTGATGCCCTCCCCCATGCCAGCAAGACGGGCAAATCCAGGAGGGAATTTTTTCTCATGATGTTCTAAGGCTCCTTGGAATGTCATTCCTTCTGTGATGGAATCCAAAAGCTGGCGTGAGATTTGGCCGCTCTTTGTCTCATGTGAATCTTGACCAAGACAACGGAGAGCTTCTCCTGCGCTATAACCACAGTCCACAAGGAGGGCCAGTTCCTCCATAAAATCAATCAGTTCCTGCCCCCTCAATCTCCATCGTAAAAACCCGGTCCTGGAGAATGGATGAATCGGAAGTGTCTTCTTTTTGACTCTCATCCCACAGCCAGTTTCATCACTTCTTCAAACGAGGTGATTTGATCCTGTGCTTTTTGCAGCACCTGTTTCACCAATGTGTTTTTGAAGCTATGCATCGTTATTTCCTCCTCTCCTTTTAGAGCAATCTGATGAATTTTCTTTCGATCCAGTGCCAGCCAAGTTCCAACGGCTTCCCGTCCTCTGTAGCCTCGGAAATGACACGAAGAGCAACCGACGGCCTCACCAAGAAATTGGATTTCACGAGAATTCCCCGTCATGAACTGCACATCAAAGGGCTTTTTTTGAGAGCAATGGGGGCAGAGTCGACGCACCAAACGTTGAGCAAGAACCCCCCGAAGCACTGAGGCAAGCGCATAGAGTGGGATTCCCATATCCAAGAGTCGAATCACAGCGGAAGGACCATCCGTGGTATGCAAAGTGGCCAACACAAGATGCCCCGTCAATGCGGCTCGCACCGCAAGTTGCGCAGTTTGCTCGTCACGGATTTCTCCCACAAGAATCACATCAGGATCTTGGCGTAAGACCCGTCGTAAAAGTGATTCAAATCCCAAACCAATCTCTTCATGAACAGGAATTTGATTCACATGACTCAGGACATATTCCACGGGGTCCTCTAAAGCAACCACCTTCCGGTGTTGGTTCTGACATTCTGCCAATACGGCATACAAGGAGGTGGTTTTTCCACTTCCTGTTGGACCAGTGGCCAAAAAAGTCCCTGCCCATGATGAAATACCTGACGTAGAGATTCCACCACCGTTTGAGAGAAGCCAAGCTGCGAACTAGAAGGGAGCCCTCCATCCCGTTGAAAGATTCTCAGAACAATAGACTCCCCATGAAGCACAGGAACAATGGACACTCGCATATGGCAGTGACCATGTGATGAAGACACTGTTAACCGACCATCCTGAGGTAGACGTCGTTCCATGATATCTAAATGAGCCATCAGTTTGATTCGTGTGGAAACTGAAGAGAAATGCTCAGAAGAAAGAGTAAAGGCTGTTAAAAGTTCACCATCAATTCGATACCGAACAAGCATTTCCTGAGATCTTTCTTCGATATGAATATCTGAGGCACCTGACGTTAATCCATCGTGGATGATGCTCTGTACCAATTCAACGGTGGGGGCATGTTCTAAGGAAGAGGCAAATTCCTGAACGTCTCCGTTTTTTTGCCGATGTGGACTTGGGAGAAGACGGGGAAGAACCGACTGAAATTCCTCCTTAGGGGCATAAACACAGTGAACCGTTTTTCCACGATGATAACGCTGAAGAACGGGGTGCAACGCATTCCAATCCGAATCAAAGGGAATGGCTACTGTAACCGTTTCCAATGTTTCCTCAACAATGAGTGCATGGTGATGTTGAATAAAACTCCATGCATATTGGGAGAAACCAGACCAACGAGAGAAATGTTGAACCAATGGATAGGCATCATCCTTGGAAATAATTGATGTAGATTCGCTCAAACAGCTCCTCCTCACCACGTTGTTGGTCATGATTGGTTTCAATATGGGGAACGATGTACACAACAAATTCTGTGTTCTCAACGGTTTCCTCTTGTCGTTTAAAGAGAAAACCCAAGCCTGGTATGCTTCCAATCCCAGGCACACGGCGTGATCCCAAACTTTCTTCCTGCTGAGTGAGTCCTCCAATGATGACAGGTTGACCAGCAGGGGTTCGAATATGGGTATCTATGACCTTTTCAGAAGTGGGTGGTAAACGGGTTCCAGATAAATCGCCAGAACTCAATTGTTTTGAAATCGTGGTTTGCACATCCATTGTGATCATGTCATCGCCGGAGACCCATCCGGAAATATCAATGAATAAGCCTGAGGTGATTTGCTTCTCAGTGGTGAGGATGAGATTTCCATTCCCATCCTGCTGTGAATCCTGATACCGAAAGGTATGAGTATTCCGAAATCGAACCGCTTCCCCGGACAAACCATTGAGAGAGGTATCCGCAACAACCTTGGCCCGAGATTCTGTGATGGAAGCACTCAACTCAAGGGCAAACTGATAACCAAATGTTGTTGCAATATCAAATCCCACATCCAAGAGAGGGCTGAGTGCACCCGTAAAAGCCGTCCCCTCGGTTCCATGTTTTATGGAGATCCCAGGATCCCAATCAGACTCACTGCTATCCTGATACTGAATCACCAAAAGGTCATAGCGAATTTGCGGCTTTGGAACATCCATTTTTTGCAGCATTCTGTTGAGAACATGGAGCCGATCCGAGCTTCCAAGAAAGAACACCAGATTAGGATTTTGTGTTGAACGAAAATCTGTGGAAAGGAATGGAGGGGGAAGGTGAGGTAAGAAATCCTGAGCTGTGATGTATTTCAAGGCCACGGGATATCCTTGAGGGCTGCAATCAATCAAATCCAACCATACACGCAGTTCTCGATGCTGCTCTTCTGTTGCCAATGCCACAAAGGAGAGAGAATCAGGAATACCATGGATTTCAACCATACCCAGATCATGTGGAAGAAGTCCTTCAATGACTTCTGGTCGAAGAAAATCCAAATCATAACGTTGACGGAAACGTTGCGAATCTGGCTGATCAAGCTCATCTAAAAAATGGAGGAGAGGAGCAAGAATCTCTTGAGAAGCATGAAACACCAAGGCATTCCCAGACTCATCCAAGCGGCAAACCTGGGAGGGAAGCATACCAGTCGGAAAAAGACTCAAAGCCTCACGAGCCGTTAGAAATTTCAGAGGACGTCGATGGGTTTGAAAATATCGCTGAAGAGGATTCTCTCCTGTTGCGTCAAACACATAGAAAATCCCATTCATTTCAAGAAAGTCGCTCTTCCCCTGCTCCATAAGCAAACGAAGAGCTTCTTTAAAAGGACGATGTTGAAATTTCATCCGAGGAATCAAAGCCGAATGCCGCCCGAGATAAGAATACTCTTGTTCTGCCAAAGTGAAAAACTCATCCAGGATTTCAGTGAACTTTCTGTGCTCAAAGTCAAATCCATACATTCCATTCCGTTCAAGAACTCCCCCTCTGGCCTGTCCTCCGAATCCTGAGCCTCGTACCGTTTGCTTTCGCAAGATTTGAAAGTTCCCTGAATCCATTCTGAGTTCATGATTGGGAAGAGCCGTTACAACGATTTGAAGAACATCCTTCAAATCCTTTTTTCTGAGGTGAAACGTGAGAGGTTCAGTGGGAAGATCTTTGAAAATAATAGGAACTTCAAATTCCCGGAGAAGAGCCAAAATAATTTCTTGCGGTGTGGCACCTTCTGCATTTAAATACACTTGGTTTGAATCATCCCGTCCTGTAACAATGTGGGAAACCCAAAGAACATCATTCTCCCATGTCCCATAAAGATTCAGTTTATTCAGAAGATGATTAGCGGCCTCTCGTGCATCCATTCCTGGGGAATAAAAGCTGGATTCGCGATGAAGAATCCCTGGATCAAGAGAGACGGTGAATTCCCCCATTGCTCCAAGTACACGAAAAATTGATTCAATGGGTTGATGGGAAAATGTGACATCTTCCAAACTTTGGGAATTC
Source organism: Spirochaetales bacterium (assembly GCA_022360655.1). GTDB lineage: Bacteria > Spirochaetota > Spirochaetia > DSM-2461 > DSM-2461 > UBA2779. The sequence continues at coordinate 15,292 of JAKSCK010000033.1, read as the reverse complement.
AAACCAAGTAGGGGAAGAGAACAAAGGGAGAGTACCAAAGCCCATTTCCTCACAAAAAAATCCTCCCCCGGTCAACTCTAAGACTCAACAGTGCACCACATCTTCTGGATGAACGTGTTCGTCTAGATTCCTCATTGGTGAGCTTCTCAAAAACGCAGGAAAGAACGTGATAGAATCGGTCCTCCTCTCCTCCCCAACCCTTTGTGATCACAGCGGAAAGTTTCATGGATGGAGAGGACAAGGAAAGGGACCAAAACCATGTTTCTGTTCCCAGCAATGCGGGGGATAAGTCTTGTTTTTGATGATTCGCAAACTCTTCTTTCCATTCTTCAAGTCCACCGAATCCCAAAAGTCGAATATGATTCAGTGAATCCAACAAAGCGTGGCTTGATTCCCCCTTCTCCAACATCATCTCCACAAGAAGGGACAGCAATTCTGGTTGAGCAAAATGAACATTCACAGGTGAATGATGAAAGATCAGAGAATTCAACCCATGATCATCCTCTCCCAAAAGAGCGGAAATTTGCGATGGTGAAGACTTCAAAGCAATGGCAAGATTTTCACCATCTTCCCCACTTCTTGATTCAATCAGACGTTGAAGCTGAATAGGATGGGCAAAACAAGGATTCCAATACCCATAGATCGTGAAAAAGCCCTTGGAAAAATCAAAGAGATGCGACACTTCATCCAACGATTGATAAAAACCTTGAGCTTTTTGATAACTGTGAATTTCCTCGGGTGCCAAGGACGTCAAAAAATGAGATTGAAGCAGGGAATGACTCAATACGTCCTTGGACAGAGCATTGATATTGAGTGCGGATGAAACATCCTTTAACTGAATGTCCCAGCCCTGATGTTCCAGTATGGAAATCTCTGTCCATACTGGATCTCTCCAAGAATCACTCAATGGAGTAGGATCGGATTGCAAACTGTTGAGGACCTTTTCAAGAACCTGGAGCAGCTCTTGCTTCTCCAAAAGTAAGGTTCGATGCTCCTCCCCTTTCCCTCTCAGCATTTGCCCCTGTTGAAAAGTCATACCTGTGGCCCATGCCATCAGGAAGAGAAGAACCAGTGAGGAAACAAGAGCAAATCCATCACCCCAGGCCATCATGGTCCACCACACATTGATGCCCAAAAGGCAAATACAATTCGTTCTCTGAATATTTCACATACAGCCCAATGACTCCCCTCGTTGTCTTCAACCAGGGCTCCACAGAAACGTTTTGATGGATGCGGTACACACGAATCCCAGCATGGGAACGCACCAGAATTTGAGACTCTTCTCTTTGTATGTCTAAGTATTGCTCCTCTGAAAACAGGATGATCAACTGGTGATCATCCATGCCCCACTCAGGTGGCTGATCCCAATACGCTCCTCCCAAATTCATGCATTCCCACTCCAAGTCCTTTGCAAATTGTTGAAAACGCAGAAAATCATGGGAGAACTCAATCTGCTGAGGAAACCTCTCCAACATCGCCGGAAGAAGACTCATTGAACTCCAAAGAATCATGCTGAACAAACTCAATGCCACCAGGGTGTCCATGTAGGAATGCCCCTCCGTCCACTGTTGTTTGCAGAAGATTTTTCCATGACGAACCAATCGTCTTTTGCAGGTCAAAATAGGACTGTTGTTCTTGAGATAAACCTTGGTGCAACACCCCAAAAAACGATGTGAGACTGGACCACCCCAAGGTAAGAACCAAGAGAGCAAGGAGAGCCTCCGTTGTTGAGAAGCCTTCATGAGTCCCATGAGCAAAAATCCGCATTGTGCCCCTCTCCCCCCTTTTCACCATCAGCTCCCAAGCAAATCAGGGTATAGGGCATTCCATCCTTTCCAGGTATCTGGTAGTCATAGTTCTGTCCCCAAGGATCCGTGAAATCATTTTTGGAAACATATGGGCCATTCCAACCAATCTCACTTCCAAAGAGAGAAGGATTCTGCCAAAGAGAAGAGAGTCCTTGCTCCTGACTTGGATAGGCTCCACAATCCAAGCGAAAACCATCCAATGCAAGGGACAAGGCTGCGAGTTCCTGTTTTGCCGCTGTTTTTCGAGCCCGTTCAACATGTTTGAGACCAGCCACACCAACAGTACTGGTGAGTAGAAGCACAATTGTGATGACCATAATAGACTCAATAAAAGTCCATCCCTCTTCCACTTCTAATCCAAACTGATTCCACCCATCCATCATCCCAACCTTTCTTACCCTGTCAGCACCTGCCCCAGTCTCCCCACCGGATTTCTCCTTGGAACCCATGATTCCAATAACGGCTCTCGGTTTCCTTTGGCTTGAAAGAACAGAGAAAAGATGCACCTCATCAAACTTTCTCCACTCTTCCCCTAGCCCATGGAAGCTCAGGGCCAGACTGAACTATACTGTTACTGTCATGAATCAAGATCAGAACTTTTCACGTACAAAAATTATTGGAACCCTTGGCCCAGCAACTCGTAATCCTCGCACTCTTTCTGCAATGATTGATGCTGGACTTGATGTGGTTCGATTAAATTGCTCCCATTCCGGCCCTGAAGAATTGAAAAAAAATGCCCGCCTTGTTCGCGAAGTAGCAGGGGATCGACCTATTGCGATTCTTGCCGACCTTGGTGGTCCTAAGATTCGTTTAGCTGACCTCAGTGAGGAAATCCCGGTCAAAGAAGGGGAAGAAGTTGTTCTCACAGCCAATCCCGATGATCCCGATCCAAACAAAATCAAAGCGGGATATCCTCGTCTTGCCGAAGATGTCCAAACAGGTGCTCGGATTCTCATTGATGATGGTTTGATTCAGCTGGAAGTCACCACACTAGCACCTCCCCATATTCATTGCAAAGTCCTCAATGATGGCATTTTGAAATCCCGCAAAGGTTTAAACTTGCCAGGAACCGATGTGAGCCTCTCCTGCATCACAGAGAAGGATAAGATCGACCTCGCCGCCGTCTTGGAGGAGGATGTGGATTTCATTGCCCTCTCCTTTGTTCGACGACGCCAAGACATCCAAGAACTTCGAGCTCTCATCCAAGCCGCCGGCAAGGATGTTCCCATCGTGGCAAAAATTGAAAAACCTGAAGCTGTGGAAGCCATGGAGGAAATTGTCGAAGAAGCCGATGTGGTGATGGTTGCCCGCGGTGACTTGGGTGTAGAAATGCCGCCACGAGAAGTTCCTGTCATTCAAAAACGGATTATTTCGGAGTGTCTCCGACGCAACACCCCCGTCATCACGGCCACCCAGATGCTGGATTCCATGATTACCAATCCCCGTCCCACACGGGCAGAAGCTTCTGATGTGGCCAATGCCGTGATGGATGGTAGTGATGCGGTGATGCTCAGTGGTGAAACGTCTGTGGGACGTTATCCTATTGAGACCGTGAACATCATGAATGACATCATTTTGTCTGCACAAGATTTTAAGAAGCAAATGCGAACCCAGCGTCGGCGAACAGAAAAAGCCGGCTTTGAAGAATCCATCTGTCATGCTGCCACCACCATGGCAGAAGATAATCAGGCCGCAGCCATCATCTGTCTCACTAACACAGGACGAACAGCTCGTCGTCTCGCTGGTTACCGCTCCAGAGTTCCCGTACTGGCCTACACCCATGATGTTCGTCGATGCCGTTACCTCAATTTGGTATGGGGTGTGCGTGCTGAACTCATTGGCTGTGCGGCAGAAACCGATGAAGCCTTTGAGAATGCCGTCAGAGATGCCAAGAACAAGGGATATGTCCAAGAAGGTGATACCGTGGTTTTCACAGCAGGGATCCCATTAAAAGAGAGTCCCCACTCCAATATGCTTAAGATTCATAGAGTTCCCGTAGATTCCTAAGGATTCTGCAAGGAGGTGCCCATGAAACGGATTTGGCTCTTCAGTATTGTCTTTCTGATCTTTGTCACAGCAGTGGGAGCAGAACGGATTAATGTTGATGAAACGGGTCTTGCCATCAAAGGTTATGATCCCGTGGCCTATTTCCGCGCCGAACGGGCCCTCCAGGGCTCTGAGGAATGGGAGGTTTCTTACAAAGGGGCTCGATACCTCTTTGTAAATGAAGAGAATCGAAATCTCTTTCAAGAAAACCCTGAAGCCTTTCTTCCGGCCTATGGTGGTTACTGCGCCTGGGCCGTAAGCCAAGATTATCTGGCTGGAATCAATCCTGAAGCCTGGACTATTCGCCAGAACATCTTGTACCTCAACTACAACTCCACCATCCAGAATCGGTTTGAAGCCAATATTTCTCAGCTCATCAAAAAAGCTGATGGAAACTGGCAAAACCTTGGAGAGAAGCCTTAAGAGATTTCACTCTAAACATTATTCCTCACCTTCTCCTGCATCGGTTACCGCAATAGGGGAACGCCCTAATGCGGCCAACAGCCCAGTCAACAGCATGTTGACCACAGAAGCGGCAGCAAACAGATTCCACTGAGGTTGCGGGGAACCCAATGGGCCGAGAAGAGAGAACAAAGCCACTCCAATCGTGTAACGTCCTGGTGTCTCAAGAAAGAGCAAAGGGGCCATAAAGGCATTCCAGGAGCTCAAAAAGGCCACCATGGCTGAAGTGAAGGCCACTGGTAAAGAGAGGGGAATCAGAACCCGAAAGAGAAAACACCAATGCCCTGCACCATCAAGAGCGGCCTGTTCCCCAAGATTTGGGGGAAGCCCCTGGAGAAAGGCATGGATGGTGAGAAGGGCAATGGGTAAAGTTTGGTACACGCCAATGAGAATCAAGGGAAAGGGCTGATCCGTCATCCCTAAAGGAGCACATACAAGATAAAGGGGAATGAGGGTATGAATCCCTCCTGCTAAAGCCAAAATTTGTACACTGGAAAGCAGTCGCCCTCCCCGTCTTTGATGATCCAAGGCCCATGCGGCTGCAGGAAAACTGAGTAAGGGCACCAAAATGGCTGCAGAGAAAGCTATGGGAATCGTGTTCCAAAGGCTTTGAAGAAAAAGCGGCTCCTGCAAGAGAGCCCCAAAGCGCTCAAAACCAAGTCCTCCCATGAGGATGCCTTGAGGGGTGAGTACATCATTGTGCCCCAAGGAGGCCAATACCAGCATGCTCACAAACACCACTGATGAGAACCCATAAAAGAGACTCATCAACAACGGGCCAATCTGAGTTCCAGGAATCCTTTGCCCAACGTGTATTCTCTTAGGAATGGAACGAATGATGATGATCAGCGAGAAGAGGACAGAAGGAACAAAGCCATCCATCCATCCTTGATGCACCATGCCCATCCCCACCCACAGTAGATGGAGGAAACTCACTGTTACGGATGCTCTTTGGTTTCGAGAACTCAAAAGCAGAGCTCCGGCAAAGAATGGCCCAGCCGAACCTCCCAAAATTCCATGAGCCAAAACTGGCGCCATCAAAGTACTCCCCTTCAACCCCTGTTTCTGAGAATGACGGGAGGCCGACCAAAGAAGAATAGCAGGAAGACCAGCGAGCGATGTGGCCACTGCAAAAGCCGATATGCTCCCATAATCCGCCGTCTCTCCAAAGATCTCATGCATCACAATTCCCAGAGTGCTGGTGGCTCCAAGAATCCTGGATTTCACCATCCCTCCCAGCATGGGAGGTCCTCCTGCTGTAAGCATGTGAATCAATGAAAATTCTTTGATTCCCTTGGCAAAGGAAAGAGCGGCAAGCACTCGAAGTGTCGAAGAGAGAGAGGGCCATTGGATGTGAGCAAAGAGCATCCCTTCATCGGCTCCATCTAATCGGGCCGCATCAAGGCGCTCTTGAGGAAGTCGAGAAAGGGCTGAGACCACAAGAAAGGCCACCATGGGTGCCCCCCCCCAAAGGGCGGCCCACCAGGTGGCCAGAAGGGCCCAGAAGGGTTGGGTGAGCAAATTCACGGAGATTCCCAAGAGTTGGGATAAAAGAGAATCACCGCCACCGCCATGAATCACGATTCGCCAGAGAGGCACAGCCACATAACCGGGGGCGGCCCAAGGAATCAAAAGAATCAGAAGAAAGATACGGGGGATTTTTCGAACCCCTCCCCGCCTCCGGATACCGCGGCGAATGCCGCGGTCGATTTGGATTCCTAAGGACACACCCACACCAAGGGTGAGCAGAGCGGCCACCACGGACCAGCCATAGCTCACCGTGGCTCCTGCCTTCCACGCCCCATCGGAAAACAGCTGGAGATACTGGAGGATCCCCACCCAGGAGCGTTGGCCATAAACATCGGTGAAAAAGGATTCTCCCAGAGCCCAAAGAGCCGGCACTAAACCAATGGCCAGCACCACCACTCCCACAGGGAGGATGCGCCAATCACGATGGGAAAGGCCAGCTCGACTCATGGGGTTTAGAACCTCAGCTCAATGCCGGCCACTTGCCGCACATTTTTAATGCCTTCAGGTATACGAGAAGACTCTGAATCCCAGGCCAAAACCAAAGGGAACTCCCGCTCATCCAATGGACCATCAGGATGTTCGGTGGCAATAATCACATCGGCATTGCGGTCTAAGTCAGCAGAGTTCAACTCAATTTCATATCCATCGATGGCACGAATCACCACGGTGTAACCTTCCTGCACGGCAGGAACGGAATAGGCCATGATGGACTTATCCTGACGATGAGGAGCGTAATCGGCATCATCTGCATAGGCAAGCAAATACCAAAGGGGAATGCCCACGTAATCGGTGGAAACCCCTTTACGCACCAGGGTGACTTCACGGCCATGAGCACTGACACCGCTTTGCAGAGTTTGCCGGTCAATACTCACATCCATTTTCCCAGTAATTTCCAGGGTAAAATCTTCAAAGGGCTGGGCATCCACACGAATGGCATTCACCATTTTGACACTGAGATGTCCTTCAACCATGGGAATGCTTTCACCAGAAAGATCTATTTTAACCATCCGGAAAGGACCCAAGCCATCATCCAGCGGGGCTCCATCCATCTCATTGGCTAAAATCCATTCCCCTTCTGTGGTGTCCAGAAACTGGCTTCCTGAGAAGGTCATCTCATAACCATCAGTGGCCAGAAAGGTGATGGGAGTATCCGCCGTCATGGGGAGGTGATCTTCGAGGAAGGATTTGATACGAACCCCTGAATAGGCATTCTCATAAATGGAGCCGGCAGATGTTTTAAATGACCCGACGCCCTGAGCAAACCAGGGGGATTCTTTCAACTCCGCTGTGGTGAATCCAAAGGATTTCTCCCCGGCCTGGAGGGTGAGAAGGGATTCAGGATTCTCTTGAGCTTGAACCTGGTTTGAGTTGGAAGTGGCAAGATTCAGCTCAATGCGAATGATGTCTTTCACCCACAAATCTTTGGGAAGTTCCCCCACGAGGGTGGGAGCAATGGGCTGTCCATTCAAAGACAGGGCCACAAGAAGATCCTGGGGATGAATGGTATTGGTATCAAAGGTACCTGCTCGGCCGTCAGAACCAATCAGAGTGATGGAGTAGCCAGAAGTCCAAGCTTCTTCATCAATGGTGAGCACATTGCCTCCATCATAGAGGTCAATGACAGAGGTGAAGGGCAATCCTTGATACGCTCGTTCTTCCCCAGCCAGGGTGAAGCTCATGCTTTCGAACATGGACTCATCCACATCGTCTTGCGTGAATGGGCCTTCCACAACCCCGGTCACTGTCATGGTCCAGGAGGGTGTGATGGGAGCATTTTCTGGTGCTCCTTCTGCCATCAGGGCAAAGGGTGCCATCACAAGAAGAGCACAGGCGAATAAGAATGATTTTTTCATGGTGAGATTCTCCTTTGTTTTTTCTCATCAAGAATGCTCTGCCCCGCTTCCAATGCCTCTTGCGGCGATAATTGATTGGAAAGGACAAGAGCCAAAAGTTTCCATAAGGTGTTTTTATAGGCACTGTAAGAGGTGTTAGGAGGGATGACCTGCCCTCGTACCGCTGCATCTTGTAGAACCCAAGACTCCTCCCCCAGAAGGCTCACTCCTGAAGAAGTGGCCGGGAGTTTTCCCAGGCTCTCACAAAACCAGAGAGCAGGGCCAGGATGGGAACAGTAGGCCGCAAAGGCCCGAGCCGCGGCTGGCATGCGGGTTCGGCGGCTCACACTCATTCCTTTGTAATCCAGTAGAGGGGGAGTTGGAAAAGGTGCTAAGGCATAGGGGACATGGGAGGCCTCTAGATTGGGAATGCTGTAACTCCCCGTGAGCATCAAACCACTCTCCCCTGTTAAGAATCGACCCATCATGCCCTCCCGTTCCCGGGGAAGTACATCATTAGCCATTGTTCTTTCCAAGAGCCATTCCAAGGCCTGAAGGCTGGCAGCATCGTTCATAGGAACTTCGCCTTCTTCATCCACAATGGTTTCTCGGCCAAAACCCAAGGAAAGGGGAAGAAACCAATAACCGGAGTAGGCATTCCAACAGGCCGGAACTCCATTGTCACGTAGAATTTTTAAGGCTTCTTCAAACCCCTCCAAACCTGGCTGTGGCAGGGACAGTAGGTTGGGGTTATACACCGTAATCTGCGCATCACCATAAATAGGAATGGCCCACTCCCCCCCTCGATAGGCAAAAGCCTCTAATGCACTGGTGGTGAAATCTTCCAAATTCCCCACCTCTTGAAGAAGGGAAGCCGTTGTTAAAGAAGGAATATCGGAAGAGGACAGAAGCGCCAAATCGGGAAGAGGTCGTCGTGCGCGCGCAGTGGAGAGCATCTTTCCAGACAGAGAGGGAACAGAAAGCGCCTCCACTTCTATCCCATGGATTTGAGAAAAGCGATGGGCCAGGGCTTGCCATTGATCAGCCCCCTCCCAGGAAAACCAAAAAAGCAGTTTCCCAGGTTCAAGCGCCTCACCACGAACGTCCATGGTTTGGACATTCCTCATCACCCCATGGGACCAATATGCATCCCAATCTCCATTTTTATGGCGAACCAAATACCCCTGAAGGAATTGCTCCGCTTCCCCTTCATCCAATACCCTGCTTTGAGAATCCGTCAAAATCTCCACAGAGAGCATGGGTGCAGTGAGAGGGAGACACTCCAGCAAGGGTAACCCCTCCCCCTCTGGGTAATCAAAAAGCGGGCGGTGGGAATCCCCATCAGGATTCATGATGGGAAGAATCTGACCATTGAGCCTCACTTCTACACCAGGGATTTCCAGTGCACAAACCAAGGCCAAAGGAATGAGAAGAGTTCTCCAAAGTTGCATGTCCATCACTCCTTTCCAAACACGGGAGGCAGGACCGTTTCCAACCCTACCCTAACGGTTTAAAAACCTTAGAATCCTGACCATTCATTAGGTTATTCAAACTCGGAGGACGAGGCATTGTAGCTCTGGTCCTGCTCAAAAACAATCCGAAATCAGAGGTTTCCTCCTCTCACTTGACTCTTATTTAGTAACGCAGTAATTTACTAAATATGTAAAATGCTTGTTTATCCCTCAAGTTCGCATATCTGGTGAAACGGCAATCCCATTGATCACGCCCATGCGTGAGAGGACAGAATCACCAGAGCAAATAGCAGAATGTGAAGTGGTGAATCATCAAGAATGGAAAAACAAAACCGTGGTCATACAGGATTCGGGAGCATTCTGATGTTGCATCATCAAAAGTGAGGACAAACGCATGAAAAAACAAAGCACAAGGAAGGAGAAGACCATGACCATTCCCACGCATTTAAAGCACAAGCCCGTTGTGGCGGTGAATGACTACAACACCATCGATGGTCGGTTTGCAGAGGATTCGGATGCCAAAGGGCTTTCCCTTGGCCTGGCTCAATGGAACGACCGAGGAAATGTGGACATTTCTGCAAAGATTTGGAGACACACCGGAGAAAAATGGTCACGTCAATCGGAGGAACTTCCCTTGCACCGAGTCCTTGATCTGGCCCTTCTCATCTGCAAAACCAAACGGCATGTTCAAGAGGGCTATCAGAAGCCCCGGGAAGACTCCTTGGAAAAAATCGGCCTCCAAGGTCGGGCCATGGACATTCGCTTCTGCACAGAAAACCCCATGCTCGAAAAAGATCTTCCTCTCTTTGAAGATGCCATGCGAAAAGATGATGAGATTCTCAGTGAACGTCTTCATGCCCTGAAGACCATTCTGGAAGACATGGGATACTAGAATTTCCTTTTTCAATGGAAACAGAGGAAAAAAGGGGAGCCATGCTCCCCTTTTTTATTTTGCCGTTCGGGCAATGTACACCGAATTGGATTCTTCCCCCCCATCCATGGGATTGGGGAAAAACACCGGCTCGTTCCATACCTCATCAAACACGGCTTCTAAATCTTGCATGAACTCTGGATCGGCCAAATCATCGGACCACAAGGCAAAAATACCACCAGGACGCAAATTCTGAGCCAGCTTCTTCAAACCCTCAATTTGATAGAAACCACCCCGAAATCCGCGAAGATGCCGGGAGGGACTGTGATCCACATCTAAAAGAATCGCATCATATCGGGTCCCAGGATTCTCAGGATCCAAACCCACATCAGGATTCAAGGCCCGTCCAAAGAAGTCGCCTTGGGACAGACGGCAATGGGGATGATCTGCCACACTCCCTTTTATGGGAACCAAATGCCGCTGGTGCCAGTCAATCACCGGTGAGAGGAATTCCACCACAAGCAAATCACCCGTCACGGGATGGGCCAATGCCGCCTCCGCGGTGTAACCCAAACCCAATCCACCAACCACCACTTTGGCGCTGCCATCCTTCATATCCAGGGCATCCAAACCCATCTCTGAGAGGGCCACCTCACCCACAGTGAAGATGCTGGACATCAGATATTCCTCATTGAGTTTCACCTCAAAAACATCTAAATCTCCCAATTCTTGGAAGCGACGCCTTTGAAGAATCACCTCACCAATATCAGTATCTTGGAAGTCAATCTCCTCAAAATTCCGGCTCATCAACGCCTCCTACAGCCCACAGGCTCACATCAAATTCCAATTGCCCGCTCACTATCCTCAATCAAGCAAATCATGTCCAGAGAAGAACTCACCTTCTTTTGAAGTTCTTAGATCGACCCCTCCACTCCCATTGCTTTCAAGGAATGGCCTCTGACTCATCGGGGTTAAAAATCGGAACTATCGAGCAGTAGAAAGTACCTGAGAGGCCAGGCTATAGTGATCCGTGAAAAATCCGTCCGCACCCATTTCTTGGGCTCGCAACATATCCTCCGGCGCATTGATGGTATAAAGGTACACATTCAAACCCGCCTGATGGGCCTGTTCAATGAACTCTGAAGTCACCGTCAAGTACCACAAATTCACACTCCAAGCCCCACGCTCTTGAGCCGAGGCAATCAATGTCTCATTGTAGTATTCCCCGTAAAGAGATCGCCTCACCTCTTCCCTCAGCCCCTCTTGAACATCTCCAGAAGGAACAAATTGCTCCAACAAAGTCATGTTCTCACCCCAGGTTTTATAGCGGGGAAGCATATAGTCTTCCTCACCATAGGCAAAGACATCCGAATAATAAATCTCAGAACCAGGAACACGATTTTGGAGATTCTCGCGTCGAATGGCTCCATCCAAAAGTGCAATCTTGAGCCCTGGGCAAAGCGAACGGATGGCATCCAGCTCCTTCCAATTGAAGGAACTGATGAGAAAATCCTCTAGGCGCAAATCCCCACAATCTATGGCCTTGGTGATGGCCATTCCACTGGGGATTCCCGTCCCTTGGCCTTTGAGCTCCAAATGCATCACAGGTCGAGAATTGATGGAACGCGATGCAAAAAGTTGAAAAACATCCTCCAGAAAGGGGATTCTATCCCGTCCCTGCTCCATTTTTCCGGCATAGAGTTCCCGTAATTCTGATGACGATGTGGAGCAAACCTTGCCACTTCCATTGGACACCTGAGTTAAATCCAAGTTGTGCACAATGGGTAAATCCCCATCAGCACTCAACTGAACATCAAACTCAATGGCCAAAACACCCTCATTCATCACCTTTTGGAAGCTCCGAAGAGTATTTTGATTATACCCCTCATCATTGCATCCTCGATGTCCAATAATCAGCATCGTGAAACCCTACAAAAGATTGGGCAACAAAAGTACAAGGGATGGAACATAGGTCACCACCACCAAAACAAAGAGTAGACACAGTATGAAGGGCCATATTTCCCGCATAAAGCTGCCCACCGAAACTCCCGTGATGGAGCAGGTGGTCAACATCATGGAACCAAATGGAGGAGTGATGCCTCCAATCATAATATTCACAATCAAAATCAGCCCAAAATGAATCATGTCCAAGCCCATGGATCTGGCTACCGGAACCAAGAGAGGGGCCACGATGATGAGCACCGCTCCACCCTCGAGGAACATGCCCAAAAAGAGGAGGAACACATTGATGAGCAAAAGCATAATCCATGGTGTTCCTGAGAATGTCATTAGAGATTGGGTGAGCTGATGTGGAATTCGCTCCCAGCTCATATACTGACCAAAGACTGATGCGGAAATTATGATGAGAACCACAGAGCTGGTGGCCAAAACGGTGTTTTTCAAAATGATGGGAAAATGATGCCACTTCAACTGTTTATAAAAGAACACCCCAACAACCGTGCAAAAAAGAACGGCGATGGCCCCCGCTTCGGTGGGTGTAAAAACACCAAAACGAATCCCAAGGATGATGCCAAAAGGAAGCAATAACGCCCAGATGGATTCTTTAAACTGAATGACCACTTCCTTGGCCGTTGCGCGTTTTTCCCGAGAAGGAACATAGCCTCTTCTCCGAGAAATAAAACTCACTGCCAGCATAAGAGAAACACACATCAAAATGCCAGGAACATAGCCTCCAATGAACATCTTGGCCACAGAGGCTTGGGCAATCAATGCATAAATAATCAAATTAATCCCAGGCGGAATCACCGGAGCAATGGCGGACGATGCGGCCGTGATGGCCGTTGAAAAGGACTTGCCATAGCCCCTTTTGGTCATCTCTGGGACAAGGATTTTTGACTGCATTGCCGCATCCGCATTCGCCGACCCCGAGATTCCCCCCATGAGTGTGCTGAGAACCACATTCACCTGGGCCAGCCCCCCCTTCATATGACCGGTGAGCACATCGGCCATTTTCATCAGAGAAGAACTGATTCCAGAGAAATTCATGATTTCCCCCACCATGATGAAGAACGGCACGGCCAGAAGAGGGAATGAGGAAGCTGATGTGATGAATTTTTGCAGAATCAAATCCGGTGGAGTCCCCACATCACCAAAGGTAAAATACGCCAAAGCAGCAGCCAACAGTGCAAACGCAATGGGAATACTGGAAAAGTATAGAGCCATGACAATGACAATCGGAAAGATGGACATCATTTAATCCTTTGGGGTTTCAATGGTGTTTGAAGAGGAACAAAACAGCCGAAACTCCTGCACAAGAAATACAGCAGAATAAATCGTGATTAAACCAAAACCCACTGTGATGGCAAAATTCACCCAAATTGCAGGGACATCAAGTACAGGGGTCCGTTTTAAGCTATTGGCCTGAATAAAAAGAACGCTTAAATACACGATGTATCCATTAATCACCATCATGAGAAAATGGATGATGATGGAAAGAAACTCTCTTCCCCTCTCAGGAAAGAACTTGGTGATTAAATCGATACAAATATGGAGCTTATTCCTGTAGGCGCCAGCAGCTCCAATAAAAACACTCCAAATAAAACAGGCGGTGGCCACTTCTTCCACCCAGAATAGTCCACCCTGAAAAAGATAGCGAAGAATCACATTGATGATCACAACCAGTACAGTGACCGATAAAAATGCGCCACTTAAAAAGATCTCAAAGTTCTCCAGAATTTTCTTTCCATATTTATTCATGATTTCCCTATCTAATGGAATCTTGGCAGCCTGAGAATCAGGCTGCCATCAATCTTAGCGCATGGAATCCAGTTCAGAGAAAATGGACTGGAACACACCAGGAGTCATACCAGGCTGCTCTTCATACAAAGGAGCCAAAGCCTCACGGAATGCATCACCATCAACCTCATTGAATTTCACACCAAAGCCTTCAAGTTCAGAAACAACACCACTGTGTTGCTCCTTGAGAAGATTAGTCATTTCATTGGCCCCAAAGGCAAATTCTTCCGCAATGATGGTTCTATATTCCTCAGGAATGGAATCCCAAACCTCAGTAGAAATGTACACACCACAGGTTCCTAAAATATGACGGGTATTGGCCACATTCTTTGTGGGCCCCTCATACACCTTTGTTCCAATGTTTGTGAATTCCGATCCTTCTAGACCGTCAACGACTCCCTGCTGAACCGCTGAAAGAGTCTCTCCCCAAGGAAGCGGGGTGGCAATGGCACCCATCGCGGAAAGGGTATCAATGTAGGATTTGGATCCAGGTGTTCGGATTTTCATCCCATCAAGATCCGCAGGAGTCTCAATCACCTTATCCGTGATCAGATTTCGGAAACCATAAATGTAGGTGAGTGCAAGAATTTTTATTCCCTGCTCCTCCGCCTTGGCTTTCATTTCCTCAACAATGGGTTTTTGCGTCAGCTCCACATATTCATCAAAGCTCCGATAGAGCATGGGAGCATAAAGGGCTTTAAAGTCAGGAACATAGTCTCCAATGAATGAGGGATCCTCAACCGAGATAAAGTTTGCACCTCGAACAACTTGTTCAACACCCTCCTTATATGCCGGCAATTGAGCCTGGGGGAAAGTCTGGATTTCAATGGCCCCATTCGTCTTTTCCAAGACACGCTGAGCAACCAAATCCATAGACTTTGTCAGCTGTTCTGCTGGGCTAAAAACGTGGCTGAGCTTAAGCACAAGCTTATAATCGTCACCAGCACCAGATTCCGAGCTCCCTTCTGCATGCAATGCAAAAACCAATACAATCAGAATGGAAACAAAGACAAACCCTTTTTTCATTTGATCCTCCATCCTATCAAGTCTGAGAGAAAACCTTGTCTCTCGCAAACCTTACTCCGACAAAGCTATATTCTTGACATTATCATATATATTTAAACACCGTTCGGATTGAGAGTACTTATCCATCATTTTTTGATTAAGAACGACCCCTCCCTGCCCTTTGTTTTGCTTTTGGTGACATGGGGGTCGTCGGGGTGGGGAAATGCTATTCAAATTCACGGAGTCATGAGCTGCAGAATTGTGATTTCCATCAGTCGCCAGGGCATAAAAAACTGGCGACACTTTCGTTCGCCTTCGGCTCTCTCCACACGCAATGTTCCTCGCCACGGCGTTCCTGCGGTACACTGCGGTGCTACGGTCGTCGCCAGGGCACAAAAAACCCCAAGAAGCAGCAGAGGAAAAAGCAAGATGCCTTATATGCTACTTCCAGCGGTTTAAAAAAACCTGGCTACACTTCCGCTCGCCTTTGGCTCTCTCCACACGCAATGT
>JAKSCK010000258.1 GCA_022360655.1 Spirochaetales bacterium | reverse complement strand
TCCACTAACCACGGGTTTCCCTCTCCTGGTGATTTCATTATACAGCTGCCATCCACAACGGTGAGGTATGTGGATACAACTGGGGCATTCTCCATGATAGACCAGTGTTGGTTTTGGCTTTTCCCTGCCAATTGCAGCCGTCCTGCACCTTCACCACAGCACCATGCGTGGCCAACACACAGCACTGCAGATGCGAAATCCAGTATAGGATAGACTTAATGGCAACAGCACTGCACCCAATGTGCTACCAAACACTCAGTCCTGTCCAATGCCTTCTGTCCTTTCATTACAGGATTTACCAGGACTACATTAACAAACTACCCATGGTTTTCACCTCATAGTACGTACACATACAGAACATACAATTCCCTGTCCCCCTTTTTCTCATTCATTCCTTTGCCATTTTGTAGTTTGGGCTTCATTCATTCCATGTGGCTACTCTGCCACTTTGTTTGACTCTGTGGCCTTTTGCCACCAGCTCATTTCTGAGGATCCTAGGAACTGTGGATTTTCATTACATTACTTTGTGATGCTGCGCAGCTGCATCCTCTCTGTAGATGCCTGCAGTCCCAATCTCCATATCGGGAACTGCACAGACTCCAAGGGTCCTGTTCACCCATCACTGGTTCTGGGCTGCATTCCTCCAACAGCCATCTGCACCTATTTTCTTTTACCAGCTATCACCAGTACCTGCACAGTTTTCTGCTCTCACTGGGGATACACTGGGCATGTGCTTTCCGCACAGTTTCAGTTCCACCTAGCACTATCCCACACTAGAATCTCACACTGCACAGTACATGTTGGTGTTCCCACAACATACAAAGTGTTCACAACAGTATCATTTCTGTTGGACCATCCATTTCCTGTTCCAGGTCCTTCATCACATTACCAATGCCAAGAGCAACCAATAAATCCCCAAATGTACTGCAATGGCACAATTTCCTCTAAAGACTTCACCACACGGTGCTACACAGATACAGAATGCAATTCCTACACGCAGATGAGTCCAACTATGACGATTCATCATTTTCTGGTGATTCCCAGTTCAAAATCCAACACTGCTGGTCAGATTGGCGCGCAGAACCATTCTAGGACGAGGCTGCACACGCGATCTCTGCTGCAATCGTCTCACAACAGTGCATGCACCCCATTAGCACGTTTATTGGGTGCCTATCGCGTCGATCCTCGCGGCGATCGACTTTAAATGCAGATCGCATACGGAAATCGCATGCTGCACGATCGCGATCGCGACATCGCACATTTGTGACTGGAGTCAACATGTGCGCGCAGCGTAGCATCCTAACGGTTCGGTTCACCTCTTTTTCAACAAACGCCACTCCCACTGCTTCCCAGGCAG
>JAKSCK010000226.1 GCA_022360655.1 Spirochaetales bacterium | reverse complement strand
GAGCATAGCAGCTGAATTCCGCTGTGTGCGCACAGCTGCCAAGCCGAAAATACGGCGAAACGCTGCCAAAATTTCTGTAATTTGATACTAGCATCAACATTCACTGCAGTTTTTATTGTGAACAGAGTCTTGCACTAGTTTTTGAGTTGTGTATCGCGTTTAAACGACAAAAAACCACGCTTTCATTGCCCGTCTCCGATGGCGGATTCATGTTTTAACGTGAGCACGCTCCAGCAGTGAGCATATGTTTACTTGGATTTGAGAAGGAAAAACGAAGCAGAAGACCTCTCAGTGGCCTGGACGGCCCACATGCTACAAATGCGGCAACGAGTATAGTGCCTTCCGGACACGTCTGGAGGGCGCCGTATGAATTGCCGTATTTGTGCCGCAGCACTACCATCTTCAATGCAAAAGTACCGTTGTTTCATAACCGAGGAAGAGCCACGACAGAAGGGGTGAGCGACGTTTCATTGGGTCACCCATCTCGTTCAAGGACGTCTGTGACCAACACCGTCTTCACGGTAAAATGGTGGAAGTGTGTACGAGCACACTTCCACGTTTGCTATATGCAAGATGTTTCCAAACTCCCATATGGCCACCTCAACTCCCTCATTCCCAAAAAAGCGGGTTCTAAAGCACTCTTCCAAGTCTATGCAATGCTGCCCTCCGGACATGTCTGGAGGGCGCCTTATTTACTGTCGTATTTATACGGCAGCACTGCTACATTCAATGCACAACTACCGTCATTTTGTCATTCAGGAAGAACTATGACAAAGAGGGGTGAGCGCTGCTTTGCATAGGTTAACCCATCGCAGTCAAGCACGTTTGGCAACGGCGCCCATTGTGTAACGCTTTCTTCACCGTATTCCTGCCAAAATGTGTACATACTTTGGCGCCTACCGTGTACGCTATGTTTCCAACCTCCCATATGGTAAAGTGATGTCCCTGATTCTAACAGCAGGAGTTTAGGCAGAACCCTTCCCAGTTGATGCAGTGGTGTGCTCCTCTACAATGGCCAATGGCAGTTGGAACTAGGGATCGCCACGCTCCACCTGAATGTGAGGAACTTTCCAGTACT
>JAKSCK010000097.1 GCA_022360655.1 Spirochaetales bacterium | reverse complement strand
TATGTGGCCTCATTCCCTGTGATGTACAACGTTCAAGGGCGTCCCACCTATGCCTGTGCTCTCAAGGACAAGACAGGGCTCATTAAACTGGTGGCCTTGGTGTCTGTGGAAAATTTTGGAGTCATTGGGATTGGAGAAACTCCACGCTTGGCGATGCGGGCTTATAAATCGGCATTGAATCAGAGTTTTGATTCGGGGGATTTAGAGGGACAAGCCCCTCGAGAGCAACTCCAGGGAGTGGTGGAACGCATTGGTAGTGATGTGCAATCAGGGCAAACCTATTATTACCTGATATTAGAAGGGACCAAACGGATCTTTGTGGCCTCATCCCGCATTGCGGAAACCCTTGTGCTGACCCAGGTTGGAGATCGTGTGATTGTTCAATTTGATGATGCTCAAGCCCGTTTTGCTGACATCTCGGAGTTTCAGAATCTCACCCTTGGTTCTGATGGGGATGAGATTCCATAGGATTTTCTTTATTCCAGTGTTCCAGGACCAAGGCATTGGGCATTGCGGCTTGCACAGCGGATTCCTTCTTCAATGGCCTGGACAAGGGAGGCTTCCCGTGCCAGGGCATGGGCTATTCCTGCGGCCATGGAATCCCCGCAGCCAATGGTGTTCACTGGATGAATGGGGGAGGGGTGAATGGAGCCACTTTCCCCTTGGGACGCCCAAAGAATTTCACGGGCTCCACGAGTCACCACATAATCAATTCCAGTGGAGGATAATCGTTTCATGTGTTCCTCCACCCGAGGTCGTTCCACAGAATCCTGGGCCTCACTGGGCTGAAGCTCGGGAAGAAAGGTGGCGCAGAATTCTACCAGATTCACCTTCACCACTTTGGGAGCAAAGGCCAGACTTTCGGCTAATTCGTCACCTCGGTAATCTGCAAGTACTGGAACACCAGCATGCTGAGCCTTCTGGCAGAATTCGGCAAACAGGAGAGAGGGATAGCCTGGTGCTTTGGAGCCAGAGAGGATCACCCAGTCTGCATGATGAAGTGCAGAGTCAAACAGCTTGTGAATTTGATTCACAGTTTCTCTCTGTATGGGCTGAGTTGGTTCAATCAGTTCTGTGGTGGCACCTTGAAGTTGATCCAACAAAGTGATGCATGTTCGGATGGGTGAGTGAGGATCCGAGGTCCACAGCACCTCAAAATTGTCGTTCTCACAGAGTGTCAAAAAATCCTTATTTCCTGTTCCTAAATGGGTTAAGTGATTCACTGTATTTCCCCCAAGCTGGCTCAAAACCCGAGACACATTGATGCCTTTTCCAGAAGCATCCAAACGCGACTCTTGAGCACGGTTGACCTCTCCTGTTTCGAGTTTTGAAAGCAGCAGGGTTCGCTGGAAGGTGGGGTTCAGGCATACAGTAAGAAAATTGGGCATGAAAACCTCCTCTTTTGGAGGATGATAGCCTTGGAAAAGTGGAAGGTCGAGGTGAAGTTTTCTGTGTTTTTTCTTTCTCGGGAATAGGCTGAAATCCTTTGATAAACCCTAGCCTTTTACCAAGGAATTCAGGTAGAGTGCCCTGGTTCATACGCATTTCTTGAGATGGATAACCAGCCAAGAACATGAAATTGAACCACAGTCATCGTGTGAGGAACTTCCCTTGAAACAAACCCTGATTACTCTGTTATTAACCGTTGTCGCCTTGAGCCTTGGCGCTGCCGAATACCGTGTTGTTCAAGTTGATCTTAACTGGGCTCGCTCAGAGATTAGCTCTCTTGAAAATCGTATTGCTTCCCTGGAGCAGGCCAAATCCAAAGATGAATCTCGAGCACGTGTTCTTGCGGATGAAGATGCTGAGTTAGCGGATCGGATCAGTCGTGCCACTGTTTTTCTGGGAGAGCTCTCTGCAAACAGCGGAACACTCCATGGTTTGCGAACAACAAACCGTCATCCAGAAACGCGTCGACGAATCTTGGAAAGCTTGGAAAAAAATCGATTGCAAGTAGAGGCTCTGAACAATTTTATTGCCAACGGTCGGGAACGTATGGAGCGCAATGGCCGGGAACGAAATCAGGCCCAAAGACGTGCCCTTGCTGATACGGTTGGGATTCGAGATCTCGAGGCCCGGATCATCTGGCTTGAAGAGTGCATCCGGTACACAGAAAGCTTCTTCCCAGGAGCTGACAGCGGTATTGAATCCTCGCAGGAACTTGGGGGACGCGTGGAGCAATTCCTCTCCGAAAGCACCATCAAACGACCTGCGGTTGCAGATCCAGAAAAATAGCGGTGTAAAATTCATCAAGCCCTTTGTACCACCTCTGTGGCAGGGGGCTTGTGGTGTTCCTTTCCTTAAATTTTAAAATCTGTTGCCTTCGCCAATTGGTTTTTTCCCTGCATCCAGAACAAATAACCGATGAATGCAGTTTGCCTTCAATCTCCTGGCTTTTTACCAGAATCATCCTTGGATTTCTGCGAATGAGCACAATAAGAATTGGCTGCGCTGAAAAAATGCATTTTTAAAAAAGCCTCGGGTCATGGAACCGCATTCATGCTACTATCCTCACAATCCAAGAACGTATCAAACTCGATGGAGAGGATTCATGAAGAAAATTCCCTTAGTCATCTTGCTCTCGATTACCGCCCTCGGAACTCTTGCGGCCATTGACTATGTCCCCGTTCAAGTGGACATGGTTTGGGCCGACAACCAAATCACATCTCTGAACACGCGTATTGACAATCTGACCGCCCGGAATGATGAAAACACACAATTGATGAATGATCTGAAGGCGCAGAATCAAGCCATGAGTGATCAGAATGCTCAGATTGATGCCCTTCTGGCTGAGCTTTCTGCCAACACCGGTGCATTGTATGGACTGCTCACAGCCACGCGGAATGAGGAAACCCGAACAACACTCATGGACACTATGCGCCGCAACCGGGAAGAGTCCTATGCGTTGGAAAATCGCAAAGCGCAGAATGTGGCACAGATGGGAGAGAATACCGATAAGCACACATCCACTCAACGGCGATTTGTGGAGAACTCTCTCATGATTCAAGAAAGCCAAGATCGTATTTCTTGGATCAATGAATGCATGGATCTCACTCGGAACAGCATGCCTGATGTGGATTCAGCCCTCACAACCTCCGAAGACTTAGGAAGCCGCAGTTCCGCACTCCTTCAGGGATGATTTGATGGGCCGGGTAGGAGTCCTTCTACCCGGTTTTGAGATCGACCCCTAACGGGGTGGTTCACCAACCCATTCTTCTCAACTCAATATGAAAAAGATCCAAAAAAAAGACGGCCATACGGCCGTCTTCTTTTTGGATGGAATGAAATCTACTTGGAGTAGAACTCAACCACCATCTGCTCGTTAGCAACGGAGGGGATATCAGTTCGGTAAGGAAGCCGATCCACCTTTCCGGTCAGAGCATCGCTGTCCACAACCAACCACGCAGGAAGAACCTGGTTGCTGTGAGCCATGGACTCACGGATGATCTTCTTGCTGCCTTCTTTGTCGCGGATTTGGATGACATCACCCTCTCGCACAACAATGGATGCAACATTGGATCGCTTGCCGTTCAGACGGATGTGACCGTGACTGACGAACTGACGGGCCTGAGCCCGAGTTGTGGCCATGCCAAGTCGATACACAACGTTGTCCAGCCGACGCTCGAGAAGAATCATCATGTTGTCACCGGTGAGGCCGTCCATCGTCTTCGCTTTCACGAAGGTGTTGAAGAACTGCTTCTCACTCAAACCATAGGAGAAGCGGAGTTTCTGCTTCTCAAGGAGCTGACGGCCGTAGTCGCTAACTTTGTTGCGACCCCGGTAGCCTTTCTCCTGGCCCGGTTTCTGAGGTTTCTTCTTGAGCAATCTATCATATTTACCGTTTCCGTAAATATTGACACCGAGTCGGCGGACGATTTTACCACGAGCTTTCTGGTTTCTCGCCATTGCTCTCTCCTCATGGAGTTGAATTGATGTCCTCTGGACCGAGGACACCGGCCTCCCATCCTAATGATAGGACTGCTCTTGGTCAATATGAGTGAATGACCGTGATTTACCATTCCCAGGAGGGGCTGGGGATAGTATTCTCACAAAGCATAAATTCTGACTTGAATGAGGTTCATTATGGTTAAGCATGTTGTGATGTGGAAGTTTGCCAATCCAGACCATGCCCAAGAGGCTCAAAACGCCTTAGAGGGGATGCGTGGAAAAGTGATGACAATGGAAAGTCTTGAAACTGGATTGGATTTTCAGAATGGTCCGGCATCCTACCAGCTGGTTCTCATTACCACCCATGCAAACCGTGAGCAACTTGATGCTTATCAGGCCGATCCTGATCACTGTGCTGTGAAAGAAGTTCTTGGGGATTTCCCTGCAGAACGAGTTGTTGTTGATTTCGAAATTTAATTCTTTTCAAGAAGAAGGGGGAGACTCTCTTTGTCTCCCAGTATTCTCCATGGTTTCCTCGTGATTTTTGCTTTAGGGTATAAACGATGAGCGTCCAGAAACACCGCACCAAAGATCAGCTCGGCAGAATCCTCGAAATTGATCGAGAGCTGGATCGCATAAAAGACATTGATCTCTTGCTTGAGCGACTTTTGAAACTGGCTCGGAGAGAAGCGAATGCTGATGCGGGTACGGTCTACATCCGAGAAGGGGATGATTTAGCCTTTGCCCACACCCAGAATGACACGTTTCAGTCCAAGCTAAAGCCGGGCGAAAAATTGGTGTATTCAAAATTTTCTGTTCCCATCAATGACAAATCCATTTCGGGTTTTGTGGCGAATCACGAGGCCATGCTCAACATTCCTGACATGTATGCCATTCCTGATGAAGCTCCCTACAGTTTTGCCACTACTTTTGATGAGAAGACAGGGTACACCACGGTTTCCACTCTCACATTTCCTTTGATCTCCACGGATGGTGATTTACTTGGGGTGATGCAACTCATCAATGCCCGAGATGCAAAGGGCCGTTTTGTCCCCTTCCATGCTGAGGATGAACCTTTTTTTGAGATTTTTGCTCGTCTGGGAACTAAAGCCATACAACGTGCACAGATGACCAGAAATCTTTTGGAAACCATCACACGATTTGCTGGATTACGTGATCCCAAGGAAACAGGGGCCCATGTGAATCGTGTGGGAGCCTACTCCATGGAGATTTATGAGGCTTGGGCTAATCGGAAAGGCATAGATCCGGAACTCCGGGATAAGAATAAAGATGTACTTCGTATGGCTTCCATGCTTCATGATGTGGGTAAGGTGGGCATCAGCGATACTATCTTGAAAAAACCTGGTCCGTTTGATGATGAGGAATATCTGGTGATGCAATCCCATACATGGCTGGGAGCCCGTCAGTTTGTCACAGATTCGGATTTAAACCTTTGTGCTCAGGAAGTGGCTCTTCGCCATCATGAAAACTGGGATGGCAGTGGTTATCCTGGGAAAATTGGTGATCTCTTTGAAGCTGATCGCTTCATTCATAAAGAAGAAAAGCGACCCGAAGGGCTTCAGGGAGATGAAATCCCCCTGTATGCGCGCATTGTCTCCATCGCTGACGTGTATGATGCTCTTTCCTCTAAGCGTGTTTACAAGAAGGCCTGGAGTGAAGAGGATGTGCTCAAAGTGATAGAAGAGGAATCAGGAAAGAAATTTGATCCGGAGTTGGTGGAAATTTTTTTACAAGTGCTTCCCAATCTGCGCATCATTAGAAACCGTTATCCTGATGAATCAGAATAGTTGTTCATTGTACTAATATTTGATCTGAATTTCGTCTACAGGGCCTCAATCTTTATCAACATAGGATGTTGTTAATAGGGCGGTTTTAAACCTGCTTTCATGAGATGGCCACACACCGAAAACATCGAAAGTTTTGTTGTGAGTAAGGAAATGCCACAATCTTTGGCAAGGTTGAGCATGCCAGCTGTTGGTGCTTTGGAGCGAACAAGTAAAATGGTTCGAATATCGGCCATATCCGCCGTACGAACAGCTTGCTCATTGGCCAGTCCTGTAACCAGCACGGCATCGCAAACGTCCAGGGTGAGAATGTCACTCATTAAATCAGAGCTGCAGCCGGTACAAATATCCAGCTCTTCCCAACCAGGGGCAAGGTAAACGGCTTGGGCATTGATGGTTTCAATAAGCATTTCCGGCTTCATGTTTTCCTATGGTATCCGAGGGAGGCCTGTGGGTAAAGATTGGTGGAGCACTGGTGTTTTTTCTGGCAATAACATGCCATTTATTGCCGCAATATCCCCTCTCTTGCGTCCCTCTGTATCTTTCAGTATTATAGGACTATAGGATGTGAGCATCTCCGTCCTTCTTCGTTAATTCGTTCATAGGCCATTGAGGCAACTTACTGAGGGAAATTATCCGCGGCCATCTTTTCAATGAGGGCGGAGTCTCTTTTCCCTATTTGAACGCATCGATTCGTAATTTATGGCAAATTCGACGGAAGCCTTGTGGACAGTTTTGTCCTGGTGGTTCCGATCGAGCACATATTCTGCTTTTGGAGGAATGTATGAAGAAGTTCATTCTCATGCTGACGGTTTTGGTCTCGGTTGCGCTTTCCGCGTTTGCGAACGGGGAAGGAGAGGGAGCCCGCGAGTATGTCACAATTGGAACTGGTGGTGTGACAGGTGTGTATTATCCCACGGGTGGCGCCATTTCCAAGATGGTGAATAAGAAAAGCGACGAATACAACCTGAAAGTCACCGTTGAGTCCACTGGCGGTTCTGTTTACAACGTGAATGCCATCATGTCTGGTGATCTTGAATTTGGGATTGTTCAGTCTGATCGTCAATATCAGGCCTACAATGGCCTTGCTGATTGGGATGGAGCTCCTCAGGATAAACTCCGTGCTGTGTTTGCCATTCACCCTGAGTCCATCACTTTGATTGCTTCCGATGATGCTGGCATTCGCTCCTTAGAGGATTTAAAAGGGAAAGTTGTGAACATTGGTAATCCTGGTTCTGGCCAGCGAGGCAATGCCACAGACATTCTGACTGCTGCCGGTTTTGATATTGAGAAAGACATCAAAGCAGAGGGTCTGAAGCCTTCTGAAGCTGCTGGAATGCTCCAAGATGGACGCATTGATGCTTATTTCTACACCGTTGGTCATCCAAATGGTTCCTTCAAGGAAGCCACCTCTGGTGCTGTGGCCACTCGCTTTATTCCTTTGGAAGGAAGTGCTGTGGACACTGTGATTGCCGATCATCCTTTCTATGCCAAATCCGTCATTCCTGTTCAGGCTCACTATCCTGGTGCTGCCAATGAGGGTGATGTGGCCACGTTTGGTGTGAAGGCCACTTTCTGCACTTCTTCTGATGTGAGTGATGATGTGGTGTACTCCATTGTGAAGGAAGTTTTTGACAATCTTGAGGAGTTCAAAACTCTTCACCCCGCTTATGGCGTGATTACTGCTGAGAATATGCTTGAGGGTCTTTCTGCTCCTCTTCATCCCGGTGCAGAGCGCTATTTCCGTGAGGTGGGTCTGATTCAGTAGTTTTACAAAACGGCGTTGCCGTGATTTCTGCAACTCATTCTTCTCGAAGAACGATGTTGCGAATTATTTGAAGGACGCCCCGCGAGGGGCGTCTTGTTCGGAAGTTTGCCAATGATTGAAGAATTAAAGCACGAACATGATGAAGCTGATCTTGCCGAAGCTTACCGTATAGCAGAGGAAGCAGAGGGCGGGAGTCGACAGATTGAGCGGGGAATTGGCCGATGGCTTGTGCCATCCATCGCTGCTCTCTGGTCCATCTTTCAGCTGTTATTACCCAGTGCCATCCTTTTAGACAGCACCATTGTGCGTTCTATTCATCTCACTTTTGCGATTGTGCTGGTTTATCTTACTCATCCCATGCTCAAAAAGCCGCGCTTGGGTGCCATT
This sequence comes from Spirochaetales bacterium, assembly GCA_022360655.1. Taxonomy (GTDB): domain Bacteria; phylum Spirochaetota; class Spirochaetia; order DSM-2461; family DSM-2461; genus UBA2779. The sequence continues at coordinate 13,003 of JAKSCK010000097.1, read as the reverse complement.
GGACGCTATCTTGGCGCAAAAGACCGCATCACAGTGTTGGATTATGCCACAGCGATTGTGGCAGGAATTGCGGCATTTTATATTGCATTTGAGCTTATCATGGTTCAAATCAATCCAAGTTATTCTGGAATTGAAACCCGACAGGGTCGACCTATATTCCGAGATATCCTTTTTGGAATTGTGCTCACCCTTTTGCTTCTTGAGGCCGCGCGTCGATCCTTAGGACCGGCCCTGGCAGTGGTGGCAGCTCTGTTTATTCTCTACAGTTTTTTTGCCCAACACATGCCTGCTGGTTTGGATTTTCGGAGTGTATCCCTCACCAAATACATCAGCAAAATGACCATGTCCACGGAAGGGATCTACGGAGTTCCGTTGGATGTTTCTGCCAATATTGTTTTCCTCTTTGTTCTCTTTGGGGCCTTGTTGGATAAGGCGGGAGCTGGGCGCTACTTTGTGGATTTGGCCTTCAGTTTGATGGGACGATTCCGTGGAGGTCCGGCCAAAGCCGCCGTTCTTGCCAGTGGCCTTACGGGCATGGTTTCTGGTTCCAGCATTGCCAATACCGTTACCACGGGAACGTTCACCATTCCCCTGATGAAGAAGGTGGGATATCCCGATTACAAAGCTGGTGCTGTAGAAGTGGCGGTTTCCACCAACGGCCAATTGATGCCTCCCATCATGGGAGCGGCAGCATTCATCATTGCTGAGACGGTCAATGTTCCCTACATTGAAGTGATTCGTGCCGCCTTTATTCCTGCAGTGATTAGCTACATTGCCTTGCTCTACATTGTGCATTTAGAAGCCTCAAAATTGGGTATTGAAGGTTTACCAAAAGAGGAACTTCCTCAGTTTTGGAGCACCTTCATCAGCGGCATTCATTTTATGATTCCTCTGATTTTCTTGATTGTGGAACTGGTGGTGTTCCGCCATTCTCCCTCACTTGCCGCTTTCCGTGCCATCTTGGCCCTTGCGGTGTTGATTCCATTGGAAAACCTTTGGAAGGCCCACCGAAGTGAAGGTGGTTTGCAAGCAGGATGGAAAGGGGCTTTAGTGAAAGCCTTCTGTCAGATCCGAGATGCTCTGATTGCCGGTGGTAAGAACATGATGGGTATTGGTGTGGCTGTTGCCGCAGCCGGTATCATTGTGGGTGTGGTAACCTTTGGTTTGGGTGGAATCATCACCGAAGCCATTGAGATTCTTTCAGGGGGACGCTTCTTCTTGATTTTGGTGATTACCGCATTGGCATCGCTGATATTGGGAATGGGACTTCCCACCACGGCAACCTACATTGTGATGGCGGCACTCACGGCTCCGGTTATTGTGACCTTAGGGGCAAAGAATGGGGTGTTCTTCCCTCTCATTGCCGCCCACCTTTTTGTGTTCTTTTTTGGGATTTTGGCTGATGATACACCTCCTGTGGGTCTTGCCGCCTATGCGGCTTCGGCCATTGCCAAGTCCAATCCCATTAAGACAGGTGTTCAGGGCTTCAGTTATGATATTCGGACGGCCATTTTACCCTTTATTTTTATGTTCAATCCGGATTTGCTGCTTCATGAGGTGCAGAGTCCTTGGTATGCCGCTTGGGTCTTCTTCACAGCCATGCTGGCCATGTTTGCCTTTGCGGCTTTGACCCAAGGGTGGATGCGCACACGTTTGAAGATTTGGGAATATTTTGCTCTTGGGGCCATCAGTTTTGGATTACTGATGCCTGGGCTTCTTGCCGATCACTTACTGGATCCCTTCCTTGGGGTGAACTCCTTCACAGAGGGACGTGGAACAACCGTCTTGCTTGGGGCCGTGTTCTTAGCCGCCTACGCTCTTTTGTTTTGGCGCCAAGGGGCACGGGAACGTCAGGTGAATCCGGCACGTTAGGCGCCATTCCTTGAAGACCTGTATGCGTCTTGAGGGGTTCCTTTGTATCATCATCCCCGTTTCCATTGGAAACGGGGATTTTTTTTCCCCCCCATTTCACCTCAAAGACCGATTACTTCCCCATTTTTCAGGGTGAATCTCATGGCGCATTGCCCTGAAGGGAGGGGGCTTCGTCTTGTCAACAGAACCGCCGCAACGCGGTGGTCGATTTCAATCGGAAGGAATGGAACGATGTTGCGAGGCTCTGTATTCAGAGGGAAGCATTCCAAATTCACGCTTAAAAAGTCGGCTGAAATATTTGGCATCGGCATAGCCCACATCTTCGGCAATTTCTGTGATCCGGAGTCCTTCCTGCTCAAGAAGCTTTTTTGCTCTTTGTAGTCTTACAGAGGAAACAAAGGCACTGAATCCTCCTTCATGATGTTTTTGGAAGAGCTGGCTGAGATAGGAGGGATTGAGCAAAAACTGTGCGGCAACAGTATTGAGATTGATGGGTGATTTGATGTTGTTTCGAATATGATCTTTGATTTGATTCATGAGAGTGGCATTTTGCCCTTGTCGACTTCGGTTAATGATCATGCTGAGGCGTCGTACTAATTCGTCTTTGATGCTGATTGCATCATGGTTCTTTTGAAGAGTCTGCTCCATGGGTTCTTCCCCAAACAATTCATCAAAGCGAATTCCGTGGGGGAGTACGGTTTCTTCAATTTTGAGAAAGAGGAGAGACATGTTCTTTTTGATGGCCTGGATTGGAATTCTGTTATGGTCAAATTCCAAAAAAAGTTCCTTGATTTCTGCTTGGAGTTCATCCAATTCACAGTGTTGAACGGCCTTGATGAGCGGAGCTTCATAGTTCTGAGGATAAACGAATTTTCGGGACAGCCGTTCTTCTCGTATTTTGTGCAGAGCTTGAAGCAGGACATCCTCATCCACAGGTTTGAGAAGATAATCCCGGACTTTTGATCGCATGGCTTTGCGGGCATATTCAAATTCATGATGACCAGAGAGGATTAAGGTGGAAATGCCAGGTTCTTGTTTTTGAAGATGATCACAGAGGCTCAGGCCATCCATATCGGGCATGCAAATATCTGTGAGGACAATATCCACTTCCTTGGTTTCAATGGCATTCAAAGCCTCTTGTGCATTGGCACAAAGCGCCACAACATGAAAACCTTCTTGTTCCCAATCAATGAGAAGTTTGAGTCCGCGACGAATTTTGGGTTCGTCATCAACAATGATCACATTCATAAAGCATTCCTTGGGATGAGTAAGGATACACGGGTTCCAGCATGATATTTTGACTCGAGTGTGAGTCCGTAGGGAGCACCAAAATGCCGACGTATCCGGTGATGGACATTGGCTAATCCTATTCCGCCCTGTTCTCTTGGATGTGGTTCCCAGTCATCTTCCAAGGTGGTTAGGAGATAAGCCAAGTGCTCAGGAGGGATTCCTTCGCCATCATCTGTGATGGAAATCCCAATTCCCTGTTCATTTGTTTGTGCTTGAATTTGAATTGTACCCAACCCCCGTTTGAGGCCATGTTCAAAAGCATTTTCAAGAAGCGGCTGAAGAGAAAACTTCATTATGGGTGCTTCGAGTAAATCCTCATCACGATGAAATTCCACATGAATCTTTTCTTCGTAACGGATTCGGAGCAGTTCCACATAGTCTTCCAGGTTTCTCAGTTCTTCCCGAAGGCTCACCTCTCTCGAGGCATTTTGGGTGGCATAACGGAACATGTTTGCCATTCGCTTAATGGCAGTGGATACGGATCTCCCCTCTTCACATAGTGCCATCATTCGAATGGATTCCAAGGTGTTGTAGAGAAAGTGTGGGTTGATTTGGCTTTGGAGGGCAGCAAGCTGTGCTTTATCCTTCTCAGCTTGGGAAATGAGCAAGGCTTTTTGTTTTGCAATGAGTTCTTCATTGGACTTTTTGAGTTTGAAGAGCATCTGATTGATTTCCCAGGAAATAACATCCACTTCATTCTGTTGAATTTCCAGGGTGGCGTTGTCATCCCGAATCTCTCGAATTTCTGCGGCGAGATGGCGAATTGGACCGGAAAAAGAATTGAAAAGGATGATGGAAAGGGCAGTCATCATGATGAAGGCCAGCAGAAAGACAAGAAATCCTCCAAAGAGGACGGGCCAGACATCATTATTGATGTAAGACAGTGAGTTTGATGCATGGATGGTCCATCCCCATTCTGGAACGAGGGTTTGAGTAACAAGGGTTTTTTGAGGAAATGCTTCATTGCTTTGGATGATGGTATTGATGAGGCTACGATCTGTGCTTGAGCCCACACGTCCAAAGGAATCGGTGATGGTAAAGGCCGTACCTTGTGGAACCGTTGAGGGGGAGGTATAGGTGTTGATATTGTCCATCACCATGATGATGGCAAGGTAGGCAATGGCCTCCCCAGTATAGGTTTGGGTGGAATAGAGAGGGGTGATGGATGCAAAAAAAATGGTTTTTCCTCCATAAATGTTCACAGTGTTATCTCGGTAAAATGGTGTCACAATACCTTTTTTGCCAATGGTGTTTTCATCCATCATACGCTGAAGAATAAAGTCTGTATCTGCACTCACTTCTGCCAGCTCATGTTGTTCTGGAGAAAGCAATTTGATGTCATGAACATCCCGATTTAGTGTGCAAATCTCCACGTAGTTTTTCTCTATTGTTGCCTTAAGTTGAGCCCGACGGAGAGGATCTTTTTCATCAACATATTCTTGGTGCATCGAATTGAGGGAGAGTGTGTCCTCAATGTAACGAATTCTGGCGATTTTACCTTCAATGACATCCATGAACTCTTGGCGATTGATTTGATGAAACTCATGTTGGCGTTGGGTGAGGAGTTTGCCCAGGCTGTATCCATAATAGGTTTGAACCATCAACCCAAAGAGGGCTTGGACAAGTAGAAGCAGCCCTAACTGCTTTTTTAAAGACAAATGACGATGAAGGAACATCCCTTGTTGAAAGGTGCTGCGCTGACCTGGAATTTCCCCCACCCTCTGCATAAAAAACCTCCCTCCCGGTGAAATGCCTAGGGATTCTATCATAGTCCTCCCAGGAGGAGAGGTTTGTCACAATTGAGAATGTCCATCTGGAAGAACCGGTACGTGTACTTGCTGGTTTTACCAACATTGGCCTATTTCGTCATTTTTAAATATGTCCCGATTTATGGGGTGTCGTTAGCGTTCAAAAAATTCAGTTACTTGAAGGGCATCACTCATAGTCCCTGGGTTGGTTTGGAGAATTTCCGAGAAATCCTTGTGCTCCCAGATTTTTGGCGTTCGGTGCGAAACACCGTTGTTCTAGCAGGAATGCGTTTGGTGATCTTTTTCCCAGCTCCCATTCTGCTTGCCATTCTCATTAATGAGATGCGATTCAAAAAATTCAAGGCATTTACCCAGACGGTGTATACCTTTCCCCACTTTCTATCATGGGTGGTGATTAGTGGTGTGATGCTGGATTTGCTCGGAGGAGATGGGGCTGTGAATGCCATCCTTCAAAGTCTTGGGTTTGAAGGAAAGAATATCTTGGTGAGCAATGAGCATTTTCGCTTTTTCCTTGTTGGAAGTGAGGTATGGAAGGAAGCGGGTTGGTCAACCATCATCTATCTTGCTGCTCTGTCAGGAATTGATCCTACACAATATGAAGCCGCAGATATTGATGGAGCCAATAGGCTACAAAAAATTCAAATCATTGTTTGGCCTGCTCTCATTCCTGCAGTGAGTATTCTGCTGATTCTCTTTCTTGGAAATGTGATGAATTCCACAGCAGGAGCAGGTACAGAAACAGGGTTTATGCAAGTTCTCAATTTGTATAACCCAGCGGTTTATGAGTCAGCCGACATCATTGACACCTTTGTGTACCGGAGAACCTTTTTTATGGGAGCCAGTTTTGGAACATCTACGGCCATTGGCTTGTTCAAATCGGTGATTAACTGCGTCTTATTGTTTTGTGCCAATAAGTTTGCTCGGCATTTGGGTGGGAATGCCCTTATTTAGGAGAGTTCATGTCTGTACGCCGATACACAGCCACGGATTATGTTTTGGCTTGTTTTATGGGAATCTTAGCCCTTGTGATTGTTCTACCGTTTTACAATGTGATCATCCGGTCCTTTGCAACACCAAAAGCGGTAAATTCTCAGTTGTTCTACTTGATTCCAACATCCTTTGATTTGAGCACATACCGCTATGTTTTTGAGAAAACGGACATTGCCCGTGGACTGATGAATTCCACACTTGTGGTACTTGTGGGAACAAGTCTGAACATGTTTGTCACCACAACAGGGGCCTATGCCCTTTCTCGGAAGAAGTATCCAGGCAAATCCCTTTTTATGATTTTGATTGTGATTACCATGCTCTTTGATGGGGGAATCATTCCTTTTTACATGACGGTCAAAGGTTTGGGATTGATCAATAGTTTTTTGGCGATGATTCTTCCAGCCAGTGTGGATACGTTTCTGCTCATCATCTTAATCAACCACTTTCGACATCTTCCACCAAGTTTGGAGGAATCGGCCCATCTGGATGGTGCCAATGATGTTCGGATTCTCACCAGCATTCTTCTTCCGGTTTCAAAGGCTTCCGTTGCAGCGGTGGGACTCTTTTATGCTGTGGCACGCTGGAATGAGTGGTGGTTGGCCATGTTCTTCATCAACAACACAGATCAACATCCCCTGCAATTGATGCTTCGGGAACTCATCAATTCCGCCGCAAGCACCCTTTCGATGGCCGCCTCAGCGGCTCGTCATAGCACGGTGCAAACCATGCCGGAAATTATGCAGATGGCGGGAGTGGTGATTACAGTGGTGCCCATTATGTGTGTCTACCCACTGATTCAACCCTATTTTGCCCGGGGTGTGATGGTGGGGGCCATCAAAGGGTAAAAATCTTCCCCCCTTGGGCCTATAAACCATCCCTCCCTGGAAGCTGGGAGGGAGAAATATACTGCTGTTGAGCAAATGAAAAGGAGAATCTGATGAAAAGAAATTGGTGGATTGCGGCCGCTTTGATTGTTGGAATGGCAACAATGGCTGGTGCGAATGGCCAGGATGAATCTGCAAAGGGTACGGATCGTATGCAGATTTCGATTGCGTTTTGGGATATTGGTTCCCGAATTAGCAGTGACCAGAAAGATGACTTTGTTCTTTTTTTAGAGGATAAGTTTGATATTGATATTGTAGAGCGAAACCTGTCTTGGGGAGACTACTCTGAGAAAATTCGTCTTTGGGGTGCCTCTGGAGATTTACCTGATGTGTTTGCCAGTGACATGATGCTCACCCAAGACTATTTTCAGTGGGTGGAAGAAGGACTTTTGAGGGCTTTGCCTGAGAATCTGGATGACTATCCCAATGTCAAAGCTGTGACTGAGATGGACAGTGTTAAAGGCCTTTCCATCGATGGTCAATTCTATCTTCTTCCCCGTACCAATGCCAAGGATGCTACATACAATTCAGCTGAACGGGGCATTGTTAGCCGAAAGGACTGGCGGGAAGCCCTGGGAATGGAACGTCCAGAAACCTTTGAAGAGTACATGGCTCTTGCCAAGGCCTTCACTGAAATGGATCCCGATGGCAATGGTGTGGATGACACCTATGGTATGACCTTCGTAAATAAGCGATTCACCTCTGTGGCTCTGCTTTCCTCTGTTCCTGAAGCTGCCAGTAAATCTTGGTGTTATGAAAATGGACGATGGATTCCAGGCTACGCTTCTGAAGACATGATTGATGGCATCATGGAGTTGAATGAGCTTTGGAATGCTGGTGTGATGGATCCAGACACCTTGTCTCTCAATGGAAACCAAGGAATGGAGCGTTTCTGTCAGGGAAACATGGGGATGTTCTTTGTTCATGCCCAGCCCTCTCGAGTGTATGAAATGTCCCGTATGTGGAACAAATACAATGATAACGATGTCACCGATGTTGTGGAGTTCCTTCCTGTTTGGACCAACGATGAAGGCAATCGGTATGCATTCCATGAAGGGAAAAACTTCTGGTCTTCTTCCTATTTCCCAGGAACTGTTTCCGATGAAAAAATGGCCAAAATTATGGAACTCTATGATTTCTTCTTATCAGAAGAAGGCCAGAACTGCTTCAAATATGGAATCCCTGGTGTGGATTGGAATGTCGAGGGCGAAGATATTGTTCGAGTTGATGATTCGGATATGATGAAAAAATACCCCTCCATTGATTCTCTTTTCAATTTGGCTTCTTGGGGAATTGCCTACACCAACTGGGTAAAGGATGATTTCTCCTTAGGTTTGTACACAGAAAAGATTATGGACATGTGCTATGACCAGTACCTGATGAGCACAGAAATTCTGAGTCCTGTGAACATGGGAATTCAGTATCTCACCACTCCAAACAAGGCCAAATTTGAGCGTGGTGATATGATTTTTGACTCTGTTCTTTCTGCCATGGTATCTCCTGATCCAGCCGCTGAATGGGCAAAAACAATGGAACAGCTCCGAGCGGAAGGTTTGGAAGAAGCCATTGAAGAGGTGAATGCTAAGGCCAAGGAAATGGGCTTGTAGAGATTCCGTTCACCTGTAATTGATTCTAAGTTCTTGTCAAAGAGACCCCGGCGGGTGCCTCCCGCCGGGGTCGTTCTGATTCCCGGAAAACTGGAAAGACCTTCCCCCATGTGGGGGCTGTCCCTATACTCTGGGCATGAAACGTCCTCAAGCTCTCTTTCTTGATATCGATGGAACCATTTTGCGTTCTAATCACTGTCTTTCTACTCGTGTTCGTGATGCCGTTGCCGCTTTGGAGAAGGCTGGAACTCTTGTTTGTCTTGCAACAGGGAGAAGTTGGGAGGCCCTTTATCCTTTGTACAAAGAGTTGAATCTTCATGGTCCAACAGTGTGTTACAACGGGGCGATGATTGTTCGGGACTCCTCAGGACATGTTGTTGCAGAGCATTGTCTTGAGGAGCAAACAGGGCGCTTCATTGTGGACTATGCCCGCTTGCACCAGTATCAGATGGTGGCCTACCAGAATGGTACGATGTTCTATGAACACGAGGGTGAGGAGATGGAAGCGTATATTGAACGAGTGAAAATTCCTGCCCAAAAAACAGACTTTTCCCAGGATTCGCTACGCTTTACCAAAGCCATTATTTTTGGAGAACCGGAAAGTTTGTTGGAACCCAAGGCTTATCTAGAGAAGGAACTTGGCTCACATCTCAGTGCCACTTTTTCGTCACCGCGTTTTTTGGAGTTGATGGCCGGAGGTGTGGATAAGGGAGCAGGGCTTCGTGAGGTCTGTCGTTGAGCACAAATCCCAGTTTCAGAAAGTGTGGCCATGGGAGATGGCTGGAATGACTTGGCTCTCCTTGAAGCGGCCGGTGATGCCTGGGTGATGGGGGGAGCTCCCAAGGAATTGGCCCAACGTTTTCCAGAGGATCGCCAGGCTCTGCATTGTGATGAAGATGGAGCCGCTGTGGTGATGGAGGCCATGGTTCAAGGAGATGCTGATGAGTGAGTGGCTGAAGTCTGTACGAGTGGTACTTTGCCGGCCAGAAGGTCCCTTAAATGTGGGGGCCGTTTGCCGGGCCATGAAATCGATGGGCTTAACGCGTTTGGTGCTGGTTTCTCCTGGGGATTTTGCTCAGGAAGAGGTGCATCGCATGGCGGTGCATGCCAAAGAACTCTATGACCAGGCGGAACACTTTGAGAATTTGGATGAGGCCTTGGCGGGGACCGTGCTTTCTGCGGGAATCACCCGAAGGCGGGGATCCAGAAGAAAGTGGTTCAGTGTTCTTCCAGAAGAGTTGGCCCAGCAATGTCATCAGCTGGAGGGGGAGGCCGCTCTGGTGTTTGGGAATGAACGGACTGGGCTGAGTGATGATGAGCTGAATTGCTGCACCATGGCCTGTCATATTCCCACTTCACCCGATTTTCCTTCTTTGAACCTCTCTCATGCCGTGCAGGTGGTGACGGCGGCGTTCTACCGGGAATCGATTGGAGAGCGTACAGGCACCTATGCTCCTGTGACCCGGGAAGAAGTGGATCAGCTTGTGACCAAGATTCATTCGGGATTGGATTCCCGGGATTATTTTCGCAATGCCGATCCTGAGCATACGGACCGATTTTTCCGGGATATTTTGTCCAGGGCGGCATTGAGTGTGCGTGAGGCCAGACAAATTGAAAAAATTCTGGCAAAGCTTCCCTATCTCTCTTCATCGGATCCATCATGAACAATGAAAAACGGGCTGTGGTGATGGCTTTGGGAGCTGTGGCTCTTTGGTCAACGGTGGCTGTGGCCTTTAAATTGGCACTTCGAGAACTCTCATCCTTTGATTTGGTAGCGCTTTCTTCTTTGTTCTCCTGGCTCTCATTAGCCATTGCACAGGGGGTTCGGAAATTTGCTCTAAAACAACAGCGCTCTGGTTTTGATGAGGATTCGGGGAAACTTGGATTATCGAATGCACGTTTCCAAACGTCTCAAAGGCGCTTTTCTGTTTTTGGGGCATTGATACTAGGACTTCTCAATCCTGTTCTCTACTACATTGTGTTGTTTGCTGCTTATGACCGATTACCAGCTCAGGTTGCACAACCTTTGAATTACACATGGCCCATTTTTCTGGCTCTCCTTGCGGCCCCATTGGCAAAACGCATTCCCACTGGACGAGAGATGCTAGGGCTTGGTCTGAGTCTTTTGGGAGTGTTTCTTGTGGCTTGGCGACCCCATTCTGGGGGATCTCTTGATACCTTAGGAATTGTCTTGGCCTTAGGCAGTGGGGGGATTTGGGCACTCTATTGGCTTCTTGGCGGGAAACTGACCATGGATGGAGGACGTCGACTTCTTTTAGGTTTCACTGCGGCAATTCCTGTCTTGTTGGGGATTTGGTGGGCACGAGGTGCAGCCCTTCCCCAATCTGTTTTGGGCTGGATCATGGTGATTTGGGTGGGGCTCTTTGAGATGGGAGTGACCTTTCTCTTGTGGAATGGGGCCTTGGAGCATACAGAACGCCCGGCTCGTGTGGGAAACTTGGTGTACTTAGGTCCCTTTGTTTCTCTTCTTTGGATTTCCATTTTTCTGAAAGAACAGATTTTTTTCACAACGGTCTGTGGTTTACTGGTAATTATTTTGGGCATCATCTTGGGACGAGGCAAAGGGCTTCGCAAAAAGTCATCTGCAATAAAGTCAGGAGGGTAATCCTCCAAAAATCGACTTGGACGGCATTGGGCAAGGATTGATGTTTGTGGTGGGGCGCTTGAACCTGGTGATTTTGTTTTCATCAAGGTTCACTGGACGCGGTGAGAGAGGGAAGGGACGGGATTTCCCCAGGTTTCAGTCCATGAACCACAGTACGGCCATTTTCTCGGCGAAGCATCACTTTTTCTAAGGCCTTATCTCCCAGGGAGAATTCGTCAAGACCAAAGCTGATGATGCTGCCTGGGACCAGTCGATCTTCTGCAACAAGTATGGTTCCATCAGGAGCCGAAAGATGATTTTTGAGGGATTTTAGCTCCTTGGCTCCGTCTCCCAAGCGTTTGTAATGCGTTTTGACAGTACGAGTGAGTGCTTTGGCTTCTTCTTCCATTCCTCTTCTGCCAGTGGTCCAATTCAGACGGCGTTCCAATTCATCTGTTTCATCCCGTAAATCTCGGAGGCTGGCCGCAAGGTTTTGGAATTGTGTCAGAAGCTTTGGGGAACAACCCACATACAATCGGGTTCCAGGAGAGTAGGGACTTCCAATCCGGCGGCAAAAGACACTTCCTCCCACAGCTGTGATTCCTCCGGTGATTTCTCCCCGGCCTCCAATCACCACAAGGTTTCCATTCACTTCCACCTCGGAATGGAGAATGGCCTCCGTCACATGAATGTTTCCTTCTACTTGGAGGGAACTGCCTTCGAGGAATTTGGCATACAAATCCCCTTTGACCTGGGCTTTTCCTTCTCCGTCACCAGCCCACCCCCCGCGAATCAATAAATTTCGCTGTGTTTTGACTTGGCTCCGTCCCAGAGTTTTGCCGATTTGAACATCTCCACCAGCATGAATGTGGAATCCATCAGCAACACCCCCTTCAACAGAGACAGAACCGTCAAAATCAATGTTTCCAGTTCCGTAGTCTACTGATTCAACCGTCACAAGAGGTTCCACCGTCACCACATTGGCCTGGAGGCGAACATTGCCATCAAGTGCAGCGTAGAGAACACCATCCTCTTCATACACACCCTCACCGGCATGTAGGGGAGGTGGATTGGGTGGAGTCTCAGCATGGAGAGGATTTCCGAGAACATCCGAGCCATGAAGGGGAGGACGAGCGGGAATGGGACGGGTTAATGCATCGTCTGCTTTTCGGTCTTGGATAAAATGGAGTTCTTTTAAGTCGATTCGCCCACCTTGGATTTCCTTCCAAGGGCGGCCTCGTTGGGTGACAAAGAGGCATTCGGTGCGAGCCGGTTCCCCAGCAAAGGGCTTTTCTCCCTGAGCCACAAGGATGGAACGATGGGCGTACTGGGAATCTTGGAGCCAGTGAAGAGCCTTCTGGCGTAGGCCAAACACCACACCGGCATTTTGGAGCGCTTCGTGAATCAAGGCTTCATCAACAGGCCGCCCTCCAGGTTTGGAGGGTATGGCCTGGGCATGCGCTTCCATCTGATTGTCATTGATGGTGATGAGAATTTGCGCTCCAAGTGATTTCCCTTCTGGCCATGGAATTATTGGTTGGGGTGTTCCGTCTCCATTCTCAAGACATTCACGGAGCTGACGGGCAGGAACAGGCGGGATTCCCAAAAGACGCATGCGTGCCGCCACATCATCGGCGTAAATGGGTCGCCGCCTCTCATGCAGAGGGGGAATGGTGAGTACGGCCCAACCATTGTGGTAACGCAAGTCAAAAGAGCTGTGGGAATCCAAGGCCATGGGTGCAGTATAGGACTCTTTTGCGGAAATCGAAAAGTTCTTTCTCATCTCTCTAACCGCCCCGACCTTGGGGGCGGGGTGGTCGATCTAAAACCTCAATGTAGAGATTTTGTGTGAAGAATGACCAAGAGTTCCCATTTGTTTGAAAGTCCCCTGATGAATCATTAAAAACAAGGCTGTTCGCCATTGGTTTAAGGCTTGAGTCAGGAGGACCACAGTGGTCATATCCATCAATCCAGCCGTGTCTCAGC
>JAKSCK010000246.1 GCA_022360655.1 Spirochaetales bacterium | reverse complement strand
TGTGGATTGGGCGAGGCGTCGATTGTGTGCACAAGCATCAAGTGCTACATCCGAGCATGCCTTCTCAAAAGTGGAGCTGATCATCAGTAAGAAGAGACAAGGATTGACACCTGATAATGTGGATGGCGTCAGTTTGCTGGGATGGCATTACAAAGACAATGGTTGGGGAGAATCAGCAAAGAGACCCCGGTGTGTACCACATGTGGAAGGAGAAAGGCTTGAGGAGGAAAGCCAAATTGTAGCATAGTAGGGCGTTCTGAAAATTATTATTGTGAACATGCATTATGACAGTCTGTCTTCGACAGGCTTGGAACGGGCAGGCGCCTTAATACAATCCTTGTTGAGACTGACCATGTATAGTTTTGTAGAACATATATAGTGCTGGTATAGTATGGGTATGGGTACGTATAATCTTATGTGTTTGTTGTTGGGTGGCGGAGAGTATTGTTTCAATTGTATCTTATATATTTATTTTTATTAAAGCCGGTTGTGCATGGGCGTGGACGAGGGCGTGCACCTCAACACATGCCTGGTGTATGCCGCGTGTGTCATGGCCTTTGGTTGCATGCGTGAATGCTGATGAATTTTCTGTTCTGTACTTCATATTATAACGTAGGCTGTGCACGGGCATGGACGAGGCATGCGCCTTGGTACATGCCTAGTGAACGCTGCGTGTGTTGTGGCTTTTGTTGCATGTGTGAATGCTGATAAATTTTCTGTTATGTACCTGATTCTATTAAAGTCGCTTATGCACGGGCATGGACGACGTACGTGCCTCGGTACATGCCTGGTGTACACCCCGTTGTTGTCGCCTTTGTTGCATGTGATAATACTGACAAATTTTCTGTTTATGTACTTCATTTTATTGAAGTCAGCTGTGCACAGGCATGAACGAGGTACGTGCCTTGGCACATGCCTAGTGAACGCCGTGTGTTGAGATCATTACATTGTACCTTGTACAAACGGGGAGCATTTAGCAACTACAGGCTATGTAGCAAATGCCGTGTGTGTTGTGGCCTTTGTTGCATGTGTGAATGCTGATAAATTTTCTGTCATGTACTTGATTTTATGAAAGTCGCTTATGCACAAGCATGGATAATGTACGCGCCTCGGTAC
>JAKSCK010000038.1 GCA_022360655.1 Spirochaetales bacterium | reverse complement strand
CACCAACTGCAGTAACCATTAACATTGAAAATGCTGCTTACGACGGAACTACTTTTACAGCCGATGTTGTAATGGAGGCTGTAGCAACCGTTATTTATGAAAACACTGTTATGCACGCCGTTTTAACCGAATCGCATATACCGGAAGAATGGCAGGGGCTTGATGAATTAAATGATGTAGCAAGGAATATGTACAATGGTTCTGCCGGTACAACAGTAGACCTTATCAATAACACAACAGTTACAATTCCTATAGAGTTTACGCTTGATACATCCTGGATTGCTCCATACTGCAAAGTTATTGTTTTTGTGCAGGACAATGATACTAAGGAAATATTGAATGGTAATAAAGCTTATGTACAATACCTTGCTCCGGCAATAAACCTTTCGGGAGAGCTCGTAAACACTAATGATGTGTCATTAACCTGGAATTCTGCTGCAGATGAAAATGTATTAAGTTATAATGTTTACAGAGATGAAACTCTAATAGGTAACACAACAGACACAAGTTATATGGATTTGGCTCTGGCAGATGGTATATATGAATACTTCATCAAAGCAGTATATACGGAAGGCTTGTCGGAAAAATCAAATATGATTTCAGTGACTATTGGTGAAGTTCTGTGTACTCCTTTATACGGAACAGGTTGTAACTTAGGAGATGGGTTTACAGATTTCATATTGAATGAGATACAGAATACGGAATCGGGGTGTGAAGATTTAGCCGGAACAGGGTGGAGCCAGTATCCGGATCTCGAACCTGCAATTTTGATACCGGGAGAAACAGATACTATAACAATGGCCATTGGTTATATGAATCAATATGCAACAGTATGGATAGATTGGAACGATGACCTGGTATTTTCAGATGATGAGAAGATAATCAGTAATTTTATTATGGATGAACCAGGCCTTATGTATGATGTGGAATTTGTTGTTCCTGATGGTGTTCCCAATGGTGTTCATTATATGCGTGCAAGAACAAATTATAATGAAGAATGTAATGATCCATGTGCATCATATGAATATGGTGAAACAGAGGATTATAAGATACAGGTTGGTCCAAACGGTACAGTAGAAACAGAAAAAACGAATATTAAGATTTATCCCAATCCTGCTAAGGATAACATAAGTATAAAAGCTCCTTTCAAGATAGAGAGAATTGAACTGCTTAATGTTTCCGGAAGAGAAGTCCTGAAACAAAATGTCCTGGACAGTTATATAAATCTGGAGGTTTCAAATCTCACCCCCGGTTTATACTTCATAAAGGTGT
>JAKSCK010000182.1 GCA_022360655.1 Spirochaetales bacterium | reverse complement strand
GCCTGACTGGATTAAAAAGAAAAAGACATGTATCAACATCCAAAATGAAGACGATAAATGTTTTTAAATATGCTGTTCAATGTGGAGTATACGAGACTTATGAGAAAGCCCACGCATGTAAACCTCACCATGACTAAAAACATTGATGATTATTAAAACTGGGATAATATCAAATTCCCTTCATCAAATGCTGATATACAAAAACTAGAAGATCATAATGAAGGTATATAACTTATCCATCAATGTTTATCGCAGCGTTATCTTTTATTCATCAATAATTACTGATTGTCGCCTTATTTGTCTTTGAAGTATTATATATACTTATATATTTGAAAATCAGTATTGTAGCCGTACTAAAACTGCAATGTCGCATTACCAAAGTTTGTGAGACGTGATTTTTTATATTTCTTGTAGACGGGTACGGCCATTTTGTAAAACAAGAAATTGTATTGTAGTATTGGTGACACCTCAATGTGTTTTTTGAATGAGCGATTCATGTCCATATAACCCCCTTATCATGGGAAAGCTAAGGAACTACATGGAGTAATGTAATCAAAATTTCAAGCAGAAAATTTTTGGTGCTTAAACGCCAGTCAAAGAAAAACACACTCTGCAATATTTTTTTCTGGCTCGGTGGTGTAAACAAACATAACTGTGGAACATCGTTTAAAGTGAAAACTCACTAAGTTAGACTACTAAGGCAATTTTCCTGCCAAAATTTTTGGTGGCTAAACGCCAGTGACAATTCAAAATTATATTCAATTTTTTTTTCTGGCTCGGTGGTGCATGGGTAACGTTACCCATGCACCACCAACTGGCTGAGCTCAGCCGCTCGGTGGTGCATGGGTAACGGTCTGAGTTTTTCAAAACTCAGATTTTTGTCGGAGTTTTCCAAAACTCAGATTTTGTCGGAGTTTTCCAAAACTCAGATTCCTAAAAAGTGGCTGAGCTCAGCCGCTCGGTGGTGCATGGGTAACGGTTCCTAAAAAGTGGCTGAGCTCAGCCGCTCGGTGGTGCATGGGTAACGGTACCCATGCACCACCAAGCCGCCGAGTTTTCCAAAACTCAGATTTTGTCTGAGTTTTCCAAAACTCAGATTTTGTTGGAGTTAGGCTATATCCTAAACTCCAGCAGTTTCAGTCAGTGAAATGTTGAAAGTTTCCCTGCCCAATTCAAAAATGATTACATTTCAAATGGTCCAAATTTAGCCACGGTCCCGGTCCTGCTCATCCTTCTCCTCTTCCTTGGAACGGACGTCTTGCTC
>JAKSCK010000158.1 GCA_022360655.1 Spirochaetales bacterium | reverse complement strand
GGAAGCTGGAGTCGGGTGGATTGCTTTCCCCTTTCCAACTAGGGTTTCGCAAGGGTAAAGAGGCCGTTGACGGAGGATGGCGCCTCACCCATGAGGTGATTCAGGCACTGCAGACCCGTCAACAGATTCAAGCAGTATCGTTCGATATTCAGTCGGCCTATGACACGGTTTGGCATGAGGGATTACTGGAAAAGATGCAACGTATGGGGATTGACTTGTATTTGATTAATTGGACCAGATCGTTTCTTTCTGACCGTCAGGGGGTTCTCGAAATAGGGTCGGCCCGACACGAGGCTCTCATTGAGTGTGGAGTCCCTCAAGGATCTCCACTGTCCCCGACCCTTTTCTTGATATACATCAATGACTTACTGAAATCATTGGAACGTTTTTCGCCGGTCCGCTTTCAGGCCTATGCGGAAGATTTGATCATTTGGGTCCAAGGCCTGTTTTGCTATGGATCTACGCATTTGAAGCTCCGTCATGCTTTGGAATTGATCACAGAATGGTCCCTTCAGTGGCGCCTTCGCTTCCATCCAGGCAAATGTTGTGCCATTTGCTTCCATGGCGCCCAAGTTCGGGTGCGGAAGCATTTTGAGGCAAAGTTATACGATACCATTATCCCCTACACGACCGAGTTGCGGTATGTAGGGTTATGGCTGGATGAACAGCTGACGTGGAGGAAACATATTCAAGAAAAGACAGCGAAGGCGATGACGCGGATTCTTTTGCTCAGAAGAGCTGTCGGGATCCATTGGGGCCCCTCTTGTCATCGTTTTCTACAGTTGGTTCACGGAGCTGTGATCCCTTTACTCTTCTATGGAGCGGAATGCTGGGCGGGGATTCTTCGTTCAGCTCAGCTCCTAGGACAACTTGATCGAGTGCTGAGCTATGCCGGTCGGCTGTCCATGGGCTTGGAGTCTACGACTTCAACGGATGCAACGTTGGTGTTGACAAATATTTTCCCTGCAACTTTTCAGATACTTCAGTGCTTGTTGCGTTTTATGATTCGG
>JAKSCK010000138.1 GCA_022360655.1 Spirochaetales bacterium | reverse complement strand
CCAGTGGTTCGAAACTCCCGCAACATGGCCTGCATCTGTGTTCGATTCCGCACATCCAGCTTTGTGTAGGAACGGCTCAGATGCTGTTTGACGGTTCCAACAGCAATGTGCAAGTCTTCGGCAATTTCCTGATTGGTTTTGCCTGTTTCATACACAATGATGAGCACTTCCATTTCTTTCTTGGTGAGGCCATAGGTTTCCCGGAATTTTTCAAGATTTCCTGTTTCCTCTACAAGGGCCTTTTTGATTTGGAGCTCATATTCTTTGAGAACTTGTTTTTGTTCTGATAAATGGCTTTCCAGTTGGGAACGTTCGGCAAGCAGTTGGGAGAGGTTTTTTTCCAGTTCTTTTTTGCTGGATTGAATGGAGTCGATATCAGATTTATATATGGTGTATAACAATGTAATGAAAATTGAGATAAATAGTATGACACTGACACCAAGCCCTGCTTTTTGAACTTTATTTATGTTGACAGATAACTCTACTATGGATGAAATAATAATACCGGAAATAAGTAGTTTTACTTTAGGATAGACATTAAGAAAGCCATATTTAAATGAAAGAACAATAGCCAAACAAAAAAATCCTAGACCATAGAAGGAAGTATATGAATCAAAAATTCCAATTATTGAGATAAGAAGTAAAATACCTACATGCATAATGCGAATAGCTATATTATTGATTGCTCGGGTGAATACAACCACTAAGGAGATTGAAAAGGTAATATATATTTCTGGCATGAGTATAATCTGCAAAAAATTGTATTTTCTTGCAGAATATATCATTAAAAAATTCAAAATAAATGCGCTGATACCAAAAAGGCTCATTGCAGTTGCGATTTTTTTTTGCGTGTTATTAATATTCAATTCCAATCCCAGAAGTCAGGAGCCTTTTCAGCTGTCATCACTTTATCCATCTCAGGGCATTCCACAGCCTCAATCTCTTGAGTCAAGCGTGTCATTAATTCTTCAGCATCCCAATGGCCAGCATTCACAGGATTCATTTTGCCTTTGGCTAAAT
>JAKSCK010000069.1 GCA_022360655.1 Spirochaetales bacterium | reverse complement strand
CCCGTTTAGGGGTCAGGAGGAAGGCGTCTTGGGGTTGAATGGGCGGCGTGGGGGAGCTGGGGGTGATGGTGGGATGGCCCATCTGCAGATGGCCGATTCCCAGGCTACCAATTCCCAAGCCAAGGGGCAGCCTACAACCAGCAAGGGAGAAGACAACGAGCGAGTTCATTCTCACACCTTGGCGTCTACCTCGCCTAGGTGTGGTTTCCATTGGCTTCACAAGGAGCTGGATGAGCGCCTGGCAGCTTGGAGCTTGGAGGAGGGGGAGGACTTAGATGATCATCATTGTCAAGACAAATGCATGAGTATTCCCTCTTCAGATTGGAAACATATTATTGGACGGGGCGGGCGCACACTCCACAAGCTTGAGAGCTTTGTGGGTGTGTTTGCATCTGTGGTAGATACAAAAACAGGCCCTGAGATATGTTTTGTTGGATGTCCTCGAGCTTGCCTGCTTGCCGAGTTCATTGTTGAGATGATAATGGGCGGTCATTACTCCATTATGGAGTCCTTGGCTAGGAATGGGTTTTAGATGGACCATCTCACTGGTGTGGCTATATTTTCTTGTTTTTCTTTATAGTGTGCTTTTTTCCGCCTTTCTTTTTATCATTGGTATTTGGTATATAGTGTACCTTTTAGATCTATTCCTTTTTATGGTGTTTCTTTACTTCTCTTCTCATTTCCCTTTGCTCGGATTTTATTTGTTCGTGGGGGCCCGAGAGTTTTGGGCCATGGGGCTGAATTTCATTTTATATTGAGAGACGATTGTGTTGAACTGGACATTGGAACACTACTTGTACCATGGTTTAGGAGATGGCGCTACATAGCCTGTAGCTGCTAAAAAGCGCCCTGTTGTACTAGGGTACATGTAATGATTTCAACAACAACAAACACACACACACTTTAAAACACACACACCCTTTTTTTCCTGTCCCGTTTGGCTTGCCCTTTGGCGGCTGGTCCCCCCTTTTGCTCATAACTCTATGAATACTTGGCTAATTT
>JAKSCK010000116.1 GCA_022360655.1 Spirochaetales bacterium | reverse complement strand
GGAATTGGAATCCCAGAAGATCAACAAGAGCGAATATTTGCCAGTTTTGAGCAAGCCGACACCAGCATCAGCCGGAAGTATGGTGGTTCTGGCCTTGGGGTGTCGATTTGTCGTGAGCTTGTTTCTCTCATGGGTGGTGAGCTTCGTGTGAGCAGCCGTGTTGGAATTGGCTCGGATTTTCATTTCACTGTGCCCATGACACTTCCACCAGAAAACCTGGATGGTGTACCTGCCAGAATGGAAGGACATCTTTCCCGCTTAGATTCTCTTGATGGTGTTCAAGTGCTCCTGGTGGAAGATTATGAAACCAATAGAGAAATTGCTCGTCATCATCTGGAAAATGCAGGCTGCTTGGTGGCCCATGTGGAAAATGGCCGAGATGCCTTGGTGTATCTTGATGAGGGGAAACCAGCAGATCTGATTTTCATGGATCTCCATATGCCTGTGATGGATGGTTTAGGAGCCACTGAAGGGATTCGTCGTCGGGGGATTCTCACGCCCATCATTGGAATGACGGCGAGTGCCTATGCAGAAGACCGGCTTCGTTGTTTGTCCGCTGGAATGGATGATTTTCTCACCAAACCTCTCCGACGAGCTGATCTTCTGGCAAAGGCTGTGGATTGGGTGGCGGCATCATCCTTGGGACTTTCGTCTCCAGCTGATTCTTCTTTCCAGGATGCAGACTTTCCAGCAACACCGTCTTTGCCAAGTTCTGGGAGTCGTGATCAAGTTTCCGAGGGAGGGAACGTGTTGGTTCCGGCACCGGCTGTCCTCCGTTATACTGATCTCCTTGGCGAGTTTGATGGTGAGAAGGATGTGGTTGCAGAACTGATTGATGGATTCTGTGAGGATGTTCCTTCCCGATTTGAACGAGCCCAAAAAGCCTTCGATGATCGCGATGCGGAGAGTCTGCACCGTGAAGCCCATTCCATCAAAGGAGGGGCCATGAATCTGATGGCTGATGAGATGGCTGAAGTTGCCCTCCGTCTGGAAAAAAGAGCCAAGGCTACGGGATCAGTTGTGGACGAAGGATTGCGTGAAGGGGTGAAAACAGCCCTTGAAGAACTCGCTTCTGCGTTCGAACGATTCCGGGAAGCCCGGTGTCGAATGCAGGAGAACCATGAAACTGACCAAAGATAGTCTTGTCCTTTATAAACAATCACCAGCTCTGGTCACTGGAGCTGGTGATAAAATTGACATACAGCTTCCTGGAGGGAAAACACGGAGTGTTCGGGAAAAGGATGTTTTGATACTTCATCCTGGTCCCACTGTGGGTTTCCCTGATCTTGAATCTCAAGCGCCAGAAGGACAGCCAGAAGAAGCCTGGGAATTGTTGCAGGGGGAAACTCCTTCTTTGACAGAGCTTGCAGAGATTGTGTATGGCGAACATACCCCTTCAACCGCATGGATGGCTTTTAAACTGTTGAACCGCACACCGTGGTTTCAAGGGACACCGGAGGCCATCATTGTAGCGGATGAGCAGTCTGTCATTGCACGCAAGCAAGCCGATGCGGAAAAAGCAGAGGCAGAGGCAAAATGGGAAGATTTCATTCAACGCTTCAAAACTCATCGTATTGATCGAGAAGCGGATGAACCATTTCTTCGAGATTTGGAAATGTATGCCCTTGGAAAAAGTAAGGGATCACGAATTCTCAAAGCCCTTGGAAAAACACAATCTCCAGAAAATGCCCATCGTACCATGCTGGCCTCTGGTGCTGTTGATGGTACCTGGAATCCCCACCCTTTGAGGCTTGGAGTACCTCTTGAGGCACCAGATGTGGCCTTAGAGATTCCCCAAGAGGTTCCCCGACTCGATCTCACATCGGTTGAGGCTTTTGCCATTGATGATGAGGGAAACAAAGATCCGGATGATGCGGTGGCATGGGATGGGGAACGTTTCTGGGTGCACATTGCTGATGCGGCCTCTCTTGTCCCTGCTGGTTCTCTTGCGGATGAAGTGGCAAGAGAACGGTCGAGTAGCCTTTATCTTCCCGAAAAAACAGTGCCGATGCTTCCTCCTCAGGCCGCAGAAACTTTGGGCTTGGGATTGCATCCCACATCTCCAGCTCTTTCCTATGCGTTTTTGATGGATGAAGATGGAGTGCCTCAAGAGTTTTCCATTCACCTTACAACGGTTCGCGTCACGCGTCTCACCTATGCGCAAGCCGATGAGCGTATGCAGGAAGAGCCTTTTGCTACCATGCGCCGATTTACAGAGGCATTTCATCAACGCCGACAGTCTGCTGGGGCCATTTCCATCCGCATGCCTGAAGTGAAAGTCCGAGTGAATGAGAATGGTGAAGTCAGCATCACCTCCTTGCCGGAACGAAAGAGCCGTGAAGTGGTGACAGAAGCCATGTTGATGGCAGGCACCTATGCGGCACAGTGGTGCCAAGAGCGCCAACTTCCCATCCCATTTGCCGTTCAAGAAATCTCCGATTCCTCTGGTGAGAAAAGGGATGATGCTACCTCCTCTCAAGAGGTAAGCCTCAATACAGAGCAACCAGATTATGTGGCTCAATTTGCCAAACGGCGGGGAATGAAGAGGAGTCGAACCACCCTGGAGTGCTCTCCGCATTCTGGTTTGGGCTTGGAAACCTATTCTCGTGTGACCAGTCCGCTTCGTCGTTACCCAGATCTCATTGCCAGTCAGCAGATTCGTCAGGCCATCCTTGGGGGAGAGATTCTTGAAGCGGAGGATGTTCTCCAAGGATTAGCTGCCTATGAAACACGATCAGGCAGCTTGGTGCAAAGTGAACGTCGTTCCAATCTTTTTTGGAAGATTCATTGGCTCAAGGCTCGCCCTGGATACACGTGTGAGGCCATCATGGTGGACAGGCGTGAACGCCAGGGATTTTTCCTTCTTCCAGAAATTGCCCTGGAAACACGGGTGGCTGTGAAAGGAGAAATGGCTCCTGGGACATGGGTCCGACTCAAGCTTAAAGAGGCTGATGTGGCAGAATCCACAGTGCTGTTTACCATTGTGGAGAAACTGGAGGCATGAATATGGGACGTTCCCTGATTCTTTGGACTCTTCCCTTGGTTTTGATTGGGAACCTTGGAGCACAAACGCTTCAGTTTCCAGATGGACTGGAGTTCAATGACTTTTTTGCCTTAGAAGCAAAAATGGCTGATGGGGAACAATATCGACTCTTTGATGTTTCCATTTATGAGGGAGAAGAGGCTCTCTGGCCCAATGAAAATGGAGATTTTGGTACTCTCCGAGGATCGGCTCCGCCAGAAGGTCGAAAGTACTTTTTCTGGGTAAGACGGGGGGGGAGTCAGGGAGCCATCACATACCCCTTGTCATTCCGGCGCATTGCTCAAGTAGAATTTCAAGGTGTCTTTGGAGGACGGGAGTTAGACGATTTTCAAGAGGGCGTTCTTTCATTTGGAGGGGAGTCCCGTGATGTTCGGTTTCGGGCGTCAGAGGATTCCTTTGAAGGATCTTTTGCGTCTTCCACTCCTCCTCTCCCGGGTTATCGTCCAGCTCGTCTCACTCTTACCGATGGAACCACTCAAGATGTGTTTCTTAAAAGTGATGGGTTTTTAGGTGGCTTGGATGAAGAGTTTGGAACCTATTCTTTGTTGTGGCTGCGTCATGATGGCGTTCAACAGCTCAAATTTCAGCATTCTGGCGTGTATTCCCGTTGTCCTGAGTGTGGAGCCATTTTTTATGATTCAGAGCGGGATGTTTGTCCTTTCGATGGCACACCCTTGGAACAAGCAGAACAAGAAGAGCCCTAAGCTTAAAAAGGTACTTCCATCCCCTTTTTGAAAGACGAATCCTTTGTTGGAAGGATATTGGGACTTTTCATCCAATTCTTATTCCATGAAAAATCTCAGGTCTATCCCCCCTTAAAATGAGTGGCAAAGCATGCAAGATTCATTTCTCTGGGAATGCCATGGAACTTTGTTGACGGTATGTTTGGTGCAGTTTAAGGCAATCAAATTGGTTTCATGAGCTCCTAAAGAACACGATGGCATTGAATTCACACATAGAAATTAATGGAATCAGTATCTGATAAAAGAGAGAGAAAAAGAGATGGCGTTCAGTATCAATGGTGATGATTTTTTGGGAGATAAAAAAAGACCCTTCCCGAAGGAAGGGTCCCTGCCACCGAAGAGATTTGAACTCTTGACACATGGATTTTCAGTCCACTGCTCTACCAACTGAGCTACAGCGGCTTGCGTAGGCGTACAATACGAAAAAACGGCGTGAGGTGTCAACAGCTTTTGGAAAATCAATTCATGGAACAGACAAACTTTTTTCACAAAACAAAAACAGGGAGATTTTGGCACATGACTTCAGCCCAAAAAGAAGTGGATAAACGGATGACACGGGCCATCATGGAGTATGGACTGATTCAACATGGAGATAGGGTTTTAATTGCTCTTTCAGGTGGCAAAGACTCATTGGCCTTGGCCTGGAATTTGGCCATGAAGTCCAAGGGTTTTTCCATTCCCTTTCAAGCATGCGCCCTCCATGTGGATTCAGGAATGGGTTCACCGACTCATCTTCAGGATCTCCGTTGTTTAATGGAGAGCTGGAAGCTTCCCCTCGAGATTCTTCCCCATCCAATAAAAAACCATCAGCTCCAAAAGGACACTCCCACCTGTTTTGGATGTGCACGGGAACGGCGTCGGATTCTTTTGGATTATGCCCAGAGGGAAGGCTATACCAAAGTGGCCCTAGGCCACCATATGGATGACTCCCTGATCACCCTGCTGATGAACATGACGTGGAATGCTCAGCTTGCCGCCATGCCCCCACTCCTTAAGCCAGAACAAAGCCAAGCACCGTCCATTATTCGCCCACTGATTCTTCTTCAGGAATCCGTGATTGAGCGAATGGTGAAGCAACAGAATTGGCCTGTGGATTCATGTGTTTGTCCTTGGGCAGGGGACTCACGCCGTCAGGAAGTGGCAAAGGTGTTGCAACAGCTAACGGGGGGAAGCCAACGAAAGCTTTGGAATATGTGGAAATCCTTGAACTCTATCCAACCAGATCGTCTTCCATAGCGTTCGAAATCAAGGGCATTGGGGGCCAAACTTTTTGGTTTTGGCTGAGAACATTGGGAAAACAAGAATGGAGAGCCAGAGAATATGAATCAATAGGGCTATTCCCAATATGTTTGGTGAGGGCGTTGGCCCTTGAGTGAGTCTTTCCATCCATGCTGTGGGAAAAAGAAAGAGCCCTATTTTTATGGGAGTGGTGAGCACGCGATTGAACAAAGGAAGGAGAAGGAATAATCCTATTAATTTTCCCCAAACCAATCCTTTTACAGAATCCTGAGCCACATGCAAGAGGGCCAGCAAATACATCATGGATTGCATACCTGAGAACAGGGTTCCCAGGAGAAGTGATGGCCAAGGAGGAACCCAAGAGGGGCCACTTGTCAAGAACATGGTGAGGAATGCCAGTGAAGCCAGAAAGAAGGAATGGATGCATCTTTCTTTGACAAGAGTATGAGGCTGGATGGGAGTGACTTGAAAGACATTCCACATGCCCTCATCACGTTCATCAAGACTCATGAGTGACATCATCAGTCCAATAAAATAGGCTGGGAATGCAGGCAATACTGCGGAAAAAAGGTTTATAACGGTGGCAAACCATTCCTTTTGAATCCATGCATTTTGAAGATGAGAGAGAAAACCTTGCATTCCTCCCATGAGAGGAGATAAGCAAAGAAAAAGGATGAGTAAAGGATTCTTAAAGAGATTTTTTAAGAAGACGTGGAAGACGAATCGATGATGGTGATTTTTTGATTGAATCATGCCTTTTCTTCCCTCATGACCAATGGGAGAGAATCCGTTGTTTTGTGAAACAAATCATCAGAATCATCCAAAACAAAATGATGGTGGTGGGAGGAATCCAACCCCAAGAATGAGGAGTTTGTGAGAGTTCTAATGAATGCATAAGAATTCGGCATGCAGGAGCCATTGGTCCCATCACACCCCAAAGCCACGATGGGAGCATCACATCCCCAATGGGAGGACACGATAGGAGACCTGCTATTGAGCCTCCAATCACTGTATATGTCACGGTATCTTGCGTGAGGGTTGCAGTGAACATCCCAATCAGAGCCCCAACAGCAGCAAAGACTGAAGTTGATGCCATAAATTGAACGTACTGAAAGAGAGATAATGACGTCCCAGAACTGATGAGAAGAACATGCGCTCCAAGTATCCCCAGTCCAATGATCCACATCAAACGTGTGATCAACCAATGACTCAAGGACATTGGAGTGATTCTCCAAAGCCTTGTGATTCCCCAACTCTTTTCTCGGAGGAACAGTGCTCCGGTGAACAGAGTCCCCATCACACAGAGATCCATCACTCCACCCCCCAGCAGCACCCATTGCTTCCAAGGACGTTCTAAAATTCGGGAGAGCATCCCCCAAAGAAAAGGAAGACCAAGAAACAGCAGAGGAATCCCTGCCCTCCAGAGCCGCTGGCCCTCGGCCAAGATTAGTTGAACGGCCCTCATAATACCTCCATCACCTGGCAGAAAATGTCTTCCAGTGAGGCTTCCTGACTGTGGATGGACTGGAGATGGGGGTGATCAAGTAAGGAGAGAAAATCGGAATTATGGCGCAAATTTTGGAGTGGGAAGTGGTGTATGATTTCATCACCCCCCTGTCCCAGGCGCAATTCCACTTGGGCAGATCCATACTTCTGTGCCAGTTCCCTCGGCCTGCCTTCTTGTTGGATGTGTCCGTGGTGGAGAAAGCCTACACGATGACAAATCTTGCTTACAGCTCCCATATCATGGGAGGTGAGAAGAATGGTTCTTCCAGATTTTTGCTCGTCCTGTATGCATTGAAGAACATCATCACTGAGCTGTGGATCAAGCCCTCCAGTGGGTTCATCCAAAAAAAGAATCTCTGGATTGTGAAGAAGGGCCCGTACAAGGGAAAGACGTGTTTTCATTCATTTTGAAAACTGATTAACGGGAAGGTTTATGGCTTCTTGGAGGCCAAGGCGCTCCATGATGGGGAGGATTTTCCTCAAAGGGGTTCCATAAAGATTTCCAATGGCCAGAAGATTTTCTTTTGCGGTGAGTCGAGGATAGAAATACGGGGCTTCAAAACACACACCTATCCTTCTCTGAAAATCACCATTGCCTGAACCTGGTGTGTTGCCTGCAACAGAAACCTTCCCCTCATAGCCCAAGATGGCTCCGGTGAGTATTCCTACAATGGTGCTTTTTCCTGTACCGGAGGGGCCAAGTAAGCAGTAGATTTCTCCCGGCTGAATGGCCATGTGGAACTGAGTGAGGACGGGCTGCTCTTGCTTCGGGTACGTGAATTGAAGATTTTCAACGTTAATCATGGAAACACTCTTTCTTGTTTTTTGAGAGGGATTGAAGACCTGCTGTGAGAAGGTCTCCAAGGAGTTCAATGACCTCTGGAAACTCTTTCTCTCCAACAAATTGTTGATGGAATGCCGGAGTTAAAAGGGCCTTAAACACACCATCCATCAGTTCTGGTGGGATGGGAAAATCCTTGTTTGGAAAGAGTTGATTTAAACGATTCTTATCCTTCTCATCGTGATGCGCAATCACCTCAGGAGAGACTCGCCTCATGATTTGTTCAATGAGAATGACATCCATTCCAATGTGAAGAACCGGATAGTTCTGAATCTGCTGATGGGTTTTCTTGAAGATTTCTCCAAAGGCCTGGGGAAGGGAGAGTGGTTCTTGGAAAACAGGTGCAATCACCTCTTCTTGAAAGATTTGTTGTTCTTCTTCGAAACAGGCAAAAAAATAGCTTTCTTTGTTTGGCCAAAAGGAATACAGAGTTCCCTTGCCAATACGTGCTTCATGGCACACCAAGTCCATGCTGGTTTTGGCGTATCCATATCGTCCAAAGAGCTGACGGCCAATGTCCATCAGTTGCCGCTGAAGTTTTTGTCGTTCTTGACTTGTGAAAGCCTTGGGCATGCTTTGCCTCCATGGTTTCTCTCATTCGGTTGCGGAGATTCCTCATTACCTAGATTTGTAGAGACTACCCCCAATGCTTTGGTGGTTGAAAAGTGTCTGGATGATGTGGAGCATAGCAAATCATTTTCTGTGAATCAATGACTATATTTGAATAAATAGTCATAAAAGATTGATGACGTGTTTTCTCTTCTTTGGATGATTCATATGCAAATTCATTCAAAATGAACCGATATAGGACTATGGATCTCATTTTCCGCAGTGAAGCCGGCCGACGTTCATTGCGCTACTTGGGAAGTTGGCTTCTTCTTGCACTGGTGGCAGGAATCCTTGGTTCTGGCCTCACCATGGCCTTCACAATGGGGCTTTCCGCGGTAAAACAGGCCACCAGTACTTATCCTCTTCCGCTCATTGCTGTTCTGGGCGCAATTTTAGCCGCAGCCATCAGTCGATTGGCTCCGGAAAGCCGAGGAGAGGGAATCCCATCTTACATTCGGGGGATTCGGGAGCATGGTGGACGATTGCCATTCCGGGCCGGTGTGGTGAAAGTGTTTTCCTCTTTTGCCACCCTAGGAACTTGGGGAAGTGGGGGCGTGGTGGGTCCTCTTGGGCGAGTGAGTGCGGGATTCACATCCAGTTTGGTTTCCACGATTCCCCTTGATGATGATGAACAACGAGCCCTGGTGCGGAATGCAGCCATTTGCGGCTTGGCCAGTGTCATGGCTTCTGTCACAGGAGCACCCATTGGAAGTGGCGTCTTTGCGGTGGAAATCATTCAAAAACGCAATATGCGTTACAGTGACCTTTTTCCTGCTGTTCTGGCCGCTTCTGTGGCCTCCTTTTTAGCGCGGAGTTTTGGATTCCGTCCGCTTTACGAACTCTACACGCCCTCCATTCAGGTTCAATGGGAGCTTCTGTTTCCCCTCCTTGTGGTGGGGCTTTTAGCAGCTCTGGCCAGCCATCTTTTTGAGCGCTTTTATCTCTGGCTTTCCAAACGTATGGGACGGAGCAAACAAAAAGGGGTGGAGATTCGTTTTGCGTCCGCCACCTTTGTGGCCGTACTTCTGCTTTGGCTGGTGAATCCACAGATGATGGGCAATGGTGTGGGCTTGGTGCATTCGCTTGCCATGGATCCAGCCATGACCCTGGGACGCTTTGGACCGGCCTTTCCCATTGCTTTTGCCGCTCTTGTTCTCATTGTGGTCCAAGCCTTGGCTGTGGCTTTGACGGTAGGGAGCGGGCAAAGTGCTGGATTTTTTACTCCCCTGGCCACCATGGGGATGCTTTTAGGAACCGCTGTTGGTGCCCTATTTGGATTCACTGGAAACCTTACGGATTTGCATTTGCTCCAAGGAGCGGGTATGGCCGGTGTTCTGGCTGGATCGCTCAATGTTCCCCTGGCCGCGGCCATCTTGGTGTCAGAAGTCTTTGGTTCTCATCTGGGATTTCCCGCTGCTCTGGCGGCCATTTTTTCCTTCCAAGTGAACCGCCATCATACTCTTTATGATGCCGCCCTGAGTGAGGATTAATGGTTTAGACCGACCCCGGCGCTTGCGCCGGGGATTTTCGATTTAGAGTGTTTTGAAACCGTTTTCCAGAATGTTTTTGGTGCGTTGATAATCCCGTTCTGCTTCTTCAAGGAAGGGGTTGTCTTTCAGAGTGCCCAATACGGCATCTTTTTCAGCCTCATCATCAAAGGTGATGTGCCGAAAGGGATTCACATCATCCTTCATTCGACTTTCTCGAATTCCATTGTGCAAGAATGCCGCAGTATGAAGAGCTTCCTCGAGAAGATCCTTGGTGAGCAGCCCCTGACTTTCTGGAACTTCCTCCCAAAGAATGCGGCGAGCATGGGCCTCTTTGGCCTTGGAGTAGTTCTTTCCCAGCTCCTGGTAACGATGATGAACATCCTCCCAGGTGCTCAGACGCTCCTGGCGAACATCGTCCATCAATTGCGATAAATCGTGTTCTCTCACCAATTGCCCACCCAAGTTGATCCAAGGGGATGTTGAAGAAGGGCTGTCAGGAGCACCAGATGCTTCTGCGAGGGTGGTGACGGCATAGTAGCGAATGAGGCGGCCGTAATCCTGCCAGCCTCTTCCGGCGCGCAGTATGCGCACCGGTCGGGTGGAGTTCTCCACCCATCTTTCTCCGGAAAGCGTGATGGCCTCCATCTCTTGAGTTTCAAGAAATTCTTTGCCTTGGGGGCACCACTCTTCCAAGAGCCGGCGGGCTCTTCGCATTTGGTCTACGGTGTCTGGAGCCAGCCAGTGGTATTCCAGCTCTTGGTGGCGAATCAGCCGCGCATCTCGAGCCCTGGCTTTGGCCGAATTGCGGGCCAAGGCATACATGTTGTGGCGGAACCAGTATCCAGGCATGAGCACCAATTCCGAAGAATCAGGACTGTTGGAGACCAAGGAGAAAGGAAGCTGCACATCCAATTCGGCCGGGTAGGCTCCTTTGGCCACCAGGCAGTAGGCGGCAAAGCGGGAGTTGTGTTTGAGACTCACGCTCAGGCCTGGCCAGAAGCCTCTGTTGGCCACAATTTCTCCATCATTGGATCGGGAATTGTGATTGGAGCCCACGGTGGCGGCGGAGGCCATGTTGCTTTGTCCCTGCAGAACGGTGGCGCAAAGAAAGGAGGAGTTGTGGTGCTGTTCATGGGAGCCAAAGATGAGGGAGTTGAGCACTTCACAGCAACTGATGGTGGAATTGGATCCAAGAATAGAGTTGATGAGTCGGGCTCCGTATTTGAGGTTGGCATGGTCGCCCAGGATGAATCGTACGGCTTTCACACCGTAAAAAATGCGGCAACCATAGCCCACAATGCCATTCACCAATTCACAACCTTCTCCCAACTGGGTGGGGCGTTGAGCATCGCTGTTCACGGTGAGGTTTTTGAGCTTGTTGCATCCCTTCACATAGGCCCGTTGGCCAATCCGCACATCTTTGAGGATGCGGCAATCTTTGATGACAACGTCATTGGCGATGCGGCCGCGTTTCCCTCGGGTGCTGGAATGTTGCGCATTGGTCATGGCCACAAAGCGGTTCATGAGTGTCTCATCTCCCCGGTACTTGGACCAAATCCAGGCATCAGCAGGGAGCATCCCATCAAAGGGTAGCACTTTGCGGCCCCCATTTTCATTGGCCAATTCCAGCCAGATGCGCACCTCTTCATCCTCACCATCCATCACCACGCCGTTGCCAAATTTGGCATGGTCGGTGGTGATCATTTCATCAATGTTGAACAGGATGCAGCGATTTCCAATCTCAAAACGGGAGAGAAAACCTAGGTTGTGGAGAGCCACGTTGTCCCCCAGGATGCTGGACACAATGGTGCAGTTGGAGAGGCCGACGGGAAGGCGAAGGTCATGGAATTCCAGGTAGGAAGGAGAGAGGGCACCCAGGCTCACCATGCCGTAGAATTGGCAGTTTTGGACACGTTTTGGGGAAAAACCCTCTCGAACACGCAGGTGGCTCCAGTCATCGGCCTGGTTTCCTTGCTTCTCTAAGATGTGGATTTCCTCGGGGGTGAGCGGGCGGCCAGGAAGGGGGGGATCGGAGGGAGATTCATGACCGCTGAGGGGAGGAACAAAATCAAAGCCGAGTCTATCCAAGGGGCGCAGGCGCAATTCACTCATGGGGGAAGTATAACGGTGCTCTGGTGCCCAGGTCACCCATGGTGGGAAAAGAGGTGTGGAAGAGGGATAGGAGGGGCCCGCAGGGGACCCGCGCATGCGGGGCCGAAGGCGAGAGCCGGAGCCCCGGATAGCCCGGCCCCGCCAGAGGCGGGGCTTCTCCAAAATCAACAAGAGAGGATTCTGG
The DNA here is from genome assembly GCA_022360655.1 of Spirochaetales bacterium. Classification (GTDB taxonomy): domain Bacteria; phylum Spirochaetota; class Spirochaetia; order DSM-2461; family DSM-2461; genus UBA2779. The sequence goes on along the minus strand of JAKSCK010000116.1, from coordinate 73,023 downwards.
AGATTATGGTTTAGTCGACTTCGTTACCGACTTTACGGGCGCGTTCGGGTTTGTCCAGGTCAATTCCGGCGGCAATTCCGGCTTCTACCAGGAGGTTCCAACCGGCGGCCAGGAGGACGTATTCATTCCATTCTCCCGCTTCGGGGACGCGAAGGGTGGGGAAGAGGGTGTCACGTGAGGCAATGGCAAAGACTTTGGCGCCAACACCTTGAGCCACACACTCGCGAATCTTCTCTTCTTCTTCGGGGAAGGGGTTCACCAGAATGATGACGTCATCTTCCCGCATGATTTCCTCAATTCCGTGGGCCACATAGGTGCCTTCGAGGAAATCGGAGGTTTTGCGGACAATCTCATTGGTTTTGAGGGTGAGTTCTTCGGCCACGCCGTCATTGCGTCCGGCAAAGAAGATGGTGCGGGCATTGGCCATGGCGCTGCTGAATTCTTCAGGAACGTCCACGGTGAGGGCTTGCTGCACAGCGGCGGCTCCCTGTTCCACGGGGGGGAGTTCCTGGCCATTGAGGGAGGCAAAGAGGGTCTGCCAGGCCATGGCCTGCTCGGCTACGCTCTTGGTGGCGGCCACGGCTTCTTCATTACCGCAACCCAGAACCATGTAGGCGTCAGAGGCCTCTTCTAAGGGGGTGTTGGGGTGGGCACAGAGGCCGGCCAACTGTTTATGGCCTTCTTCTCGGAGTTTGCGGAAGAGGCGAACCAGTTCCCGTGTGCGTCCGGAGTTGGAAGCGCCAAGGATGCCATAGTCACTGAGTCTATATTCCATGGCCTGGGTGGCGCCTTCGGTGACAGGAGCCGTGAGACCCTGGCGCAGGGCTTCCACAATGGCGCGTTTGGCGGGGAAGATGCGGCTGGACCCTTCTCCGGTGAGCATGATTTTGGAGGCATCTTTGACCAGGGCAGCCAGGGGGGCTACGGATTCGGCATTGAAGTTGCGCATCACATCGGGGGTTTCCAGCATCTCTTTACAGAGGGCAAAACGGGTGTATTTGGCGTCGGTATTGTTCATGAGATCTCCTATGTTGGGAACCTTGGTCTGACGAAGGTTCCAATCCTCCATTGGCCGGATTCATCCTTTGGGATGGGATTGGGCCAAAAGTTCTGATCCAAGAATCTTTGTTGGATGAGCAGGATTCTTGGTGCTTCCTAGTCTAGGACAGAGTGGAAAAAAGAAGAAGCAAGGTGAGGATGTTCCTCAGCGACTGCTTTTTTGGTCCAATCTGTGATGAGAACCATTCCATGGGCCTCTGCCGGGATGAAATGGTTCCACAATCTATTTCTGGTTTTCTTCTCTGTGGCGAATGTAGGGGGCCAGTTCCTCTTGGAGCAGAGGATCTTTTTGGTACCCCCCCCCAAGATGCTGCCAGTAGCATTCGGCTTCTGCACATCCCACCATGGCGCCGAGTTCGGCGTTGAAGATGCGCATTTCCCCAAAGAAGTCGTCCATTTTGTGCATGAGGCGCATCAAATCCTGCTGGGTTTTATGGTGGGTGAGCATTTCCATTTTCTTTTCCATGGGCTTCCCAGAAATGTCCACAAAAAAGTGGGGTTCCGGGACAGGATTTCCCAATGGGTCAGAAAGGCTCATGGGCATGCCATGGTAAAGCAAAGGAGTGATGTCCAGGGGAGGTTCCGGGCTGGGAACATTGGGGAGGGAGGACACAATGGCAGCAGCATCCACCACCTGGCAGGTGGTGCGGTGGTCTTGATGGTAATCAAAGGGGGCATGGGTAATCACCACACCAGCTTTGACCTTGCGAATCAAGGACACCACTTCAATGCGGAGTTCTTCGCTGTCAAAAAGATAGGCATCCCGACGCATAAAACAGTGGAAGTTAGCGCCCAGGGCGGCGGCGGCAGCCTTGGCTTCTTCCACGCGGGTGGCCACGGTTTCTTCTTCACTCATGCCCACGCCACCCATGTTGCCAGCGGTGAGGGAGGCAATGGTGATGGTCCAGCCTTTGTCCTTCAGAAGGGAGAGGGTTCCGGCACTCCAGGCCTCAGCATCATCAGGATGGGCCTGGATGATGAGCAGATTTTTGGCAAAACGACTCATTCTAGGCCTCCAAACTCACGTATTCAGGAAGGGGGGTGACCAAGGGACGGATGTAGTCCATGAAGGCTTCGGTGATGTCATTTCCCCGGTCGTTGATCATTTCTTCGGGCATTTCTTTGGCACGCACGGCCACAGAGGAGAGGGGGGCTTTGCCGTAGGTGAAGCCAGAATCTGTGCGATCAATGGTGACCATGAAGCCGGTTTCTCCAGCTTCCGCCAGGCGTACGGCTTCTTTTCCACAACCATTGGCACGTTCAATGTCCGCAGCTTCGGCCCGGTCAATGGCACACATGGGAAGGGATTCGGTGATTTGGAATTCTCCCCGGAGGCCGGTGGCTTCGGCCAGAATCTTGTGGACATTGAGGCCCACACTGGAACCACCCATGGCACCGTATTCGGTGTTGCCAAATTTATCTTGGGTTCCTGAGGCACTTACGGGAGTGCCATCGGCATATTTGAGGCCTTCACTCACCACCACACTGACAAAGCCATGCTTTTTGATGCAGGCCTGGGCATCTTCTAAGAACGCTTCTTTATCAAAGGGGCGTTCGGGGCAGTAGATGAGGTGGGGGGCGTCTCCCTCTTCTTTTCTGGCCAGGGCCGTGGCAGCGGCAAGCCAACCGGCATCACGCCCAATGGTTTGATACACCACAAAAGAATCCACTTTTCGCATGTCCCGGGCTAATCGGCCAGACTGCTGAACACAAAGGGCATTGTAGCGAGCAGCAGAGGGATAGCCGGGGGTATGGTCTGTGCCAAAGAGGTCATTGTCCACGGTTTTGGGAATGCCAATGCCGCGTAGCTCATACCCATTTTCTCGGCAGTAGGCTTCCACACGATGGACGGTATCCATGGTGTCATTTCCACCAATGAGGAAGAAATAGCGAATATTATGGCGCTCCAAGGCATCCCGCACGGCAGGGAGGTCTGCATCTTTGAGTTTGTAACGGGAGGAGCCAAGAGCGGATGAGGGGGTGGAGGACAATCCTGCCACCACGGCATCACTTTGGGTGCTGAGATTCCACAACTGATCAGCCATGAAGCCGTCGATTCCGAATTTCATTCCATAAACTGTCTCAATGACAGAAGAAGCTTTCGCGGCTTGAATGACGCCTTGAAGGCTGGAATTGATGACGCTGGTGGGGCCGCCGGACTGGCCGACGAGGGCGTTACCCTTCAACATATGGGACTCCTGTGAATGTGTTCCAGTGGAGTCTTCCTTGGTTTGCCCTTCTTTGAGGCAGCAAGGAGAAGCCTCCGCACTTACCATCTTTGCATCACTCTGTGAGGTGAGTCCATGGACAAATCGGGGTGGTGTAATCCGACCCCTGCGGGGGGCCGGAAATGCTTAACCTTTTACAGCTCCTGCCACCACGCCTCGTGTGATTCTCCTATTGAAGGAGAAGTACACCAGCATGGTGGGAAGGGTGGCAATCACCAAGGCGGCTAATTGCCATCCCAGTTGAGTGCTGGTGAGACTGGAGAATGAGTACACACCCACAGGCAAAGATTTGGTGATTTCCTTGCTGGCCAGGACCAGAACCAACAGGAATTCATTCCAGATTCCCAGGGCATTGATGATGGAGATGGTAATGATGACGGGAACCGTCATGGGAATGATGATGCTTCGAAAGGCTCGGAACATTCCAGCACCATCAATTTCCGCGGATTCAATGAGGCTGTCGGGGAGGCCGCGTATGAATTGTGAGGCCAGGAGCACCGACATGGGAATACCAAAGGCGGTGTACACCAAGATGATGCCAACATGGGTATCGGTGAGTGACAGGTTGGAGAGCATGAGGAAGAGAGGGATGATGACCGAATTGGTGCTGATGAGATATCCCACACCAATCAAACCCATCACCACAGCTGAGAGCTTCTTGAAGGGGAATTTACTCACAGCGTAACCAATCATGAGACTGAAAAACACCATCAAGAATGTGGACACACTGGCATAAAGAATGCTGTTGAGGAATTTTCCTCCCAGGGCACCACGTCGGAAGGCTGAGGTGTAATTGAACCAGATTGTGGTGCGATTCACCTGACGTTGGAGTCGCCGAGGAAGTTCATTGACGTAAATTTTGTCCCCAGTTTTTCTTTGGGCCACATGAGGATCTAAGTCTTTTTTGGGGAGGTAATGCACCATGAGAAGGCGATTAGGAGCAATGCTTGTGGATTCAATGATGAGGTATTCAGAGGTGGCTGAACGCACCTCTTTCGGCATCATCAGATTCAAAGAGGGAGCAATGACCACATATTCATCATCCACGTTTTCAAAGAGATCTTTGGGAAAGGCATAGATGTCACGGGTGAGTTCTTCATTGGATTTGAAGGAAGAGTAGGCCATCCAGAAGAGAGGGAGGATGGTGAGGAGGGTCCATCCCAGAAAGAGGATGTAGGAGAGGATGGTTCCAACGCGGAAGTTGTGATTTTCTTGAGTTTTCATCAGCCAATCTCCCCTGCGTTAAAGCGCTTGGCAACGGCATTGGCCACACCAATGAGGGCCACAGAAATCACCACAATGGCATTGGAAATGGCAGATCCAAAGGCAAAGCGCATGGTGTTGGTGTAATCCTGGAATGCCGTTTGATACATGAAAATAGGAAGTACCATGGCGTTGTTTCGCTGGAGTCCTTCTGTGGTGATGGCAAAAATCAGATCAAATCCCTTGAGGGAGCCGGCAATGGCCAGGATGGTTGTGACAAGAATGGTTCCGGAAAGCATGGGAACAATAACCCTTCCAAATATTTGAGTTTCACTGGCCCCATCAATCTTGGCCGCTTCAATAACATGGGAATCAATTTTTTGCAGATTGGCCAGAAAGATCACCATGTAAAAACCGGTGTACATCCATAAGAGAGCAAAGGCTATGGGAAGCATAACCGTCCCACTTTTGAGCATGAGGGTGAATTGTTTCCCAGGATCGCCACTCATGAGTTGAAGAAGGCGGGAAACAGGTCCATCGGCACCAACCAGTTTTCGGAAGAGAATCCCAATCACAATAGGGGAAAGGAATTGGGGAAGAAATACCATGGATTGAAAGAAATCCCTTCCTTTCACAAGTCCTCGGTACAAAATGTAAGCCAAGGCAAATCCAATGGGGATTTGGCCAAAGGCACTCACTGCTACCACAATCATGTTGTTTTTAAGGGAATGCCAGAACATAGGATTAGAGAACATGGTTTTGTACTGGAGAAGGCCAACAAAACTCCATTCTCCTCCACGATTTGGATTGTAGTCAGTGAAACTCAATCCTATGGAGTAAATGACAGGATAGGCCACAATAAATAAATAGATGGCCAATCCTGGAGCGATAAACCCGGCATAGCCGAGCAATTTTCGTTTGTCACGTGGATTCATGGGTTCTCCTCGGCCACAGGCCGTATCGGTCTGCTCCCAAACAGGTTTCTGGAGCGGGCCGATGAGGTCTCTGACAAAAAAAGGGTGCCAGAGACCTCTGACACCCTTGGTACTTTTTACTGACGAGCCAGGGCTTCCACCTCAGCCGCAACCTCAGCAGCGGTTGCTTCACCAGCAGCAATTTTCTGCATGCCGGCATTCAATGCGTCGTTGGGAGGTCCGGTCAGGAAGGCATCAATCACTTCTGTGTTCAGAGAGCTTTGAGCCAGAGCCACTTTCTGAGCCACTTCCACAGGAAGGTCATCAGGAACCACGTAGCCCTTGTTCACAGGGGCCACAATGGCTCCGTCCCGCAGGCGTTGAGTGGATTCTTCCACGCGATTCACATAGGCCAGGAACTTGGCAGCGGCCTCTTGCACACCGTCATCTTCCGCTCGTTTTGTGAGACCGTATCCAACACTCCATGCTGCAGCAACTGAACCTTCCATACCACTCTTCTGTCCGGGAAGAGTGGGCCAGGCCATGAGTTTCATGGAATTTCGAACATCGGTATTTTCCACACCACCGGCGGCCCATTGACCTTGAACAAAGAAGAGAGCCTGTTCATTGGAAAAAGCAGAGATGTTGGAGCCGTAGTCCACCAGAACATTCTTGGAATCAATAACACCGTCAGCCACCATGGTTTCAATCAAGCCCAGAGCCTTCACCATGGCCTCATCATCAAAGGCGTTCTCACCAGCAACGGCTTTGGATACCCATTGAGTGTCACCAGAGGTTCGAGCAATGAGGGCGGATAGGAGGCAGGAGCCCCAGGCCCATCCATCTGCCCCATCGATGGATACAACCTGAAGTCCGGCAGCCTTGGCTGCGGGGACCATGGCAACCAAATCTGCATAGGTTTCAGGGGCGGCGAATCCAAGAGATTGAACAAGAGGTTCATTCATGAAAAGAACGGTGGTGATGTTGGAGGTTCCAATGGGAAGATAATAACGTTCACCGTTGGGGCCCATTTCAGGAATGAGATTCATGTCAAAAAGATTGGTATCAATGTAGGGGCGGTTATCAATCTGCATTCCCGCTTCTTTCCAGGGAGCTCCCCAGCGTGCATCGGCACCCATGTAGGCCAAGTGAGGAGCATCACCTGCTGCAAGACGGGCTGTGACCTTCTGATGGTAGGCTTGGTCATACAAGAGCTCATCCACAATGGTGATGTTGGGATTCTCTTCTTGGAAGGTGGTGACCATTCGTCGCCAGCTGATTCCTTCTTGGTTTGAGTTATCGCCGTAACCCATCACATTCAGGGTGATTCGCTCAGAATCGCCTTTTTCATCGGCACCATTGGCAAAGGCCATGCCGGTGAGCGCCAGGCAGACAAACAAAAATGCGAGCGCTTTTTTCATTGTTTCCTCCATTCCCCTTAGGGAGATATTATGAGAGCTCTTTTGAGCCCTTTTTTTCTGAATCAATGAAACCAAGTAAAGTTCCGCGCTGACCCATCGCGTGGATGCCTGCAGCGGTAGCGGAATCTGGATCGGCAAAGAGTTGTTCTAAAACCATTCCTGCGGCTCCATAGGCCACAGATTTATTACCAAGGGTGGAAAAGCGAATTTCACATTCCACAGGGCTGTCATAGGCCCAGTTCTGTTCTATGGCCTTGAGGAGGATGGGGGTGACCAAGTTTTGGTGACGTTCAATGTCGCCCCCAAGGAATATTTGCCCCAGGTTGAACGTATTCACAAAGAGCGCCAGATGCTTGCAAAGCTCCTCAACCAGTGCTTCAAGGTGTTCGGGAACTTCTTCTATTCGTTCCCGAGCATTGGAGATGCGGAACTGTCCTTTGTCCTCTGGGTGACAGAAGACACTGTGAAATTCTCCCGCTGAGAAGCGATTTCCCTTGTACACATTTCCGTTAAAAACCATTCCAAAACCAACGGATGTATTTTCATAAAAGTATTTGCGTTCATTATCGTGGAATTCGACAAGGGTGAAGATGAAGTTTTTGAGTTTTTGGGTACGGTGAAAAGCCAATTCTCCCCAAGCACAGCAGTTGGCGTCATTTTCAATGAAAATGGGAAAATCGAATTGCGATGTGATGGCTTGTGTGAAGGGCAGCATCTTTGTGATGCCCAAGGGAATGGAACCTAGGATGGTTCCCTGTTTGGTATCCACAATGCCCGAAATCCCAATGCCAGCTCCAAGTATGGGAATGCTGAGCCATTGAAGTTCTTGAGGAATTTTATGAAGTAGCTCCACGGCATTGTTTTGAAAATTCTCAAGATGGCTATCAAGCCGTTCTGTGCGAGAAAAAAGAATATCTCCAGCAAGATCAACGGCAACGGCCGTGTAGGATTCAGGTCGAATCTCTAAACCAAGAACATATCCATACTGTGGATTCAATTCGATATGAACGGGCTTTCTTCCTCCTTGAGGTCCGGCTACACCGGCGGAGGCTTCTCGCACAAGTCCTCCTTCAATCAGCTCATTCACAATGTTGGTGATGGTGGATTTGTTGAGTCCTAAATCCCGAGAAAGGCCGATACGACTCACTCGCCTGGAGAGCCAAAGCCCTCGAAGAATGCGGGAGGTGTTAATCATTCGTGGTTTTCGTATCTGTGCCATAGCCCTCTAGAATCTCATGATGTTTGTTGTCGACAGAGTAATTGGGGTTGGTTTATTATGTCAACTAAATACTTTTTATTCTTTTATATATGGCTCATATAGATTATTTTGGTTTGAAAAAAGAACTAACCCGTCTTCTGAAGGTGAAATGAAAAATGAAGATGGAAAGAATACGAGGATGAAAAATGCAAACCTTACGACTTGATTCACATTGGACTCTCCATGCGGTGGAATCCCCCTCAATGCCTGAGGAGTCCCGTCATCTTCCTTCCAGCCTTCAGGCCTCGGTACCGGGGGATATTGCTTCTGATCTTTTGGCTGCGGGGTGTCTTCCCCATCCTTACAAAGACCGGCATGAGCTGGATTGGGTTTGGGTGGGGCACACGGATTGGAGTCTTAAAACGGAATTTGAGATTCGAGAATCCCAATGGATGTCTGGAAATCCGGCAACCATTACGTTTGAGTTTCTTGATACTGTGGCTGAGATCATTCTTAATGGAATCTCTCTTGGGACATGCCAAAACATGTTTCGTCGGCATCGTTTTTCTGTTGAATCCGCGCTGATGGTGGGGATGAATCAATTGGAAGTCATCATTCATTCACCTGTTCAGGCTGCGGCCCAAGAAGCCGCTCAATTGCCCTATCCCATCCCCCACTCCAAATGGCTTCCCTGGGATTGGGATCATCGAAATCTCATTCGTAAAGTGGCCTGTCATGGGGGGTGGGACTGGGGTCCAACGCTTTTAACAGGTGGGATGTATGAAGCCCCTACGCTTTCATTTGGGGGCAGTGGCCAGGTGGATTATCTTCGGGTGAGGCCCCAATCTCATGGGAAACACTGGGAAGTTGTGCTGCAATGTGAATACACCGCTTATCAGGAAAAAGAACTTGAGTTTTTGTTTACTTTAGATGAGCAAAAGAAAATGATTCGTTTTTCTGTCCAACCTGGGCAGAACCAGGTGGAATGCTGTTTTCAGGTTTCTTCTCCTGAATTGTGGTGGCCTGCTGGCCATGGAGGCCAGCCTCTCTCCACTGCAGAGGTTGAGGTAGAGCAAGAGAGCCATACTCGCCGTTTTGGCTACCGTACCGTGGATGTGGTGGTGGAAGACGATGATGTTGGAAGAAGCATGTTCTTCCGGGTGAATGGACGAGATATTTTTGCCAAGGGAGCCAACTGGATTCCTGTGGATGCCATGCCAGCAAAGCAAACTCCAGAGGTGTATGAACGTTTGCTCCAAGATGCGGTTGAAGCCAATATGAATATGATCCGACTCTGGGGCGGTGGCCAGTTTGAGCGAGATATTTTTTATGATCTCTGTGATGAATTGGGATTATTGGTTTGGCACGACATGATGTTTTCCTGCTCCCTTTATCCGGCTCACCCCAAGTTCTTGGCGGAAGTTGAGGCTGAAGTGGAGCATCAGATAAAACGGCTTGCTCACCATCCCTGCATTGCCCTTTGGTGCGGAAACAATGAGGATCTTGGTGCACTGACATGGTATCCCGAATCCAAGGCGAATCGGGATCGATACTTGGTGGACTATGACCGACTGAATGAGGGTGTTGTTGGCCGGGTTGTGCGAGAGCTCGATCCTGAGCGCACTTGGTGGCCCTCCTCTCCATCGGCTGGAGAAGGTGATTACTCTGATTGCTGGCATGATGACACAAAAGGTGACATGCACTACTGGAGTGTGTGGCATGGAGGATTGCCCTTTGAATCTTACTATGACATCACCCCCCGATTCTGCAGTGAGTTTGGTTTTCAGTCTTTTCCAGGTATGCGCACCATTGCTTCTTTTGCGCAAGAGAAGGATTGGAATGTAACATCGACGGTGATGCGGCATCATCAGAAAAATCCAGCAGGAAATTCCATTATTTTGACGACAATGGCGCGGTATTTTCATATGCCAACAGCTTTTGATGAATTTCTTTGGCTGAGTCAGGTTCAGCAGGCCTGGGCCATACGAACTGCTGTGGAGTATTGGCGAAGTCAACGTCCCATCAGCATGGGAGCTCTGTATTGGCAATTGAATGATCTTTGGCCAGTGGCATCATGGTCGAGTATTGAATATGACGGGACTTGGAAGCTCCTTCATTATGCTGCAAAGCGGTTCTTTGCACCGGTTGGATTGGCTGTGTACAAGAAAGATGGACAGCTTCATGTTCATGGTTTGAATGATACGATGGATGAGGTTCGTGGAGAGCTCACGGTTAAAATTCTTGGCTTTGATGGACAAGAAAAACGCGTGTATCACAAGGGGCTCACATGCTGTCCTGCAAACTGTTCTCAACCTTTTTTCTCTGAAGAATTGAAATCTCTCTCTTCGGAGGATGGTCGAAAGACCTTCACTTCCCCGCTCTTTTGTACCAGTGCGGATGATGTCGTGGCGGAGGAATTGACCCATGTTTTTGCTCTGGCACAGTGGGAACCTGAGGGGCATGAGCCCATTCAATCCACCTTGTTTTTGACCGTGCCGCGTGATTGTGAATTCCAAGATCCAAAAATATCTCTGGGGCCTGGATCATCCCCATGGACCGTTGAAGTGGAGTGCCAGGCTCCTGCTTTTGCGGTGACCTTAAACACCCCGGTGAGGGGTCGATTTAAGGACAATGGCTTTGATCTTCTTCCTGGGAGTCGCAGACAACTGGAGTTCCTCCCTGAGGAGAGGGAGCTCTCGATGGAAAACGGGGAAGAATGGATAGACGGAATTGAGCTTCGGACTCTCTATCACTTAGGTCGAGGATGATGAAGCGAAGGCTCTTCACCAGGGAATTGTGCCACTGATTCCCGTAGAACAAGAGAATTGGAGAGGGGAGGGATTGGACTGGTTGGAGTCTCTCCCTCAATCTGCATGATGAGCTGCTGCGCTGCCAATGCCCCTTTTTGTGGGATATTTTGGGAAATGGTGGAGAGGGTTGGGCTCACCAACTCCGAGACGGGAAGGTTGTCATACCCAATGATGGAAAGATCGTTGGGGATATTGATGCCTTCCTCTCGAAGGATTTTCATGATTTCAACGGCCAGAATATCTGCACTCACAAAAACCGCAGAATGCTGTTTGATGAACGATAAAAGAGACCTTCTTTCCTCCCCTGTCGCTTTTTTGACATGCCCGCAGGTGAAGATATCCTTGTTTGGGGAATAGGGTATGTGGGCGTCTTCTAGGGCTTGGGTAAAGCCTTTGATGCGTTGAGAAATGACAGAAGCTCGTGAGATGATCACCGAATCATAGCCAATGAATCCAATGCGCGAATGCCCTTGTTGGATGAGGTGATTGGTGGCCAGCATTGCTCCTTCATAATCTTGTGATCCAATGTTTGGAAAGGTTCCAATGACATCATAGGCATCAATAAAAACGGTTGGGATGGATTCCATGCGTTGAGGGCAAAGGGATTCATTATCCAGGAGACTCAGCACAATGATGCCATCCACATTCCAGTTTCCCATCAGGTTGTATAAATCGCGATAAGAGGAGATGGAGTGAATCATCAAGTAGTAATCACAGCGGCGAATTTCGGCTTCAATTCCACTGAGAAGTTGAGAGTGGAAGGGATCTTGGAGAAGGCCTTCGGCCACCTTGGGGAAAATCACACCAATGATTCGTGTGGATTTGCTGGCAAGAGCCCGGGCATTTCGATTGGGGATGTAACCAGTTTGTTCAATGACAGAGAGAACTTTCTGAACCGTCACAGAGGAGACTCGACTGGTTCGTTTGTTGATCACATTGGAGACTGTTGTTGGAGTGACTCCAGAGATTCGAGCAATGTCCTTGATGGTCATGGCGGGTTCTGTGCCGGGCTTTTTTTTTGTTGACAATTCAGTTTCCTCAGGTGTAAAACACTTGAAGTTTACCGTTAAACCTATGCGTCGACAAGTCTGTCGATTTTTTTTGAAACATAGGTTTAACGTTAAACCTACGACGGAAGAATTGGAGGAAATCATGAAGAAAACAATGGGAGCTGTTCTGCTGGCAGCCGCACTCTTGATTGCTGGATGCTGGGGTGGAGATGCAGGAAAAACAAATCTGAAACATGACAGCACAGCTGAGAAGGGATTAGAGATTCTTGGTGCCAATGTCCAGTTTGATCCCAATGTCCTGATGAATAATGGTGAACCGATTGAAGTGGAATTTTGGGTTTGGGATGCGGAAGAAATTTTCCGAGGCATTGCGGATTCCTTCAGTGAAATTTACCCCAATGTGAGCATCAAGGTGGTGAGTCAACCTTGGCAAGATTATTGGACCAAACTTCCCCTTGCTCTTCAGAATGGCACTGGTCCGGCCATGTTCTGCATCCATAATTCTCAGCATGAGAATCTTGTGAATTATCTTCAGCCCTATGATATTGCGTTAGAAGATTTAAAGGCCGACTTTAGCGGCGTCGAAGGACACGTGATTGATGGACAGGTGTATTACATTGACTACGGAATGATGTCAGGAAGCATCTTCTACAACAAGGACATGTGGGCAGCTGCTGGCCTGAATGACAGTGACATCCCCAAAACTTGGGATGAGTTTGCTTCTGTTGCTCAAAAACTCACGCGTTATGATGATGATGGCCGATTGATCCAAGCGGGATTCAATTACAACAAAGATGTGAAATCGATGATCATTGGTTTGAATTACCAGAAAGGTCAGATGATGTTTGACGAGGATCTTCAAACCCTGGCCATGGACAATTCCATCACGGCAGAAAACTTTCAATTCCTGATTGATTTGTATGAAGAACAGGGTGTTGGTTCTAAGGACTTTGGCATCTCTGATGGAGAGAGCTTTGGTCAAGGTCAATCAGCCATGGTGTATAAATGGGGTTGGTATTACAACCAGATGCTCAGCAACTATCCCGATGTTCAATTTGGAGTCTTTGCTGTACCCACTCCTTCTCGCGATGTGCCAGTGGCTTATGACCGCTACAACGGTGAATCCACTTTAGGCATCAGTGGAACAGCAGATGAAGCGTCTCAGGAAGTGGCTCAGGCCTTTGTGCGCTATTTCATGTCCAATGATGAGGCCATGAAAGAGCTGTGTTTGCGTTATTCGATTTTCCCAGCAAAAAAGACCCTTGTGAATGACGAGGATGTGAAGGCTCATCCTGTGATGAAGGCGTTGGCTCCCAATGTTGAGCGGCTTGTTTGGCCAGGTCCCTTCCCGGGAGTGATTGAGACGCAGATGCAACAGATTTTTGAAGATGTGGTTTTCAATGAGATGTCTGTTGAAGAGACTTTAGAAAAAGGGAATGCCTTGATTGTTGAGGACATGCAGGGTTCGGATTTTGTCACAACGGAACGCCAGTACAAATATGCCAAAGAAATGAATACAACTCGATAACTCTTTTGCTTCCCTTGCTGTTTATGATGCGGCAAGGGAGTTTTTGAGTTGTTTGTGATTGAACAAGCCATGTGGATGATCCATGGTTTGTTCGGTCCAGAACATGGCGGAAACGTTCTTGGTTTCCATCCTCATTCCATGATGAACATGGAATGAGGATCGTTCTCATCTCCGGATCACTTCATAGAACCCTTTGGTTGAAGTTGCCTCATTCCAAATTGCGATAAGGAGATTCCAGAGCGTTGAGTTCTGGTTAACTGATGAAACAGAAGTCCTTTCCATTACGCCGATTTTTTACTCCGACAGGTGTTTGTCTTTTTCTCTTAATTCTGCACTACACCTTGTTCCTTGTTCTTCCGATGCTCATTGCATTTGTGGGAAGTTTTCATGATTGGAATCCTTTAAGAGGAACATTCTCTTTTACAGGTTTTTCTCATTATCAACGACTTTTGACCAACGAATTATTTTGGAGCAGCTTAAGAAATACACTTGTTTTTTCCTTTGTTGTGATTGCTGCAAGGATGATTCTTGGCTTGGTTATTGCGTCGGCCTTATTTTCTGGTTTGACTCGGGCAAAAAACTTTTTTCGAGCCGCATTTTACATGCCAGTCGTGACTCCTCTGGTGGCGGTATCCTTTGTATGGTTATGGCTTTATAACCCTCAGTTTGGTTTGGTGAATCAAATTTTGGGGACTCAAATCAATTGGCTCTACAGCAAATCATTGGCTCTTCCTGCTGTGATGACCATGACGGCTTGGAAAGATTATGGCTATGCCGTTGTTTTGTATTTAGCGGGTTTGTATACACTGCCCAAGGACTGTTATGAAGCGGCAAGAATGGATGGAGCTTCAAGCTGGGTGCAATTTAAAAAAATCACTCTGCCTTTATTGAAACCTATGAGCCTGTTCATTTTCATCACATCCCTGATTGCCTATCTCCAGGCCTATATTCAAATTCTGGTGATGACCAATGGAGGGCCAGGAACATCCACATATTTATCGTCTTATCTCATCTACGATGAGGCCTTTATGAAATATAAATTTGGCTATGCATCCGCCATCTCCTTTGCGATGTTCCTTCTCATTGGTCTTCTCACATTGCTGTCTTTTCGAGTCAATCAACGAGGAGAAAACGCATGAAAAAGCAAAAGCTTGTGAGTTTTTTGATTCATCTTTGCTTGATTTTTATGGTGATGATGACCATAGCCCCCTTTGTTTGGATGCTTCTCTCATCCTTCAAAACCAATGCAGAAATCAATGCCATACATCCAACGCTATGGCCCCAAAATTTCACGTTTGATAATTATTTAAAAGTTCAAACCCAGTTTCATTTCATGCGGTATTTTGCTAATAGTCTTTTTGTCACTGTTCTCATCACGGTACTTGTTGGTTACACAAGTACTCTTGGTGGCTTTGTTTTAGAGAAAGGTCGATTCCGAGGGCGAAAACTGGTCTTTGGCTTGGTGTTGGGGACCATGATGATTCCGTGGTTTGTGACCATCATTCCCAAATACAGCCTGATGCTGAAAATTGGTTGGATTGATATGTATTCAGCCTTGGTGATTCCTGCTGCGGTCAGTGGTTTTGGGATATTCATGATGAAGCAATCCCTCACATCTCTTCCAGATGCCATGCTTCAGGCGGCTCGGATTGATGGTGCCTCTGAGTGGTATGTGCTTCATCGAATTGTTTTCCCCATGTCACGGAATGCGATTGCCAGCATTGTGATTTTCCAGTTTCTCTGGTCTTGGGAAGATTATCTTTGGCCGTTTTTGGTGATGAATTCAGAGGGAAAACAGGTTCTTGCCGTTGGGCTTCGATTGTTCAACGGGCGTTACAGCACAGATTATGGCGGACTTTTTGCGGCAACAGCCATTTCCATTATTCCTGTTGTGCTGATTTATATTATTTTTCAAAAGCAGTTCATTGATGGTCTTTCATCCTCTTCTGTCAAAGGGTGAGGGAACATCTGGAAGGATAGATTGTGCGAAGTGCATCCAGTAAAGCCCCCGATGATGGGCTCCTTACAAAGGACGGAAATACTGTCACTGGTGAAAATTTCCGTTTCACAATACTCACATCCCAATTGATTCGGATGGAGTTTTCACCTCAAGGTCTTTTCGAGGATCGACCAACTCGTCTGGTTCAGCAGCGGGACTTCCCCTCTGTTTCTTACCGTGTTGATCAAAGAGAGGATGGGTTGGTGATTGATACACCCCATCTCACTCTTCGTTACAGTGGCGGGGAGTTTCGGGAAAACTCTTTGGAAGTTGCCCTGAAAGCAGATTGCCATGTTCATGGGAGCCGTTGGCGCTTTGGACAGCCTCTCAAAACACTGAAGGGAACCACGCGTACCCTTGATGAAGCCGATGGTGCCATTCCCTTAGATGAGGGGCTCGTCTCCCAAGATGGTTTCTCTTATCTGGATGATTCCAACACCCTTGTGTTTGAAGGTGATCTTCCCGTTCCACGGAATCAACAGGATGCCATAGATGGATACTTCTTTGGCTATGGTCATGATTATTTTGGGTTGATGCGGGATTACTTCCAGCTCAGTGGGGCGACACCCAGACTTCCACGCTATGCCCTTGGCAATTGGTGGAGTCGGTACTGGCCCTATACCCAAGAGGAGTATCTGGCTCTCATCAAGCGGTTTCGTGAAAACAACATACCCTTCTCTGTTGGTGTCATTGATATGGACTGGCACATTGTGGATGTTGAAGAGCGCTTTGGCGGAGGTTGGACGGGGTACACTTGGAACCATGACTTAATCCCTGAGCCCAGAGAATTCATGGAAAAGTTGCACCAAAATCATCTTCAGGTTTCTTTGAATCTTCATCCCGCGAGTGGAGTGCGAAGCTATGAAAAGGCCTATCCAGAGATGGCCCAATTTTTGGGTGTGAATCCCAAGAGTGATGAAACACTTCCTCTTCGCCTGGAAGATCCACAGTTTATGCAGGCCTATTTCCGCTTCCTTCATCACCCTTTGGAAGAGGAAGGTGTGGATTTTTGGTGGATTGATTGGCAGCAGGGAAGTGCCTCTTCCCAAGAAGGAATGGATCCACTTTGGCTTCTGAATCATTATCATACGGTTGATATGAAACGGCGAGGGAAAGAGGCTCTTATCCTTTCCCGGTATGCTGGTTTTGGGAGTCACCGTTATCCTGTTGGCTTCTCGGGTGACACGGTCATCTCTTGGGATTCGTTGGCCTTTCAGCCCTATTTTACTTCGACGGCTGCCAATGCTGGTTACAACTGGTGGAGTCACGACATTGGCGGACACATGCAGGGCACACGGGACTCTGAACTCAGTGTACGATGGCTGCAATTTGGAGTCTTTAGCCCGATTTGCCGCCTTCATAGTTCCCGCAGTCATTTCAATGCCAAGGAACCATGGAATTATCCCGCAGAATATGAGCACATCATGGGACGGTATCTTCGTCTTCGCCATGAACTGGTACCATATCTCTACACCCTGAATTGCCAACTTGCGGAAGAGGGGCGTCCCTTCCTCACTCCTCTTTACTACCATCATCCCAATCAGGCGGAGAGTTATGGCTGTCCCCATCAATACTATTTTGGCGATTCCCTCATGGTTCGAGCTCTCACAACTCCTCGAGATGCTCAGCTGCAGGTGACAGAAGCTGAATTGTGGCTTCCTCCTGGCTTGTGGTGTGATTTCTTTACAGGGCGCCATTATCAGGGAGGAGGGCGCCGTGTGATGTATCGAGACATTGAGAATCAGCTTGTTCTGGCAAAATGTGGTGCTGTGATTCCCATGAGTGTTTTGGATTCTGGAGACAATTCAGTTCATCATCCAGAGCATCTTGAATGGCTGGTATTTGCTGGTGGCAATGGGGATTTTACTTTGAAGGAAGATGGAGAGCATGGACGGGCCAGCACCCGCCTTGAGAATCTTCTGGCTTCGGAAAATGCCCTTTATCTTCATCCCGTTCAAGGAGCCTTGGACGCTCTTCCCCCTCATCGAGAGATGCGAATTTGTCTTCGAGGGGTAGAATGTCCAGAGGCCCCTTCCATAAGAATGAGGGAGATGAATGAACATTCCCTAGAGCAGGAGCTTCCATGGACCTATGATGCCCCAACCTCCTCGCTTCACATTTCAATTCCTTCCTATTCTCCCCAAAAAGGTTATGTGCTTCATGTTGAGGTTGCCAAACGTGGGCGGGATCAATGGTTGGATGAAGTGTTCTCCCTTCTTCATCGAGGGGAAATCAGTTATGACCTCAAAGACACAATCCATTCTCTATGTCAAAAACTGGGGAAAACCTCAGCTCTGCTTTCCGCTCTATGGGCCCTCCAGCTCTCACCCATATTGTTTGGAGCTTTAAGTGAGATTCTTTTGGACGACCCTTATTCAAATGAGATTTGAATAAGGGTTAGAGGGTGGCCATGTTTTCATGGCCACCCTTTTGAGTGCAATTCACCAAGGTGAGTTGGATGAAGAGGACCATTGATTGTTCACCCCATCCACATCTCCTACAATGGATGAGCCAACGATGAGGTTGGAAAGGATCTCTCATGAAACCACTTGGTTTAGGTGTTCTTGGCGTCTCTCGTCATTATGGACTCCGACTTCGTCTTCCACTCCTGAAGTCTGAGTCCATTCGTCTTGTTGCCTTAGGATCTCGTTCCGCAGAACGGGCTGCATCCACAGCTGCTACCTGGGGTTTTGAAAAGGGATATGGTTCCTATGAAGCTGTCCTTGATGATCCAGAGGTGGAGGCTGTTTACATTCCCCTTCCCAATGATTCCCATGGCGAGTGGACAAAAAAATGTGCGGATGCTGGTAAAGCGGTGATTTGTGAAAAACCTTTTGCCATGAACCGCCATGAAGCTTTGGATGTGGCGCAGTATGTGGCCCAAAAGGGGGTGGTGGGTATGGAAGCCTTCATGTATCGCTTTCATCCCCAATGGCAACGGGCAAAAGAGCTGATGGAGATTGGGGAAATTGGCCAAGTACTTTCGATTCAAACTGTTTTTTCCTATAAAAATGCAGATCCTCAGAACATTCGCAACCAATTGGTAACCGGTGGTGGAGGGTTGTATGACATTGGGTGTTATGCCATCTCTTCTGCACGATTCCTTCTTGGGGGTGAACCCCAGCGTGTGGTTTCTCTTCTTCAGCGAGATGACGTGGATGGAACCGATGTGCTTACTTCGGCATTGATGGATTTTGGGCAGGCTCATATGAGTTTTACAGTGGGGACTCGTATGGCACCTCGTCAAAAAGTCACAGTGTATGGAAGTGGAGGAAGCCTGGAATTGTTGCTCCCCT
Organism: Spirochaetales bacterium; assembly: GCA_022360655.1. Taxonomy (GTDB): domain Bacteria; phylum Spirochaetota; class Spirochaetia; order DSM-2461; family DSM-2461; genus UBA2779. The sequence goes on along the minus strand of JAKSCK010000116.1, from coordinate 54,357 downwards.
TCAATGCTTATCCTGATGTTCCTTTGACTCTTCGGGTGGACAATGGCTTGGGATATAGAGAGATTGCCTGTGGCCCTGCTGATCAGTATCAGCAAATGTTTGAGGCCTTTGCCTCAGCAGTCCGTCAGGGTGGTCCTGCACCAACTCCTTTAGAAGATGCCGTGGCCAACATGGCGGCCATTGATGCTGTTTTCCGTTCAGAGAAGAGTGGATCTTGGGAAATCGTCCATTAGATTCTATTCCCCCGCCCCTTTGAGAGGGGTGGGGGTCGTTCTAAGAACTGGATAAAACTCTTTACCCTTTGACAGACCCCGCCATCAGGCCGCGGACAAAGAATCGCTGCAGGGCAAAAAAGACGGTGAGGGGAAGTATCATGCTCAAAAAGGCTCCGGATGTGAGTAGATGCCAATCCTGGCCTTTCTCTCCTACCATGGCAGCCAGGGCTGAGGTCATGACTCGATGCTTGTCTCCAAGAAAGACCAGGGCCACCAAATAGTCATTCCAAACCCAGAGGAATTGAAAAATGGCAAAACTGGCTAATGCCGGGATGGATAAGGGAAGTACAAGCCGAACAAATGTGTTAAAGGGTGTGGCTCCATCAAGATAGGCTGATTCAAAGATGTCTCTGGGGAGTGTGCTCACATAGTTGTAGAGCAGATACACAGCAAGAGGCAGTCCAAAGCCTGTATGGGCCAGCCACATGCTCACAAATGTTCCATTGAGCCCCCAACGGGTGTAATCCCGGAGTATGGGAATGAGGGCAATTTGAAGTGGGACAACCAATAAGGCCACCACCATAATGAACAAGGGACGGCGTCCTGGGAATTCCATCCAAGCAAAGGCATAGGCGGCAAAAGCGGCAATCAGTATGGGAATGACGGTAGCAGGAATACTGACGGCCAAAGAATTCAGGACCGCGGCTGTGAAGTTGTTTCCTTGGCGACGAATGGTGTTTCCCTGCGCATCTTGGTAGCTCACTTGTCCTGTAGAAAGCACATCTTTGTAGTTCTGAAAGGTGAGATTGGCGCCAAATCCCACCCATTGTTCCTGGAACACCTCTATTTTCCGGGAGCGTTTGTTTCCATACCACTGCAGACGTCGAGTTTCTGAGACAAGAACACCTTGGCGCCATTGGTCAAAATCTGCCGTTTGACCTTCAATGGTGACCGGTTCATTGGGATTGGTATCATCAGGAAGTTGGAATTCATCCACTTTCACCCAATCTTTATGGGGGAGGATGGTCCACCATCCTGAGGAGTAGATGTCTTGAGAATCGCGGAATGAGGTGATGAACACACCAAGAGTCGGGATGGTCCAGAGAAGAACCAGCATCAGAAGAATTAAACCAATCACACCACGCCAAAATGGATTTTTGGTGTTCATTTGAGAGCCTTCCTTCCCCGGAATTGATGCAGGTTGTAGGCCAGTACCGGGATGATCACAACCAAGAGAACCACAGCGATGGCAGAGGCCTGCCCAGAGTTTCCATAGGTGAATTGACGGAGATAAAATTCATTGGCAATGACATTGGTGCCAAAATTTCCTCCGGTCATGACACGAACAATGTCAAAGAGTTTGAGACTGAAAATCAGAATGGTGGTGGAAACGGTCACAATGGTGGGCATGATGGAAGGGACTGTGATGGAGGCAAAAATACGCACTCCATTGGCTCCATCCACTCGTGCGGCTTCATTCAAGGATTCAGGAATGGCTTTGATGGCCGATGAGATGATGACCATGGCATAGCCGGTTTGAAGCCAAACCATGATGGCTATGAGAAAGAAATTATTCCACAAGGGCAAAAGTAGCCACGGTTGAGCCTCTCCCCCGAGTGCCACCACCAAGGCGTTTAATAGCCCAATCTCTGCAATGTTGATGCCTTCTCCACGGTAGGAGTACATGAATTTCCAAATCACACCAGCCCCCACAAAAGAGATGGCCATGGGCATGAAAATCAGGGATTTTATTAGTTTCTCATACCGATTTTGATCGGCCAGAACAGCGATGAGTAAACCTCCAAGCACACAGAACAATGTTCCAAAGATCATCCAGAGTAGATTGTTGCCAAAGGCTTCAATCATGATGGGATCAGTGAAGGCAAAGCGAAAATTTTCTAAACCAACAAATTCTTTTCCATTGGCATCAAGAAAACTCAAGCGAAGCGAGCGGAGGGTTGGGAGCACCAGGGCCCAAATGAGAAGAGCCATCGCTGGACCTGCAAAGACAAGAGCCACAGCCATTCTTCGAAGGGGACGTGGAAGGGATTCGGCAATGGCATTGAGCACAATGTAGAGAAGAGCCACAGAACTTAATCCCCAAAAAACGGCAAATAAGGTGAGAAGGACTGCTTGCTCTTGGAGGTTTTGGGATAGACGAAATCCGCCCCCAAGATAGAGTACTGTGAAGAGAAGAAGTGCGATGAGAAGGGGATAACGATACTGGGGCTTAAGATTTTGAATCATGAAACCTCCGGCGTAGAATCCAATAGACCACCCCTCATGGGGTGGTCGTCATGAAGTTTTAATTTTCACATGTGGAGAGAATTAACGTGGCCAGGATGCGTCAATGGCAGCTAAGGCTTCATCAAGACTTTTTGTGCCAGAAACATAGGCGGTCATTTCCTTCCAGAATGACCCCGCCCCCACTTCACCAGGCATTAAATCGGAACCATCAAAGCGAACACTTGTGGCATTTTGAATGACTTCTGCCACCTTTCGATCCACATCATTGGTGTACCAATCCAGTTGGGAATCTTTGTGGGGAGAAATGGCCCCTCCGGCTTTCACCCATTCTTTGATGGATTCCCCTGAAGCAAAAAACTGCATCACTTCGCGGACTTCTGGTCTGTCATTGAACATGGCATAGATATCTCCAGCCACAAGAACGGGTTTGCCATACTGAGCTTTCACACTGGGAAGGTAGAAGAAATCATAATCGGTTCCTGCCACCAAATTTTCGGGGAAGAAGGTGGTGATGAAATTCCCTTGCTTATGAAGCCAGGCTTTTGGTGGGTTTTCAAACATGACTTTTGGAGCATCTCCAAAACTTGTGGTGGCAATGGCACTGCGTCCACCGTAGACCATACCATCGGCAAACCAGATGTCTGTCACAGCCTTAATGGCTTCACGAACTTCTGGGGAGTCAAACTTCAAATCACCGGCAACCCATTGATCATAATTTTCCAGGCTGGTGGTACGAAGCATCATCTCTTCTACCCAATCCGTCATGGGCCAACCTGTGGCGGCACCGGATTCAATGCCCATGGCCCAGGGGGAATCTCCATCGGCAAGAATGGCTTTTTGGAGTGTTTCTAACTCTTCCCATGTTTCTGGGATTTCATAACCTGCAGCATCAAATTCTGCTTTGTTGTACCAAACCAAAGACTTTCCATTCACGCGGTTCCAAACACCAGCCATGATGGGACCATCGGGGGATTCCATGGTGGCCATGTCCAGCCAGCTTTGGATGTAATTGCTTTTGACTTTGTTCATATCGAGAACAGAGCTCAGGTCAATAACATGCCCTTTTGCAACAAAGTTGGCCAGGAGTCCAGGTTGAGGAAAGTCCACCACATCAGGAGGATTGCCTCCTTCCACACGAATTGCAATGGAAGCTTCAAACTCTTTAGAACCCTCATACTGGATGTCTATGCCCGTCTCTTCCTCAAAAGCGGCCACCGCCGCATCAAATTTGATGGCATCATTATCCACAAAAGGACCGGTCATGGTGACAACCTTCGTTTCTTCCATGCTTTCAGATTCCCCATTGGCAAAGAGGGCAAAAGGAAGAATGGCAATCAGAAGTCCAATCAGAACACTCTTTTTCATTTTCTACTCCTTTTCATAGGCGGAAACCGCCTTTTTGCTTTGTTAACCAAAGAGTTCGTGGTGCTTTTTCAGGGCATGTTTTCCATGGATTCTTGGCTGTCTTTCGTGATGATTTCTCCCTGATCAGTATTCATGGATTCTTTATTAGTGTATCGGCTTCAATTTTTCACCGTCAACAAGCACCAACGGTGGAATCAGAAATTCATGAGATGGATTGAATGGGAGTTGAAAATATTTTTGTGGATGCTTTTTTTCCAGATCACGGAATTTTAGACTCTTGGAATTATGACGATTGTTTTTCACACCCATCTTGCTATGGACTTTCCAGAGCACATGAAGAGCTTTGCCGCCCAGTGGCCTTCGCATCAAATTCTTGTGGCCAGAAATTCAGAAGAAAAGCGCAGCATGATAAAAGAGGCTCATATCCTTGTTGACCACAGAGTGGATGAGAGCCTACTTCATCATGCAAGTTCACTGCGTTGGATACTTGTGCCTTTTGCCGGTGTGGATTCACTTCCCTTGGACCTGTTAAACCGTCAGGGAATTCGAGTGGCATGCAGCCATGGGAATGCTCCACTTGTGGCAGAAAAAGCCCTGGCCTTAGCCTTAGCTGCTATGGGACGCCTTCATGAATTTGATGAAGGTTTGCGTCAAGGAAAATGGCACCGTCAAAAAGGTTTGGTAAAGCCCTTTGCTCTTTGGACTTCTTTGCGAGATAAAAAAGTATGCATTCTCGGAGCAGGAGCTGTGGCTTGTGCTCTTGCTCAACTTCTCACTGTGTTCACATCCAATATTGTTGGTTTTCGACGGCAGTCGGATCGCCCCAGACCGGCCGGTTTTGCTCGTATCACGCATCGTCTAGATGAAGCCATGGCGCATGCCGCTCTCTGTGTCATCACCTTACCGGAAACTTCAGAAACCCGTTCGCTTGTGGGAATGGAACAGCTTCGACTCATGCAGGGAGGGTGCTTAGTGAATGTGGGTCGGGGGAGTGTCGTGCATGAGGCAGATCTTTATGAGGCGCTTCATACTGGAGTTTTGAGTTCTGCAGGTTTAGATGTGTGGTATCGATATCCCCGTCCCTTTCATGGGGAAGCGCATCCTTCCGCTTATCCCTTTCATGAATTGTCCAATGTCATTCTTTCACCTCATGCTGCCAGTCACACTACTGAAGGAAAAATTGGTCAATTAGAAGGGGTTTTTGAAAATATTCAGGGCATCATTCTTCACGGAAGACCATCTCATGTTGTTCGCGACGGTTATTAGCAAATCCAGCGATTCATCAGAACGCAATATGGAAAGAATCTGAATAGGTTGATGAGACCGAGAGGGAATCTTGTCGATTCTTCTGGGATGTGAATTGACGAGGATGGTCTCCTTTTTGTAGTCTTTTATTGCACACGTATGCATAAAAAAGCTTAATTATTTATTGAATAATGAAATAGATGATGTGTACGTTTGTAATATGGAGGATTGTTATGAAGATTGCTCTGTTTGGTGCAGGAAGTGCTCAGTTTGGATATGGAACTCTTGGTGATATTTTTCAGAGTTCTGTGCTTCGTGGAGCAGAAATTGCCCTGATGGATATCAATGCTGAAACTCTGGCCATGGTGCATCGCACGGCAGAAAAGCATATTGCGGATCGGGGGCTGGATTTTACAGTCACGGCCACAACGAATCGTAAAGAAGCTTTGAAAGGTGCCGATTTTGTCATCATTTCGATTGAGGTGGGGGATCGTTTTGCTTTATGGGATGTGGATTGGAAAATCCCCCTGCAGTTTGGTGTTCCACAAGTCTATGGTGAGAATGGTGGTCCTGGAGGAATCTTCCATGCTCTGCGCATCATTCCTCCCATCATGGCCATTTGTGATGATGTGATGGAGATTTGCCCTGAGGCAACAGTCTTTAATTATTCCAATCCAATGACAGCCATCACCACAACTGTTCTCCGTAAACATCCACAGTTGAAGTTTGTTGGACTTTGTCATGAAATCGCCTCACTTGAACGTTATCTTCCTCCCATTCTAGGAACAGAATTATCCAATATTCAGTACCGTGCGGCTGGTCTGAATCACTTCAGTGTTCTTTTAGAAGCATCATATAAAGACAGTGGTAAAGACGCATATCCGGACGTTCTTGCAAAGGCTCCAAGCTTTTTTGAACGGGAACCTGGTTTTAGTGAAGTTTGGGATTACACACGTCGAACAGGGGAAATCCCAGAGACGGAAGGGGCCACAGAGCGGTGGAAAATGGATATTGAGGAAAGCTTCCGTCCGTGGTCAGACCGAACGCTCTTCCGAAGAATTATGGAAACCTATAATCTCCTTCCCATTACCACGGATAGTCACCTTGGTGAGTACATTGCTTGGGCCCAGGATGCTTCCGATCACAAAGGTATTCTTGATTTTTATGATTTCTATCGGCATGCCTTGGGAAATCGAAACTGGTCAGAAATTTCAGAAGAGATGCATGAGCGAGTGGTTCCCATCATGGATGGTATCGTGTCTGATTCCGGCTATGAAGAATCCGCTGTGAATATTTTGAATAAGGGAGCCATCCCTGATTTTCCCAATGATGTGGCTGTGGAAGTGCCTGCGATTGTTCGGGGAAAGGGCTTAGAAGCCGTGCGATTTGATCAGTATCCCAAGGGGTTTGGTGCTCTTATTCGGAACTATGCAGGAGTTTATGACATCCTGGCTGATGCGGTCTTATCCGGGAGTCGTGATCTTGTTCTTCAAGCCGTTTTGGCTTGTCCCGTGGTGCACCGATTTGAAGGAATGGGAGATATGGTGGATACAATGTTGGATGCTCAGCGTCAGTGGGTGGGGTACATCCGTTAATGATGAAGGGAAGGGGCGAACTCACGATTAAAGATGTGGCTCGACTTGCAGGTGTGAGTCATTCCACAGTTTCTCGTGCCCTCAATGACAGTCCTTTGGTGAACTCTGCAACAAAAAAACACATCCGGGAGATTGCAGACCGGGTGGGCTTTGAGTTCAATGAAGGGGCTCGCCGGATGAAAAACCGACGGACTGGTCTTGTTGGTGTGGTGTATCCCTCTGTGCTTGATGAGTTTCGAGTTTCTCTCTACACCAATGAACTGTTCCGGGACTTACGTCATAACCTAGAGGCTGTTGGACTTGATGCCCTCCTTGTTGAGGCGTATCGAAGCCATGACGGTCAAAGCAATTTGGCACGTTTGATTCGTCAGAACAAGGTTGATGGTTTTGTGATTGTTCATCCGGATGTGAGGCATGAAGATTATGCTTTGATTGCCGAACGCCACCTTCCCTTAGTGCATGTGCATATGCATCCCCAAAACCCTGTGATGGAAGGTGTTGATGGATTTTTTTGTGATGATGTTCTTGGAGGACATCTTGCTGCTCAGCACCTGATGGATGTGGGATGCCAGCGCATGGCCACGGTTCAGATACATTCCCCTTCTGAAGAATCAAAACCTCGAACGGAGGGGTTTTGTCAGAGTCTCCAAAAAAAAGGTTTTTCTTCTCCAGAGATTTTTGATTGTGAATGCAGTTATGAGGCTGGATATCGACTCTTTGAGCAAATGCCAGAACAGTGGCTCCACTATGATGGGGTGTTTGTGCAGGCCGATCTCATGGCCTTTGGCTTTCTGAATGCAGCAAGAGAGCATGGAGTTTCCATTCCACAAAATCTCAAAGTTATTGGATTTGATGATAGTCCCGTCAGCCGTATGGCCATGCCTGCCCTCACCACCATCCATCAACCCCGAGAGCGTCTCACAGAAGCGGCCTGCCATCAGCTGCATTCCCTGCTTTTTGATGAGGAATGCACCTCAAATCCACACTGTTACTTTCCGCCTGAACTCTTGATTCGATCCAGTACGTGATTTCAATGAACTTGGGATCGGGCAGCAAACTCCACAGGATAGCGAATGGAGCAAATAAAACCTTCTTCAGGTGAGGAAGGTGGACATTCTATGGTTCCCCCAAGAGCATGGGTGATCATGTTGTAGAGAATGTGCATTCCCAAACCTGTCCCACCTGACTCGCGTCGGGTTGTGTAGAAGGCCTCAAAGATTTTTTGGTGCCCTTCTTCATTGAGGCCGGGACCGTTGTCCTCATAGCGAAGTGCGAGCATGTTGTTTTCATCGCCTAGTTGGATGCGGATGAGAGGTGTTCCTGACTTAGGGATGCCATGGCTCAGCGTATTGCGTACAAGATTTGTGATGATTTGAAAAAGAATCCCAGGGGAACTCTCAACATAGATGTTGGGATCACAGCCCACTTCCACTTCACACCGTGCATGTTTGAGCATGTTCCGAAAGCTCACGAGTATTTCTTCAACGGCTTCTTTCAAATTAAAAACGCGTATGTCCTCACAATGCTGATCCACGGCAATGTTCTTAAAACTCCGAATCATTTCAACCGCTCTATCAAGACTTCTATGGGCGCTGGATGCACTTTCAGCAATGATAGCAAGTCCTTCTTCTAGGTGGGAAAGAGACATCTTTCCAGTGGAAAACAGGTTTTGGATTTCTTCGATTTTCTCTTCAATGAAGGAGATTCCTGTTTTTGCAATTCCAACAGGTGTATTAATTTCATGGGTGACACCTGCCACCATCCTCCCAAGAGTGGACATGGGTTCATCTTCTTCAAGTCGAAGTTGCATGCCTTGAAGTCTTTGCTCCAGCTGGGTATTGGCCATTAATAGAGATTGGGCCGATACCTGAGGCCCCTTTTGACGTTCAGTGACATCATGGATTTCGCCCGTGACTCCTGTTGTTATTCCGTCTTTATCTTTCACAGGGGTGAAAATAATCTCAAAGCGCTTTTGATTATGGGTGAGAAGACTCCGTCCAGCGCGTCCATTCAAAGCCCGTATAAGAGGAGTGAGTGCATCAGGATATTGATGGAACACATCCTTAGCCTGTAAACCTGTCTTTAATCCAAGTTTCTTTGGCCCTTGGGCTCCTACCCGAAGAATGGTTCCATCCTTGTCCATCAAGAAAGTTTCGTCTTTATGCCGTTCTGAAAGAGCCTTATGGTGACAGGGAATCCCACAGTTCAGAACCTTTTTCATACCCCCTCCTTAGAGGATTGATCGATCTGTTCCAATTCGAGCACCGTATCCAGCGCTGTTGTGACGTTGTTGAGGAGGGTTTCCAGCAGCACATGGTGATCTTGCGAAAGACCTTTCACTCCTCTCAAGTAGAGGAGGCGGGCAATTTCATTGCTTCGAGAGGGAATGTATCCAACAAGCTCATCTTCGAGATAAATATGGTTCTTTTGTTCCGTGGCCTGATCAAGAACATGAAGAACCTCTTGGGGAAGGCGCGCATTTCCTGATTTTAATTGTGGATTGGCAAATTCTCCTGTTCCTGCAATCACCCGGTAATCTCCATGGGCTCCTTGAGCGGTACAACCATAGGCATCCACATACAATCCACTTTCATCCAAATCCAATAAGGACAGAACCTGGGTGAGGATTCCTTCCGAAAATCGTTCAAAAGATCGAACCTTCAAAAGTTCATGGAGGGTTGCCACCACATTTTCCATACCCTTGAGGCATCGTTCCAATCGGGTGATGAGCTTATAATCTCGAAGGGATGCCACTATGGATGTGGAAAGTTTTGTTGCGGTGAGTTCGGTTTTATCTTTGTAGTCATTGATGTCATAGTCCATGATGACCCGTCTTTCCGGGGCCATCCCAGCCTGTCCCGTTCGTAGGATAATACGTGTGGAGTGGTTTTTTAGATCCTGGCGAATAAATCGGGCCACCTCGAGTCCAGCCTCATCACTTTCCATCACCACATCCAAAAGAATGGCGGCAATATCTTTGCGAGACTGGATGGTTTCTATGGCCTCCTTCCCTGAATAGACACTGATGAATTGGACTGGACGTTCATCATATTCAAGGGACCGAAGAACCTGGCGGGTGATTTCATGAACCATTTGTTCATCATCGGCAATCATCACCATCCATGGGTTTTTGGGGAGAGGGGGAGTGGATGGTGTGGGCTGATTAAGCGTGAACTTTGACTTGCTGATATCGCTCATAACCCTAAGCATAGACACCACAGTTTGGAAAGCAATTCACGAATGATGAATCTTTTTCCAGGGATGCTAGAAGGCTGATATTCAAAAGAATCGTGCTTGACAGATATTTCTACAAATAGAATCATAAGCCAATCGCTAGAGATTCATGGAAATCAAGGAGTACTCATGGAAAAGGATCGTGGAGTCTTTGGATCCCGTATTGGGTTTGTTATGGCGGCCGCAGGATCAGCGGTGGGCGTCGGGAACATCTGGGGATTCCCTACTCAAGCAGCAAGTAATGGCGGTGGCGCTTTCTTGTTAATTTATCTTCTGCTGGTTTTTGTGCTGGGGTATCCCATGCTTGTTGCCGAACTCCTGATTGGTCGTCATGGGCAGAGCAGCACTGTTGGATCACTCTCAAAAATTGCTCCGGGGAAAAACGGGCGGCGAGCTGGTGTTTTCTTTGGTGTGGCAGGAATGCTAGCAGGAATCCTTATTCTGTCATTTTACGGAATTGTGGCTGGATGGTTCCTTGGATCTGGAGCAGAACCTATTGCCTCCCTTCTTGGTTTTGATGGAGCCGCCACATGGTTCTCCAGCTTTTCTGTTTCTCGAAACATCACCATGGCTATAGTCTTTGCTGTACTGACAGCGTTAATTCTCTTTGCTGGTGTTCGAGATGGAATTGAAAAATGGTCTCGCCGATTGATGCCCATGCTTTTCATCCTCTTGGGTGGGAGTGTGATTTTCATGCTGTTCCAAGAGGGGGCTGTTGAAGGTCTTCGGCGTTATCTTGTTCCAGATTTTTCACGAATTGGTCATATGGGCCTCATTCTGGATGCTCTCGGTCAGGCCTTTTTCTCCTTGTCCATTGGTGTGGGAACCATGATGATTTATGGATCCTACCTGAGTCGAAATGAGAATATTCCCCGATTGGCTTCACAAGTGGTGCTTGTGGATACAGGTGTTGCATTCTTAGCCGGACTGTTGATTATTCCAGCCATGTATGTGGCGGCGAACAATGGTGTTGCTATTTTTGATGAGGCTGGGAATCTTTTGAATTCTGATACTCTTGTTCTCACGGTGCTTCCTGGGCTCTTCTCAACCATGGGAGGTTTGCGGGCTCCTGTTTCTTTGGTGTTCTTTGCTCTTATGAGCATTGCCGCTCTCACCTCTTCGATTTCCATGCTGGAACCTGCTGTGGCTTACCTTGTGGAAGAAAAGAAGCAACCTCGCCGGAGAGCTGTTATTTTGGTTTCGGGTCTGACCTTGGCCATCAGCATATTGATTTGCTTGAACTTTGGTCTTCTCTTTGGATTCATCATTGACCTCTCCACCAAAATTCTTCAGCCAACCCTCAGCTTGGTTTTTGCTCTTTATGTGGGCTGGGTGTGGAAACGGGATTCTGTCCTCTCGGAGATCCGACAGGGATCACCTCAAATTGAGAACAGCGTGTTCTGGAAAATTTGGCCATTCTATGTGAAGTTCATTTGTCCAGTACTGGTTACTGTTTTGATCATCCGTTCCTTCTGGGGCTAGATTTCATCCCTTATCCTTGTCTTATGGACAAGGATAAGGTGTTCCAAGCCACAGGACGTCAGATCCGTGACTGGTTTTTCTGGTTAACGGCACAAAATGGCAGAAATCTTGATCATAAAGCCCTTGTTGCAATTCTTGAAAAGGAAGGGTTGGGTCCTTGGTGGAGCCAGCAGGTTGTGGTGCTTTATGAGAGGCACATAGGGCGACGTGTGCTGGGACAAACCGCAGATGGTCGTTTCCAAATTGGTGTAAGCCGCACCATCTCAGCACCTCTCGAGGTTCTTTGGGCTGTTTTCGATTCACCTGACGGCTTTAACTTAATGATGGGGAATCATTTCATCACTCAAAACTGGGATTTGCAGAATCTTGTTGCGAAGAGCGCTGATGGCTGCACAATTCGGATCACCACATATCAGCATCATTCCCATCTTCGCATGCGATATGAACATCCTGATTGGGAAGCCCATTCCCTATTGCAGATTCGTTTTACATCGAAAGATGTTCGTTGCGGTATCACATTTCATCATGAAAAACTTCCTCATGCCAAGGCAAGGGAAGAGATGAAAAATCATTGGCACGAAGTCGCAACGAGAGTGGAAGAGTCTTTTTTGGATGGACGGAATACAACGTAATTCTGTTTGGCTTCATGGTATTCTCTAGAATATGGAATACGATTGGCTTTTCATTGATATTGACGATACGCTTCTAGATTTTAAAGCCTGTGAAGCCATGGCATTAACAGCCACGGCACAGGATGCTCAGTGCGAACTCACTGAAGAGACTTATGATATTTATAAGACTATCAATGATGGCCTATGGGCGGCCCTAGAGGCTGGTAAAATTCAACCAAAAGAATTGCCTTTGGAACGTGCCTGTCAGTTTGAGAAGGCTGTGGGGTGGTTTCACTCTCCTGAACTCTTTAACCAATCCTATTTAACCCATCTTTCTCAATCCAATGCTGTCCTTCCTGGAGCCCTTGATTTTTTAGAAAAGGCATCACAACTCTTTTCTCTTGCTGTTGCGAGCAATGGAATAGGCGATGTTCAACGAGGTCGTCTCAAGGCATCTGGTATGGACAAGTTCTTTCAGCTCGTTGTGGTTTCAGAGGATGTTGGTGCTGCCAAACCTTCCCCTGTCTTTTTTCATCAGGCTCTGAAAATGGGAAAGATTTCTGATCCGGAGACCGTGCTGATGATTGGAGATAAACGGACGGCCGATGTTCAAGGGGCCTTGAATTGTGGTTTGTGCGCCTGCTGGTTTTCCCCTCAAGGGGGGGATGTGGACGATTCTCGAATGATGATTGTTCGGGATTGGCAGGAGGCCACCAAGCAAATTCTTTTCTGAATTCAACTTGACCCCAAGACGAGCAGCACGTATAGTCCTGGTATCTTTACATTTGCACAAATATGCAAATGTGCAATTAAGCCAGCAATGGAGGCAATGATGTTTCAGGATGTGTACTTTCTCCTGTATTATGAGAGACAGTCCCAAGAGCTGGTGGAGGAATTTCGGAAAGCCAAAAGAATCCGAAGATACCATCAGAAGTTCTTCCAATTTCCTGGACGAAAGGTGATGAATTATCTTCGTGCTTTTCGATTTGCGGCACAGGCATTCCGAAACGCATGGAAGGAATTTCTTGCCCCTCAACCAGAAGGTGATCAGAATCGGGGACTCGTGTTCTAGTTTTTCTTAGGAGCCGTTATGCCGGTCCAACAGTCTTTTCAGTCCGTGGAGGCCATGGCGGTTTTCGCGGCCAGCCCCCTTCATGAGATGCTTGTTTCGTTGCAGCAGTTGAGCATGCCCTGGTGCCCTCCAAATATTCATGAACCTGTCAAAAACCAGCTTGGTTCATCCTTTCGTGAGCAAGTAGAAGCACTGTATAAACCCTTCAATCATGGTGTGATTTTTACGGAGTTCGCCTGTGCATGGGAGGATTATCATGATGTTTCTGGTTTTCTTTCTTGGGTGAAAGCCATGCCCTTACGGGATTTTGTTTGGTACCTCTTGGGAAGTTTGCCAGAGTATTCCAAGCTTTCTTCCGAGCCTCACATCCAAGAAATTGCGAAAATCATTGAAGAATGGGGAGATTGTCATGATGCCCGATGGTACATGGATTTGCGTTGGGCAGAAAATATTCCTCAATTCCGTCTTGATTTGTTGGATCTTTGGACCACCTATTGGGAACAGGTTTTTTCCCAGGAAATTCCTGCTTTAAAACAATCTTGGGAGGGAAGTATTCGAGAGAATGGCAATGATCTTTCCCGGTTAGGAATAGAAGGAATGTATAAACGTTTATGCGGAGATAAACCTATTCCAGATCCTCTCCCCCATTGGCAACCTTTCAAGCGAGTGGAGTTCATACCATCTAGCCGAATGCAAAGCTGTCGTTCCGTCACATTCTATCGTGATGGGAAAATGGTGGTTCTTTACAATGGGAATCGCGTGGAGGAATCCCTCAAGGCCCGGCGAGAACTCAAAGAAGGAGTTCTTGAGGTGTTCAAAGCTTTGGGAGATGATAAACGTCTTCGTATGCTCAAATACATTGCGCTCAATGAACAGGTTGTGAACGGGAAGTGGCTGGCTCAACGTTTGGGACTTTGCTCTTCTGTGGTTTCCCGGCATCTCTCAAGATTAAAAGCGGCCGGATTGATTCAAGAGCATACAAAAGATAATCGGAACTATACCTACAGCCTTGTACGGGAACGCATCACATCCCTTGGTCAAAATTTGGTGGCCTATATTCTGGATACCACTCCAGAACAACTTCCTCAGGAGTTTCTAAGTGTAAGGAAACAGCGAAAGTCATAAGGATTTTCGTCTTGTTTTCTCAATGATCTGGGAGAGGGGAAATCCTACGAAATGCCAGTGAAGTATACTTTTTCAGTGGAGCCTGCATGCGTAGAGTCCATATTGTTGGTACTCCTTTTTGTATGACCATATGGGATGACTGGTTGTGCTGAGAATGGAAGATTGTCCCTATCTTTCACAGGTTTCAGTGATATCAGTATTTGGGTTGGAGTAACCGGTTATCCGATTTTAAGGAACATAGCCCCTAGCTTGAGTGCCTTAGAAACCACGGTTTTCTATGGGGTTTCCAGTGACGGTTGAGCCGTATCGCCTCTCTTCACCCCGGCGGGTGCCTCCCGACGGGGTCGGTTTAAATCAGAGAGAAAAACCCAGACTCGCTAGTTTTTTCAAGGATTCTTGGGCATTCAAATGAAGCACATAATGCCCCCCCATGTCTTCCCAACTTTGCTGGGCGGTGATGCGGTCATCCACCAGAACAGGCAAGCATTCTTCTTCCTCATGTTCATCCAGCCAATCTAAGGCAATCTGGCCTTTGATTCGGGCCATGCCGCAGAGAACAGGCACATGGGAGCCAAGTTCCCGCGCACACCAGCTGCGCTTCTGGGGTTCGGCCCATTTGCCTCGGGGAAGTCCGGTGACAATCACGGGATTCAGATGCTTCACCGTTTCCCACAGATGCTTTCCATCTTGGGTCCAGGGAAGACGGTTGTAAAAATCGGAACTGCGAGCCAGAAGGGGCCAGAGACGCTGGGGTGGCAGATCTGAGGGGGGACATCCGGCCACTTGCTGAACTCCGGCATCAAAATCGGCGAGAACGCCATCTAAATCCAAAAACAGTCGGGGTTTCTTCATCGAAGGACCTTGCCCATCAGGGCGGGGAGTTGGGTGAGAAATTGATGGAAGGGTGCCTCCTCCACATCGCGGTGGAGGACAAAACGAAACACATCATTTTCCGGTGGATAGGTGAGAATCCCAGCATCTTTGAGGGTGCGTAAGAACAGCTCACCCTGGGAGGGCTTGGGAAGTTTGAGAAACACCATATTGATTTGGGGCTGAGGTGTGAGAACCTGTATTCCAGGAATGGCGGAAAAGGCCTGAGCCAATTCTTGGGCTTTTTGGTGGTCTTTTTGGAGGCCTTGAACTCCGTCTTCTAAGGCCACAAGCCCGGCGGCGGCCAGGATTCCCGCTTGGCGCATGGCTCCTCCCATGATTTTCCGTTTGTAAAAGGCTTCATCAATGAAGTTTTGTGAGCCGCAAAGAAGGCTGCCCACTGGGGCTCCTAAACCTTTGGAAAGGCAGAACATGAGGGAATCGGTGCAGGCGGCAATCTCCTTGGGGGACACCTGTAAGGCCAAGGCGGCATTGAAGAGCCGGGCACCGTCGGTGTGAATGTGCAATCCCTGGTTTCGGGCTCCTTCATAGATGCGCTTCATGGAATCAATAGGTTGGACGGTGCCATCGGAAAGGGCATTTTCCAGACAGACCAGCGCGGGGATGGGAAAGTGCTGATCCCTGACTGGGCGAATGCGGCTCTGGATGTCCTCCCATTCAATCCATGGATGATTTTGGGGAGGGATGGGGCGGAGAAAGGCCCCAGAGATGTGGGCAGAGGCTCCGGCTTCATGCTGAATGATGTGAGCATTTTCGTTGAGGTACACCTCTTCTCCGGTTTTGGTCCAGGTGAAGAGGGCCAGTTGATTGGCAAAGGTGCCGGAGGGGCAAAAGAGGGCGGCTTTCTTTCCTGTGAGCATGGCAGCTTGCTCTTCAAGCTTCTGAATTGTGGGGTCTTCCCGGAGAACATCATCTCCGACTTCCGCCTGGGCCATGGCCTCTCGCATTTTGGAACAGGGGCGGGTCACGGTATCTGAACGCAAATCCATCATGGCCCAAGTGTACACCCTTGGAGGGGAAAGGGGAGGGGGGATATTGACCCCTTCGGGGTGTTGGATCTTAGCGCAGTCCTATGGGTCGGGGATGAGCCACCCAGCGGTCATTGCCAGTGGGATGAAATCCCGCTTCTTCCAGATGCTTGGCCACCCCATCGGTGGACTGTCCATTCCATTTCTGAATGCTGACTCGGGGCAGGGGGGCCACAGAGCGTTCGGTGAGACGCGTGACAAGATGACGCAGAGCGGGCCCAAGATTTTTGGGAATGGGTTCTGGGGTTTCCAAGGCTTTGGAGCCCACCTTGACGGTGCAGCACCAGCAGCCATCTCCATCCCAGGCCAGCCAATGGCCCTCCCGGCGGGCTGTGGGTGCTTTGATCCCAGGGATTCCGCAGGGAGAGGCGGGATCTGTGGCTTCCATCACCCAGGATCCTCCAGGAATGGCACCGCTTCTCCACAACGGGAGAGCATCTGGTGAAAGGAATTGGGGCATGGGCAAATCTTCAAACCACCGCCCCCCCAAGAGTTCATCGGAGAGTTCCATCAGGTGAAGGGTGCGTTCCAGCTGGTTCCAGTGCCATGGGGGAATTTCTCGTTCTAAGAGAGGACGGGTGAGCACTCCCCAGCGTCGGAGAAGCAAGCGGATGCGTTCGCGGCTCAGCTGATCTTGTTCCAAGGCATCCTCTGGTTCTTGGGCAAAGGAGGGGGCATACCAGGCGGAGGATATGGGGCGGCCTGCCCGCCATCCCCTCAAACCACCCCGGGGTGGCTGACCTTTGGTAATTTTGGGGGTACGGAATCCAGCCGCGGCCGCTTTTCGGAGAACATCCATGTCTCCACAGGTTAGATGCCCGGTCCAAACCTGTTCCCATAGGGCTTGGCTGGTTTGGGCACTGTCGGTTTGAAGGCGTTCAGCCATCTCCCAGAAGCTGAGTTCACCATCCGAGGGACTGGGAAACACCCCTGTGGTGTTGGGAATGGGAGGAGGAGAGGGGAAGCGCCATCCCCCCTCATCGGTGAGAAAGAGCACCGTTTTTCCTGGGGCGCCAATCCAGGTCAATCGCTCCTCTTTTACCATGCCATCCAAATCTCTTGGCTGATAGCCTTGCACCCGGCTGGGCAGGAGGCTGGTTTCCCAGCTCTGAGCATTATGGGGCAACCCTTCTAAGATGCTGAGGGCCTGTCCCAATCCTTCCCAGCCTCCTTGGGGACAATCCAAGTTTTGCCTGTGAGCCAAGAAGGGGGCCAGGCGGTGTGAGGGAAGGGGAGCATCTGTGTTGCGATTGCTGCGGCGCCTCCAGCGGAGAAGAATCTCCAATCCTTCTGCATCAAGCACCTCATGTTCTTGAGAATCTTCACTCAGGGCATCCACAATGATGGATTCTCCTGGAAGGCTCTCTAATGCCTCTTGGAGGGGAAGAGCCTGAGATTCGGGAAGTCCAAAGGTACGGAGAATGGTTGATAGAGGTTGGGGACCCCTTCCCCGAATCCAGAATGCTAGGAGGTTTGCGGCTTCTGTGGGATGGAGCAGCTGTTGATTTTCATTGGTTTGAAATGCGCTCTGCCATTCCTCTTGGGCCTCTGGGATGATGTACCAAGGGGCCTTGTTTGGACCCAAGCTTATTGCTTTAAGAAGGTGGGAGGCGTCCATTTTTTTCCGAGTGCATCCTGATTCTTTGAGGGTGGCATCAAAGAGAGCGGTCCATTCCGTGTGAGAAAAGGCCTCGCGTTCTGCCACCCAGGCCGCTAGGGCTTCTGGACTTTTTGGGGCGTACCCGGTTTCTAGGCGTTGACGACGCTGATGAAGTCGGGTGGAAAGGGTGGAGGGAATCCGTGGACGGAGTGCGGAGGCTCCCACCAAGCGTTGGATTTCTTGAGAGTCCAGGGCACTGGAAAATCGAACCTCTCCTTGGTCTTGCATGTTGCTGGTCATGCGTTCGCCCAGGCGGCGGCGAACAACGGAGTTGGAAAAAGGGCTGGGAGCCGGTGTATGAGTCACCACCACATCAATTTGGCCTTCTTGGATACCAGCCAAAAGCATTCCCAGATGCTCCATGGCAAAGTCATCCTGAAGACAGCTCCGCCACACTTCAGCAAAAAGGGGAAAGTCCGGGTAGGGAGCGGTGGCCTCCATGAGGGCACGGGCACGCTGTCGAGTCATCCATAAGGGTTGGCGCTTCCGTGGAGTGGATGCTGGGAGAAGCTGAGCTCGGCCAGCCACTTCTCGGAATCGCCCCCCAAAAAAGGGCGTGGATTCCAAGGATTGCCGGAGCAATTTTTCAGGATTGGTGAGGGTGTAGAGTTGATGAATGAAATCTTGGGCATCCCGCTGAGCCACGGTGAAAACCACGGCATCATCTGTGATGGAAGGGACGGAACAAGAAGCACCTTTGGATTGCCATGAGGCTTGAAGAGCCAGAGCAAGGGGACGGTTGACTCGGGCACCAAATGGAAGGTGTAAAAAGAGGCTCCGCGACTCTGGATCATGTCCTATTCGGGGATCGGTGGCCACTTCTGCCACAATTCGATGGTGATGAGGGAGAGCCGTTCCACTACGTCGTTCTTGGGACTGAAGGTAATCCGAAAGATGGGCAGCCGCTTCTGCATTCAGGTTCCAGTCCTGCATGAGCAGCTGGGGAAGGTGTTCTGGGTTCTGAGAGAGACATTGGCTGGCCTGCTCTAGGAACAATCCTATGCATTGAGCAGCCTGAGGACTTCGAGATGCCCCTTCTGCTCGCCAGAAGGCCTCGGTGGTTTCAGGGGAATTGGTGGGAACCACGGTGACCTGCTTCTCATCAATGTTGGCCATTCTCCATCGCCGATTTCCTAAAGCAAAGACGGCACCAATCTGGGATTCCCAGACAAACTTTTCATCCAGAACCCCAATGACTGTATCGGAGCCTTGTTCCCGGACGTTATACATTCCTAAATCTGGAATGGCTCCTCCACCAGCATAGAGCCGAAGACGGGTTCCGGGGCGAGCCACAAGTTTTTGCTCATCTTTATAGAGTTGAGGGCGAAGAGCATTGAGGCGTGTGCCGGCATAGCGCCCCTGAAGCATGGCCAAAACATTGTCAAAATCCTGTTGCGGCAGACGGTGAAAACTCCAAGATTGGCGAAGGAGCTCATACAATTCTTGAGGGGAACGGGGGTGTTCCACACAGAGGGCCAGAAGACTTTGTGCGGCCATGTCTAAGGGGTTCTCTGGAATGAGAAGTTCCTCAATCTCTCCTTCTTGGGCCATTTTTGCGAGAGCTGTGGCCGCAAGAAGATCGGAGGGGGTGATGGGAAAGATGCGTGCCACACTGGTTTCACCGGGTTGGTGTCCGGCACGGCCGGCGCGCTGAAGAAGGGTGGAGGGGGAAGAGGGCGTGCCAATGAGGGCTGCTTCATCCAGGGGGCCTACATCAATTCCAAGCTCTAATGACCCAGTGGCCACCACCGTTTTAATTTCCCCTTTTTTTAGGCGTCCTTCCACCAAGCGACGCATGTCTTTGGAGAGAGAACCATGGTGGGCCCAGGCAAAGGGCTCTTCTTCTCCTTCATTCATAAAGCGTGCCAATTTTTCGGCCCATTTCCGACTGTCTATGAAGGCCAGGGTGGCCCGCTTTCCCTGAGCTTGCTTTTTGAGCCGTTGAGCCAGGTCCCGCCAGCTTTGATCAGCTTCCTGGTTAGGAGCTGGTGGCTGACCGATGTCTTCCACAATGATTTGAATCTTTTTGGCCTCTTGGGGGCGAATGATGTGAACGGGACGGGGGGCAAAGTCCTGTTCTGCGGGAAAAAACCCTCCTAGATAGGATGCGGCCTTTTCTAAGGGATTGACTGTTGCGGTAAGACCAAGGCGTTGGAACTCACCGGCCAAGGTGGTGAGTCGTTCCAGGGCTACGGAGAGGAGGGTTCCACGGCGGGTGGGGGCAATGGCATGGATTTCATCCAGGATGCAGGTGCGGACTTTGGAGAGAAGGCGGCGTCCGTTTTCTGAAAGCAAAAGAATGCCAAGGCTCTCAGGGGTGGTGACCAGAATATGGGGAGGTTTGGTGAACTGACGCCGCCGTTCCGAAGGGCTGGTATCCCCATTACGAACTCCAATTCGGATATCCCGATGGATTCCGTTTTGGGCATAGGCCTCCTTTAAACCCCGAAGGGGCGCCGCAAGGTTCTCTTTCACATCGGTTCCTAATGCTTTGAGTGGAGAAATATAGAGAATCTGCGGCCCTGAGGGGTCGGCTTGCCCGAAATCTTTGGATGAATTGAACAGCTGATCCAAGGCCACCATGAACGCCGCTAAGGTTTTTCCACTTCCAGTGGGGGCAACGGCAAGAACATGGTGGCCAGAGGCCACTTTGGGCCAGGTTTGAGTCTGAATGGGAGTGGGAGAGCCAACGTGGGTGGTGAACCAATGCTGGGTGATGGGGCTCAGGGGAGTGGTCATGGGCATAGAGTACGCGATGGGATGAGGAGACTCCAGTTCTTTGTTGGAACAAAGGAGGTGCGGAGCCTATTTGAGGTTGTAGAAGGACTCTGGAGGAGCCTGGGATCGGAGCTTCACGGATGAGGAATAGGCACTGGGGGTCATGCCTTCATAGCGTTTGAACACCTTGGAAAAATGTTGGATGGAGGAGTAATCAAGAGCTGTGGCAATTTCACTAAAATTTCGGTTGCCTTCCCGGATCATCTGCTTGGCTCGTTCCAGTTTAAGCCGCTTGGCATATTCTCCGGGCCCGCGACCAGTTTTGGCCTTGAACACATCATGGAGTCGGGAACGGCAGCAACCAACAGTGGAACAAATTTCATCCACGGAAAGAGTACGGTCCATATTCTCTAAGAGAAGGTGCACAGCCGCATTGAAGGTGCGTTCTGCTCCACCTTTTGAACTGGTGGGATGAGGTTCCTGGGTGTTGGGAGCCTCTTCTTCCCGCAGAATTTCTAATAGCAGCAGTTCCAATTG
Organism: Spirochaetales bacterium; assembly: GCA_022360655.1. Lineage (GTDB taxonomy): Bacteria > Spirochaetota > Spirochaetia > DSM-2461 > DSM-2461 > UBA2779. Next base: position 33,332 of record JAKSCK010000116.1, on the reverse strand, counting down.
AAGTCGAATCATCTGCTCTCCAGCAAAAGAGGGAGAGTCCAATCGGTCTAGTCCATCGGTGAGGGGATCATCAAAGGGTTCATGAAAGACCCCCCGGGCTTCCCAAAGAATGCGGCCCAAACATTCCCGGTGCCGAGCATCAATGTGCAGAACCCGATCGGCAAAACGATTCATCAGCGGGCTATCGCAGGCAAAGGACAGCACCACAAGGTTGGGAGCTGTTCGTCCATCAGCCTGGATGGAGTGGAATTCTCTGGGGGGATGAATGATGGCATCCCCTTTGAATAAAAGGCATTCTCTTTCACCTGCCTGAACTTCAACCACTCCGTTGTCCACATAACACAGTTCCCAGAAATCATGGGCTTCTCCAGGAAAGGAGAAATCTTTGGTGTACTCAAAATAGTGAATTGTAAAAAGACGGCGTATTTGAAGAACATCCTGCAATTCGGTGGATCTGTATCCATCAACTCTCAGGCTGTTTTTTTCTTCCATGCTGTTGGAAGGAGCGGAAAGAGTGGTGAGGAGTTTCTCCGACATATATGGATTATTAGACACAAATTGTCGACAAATCAACGACTTTTTTGGTCATTCCTCCGATAATCTCTTCTTAACCCGGAATTTTGTGAGTTCACTTTTCCATGGGAAAAGACTCCTGATACAAAAAAACGGGGCAATTTTTTGATGATTTCTCCTCTAAAGATCATCAAAAATAGAGATTTTTACGCCAGAAAGAACCCGGATAATGGGAATCAATTTGGCAGCAGGAAATAATATTTTCTTTTTTTGTAAGGATTTGTTTTTCTGCCTGATGTTGAGTTTTTCAAGAGGCCTGTTTTGCATGAGGCTCAAAGGAGAAAAAATGGATTTTAAAGAACTTATTGATTCCTTTGCCATCTATGGGGATTTCCAAGAAGCTCTTCCCTATGGAAATGGTCATATCAATCAAACCTATCGAGTCGTGTGTCATCAAGCCGGTAGACCCATGGCCTATTTGCTTCAACGCATTAATGAGAATGTGTTTCCTCAGCCGCAAGAGTTGATGGAAAATGTGGAACGCATCTGCCATCACCTTCAACAGCGAGCCAAAGCAGAAGGTATGGCGGATTTATCCCGTCGTGTTTTGAGCCTTGTCCCAACAAAACAGGGAAAATCTTGGGTGAAGGATGATGAAGGGGGAATCTGGCGTTGCTACCTCTTCATTGAAGGGGCTTCTGGCCATGAAGTGGTGCAAAATCCTCAGCAGGCCCGGGAAGCGGGCCGTTGTTTTGCCGAATATCAGCGCCTTCTGGCCGATCTTCCTGGAAGGCCTTTGAAGGAAACCATTCAAAATTTCCATGAAACACCTCTCCGGTATGCCCGTCTAGTGGAAGCGGCCCAAGCTGCACCGGCTAGCCGATTAGCTGATGTGGCCGCCGAATTGGATTACTTCCGCTCCCATGAACAAACCGTGCGTCTCCTGACGGGCCTACGGGATGCGGGAGAGCTTCCAGTACGAGTGGTGCACAATGACACCAAACTCAACAATATCCTGATTGATGATGCCACGGATCAGGGACTGTGTGTGATTGACTTGGACACATCCATGCCTGGTTTATCACTCTATGATTTTGGGGACTTGGTGCGAACATCCACCAGCCCTGTTCCAGAAGACCATCCCCACCCCCAAGAGGTGAACATGGACTTCTCCATGTTCAAGGCCTTAGCTGATGGCTTTTTAGAGAATGGGAGAGCCTTCATGAATGAGCAGGAAATCCTTCATCTGCCAGAAGGAGGTTTACTCATGACCATGGAAGTGGGGATTCGCTTTCTCACGGATTATCTGGAAGGCAACAAGTATTTTAAAGTGGCCTATCCAGAACACAATCTTGTTCGTTGCCGCACTCAGGTGGCCTTATGCCAGTCCATCGAGCAGCAAATGACGGCCATGAAAGACACGGTTCAACGACTTGCTGAGGTGCGAGTGTGAGAAGTCTTCAAGGGGGGGGAGGGAAAACGCCCTGTTTCAAAACTCCGAGTTCACAAGAAATGGTGGAGTGGATCCAGCGAAACTGCCGCCGTCCCCTGAGCTTAGCAGAAGTGGCTGGACGTTTTGGTTATGCCCCAGAATCCGTACGAGATAAACTGGTTCGGGAAACCGGCTCCCCTTTCAAACGGCATTATCTTCAGGCCAAAATGCATCGTGCAGCCACATTACTGGAAGAAAAACCTCAGCTTCAGGTGGGAGATGCCGCTGCCTTTGTGGGTATGGATGATCCCTATTACTTCAGTCGATTGTTTCGAAAATACATGGGAGCCAGCCCCTCCCAATACAAGATGAGCCACAAAGCTTCTGGGAGGAGTGCATAATGGAAATTTCCATCCCGACAGGCACAAAGAGTGCCTCAATTTCCCTGAAAGAACAGTGGGGAAAGGCCTTTCCTAGCCCTGCACAAGCCACGGTTTCAATGAACTGGTCCCCAACCCTTTTTACCCTCACCTTTGAAGTGGATGAACCTGTTCTCCGTGCCCAGGAAACCAATCCATGGCAGGTGCACCAGGACAGTTGTGTGGAGTTTTTCTTTTCCTTGTCAGGAGAAAACACCTATTACAACCTGGAGGCCAACCCCTTAGGTTGCCTGCTCTTTGCCTCAGGTGAGGGGAGGGAACATCGTCACGATTTGAGTGAAGAACAAGGCCGCCTTATACAGATTGAGGGAAGCCATGTTGGACGGGAGGAATGCCCTGAGGATGGTTCTTGGTGGTTACGAATGGGAATTCCCCCTCAGGCTGTTGGTTTAGAACACTGGGAGGTCTCAGAATTACGGGCCAACATTTATAAATGTGGTGATGCTCTTCCCCAGCCTCATTATCTGTCTTGGGTGCCCTTAAGTTCGGCCAATCCTGATTTTCATCGGCCTCAAGATTTTGCCACAATGCGTTTATCAAAAGAATTGTAATACCGACCCCTCGTTCCTCAGGGTTTGTTTCCTGACCTGTTTTAAAATTCCAGGGGCGCTGCGCGCCCCGTTTTGTTATGTGAGGAACAGCACCGCCACTCCTGAAACAGCCACAATGGCTCCTAATATTTCCCGAGGTTGTGGTTTATCCTTCATGAACACCATAGACGGTAGAATAATCACCACAGGAACCACAGCCGTGATGGAAGACACCACACCAGCGGGGCTGTAGCGTAGAGCCAGAAGAACGGCACTCACCCCAATGACTGGACCAGCAATGGTTCCAAGGCTGAGTCTGCTCATGGCTTTTCCATCGCCAAGGGCCTTGATGACCCGACCTGTGGCTCCGGTGAGAAGCACCAACGGAATAAATCCCGCCATTCCTCCCAGAGTTCGGAGAAATGTGGCTGCCAATGGGTCATGAGTGCCCATACCCAATTTCCCTAAAATCATTCCGCCACTTTGTCCTAGGGCACCACCAAAGGCCAGCAAAAAACCCAACCATCGGCGAGATTTTGTTGCTGTTGGTGGTCCTGCAGCATTTTGGGTTCGAGCTGTTGCTGCCAAGGCAACTCCTAGCACAGCAAGACTCATTCCTAATCCATCGCCGGCATTCAGCCCTTGACCAAAAACGAGGCCATCAAGGAGAGCCGAAATGGGAGGGGAGAGGCTCATCACGAGCATGGCTAAGCGTGCTCCAATGCTCAGAAAGGAGCGAAAGAGCAAAAGATCGCCCAAAAAGAATCCCACAAAGCCGGATGCCATCAACCACAGAGCTTGAGTGCTTGTGACTCCTGGGGGCCAAGGGGTAAATCCTCGTAGGAGATTCACCAGAGCAATGATGATTGCCGCAAGGGCCAGGCGAAGGATGTTGACGGGGATGGAACCCACACGTCTTCCAGCTCCTTCAAAAGACAAGGCACTGACGGTCCAGCCCGCCACTGCCACCAAAGAAATGAGTTCACCAGTTGCACCATTGATCATGGAGCATCCTTACCATGAGAGCGCTTTTTGAGACAATGGATTTTTGCATCCTTTTCCATGGCCCCCTAGACTAAGTGTAAAGGAGTTGGACATGAACAACCGCGTGCTTTTGGCAGCAACACTGATGGTGTTGCTTGTCTCTGGTGTTCTCATGGCAACAGGTGAAACAGAAGATGTGGCCATGAGGGGAGAAATCTCTATTGCCTCCAAATTTGATACAGAGGGAGCACTTCTTGGGAACATCATGGTGCTTGTTCTTTCAAATGCAGGATTTGAGGTTGAGGATAAAACCGAACTTGGACCAACGGATGTTGTTCGAAAAGCCCTGGAAACTGGTGAAGTGGACATGTACCCAGAATACACCGGCAATGGCAATTGGTTCTTCACACCGAATGACTATGGCCAAGATTGGTATGATTCAAAAAAAGCTCTTGCTGCGGTTCGAGCCCTTGATAAAGAAGCCTATGACATGGTTTGGCTGGAACCAGCCCCTGCCAATAACACCTGGGCTATTGCCATTCGGGGGGATTTAGCAGAACAGGAAAACCTGGTCACTTTGAGTGATTTTGCAGATTATGTGAATCGTGGGGGACGGGTGAAATTGGCTGGTTCGGAAGAATTTGTGAGTCGCCCCGATTCTCTTCCGGCTTTTCAAAAGGCCTACGGTTTTGAATTGAGTACAGATGAACTTCTGGTTCTGTCCAGTGGCAATACCGCTTTAACAGAACAGGCTGCTGCCCGCGGCACTGATGGAGTAAATGCCGCCATGGCCTATGGGACGGATGGTCCTCTTGCAGCCCTTGGACTTGTGGTACTGGAAGATAATCTTGGCGTGCAATTGGTGTATGAACCAGCCCCACGAGTACGGCGAGAAGTGATGGAGATGTATCCAGAGATTGCAGCACTTCTCAATCCGGTCTTTCAAAGTTTGGATTTGGTGACTCTTCAAACTCTCAATGCACGTATTGCTGTTGAAGGAATTCCGGCCCGTAGTGTGGCCGAAGCATGGTTGGTTGAAAAGGGGTTCATCCCCTGAAAATGATCATAGCGAAACAAGGGGAATTTGACCCGGTTCCCCTTGCCGCTCTACTTCCTGGAGCAATATCTCTTATTGCTCCCTTTGCTTTGCTCAAAGAGAATCGGGTTGTAGATGGAATTCCTATGTCAGGTTTTCAGCTTGCAGGGGCCTGGAATTGGATTCTGATTGGAGTTTTCATCCTTGTTTTTCTGGCTTCTTTTTTGAAGAAAACACTCTGGCGTTCTGTACTCTATGGAGGGAGCGGTCTTTTATGTTTTTGGGCCATGGCTTGGTTGCTTGTTCGTGGAAGTTTCTTGCTTCCGGAAGGGGCCGCTCCAAGGATCAGTCCTGCCTGGGGATTTTGGGGACTCCCCATTGCGGCCTATGTTCTCATTGATCATAGCCGAATTTTTCGCTTCCGATTTGGCGGACTGGTTCTTCTGACCCTTCTCATTCTTCCCACAGCTCTCCTGTTTTCAGGAGGGCGTGGAGAGGCCATTTCTGTGATGCGGGAATGGAGTGCACGGAAAGACCGTTTTGGAGCCGAATTTGTGGTTCATCTTCGACTCTTCCTCACAGCTGTTGGGGGAGCCACCCTTTTGGGAATCCCATTGGGAGTGCAAGCTGCACGAGGAGGGCGAAGCGGAGCATCCGTTGTGTCATTTGTGGATGCCGCTCAAACCATTCCTTCCATGGCCCTTTTTGGGCTGCTGATGGCTCCGTTAGCCGCTCTCTCACAGGCCTTTCCTCTGTTGAGAACTCTTGGAGTTCGGGGCATTGGGGCTGCTCCTGCCCTCATTGCTCTCACGCTCTATGCCTTGTTGCCTATTGTGCGCAATACGGTTGTGGGTTTGGAACAGGTTCCCGATTCAGCGCTGGAAGCAGGATTGGGAATGGGAATGTCTCCCCCGCAGCTCTTTTGGCGCGTTCAATGGCCCATGGCGCTTCCCTATGTGCTGACCGGCTTAAAAACCGCGTCAGTTCAAGCTGTGGGAAACACCGCTGTGGCGGCGCTTATAGGAGCAGGAGGCCTTGGAATGATGATATTTCAAGGATTGGGACAGTCGGCTCCAGATTTGATTCTTTTGGGTGTGATACCTCTTGTTCTTTTAGCTGTGGGTGTGGATCGAATCTGGGGATTTGTGATTCTTCGCACCGTTTCACCTGGTTTATCTACGGTAGGAGGGGATTCGTGACCCTAGAATGGAAAAAGGTTTCCAAAAGATTTGGAGACAAGCAGGCCGTGGATGAATTGAGCTTGGAGGTTCCAGAGGGAGAACTTCTGGTACTCATTGGTCCCTCCGGCTGCGGGAAAACCACAAGTTTAAAAATGATTAATCGCCTCGTGGATCCTCAGACTGGCAGCGTTCTGGTCGGAGGACGTGATGTGTCCCATGTACCAGCAGTGGAGCTCCGTCGGCATATTGGTTATGTGATTCAGCATGTGGGGCTGTTCCCCCATATGCGGGTTTCTGAGAATGTTGGTGCCGTTCCAAAGCTCCTTGGTTGGAGTAAAGAGAAGATTGAACAACGTGTTCATGAACTCCTTGAGCTCGTTGGACTTCCTCCTCAAGATTATGCCCAATCTTGGCCTGCACATCTGAGCGGTGGTGAGGCTCAACGGGTGGGAGTGGCTCGCGCTCTGGCTGCAGACCCTCCAGTGCTCTTGATGGATGAACCATTTGGTGCAGTCGACCCTTTAACCCGGGAGATTTTACAGCGTGAATTTCTTCGGATTCAATCCACCTTGGGAAAAACAGTGGTGTTTGTCACCCATGATTTGGATGAGGCCATTCGTCTGGGGGATCGAATTGCTGTGATGAATGAAGGACGATTGGTTGCCGCTGCACCTCCGGCAGAATTACTGCTGAATGCCGATCCTTTCATTCGAGATTTCACAGGTGAAGACAGAGCTCTTCGACGTTTAGCCCGTTTGAGTGTGGGACAGGCTCTTGGAGATGCCACGCCTATGAAGTCGGCATCGAGAAGAGATGCCTCTGTGGGGGCCATTCGTACGGATGCCACACTCAAAGAAGCGCTTTCCCAAATGCTGGAAGCCGGGGAAACATCCTTGGAAGCTTTTTCACCAGCTGGACGTTCCATGGGAACGTTGACTCTAGAAGATTTACTGGAACGAGCCGCAGGAGAGGTGGCTTCGTGAAGACTCCATGGTCCTATCGTCAATTCCTGGGGTCTGCTCTCGGAATGCTGTTCATGCTCATTCTTTTGATTCCCAGTATCCTGAGTCCTGTCTTGAGTGTTCCTTTTCCAGAGGCTCAAGATCCTGTGTTTCCACGTAAAATGCTTGCGGTTTTGGCTCTCGAGCATTTGTGGTTGTCTCTTGCGGCGGCTGGATTAGCAACAATCATTGGAATCGGAGTGGGCATCGCAGCCACACGTCCTGCTGGACGAACCTTTCTTCCTCTGGTTCGGGATGCTTCTGCTCTGGCCCAAACCGTTCCGCCAGCAGCCGTTCTTGCCTTGGCCATTCCCTTTGTGGGCTTTGGATTTCAACCGGTCCTCTTGGCCTTGGTGCTTTACAGTGTCTTACCCGTTTTGGATAACACGCTTGCTGGATTGGAAAACCTTCCTTCTGCGGTTCTTGAGGCGGCGCAAGGAATGGGAATGACACGGTTTCAGGTTCTTCTTCAAATCGAACTTCCCCTGGCTCTTCCTGTGATTAGCGCTGGAATTCGCACCAGTGTGGTGATTAATGTGGGAACGGCCACCATTGGAGCTCTTGCTGGTGCCGGAGGTTTAGGTTCTCCGATTGTGGCAGGGCTGATACGAGATAATCCGGCTTGGGTTTTTCAAGGTGCTGCAGCTTCAGCCCTTATGGCTCTTTTCCTGAATGGGATTTTAGGTCGACTTGAAAAGTCCTGGGCATCCCATTCGAAGGTGGAGAAAACCTAGAGAGTGAGGTTGAGTGATGACGCAGTATGATCTCATCATTGTTGGGGCGGGACAAACCGCTTCTCCCCTTTCTCGAGGAGCAGCCAAAAAGGGTTGGCGAGTGGCTGTTGTGGAAGAGAATCATGCCGGGGGAACCTGTGTCAATGTTGGCTGCACTCCCACAAAAACACTTGTGGCAGGAGCTCGTGTGATTCACAACGCACGGACAAGTGGTGAATGGGGTGCACAATCCACATCGTTCTCATTTGATTGGACCGTCATGCGCCGTCGTCGAGATGCCCTTGTTGGGCAGTTTAGACGGGCCTCTCATCGTGGATATGAGCAAACCAAGGGCATCGATTTTCTTCAAGAACGCGCACAGTTCATTGACCCACATCTTTTAAAATTGATGGACTCTGGTCAAACCATTACAGCTCCTCGCATTGTTCTTGATGTAGGTGGAGCTCCTGTCATTCCCAATATCCCAGGCCTCCACAACATCCCATATTCCGATTCTTCTGGTATTCAGGTTCTTGATGATCTTCCTCCGCATCTTCTTGTTCTTGGAGGGGGGTACATTGGGTTGGAATTTGCCCAAATCTTTCGACGTATGGGGAGTTCCGTCACAGTGGTGCATCGTGGGAAGCATATTCTCTCCAGAGAGGATGAGGATGTGGCCCTCAGTTTAACGGAGGCCTTAGAATCCGAGGGCATCACCATTCTTACTGGTACCCAGCCCAAAGAGTTTCTACCACAAGACCGTGGGTTTCGGTTGAATCTGGTGAATGAAGAGGGAATGGACCTTTCACCAGTGGAAGCCCATCATGTTCTTTGTGCTGTGGGGAGAGCCCCTCAGGTGGAGAATCTTGGGCTTGAGAACACGGGTGTTGAACGGGATTCTTCAGGTTCTATTCATGTGGATGGAGCGCTGTCGACAACGACAGAGGGAATCTGGGCCGTTGGTGATTGCAAGGGAGGACCTGCTTTCACTCATATTGCCTATGATGATTATCGTGTTCTTCGTGATCTTTGGGATTTACCAGGGGCTGGAGAACGCACTGGAATCCATGGACGTCCTGTTCCATACACCGTCTTTACAGATCCGCAACTGGGACGAATTGGTTTATCCGAAAAACAGGCTCTTCAGTCTCAAATCCCCTATCACCTTTACATGATGCCGTATTCACGGGTTGCTCGAGCCATGGAAGCTGGTGAAACAGCGGGTTTACTCAAAGTTCTTGTTTCTCCTCGGGATGATCATCTATTGGGAGCGGCGATTGTAGGAATGGAGGGAGGAGAAGTGGCCACGATGCTTCAACTGGCCATGGCAGGAGGTCTTTGTGCCTCAGATTTGCAGGATATGGTGTTTGCTCATCCAGGACTCGCAGAGTCCTTCAACAATCTGTTTACCTATGGAAAACGTAGCTGAGGCAGATGAGTACCTTGCACTTCCTCTTTGAACACATCAGGATTTTTCTATGAATCACGAACTCTTTCTTGTTGGTACTTACACGGGTAAAAAATCGCATGTTCCTGATCCTCAAGGGGAAGGCATTCATCTTTGTGAGCGAATCTTGGGGAGTGGTTCCATGATCATCCTGGATACACTCACAGGATTAAAGAATCCCTCATACATCACACAAGATTCCAGAACTGGTTTGATTTATGCTGTGTGTGAAACCGATTCAGGTGGGGGGGGGGTTGCAAGCCTCCAGAGAAAGGGAAACACGTTAGAACTTTTAAGCCTACGTACTGGTCTTGGAAATGCAGGTTGCCATCTGAGTGTGCACCAGGAACGAAATGAAATTATGACGGCATCCTATGGTGATGGGCGTGCCGTAGGGTATTCACTTGGAGCACAAGGAGCGGAAGATGTGGCTTGGAATGTGGCCTACGCTGGATCCGGTCCTGCTGGAGAACGTCAGGCCTCAGCTCATGCCCATCAGATTCTTCCTTCTCTCCATGGTGATAAAATTTATGTGTGTGATTTGGGAAGTGATCGGGTTTGGATGCACGATGTGTCTCGGGCAGGAGCTCATCCACAAACCGCATTGGTGGCTCCTCCAGGAACCGGTCCTCGACACCTTGCTCTTCACCCCTCTGGGGATTGGGCTTTCATTCTTTGTGAGCTCGCTCCTCACCTCTATGTTGCACGAATCCGGCAAGAAGATGGTTCAATGAAGCTGTTGGAGCAGCATTTGGCCTGCGAACCCTCACAACAAGGAATTGCGGCCCCTGCCGCTATAAAGATTCATCCTTCGGGGAATACTCTTGCCATTTCAAGCCGGTTTGATGATTCCATTTCCATCTTCCGCATTCGCATTGACTCCAGCCCTATGCTTGAGTTGGTGATGCGATTCTCTTCTCCTGGACGAACCCCTCGGGATATCAGTTTTTCCCATGAAGGATTGTATGTGGCGGCTCAAGATGATCATCGAATGGCTTTTCGTCCCTTTGATCCTCCCACAGGATGGCCTGCTGGTGATTGGTCTGGAAGCATGGAGATTGGTTCTCCATCGTGTGTGCTTCCCCTCTAGCATTCTTTTGCTAATGCACCTAAACGGGAGATTCCCACTTTTGTTTCTTCTGTGATGGGAGTGCCAAAACTGATTCGTATGCAGTTTTGAAAACGAGATCCACTGGAAAAGGCCGGACCGGGAGCAATGCCAATTCCCTCTGAATGAGCCCTATGAAAGAGAGTCAGGGCTTTGATTTCTTTGGGAAGTTCTACCCATAAATAGTAACCTCCAGCAGGAGAGGAAAGGCATGTCCCTTTAGGAAGTGAATGAGCGAGTAAATCCCGCATCTGGGCTTTTTGACGAGAGAGTGCCTTTCCCAATGCTCCGAGATGACGGAAGTATCCCCCCCCATCAAGATAATCGGCTAAGGCCGCTTGCATCAGTGGGCTTGGACCAAGATTTGTGGCCACATTCTGGCCACGGAGTTCTTGATGTTCCTTTCCTCCACAAATCCAACCAATTCGCATTCCTGGAGCCAGGGTTTTAGAAAATGATGAACAAAGAACAACATGCCCATCTTCATCAAAGGCTTTGATGGGAGCATGACGCTCACTCTGAAAGCCAAGTTCTCCATAGATATCATCTTCAATCAGAGGTACCCCTGTTTCCCCGGCCATGTGCACCAACTCTTTTCGACTTTGTTCATCCATCACAAAGCCCAGGGGATTTTGGTGCACGGCACTCACAACCGCAGCCTGTACCTGGCGGGTTTTGCAAACTTGATGAAGAGCTTCTCTATCCACACCATGAATTGGTGAAGTTGGAAGGGGCAAAATCCGGCGGCGTGTTTGGTGCAGCATTTGCAAAATCCCAGGATACACCGGACTTTCCACTGCCACCGTGTCTCCCTCTTTGGTGAAATGCATGATGGCCAAGTGCATGGCACCCGTGCAGCCATTGGTGATGGTGATTTCTTGAGGATTCACAAAACAATTCCGGCGGCGCATCAGAGCTGCAATCCGTTCTCGAAGAGCAAGATGACCCCCAGGAGCTGAATAGCGAGCAAAACCTCCACCATCTCGGGCAGTGCATCGAGACAGGGAACGGGAGAGTGCCCCCAAAGGCAGAAGGGATTCATGTGGAAGACCAGCTCCAAGGGGGAGGGCTGCGGGATTTGCGGCGGATTCAAGAATCTTATGCAAGAGCAGTGGCGACTCTCCATCCTCAGCAATCAGCGGGAAATCATCATCTTGAGGCCGGGGAAGGGCCAGTTGGGGAAGTTCAAGGGCATAATACCCCGATTTTTGCCTTGCCTGAACACAGCCCTGGATTTCCAACTCTTCATAAGCCCGGGTGGCTGATGCCACAGAACAGCCATAACGTTTGGCAATTTCTCGCAATGAAGGCAGTTTGTCACCAGGGGAAATGATGCCTCGTTCAAAGTCCTTTTGGGTATCAGAAACAATCCGTTCATAGAGAAATCCTGCTGAATTCATCCATTGGATTTTAATCTGTTATGGTTTGATTGGCTAGGAATTGTATCTGATATGGTTTTTCAAATTGAAATATGGTGAGGCATCCTTTTGTTGGAGGCGAGTCATGCCTACGAATCTCTTTTCCCTTGCTTTGTATGTGGTGATGATGACAGCCACACCTGGTCCGAACAACATGCTTGTCACAGCCACAGGAGCGCGTTTTGGTCATCGAAGTCTTGTTCCCCTTATTGCAGGGATGGTTTGTGGAGTCTTAAGCCAGTTGCTTCTCTGTGCCCTTGGATTAGGACTTCTCTTTGAGAGATTTCCTCAAATCAGCCAAATCTTAGAGATTGCAGGTAGCGTTTTTATTCTGTATCTTGCGTGGAAAATCGCTTTTTCACAGGGAAAAAATGAAGAGAGGGAAGGGACTCAAGAAGAGAAACCAGCTGGATTTTTCACTGGTTTTGGTTTTCAGTATTTCAATCCCAAAGTGTATGTGATGACCCTCACCACCATGGCCATCTATCCTCAAATGGCGGAAAACTACTGGCTGGGAGCGCTTATGGTGATGTTGTGCTTTGCCCTCATTGCCCCTTTTGGAATCTCCCTTTGGGGATTCTTTGGAACGGTGGCTGGCAAACTCTTGGAGGCTCCAGGAAAGGGAAAAAGACTCCGTTTGGGGCTGGGTCTGCTCACAGCCGCTTCTGTGATTTTTCTTTGGATTTAAGCAAAAGGATTGGGTTTGAGAACGTCAATTCAGGAACAACATGCTTCAGACGTTCTGTTTGCCCAATCCTTTGGTGCTAGAAATTGTTATGAAGAGTGGGCTTGGTGAGGGGGCTTTGGAAGAAATCGCTTCCATGGCCCTTGGGCAAAATCCTCTGCTGTGATGTCAAAAACGGGTACATCCCAACTTTTACCATAACGTTTGACGGCCTTTCTCAGAACTCCAACGGGTTGGAATCCCACTTTCTCATACGCCTTTTGGGCCCGTGGATTCCAAGGGAACACTCGAATCATCACGGATTCTAAATTGAGATTGGCAAAAGCATAACCCAGGAGTAAGGCCAAGGCTTCTGTTCCATAACCTTTCCCATGACAGGCTGAATCTCCAATAAAAATCCCTGCCTCTCCCGTTGAATTAAGAATATCCAGGGTATCAAGAGCCACATTTCCCAAGAGCGCATCATCCTCCTGGCGCACAATGGCAAACACCGTTTTTTCTCCCATCTGTTCAATCCAAGCCTTTTCCCCATTTTCTGTGATGGTGGAGGTGCTCAATGCCAGAAATTGATTGATTTCGGGAGTGTTGAGCCATTGGGCATATTGAGCGGCATCATCTGGGCGCATTGGGCTGAGGTACACCGTCTCTCCTGGGATTTTTCGTACATAGTTCATGGGCTTCTCCTTTTATATATCGACCCCTCTCAGGCCTTTTTCCATCGGCTTTGTGGGGTTTCCAGGACATCGGGGTTGAGAGGGTGGGCAGGCAACTCTCCTCGTTTGCAGGCCAAAACATCTGTCACAATCTGTTTGCGAATTCGAGCCAGGGCATCTTCACTGTACCAGGCCATGTGAGGGGTGATGATGACATTGGAGCAGTGAAAAAGACGGTGATTTTCAGGGAGGGGTTCCGGGAGAGTGGAATCCAAACCGGCCCCCCCCAAATGGCCAGATTCCAGGGCATGAACCAAGGCCTCTGTATCCACAATGCTTCCCCGGGCTGTGTTGATGAGAATGGCCCCTTTCTTCATATGTCCCAGAGTTTGGGCGTTGAAGAGGCCTATTGTGCCTTGGGTAGCGGGAACATGAATGGAGAGAATATCTGATTGAATCAAGAGCTGATCAAAGGAAACCGGAGTGGCTCCAAGAGCTTGAATTTCTCCAGGAGTGAGGCCTGGATCATGAACAAGAACTCGATGAGCCACAGCTTTGTAAAGCGAGAGGGCATGCTGGCCAATTTTACCGCAACCCAATAAGCCAACAGTTTGTGAGGCTAATCCTGAATAGGGCATGATGTGTTGGAGATTCCAGCCGCTGCCCGTACCAGTGGGCCTTCTGGCCACCTTTTCCTGAAGGGGAAGACGGAGAGCCAGGGCCATTCCCAAAGCAAAGGCCTGTTCTGCGGCCTCTTTACTCCAAAATCCTGGTTCATTGGCACACAGAATACCATGCCGTCGAGCGGCCTCCACATCCAGATTATCAAAACCATCCCCATGCCGAATGATGAGCCGACATTGCGTGAGACCTTGAATCACTTCGGATGTGATTTTTGCTTGATCCACAACCAACACATGGGCCATAGATGCCGCTTTGATGATGGCCTGCGGAGAGGCCTGCCGAAGGGTATGGATGCGGTAATCCACTCCAGCCTCCGCATAGTGTTCTTGTTCCCAGTTCAAATCTGGTTCAACGGCATCAGTGGTGACACAGACAAAAGGGTTCCCATCCATAGGATGAGTATATCCGCAGGATGGGAGGGTGAGGAGGCGCTTTACTGCTCTTTCTTTGGGCTCATGGGAAGAAAAAGCAAAAGAAGTCCACCCAATAGGGCCACGGTGAGTCCGAGAGCGGCACTTCCAGTGATGGCATCTCCTTTTCCTTGGTTGTAGGCCACCAGAGTGAGGGCAAAGGCCGCCCGTCCGGCAAGACTCTGAAGAGAGAAGAATGTGGCCCGCTCTTCCGATGGAAGATAGGGAGCGGATTCACTTCGCACGGCCGGGGTGGTGAGGGGCCCTGGGACTCCTCGAAGTAGGAGAAGGAGGAAGACTTCCATGCGAGCGGGAATCATCAGGGCTCCAATGAGAAGGGTTTGAAGAACAAGAGCACTGATGAGAAGGGCTTTTGTCCCAATTTTTTCCCGAAGAGAAAAGGACTGTCCAGCGGCAAAAGCAGCAATGAGAGAGGCCAGAGCGGCATGAATTCCTGTGAGAAGAGGAGCCGCAGAACCGGAGAGAATCCCCAAGGTTTTGGCATAGGGTTGGTAGAGCTCATAAGGGGTGTGATTGAGCACTGTGATGATCACAGTAAAGACAAACACAAATCGAAGCCTTGGGTGTGAAAGCCGTTTCCCTACCTGAATGAATTGCTTGATGGCCCGTCTTTTGGGGCGAACACAATGTTTTTCTGGATCCTGAATCATTGTGGTGATGAGAAGGGAAAGAAGGGCAAAGAAGAGGGAGAGGACATAGGCCCAGCGATAGGCCCCGAGCCACGCAATGGTTCCTCCCAAGATTGATGCCAGGGCCGCAACCATAGTGGAAAGAGCTCCCAGTTTTCCCTCTCGTTTTCCATATTCTGACTCCTTTCCCTTGGCCTCAAGTAGGGCCAGATGAAGCGATGTGTCTGTTCCAGAGGCAAAAGAGAACCCCATTCCAAGAAAGATTTGGGCTATGGCCAAGGTGAAAAAGGAGTTGCCCAGAATGAAGAGGGTGTAGGCCATCACAAGGAAACTGCCTGAGAGGAGAAGGGTGGTTTTCCGTCCCCGTGTATCCGAGAACCAGCCTGAAGGAACCTCGGTCACAAAGACGGTGACGTAGTACACCGCTTCCAGAAGAAACACATCTTTTAGGGACAGAAGGCTGGAAAAATACAGAATGAAAACGGGCATCCAAAAATAGGCTCGGGAGAGCAAAGCGTAGAGGCTGTAGAGTTTGAGAGATTTCTTTAAAGCTTGTTTTTGTGTCATAGGTACTTCGCAATTTCCTTGAGATCAGTCAGAAGGGCTTCTGCCTCTTGAGGTGACACATCCGTACGAATGCAATGATTGATGTGGTCTTCTACATAAATGCGCTTACTTTGTTCCAGGGCTCGCACCACAGCATGAAGTTGCTGGGCGGTGGGAGTGCAAGGTTCTTCCCGTTCAATCATGGAAATGACCTTATCTAAATGTCCTCGGGCCCGTTTGAGCCGCATCACAATTTTCTTGTGGCTGGGATGTGTCTTCATGACTATATCCTATCCTGGGGGTGGGGATAAATGTCAATGATCCCGATACGTGACAAGAGCGAAAGGGCGTGATGGAGAGAATTGCGATAGGGATAGAAGTGTAAAGCCCTTAAGAGGGCTTGCAGCGGATAGCCCGGGCCCCCTTGGGGGCATCGCCCAAAAAAGGATTGGACGGTCAGAAATTTGATAATGGTCTGATTGGACCCTTAGGATTGATCTATGATGGATGATTTGGCTAAGCCAAAGCGTGGCATAGTGTATCGGTTACTGGCTTTGGTGCTGGCTCTGGTGTTGGGATGGACTTTTTGGCTCTTGTACTCGATGCGGTTGAACCGGGGGCTGCATGTGCCACCGGTGGTGTATGCTCTTTTGCTGTCTTCTTTTGTGTTGACTCTTCTTTCGGTTGTATTTGGTGGAACATTTGGACCACAGAGGGTTCGTGTTGGTCCTTGGCGTTTGTTGATTCCATCACTACTCATGGTGACTTTTTTAACGGCTTCGACTGTGTTTTTTGAGCGAGATGAGCGTTTTCGAGGAGAATTTGTTTTTAGTCCCCATCCCCGAGAATGGGTGGCTTTTGATGAGGACGGTTTTCCTGTAGAAGTGAGCATCACAAACACAGGGCAAAGGAATGTTCCGGAGACTGGTGCCCATTTGGAAAACCTTTATGCAGAGTCCACAGGTGATGGACGGATTCGTGTGTATAACGAATACACACCTTTAGGATTTTTAGAGGGCGTAGAGCTGGCGGCCCTCACAGGGGATTCTGTTGGACGGGGGGTGGAGCCTTTGGATACTCTTCCCAATCCTGAGGAGAAATCCGGTGGGAATTGGACGCAAGCGGATGGGGGGCAAACACCCGGTTTTGTGCACCTGGGGCATACTGGAAAGGTTCTTGCTGGGCAGACTGTGGGTTTTGATGATGGTGAGGTCTTTCTTTCCCAATCATCTCAGAGAGAAAAGATTCATTTTTCATTGACAGTGAATCAGTTCTTTACTCAGCGAGAGACGGGGGTAACGTTCACGGATGTGACCATTCGCTCCAAAATGTCTGGGAATGAACAGCGCTTTGAGGTTCCAGACTGGGGTGGCTTGATTGTGGATGTGGATGGTTATACCTACTTTTTGAAGGTGATTGAGGCCTATCATAAGCATGGATTTGAGACGGTGACGGCCGGGGATGGAAGTTTGGTCCGTCAGAGGAAAGCCCAATACAGTCGCTTTTCTGTGATGGAAGTTCAGTGATTGAAGAAGGTTTTTAGGGATGAATGGGAATGTCGATTATTAATGGAAACGATTTCCTCATATTGATACTTCCCGATTCAATGGCTTGCTTCCCGGGATGAAACCCATTTTTTATTCATTCAATCATGGTTTGATACATTTTTAGATCTTGAAAAATTCTTCTCCAATAAATGTGGAATACGCTCATTGGGTTTCGGAAAGTCCTTTGTTGTCGGGGTGTTTGGAGGACTTTCCTCAACACTCATGACACACGGATTGTAATGTTCTATCCAGAATTTCTTTTGCTTGAATCTCTTTGAGTTAGAAAGAGGGTGAATCGTGGGGGGGGCGAGTTGTGGATGAGGATGTTGTATGGAAGAGCAAGCTTTTTTGAATTGAGTGAATTGCTCAAACGTAGAAATAGAAATGGGGAAATCTCTAAATGCATTTTATCCGTTTGGATTACAGATTATTTGGATGTCATTTTAATGGTTTCAATCAATCCTCTCTTTTCATCAGAACAAACAAGTTCAGGACTGATTCCAACAGCTTGTGCCATTTCTCCTATTTTGTATTCTTGAAAAAATTCCTCCATACAATCCCGTGATGTTCTTATTGGAGCTTTTGGGGAAAAAGTGAAGTGTGGAGTGTTCCCACAGCTCTGGCTCGTATTCCATCAGCTTCACGGTCATCGGTGCAAAAGGAGAGATTGCGAGGGACATGGGAGATTTCTTGAATCGCGTTGGCAGTTTTCTTGATGTTGCTGATGAAGGTGCTTTTTTGACATTCACATCAAAGCCCTTACAAATTCGCTCTATAACACCTTTTTTGTTTGACGTTTCATGATCACTGTCAGGACTTCCACTTCAGATAAGTTGAGAGTGTTGTTCCTTTCACCCCATGGCCTTGAATAAACTGGTTTTGCTTCAAAGTGGTTGCAATGAGTCCTGTTCTTCTTGGGTTGTGATGGATAACTCCAGGAAAGTCTATGACTTCAGCAAGGCCAAGGACGGTATCCATTTTGCACCTCTTCTGAAGTTCTGTTGTATTCACTTCAAAGACAGAATTCTCAAAACCAGGAAGAGAGGTAACGCAGGATGAGGCCAGAACGAAATGGTGAAGTGGCACATCATGCATGGATTCAATCATGTATTGAAGAGCTGATATTCCTTTGACATTCATAGTTTCATGGGGATTCGTGATGACTGTTGTTGTACCTAATGGAGAAACAGCATTAACAGAATTTCGAGGGGTTCACATAGATTGTTTCTATGTGGATTTGGGATCTCTGAATCCTGGGACAGCATCTTGTTCCTTACCATTGATTGCTGTGATAGCCCATGTATTTGGATGCTCCACAACATGGGCTTTGAATTCTTTATAAATTCCAATTTCCTGCTGGTTAGATTTCGTGTGTCTGTACATTGATGAGTTTGAAAAGCGGTTGGCTACATTGCGATTCATCTTTCCGCTTGCCGCACCAATGAGACGGGTTCTTACCGGGGAGTTCTGTGTTATATCTTCACTTGGCCTTGTATGAAACACAACGATTTGCCCTGTAATCATTGCGGGGGCAGGTGATTCTGTTCCCAGCTGTCATTCTTTGTTTCTGGCATCAACAGAATTTTTTGGCTTTGTTCTTTATTGGGTGTCATTCCTTAGAATAGTCTTTTTCCTAACTCCCAAAGGACCGGACCAAACAGAGCAGGCAAAAGGCTGAGACTCCGAATCTTTGCTAACCCAAGAACATTGAGACCTGTGGCGATGATGAGAGCTCCCCCGACAATGGAGATTTGACTCAGGAGTAGAGGGGTGGCAAAGGGGGCCACTAAGGAAGCTGATGCATAGATGCCACCTTGCCAGCAGAAGAGGATGGGGGCGGCCCAAAGGATGGTGGGGCCATAAGCCGAGGCCAATATCAAAGAGGTGATTCCATCCAAAAGAGCATTGGTGTAGAGAAGAGTGTGGTTATTGTTGAGAGCACTTTCTAAGGGGCCCACCACAGAAAGGGTTCCAACACAAAAGAGAAAGACTGCGGTGATGAGGCCTTCAAGGGGGTTGCTTCCTTCTTCCTTGGGAGTGAAGCGTTTCTTGAGAGTATCGATTCGTGATTCAAGACGGAGCATTTCTCCTACCACACCCCCTCCAGCAAGGCTCAGTATAAAAACTAGTGGCTCAGGTGTTGTGGGGAGGTGCTTGGCAATCCACGAGATGCCTAAGCTGAGAGCAACAAGGCCAGTGCTTTGGATGAGTGTTTTTTCTAATCCTTTGGGGAGAGCTCGGTTGAGAATTGTGCCGGTTCCGGCTCCAATGAGGATGGCTGCAGTGTTGACGATGGTTCCAATCATGGGAATCTCCAAGGATTATGAGGATTCTTAATCTATGAACCCTCCAGTAGGGGGAGGGTCAAGAGTTCTTTGCAGGACCTTTGATTGGGATGAGGATTTCTGTTCGCCAATCACGTGGATTGTGCGAGATCCATTCATTGGTGATGACACGCTCTATGGCCGGGCCATGAATGATAAAATCCTGTTCCATCATGAAATCGTGGAGTTGCTGATAATACAGTGGTGATTCTTCATGGTTTTGGGAACAGAACAGCATGCGCAGATGCAACCCTCCTGGGAGGGTGATTGTGGTGATGTTTTGCGTTGCTTGCTCGTTGAGAAGAATGAGCAAGGAAGAGTAGCATTGATAATGGCCTTTTTGGAAATTCTCAACAGAAAGGGTGAGGGCAACACGTCCCAAGTCCACGGTTCCTAAGGGAAGCTCCGAATTTTCTAGCGCTCGGAGTGCATATTCCAGTTGCTTTCCAGGCCTTGGAGATGTAGGACTTTCCACGGCGTATTGTTGAGGAATGGTGAGAAGGTGTGGGACGTTGAGGGGATGCTGATCCTGAGTTTGTTCCAGTTCTTTGATTCGATGATTCAGACGGCCCAATGAAGAAGAGAGTTCTTGGATTCTTTTTTTTGTGGTTTGTTCTTCTTTTTTGAGAAGGTGAATGAAATTCTCAAGACTTTTTTGTTGGACATGATTCCGTATTTCCTTGAGAGGAATTCCCAGGGATTTGAGATGTTTGATCATGTTGAGCAGTTCAAACTGTTCTACCGCATAGTAGCGGTATCCCGTTTCTGGATGGACAGAGACAGGGGAGAATAATCCAATTTCATCATAATAACGGAGTGTTTTCATTCCAATTCCATGAATTGCTGCCATCTCTCCAATGCTCAGCTTGTTTTTCATTGATGAATGTTGGTGATTCTAGGATTCCATTCATCCCATTCCATGAGGTTGTTGAAAAGGGTGAACACAGGGGACTGCGTCGGCGTCTTCATAAGGACATTATAACCAGGATTGGATGGGATGTACTCAGAATCCCCTGAGTTGTTGTATGAACACTCAGGGGCAGGAAGCTCTAGGCTGTTAATGATTTTTTCATGGATGCGTTGGATGGCTTTGTAGGCAGTGATTGATGGGTGTGCAACATCAGAGGAATGGAGATGAGCAGGACTGAAAATTCAGTGATTGGGAAGCTCAGCCATATCCCCAAGTCTCCTAGAAATAAAGGTAAGGTCAACACACAAAAACTGTTGAGCACAAGGCCGCGTAGGATGGCAATGATGGCGGAAGGCCCAGGTTTGCGTAAGGCTGTAAGAAATGTTGCAGCAATCACATTGATTCCATTGACCAGAAAAGCGGAAGTGAAGAGGGCAAATGTCGATTTTGCAATCTCAAAAACTTGGCGATCTCCTCCTGACATTGAGAAGGCAATGGATGCTCCAAAGAACACCACAAGAAGCCAGCATACAATGCCAACAATCCCGGCTGATTTTAATGCGATTGAAAGAACCTTACGGATTCGACTTCCATTCCCAGCACCAGCATGGAATCCCACAATTGGTCCTAATCCGGTTGCGAGTCCTGTGATGGCCATACCTTCAAAACAGATGAGATATCCTACAACTGTATAGGCCGCTAAACCATTCACACCCAAACGTTGAAGAACAATTCGATTGAACAACCAGGTTGTGATGGCAACGGAAACCTGACCTACCATTTCGGATGAGCCATTGGCCAGAACCCCACGAATCTCACCTCGGAAAAAGCGTGGTTTAGAAAAGCCTAAAGGAATCTTTTTTGATAGAAAACGACTCATAGCGAGAAGAGCCGGTGGAAGTGCTGATAGACCACTGGCTAATGCGGCGCCTTGCAATCCCCATTCAAAGCCAAGAATAAAGAGAGCATTGAGTCCCACATTCAGCAAATTTCCAAGAATCCCAAGTCCCATCGCTTCACCAGGCTTTCCGGCAGCACGCAAGAAAATGGAGAGACCAATATTGGCCATCATTAGAGGATAGAACCAGCGCATCATTCCAAGATATTGACGAGCGAGTGAATGCAAGTCTCCCTTGGCCTTCAGGAACGAGAGAATGGAATCTAGGGACGTGAAAAGGGGCAGGCAAAAAAGGGCTGTCACTATGATGAGTAGGAGCATCCCTCCTGAGAATCTCCGAGCCGCTTCAGGGCGATTTTTTGCTCCTAGGTTATGAGAAACCTCTATAGAGGATCCCACTCCAACCATGATGGTTAAGCCAAGAAGCAGGGTGAAGATGGGGAGGGTCATATTGATGGCTGCAAGGCCGGATGGACCTGCTGTATGCCCAATGAAGAAGCCGTCTACAATCACCACCAATGCGGAAAGCAACATTGAAACTGTTGCAGGTATGGCATAGGAGAAGAACTCTTCTTGAGGAGTCGGGGAGAGTGGTTTTTCTGTGTTCATACTGTTCTCCGAAATGAAATTCGGATTCAGTATGGCTAGGGTTTGTCATGGTGACTTCTGAATTTGGGCGGTACTGAAACTTCTAAAAGCGGAAATTAGGGCCTTTCAAAAGGGACACAGATCTCTAGGGACACATGACCTGGAGTTGGACATGGGGCATAGGATTCCAGGCAGGCTTTTCCCCAGTAGGGTGTGATGTTTGTTGGAAGCCAAAATGCCATGAACTCATTATAGGCTTCAAAGAGTTCTGAGAATGGCCCCTCAAAGTGGTAGCAGGCGTATCGTCCAGAAGGAATCCTATGCCATTGCAGAGATTTTGGAGTCTTCACCTCAGTACAGAGGTCATAGATGAGCTGTTCTGGTTGGGTTACCAGGGGATCATTGTAAGCAATACCAAAGAACCGAGGCATCGGTTGTGAGACATCACAGGGGATGTGTTGTGAAATGTACTGTTTCCAAAGGGACTGGAGTTGGCAATAGGGGCCAATCACACGCGTGTATTCGAGAATCCGCTCCGGAAAATCATGAATGCTAATTGTTCCTCTGAGGCGTTGTCCTTTGTGTTGGATCTTTTTTGCTCCATAATTGTGATTAATGATTTGGGAAAGAATCTGGTGACCGGTCTTTTTTGCAGGTGTTGAGAATTGCCCTTTGCGCACCAAATTGGGTCGGAGTCCAAACTGTTTAAAGAACGCGTCAGAGAAATTTGATGAGCTGTAGTTGAGAAAAGATGCAATATCGGTGATGGAAAGCTGTGGATACTTCATGAGAAGACAAGCCCCCGTTTCCAGTTTTTGCCGTTTGATAAATCCATAGACACTTTCTCCTGTCACTGCTGTGAATAGCCTGTTGAAATGGTGACGGGAATAACGGCAATGGTGAGCCAGAGCCTCTGCTGTGAGGGGAGTGGATAAACGTTCATGGACATGGTTGATGGCTTGGTTTACAACAGCAATTTGCTCTGGTTGAATCATTTTTTTTCCTTTGCCTTATCTGATTCCAAGACTGAAATAAATGTCAATACACAGAATTTTTTGGATTTTCACCAATGCTTTAATGGGATAGAGGAACACTGGAAAAGATGATTATGAAGAATAAAGTCAAAAAATATGTGCAAGGAATTGTTGAATTTTTAGGCGACTGTTATTCATGAATATACGCCAATATTATAAATTACGGAGGTAACCTTGTCCTCAAATGGACCTCTCATCCAAATAGGAATAAACCATGTGTTTTAATGCCTCCTTGGTGACCAAGGCACAGATCATTGAGGATCTCTTTCAGCGGGATTTTCCTGATGCCCAATTTGATTTACCTCAATACTATGTCTCTGCATTTCAGCATCCTTCATGGCCCATTATAAAACAGTCCTTGACACAGACCATTGATCTTTTGGCCTGGGGACTGATTCCCCACTGGGTTGGAACACCTGAGAAAGCGTATGAGATGCGGAAGTACACCATCAATGCCCGATGGGAAACCTTGGATACCAAGCCCTCTTTCAAAAAACTAGTTCAAAAGAAACGGTGTGTGATGCTGATGGATGGATATGTGGAGTGGCAGCATTCAGGGCAGAAAAAGATTCCCTACCGAATCTCCTTGAATGACCATACTCCTTTTGCACTTGGTGGATTATGGGATGAGAATCATCGGCTCAAACAGGAAACATTCACGGTTGTTACACAGCCTGCAGAAGGCATTGTGCGAGAAATCCATAACACGAAACAGCGAATGCCATTATTTTTAAGCCCTGAAATGATTTCTGATTGGCTGAATCCCATGGTGGATTTTTTCGACCTGAACTGGGGGGCTCATCCCATGGTTTCAAGGTTGAAAGCCACACCCATTGATTCCACTCTTTTTCAAAAGGGACAGAATCCCAATTCTGCCCAAGTTCTTGGGCTTTAAACTCTCACCACTGGAAGTTCCTTCCAACAGGTGGTGTATCGGGGGGAGAGCATGTTCCTTTTCATTTCCCAGGCAGAACGTTCCTTTATCACTCCACAATGGAGGGTTTTTTTTCCGTATTTCTGGTCCACCTTAGCCACGGCGTTCATCACCTCATCCCTTCGGTTATCAAGGGCATGAAACAAATGATTCTGGGCCTTTTCTGCTGTGCAGAGATTTCCCAATTGCACGGTGACTTTTCTGTAACAGGTGTTCTTATCATAGAGTTCTGTGACCAGTTTACAGGCTGCCTCTGTCAGTTCTGGAAGATAATGGGTGGGAGAAAGAAAGGTGAATTCACGAGTGAGAGTTCTCACGCGGAAGCTGTTGTTGATGGTGGTGGTGGTGAGAAAGATCTCGATGTTTCCACAGTAGCTTTTTTGATTTCTGAGCTTGATGAATGCATTTAGTACATAGTCTGTAACAGCTTCTTTCAGGTGATTGAGGCTGCTCACTGGGGAATTGAAGCTTTTGGAGCACTGAATTTCCTTTTTGGGGACAATGTCTTCAAAAAACAAAGTCTCTTGTCCGCGGAGTTCTTGAACAATCCGAAGGCCTGTGATGGTGAGTTTTGACTTAATCCAGGAGTCCTCTGCTTCTGTTAAATCGGCGGCTGTGAAGATGCCCTTGGCTTTGAGCTTGTACTCTGTCCTATGGGAAATACCCCAGATGGCTCCCACGGGAGTTTCATGAAGAACTTGCTGGATGTTCTTCATCCCAGTGGCCTTGGTGGTGTGGACGGAAAAGGGGCCCAGAAAAAAGAGTCCATGGGGTGTTTTCTTGGCTCTGGAGTTGGCCAGTTTTGCCAGCACCTTTGTTAGGGAGAGGCCAATAGAGGTGGGAATCCCTGTCCATTGATAGATGTTGCTTCGGAGACGGTGGCAGAATTCATCAAGGTTTTCTGTTAGTCCACTGATATCAAAGAAGGCCTCATCAATGGAATATTGCTCAAATCCAGGAACCTGCTCCTTGATGATGCTCATGACGCGCTTGGATAAATCGGCATAGAGCTCATAGTTACTTGAGAAGACGTGGACATTGTTGGCCTCAAGAAAGGGTTTGGCTTTGAAGTAGGGAATGCCCCGGGGGATCCCCAGCCGTTTGGCTTCTGGACTCATCGCCACCACGCAGCCATCATTATTGGAAAGAACCACCACTGGTTTGTTTTTGAGATCGGGCCGAAAAACCTTTTCACAGGAGGCATAGAAAGAATTGCAGTCAATGAGTCCAATGCTTTTCATCGATTTTTGAGGCTGTGAATGCAGTATTGAACCACACCAAAAATATGTACCTCGGTTTCCTCTGCAATGGGAATGGAGGGAAACTCTGGATTCTCAGGAGCCAGAACAGCACCCTCTTGGAGATAACGGAGCGTTTTCACGGTAAATTCTCCATCCACCACAGCCACCACTACATCCTGGTCATGGGGCAGTGCACTTCGATCCACCACCAAAATATCTTCCGGATAAATCCCTACACCAATCATGGATTCGCCTTGAACCCGCATCAGAACGGTGGAGTTGGCATTCTCAACAAGCAGTTCATTGAGATTGAGATGTTCTTCTGCATAATCCGACGCCGGGCTAGGAAATCCCGCGGGAATGGATTGGTGGAAATAGGGAAGTGATGAGGCATTATAACTATACACATGAATAGTATAAAGAAGGAAAGGGAAGGAGGGAAGTCATGGTTTATTGTGATTGACATGTTTTTATAAAACATAATACTTACGACAAGAGGTATTTAAAGTGTGAACGCCAATACAATGCATCTCAGAGAGATCAATATCCAGTCCATCAGAAGGGTGCTACGATGCTCTGAAACTGTGAGCAAGATGAGTCTTGCGACACGGACTGGTTTGAGCATTGCAACCTGTGGAAATGTTCTTCAGGAAATGCTTCGAACCGGTGAAATCCAGGAAGCCTGCCCTGGTGAATCCACGGGTGGACGTCCATCAAGACAATTTCAGTATAACCATGACTATGCGTATTATGCCGCCGTTTACTTGAGGAAAGAGGGCTCAAAGAACATCCTCTATTCCTCTGTGGCAAATCTTGCTGGTCATCCTGTGATGACATCATCAACAGAACATTTTGATATTGGAATGGGCGATGTTGAAGAGATCTTGATGCATTACTGCCGGAAGTTTCCTTTGGTTCGTTCGGTTGCACTTGGGATTCCTGGAGTTGTTCGCCAAGGAACAATTGGCATCTGTGATTTCCCTCGTCTGGCAGGAATCCCGCTTGTTTCGCATCTAGAGAAACAGCTTGATTGCCCCGTTATTGCAGAGAATGATGTCAATCTCTCAGCCCTTGGGAATCATTTTGGTAGAGATCAATGCCAGGATGAGAACAGTGTCTGTCTTTACTATCCTCGGGGTGGAAAGCCAGGAGCTGGAATCATTGTGGGGAAGCGTCTGGTTCGGGGCTACAGTCATTTTGCAGGAGAAGTGTCTTTTCTTCCCCAGAGCGAGTCTTTGGAGGAGACGTCCTTGCAGAAGAAAAATGTGTTCATTGATGCCGTTTCCAACACAGTCCAGTCCTTAGTTTCAATCATCAATCCTCAAAATATCAGGCTTATTGGGCTGGATTTCACAGAGAACATTCTCAGAAGAATCCAAGAAAAGCTGAGAAAGGAAATACCACAAGAACATTTGCCCATGATGCATTTTGATACGGACCTTCATGAATCTCTTATTGAAGGACTTCATCACCTTGCCGTGGATGAGATTTCGAGTGGAGTCAGACTCATCAATACAAAACAGGAATATAGGAGTTAGTGTGGCCGTTCTTCTTCTTGTCATTATTTATATGGCTTTTATTAGTCTTGGTTTACCCGATTCCTTGCTTGGCGTCACATTGCCATCATTTCAGGATGAATGGGGAATCACATTGGGAGCTGGAGGTGCCATTTCCATGGTTGTCATTGGGGGAACCATCATGGCGAGTTTTCTCAGTTCTCCCATCATCAAGCGTCTTGGTACAGGAAAAATAACATTTCTCAGCTGTGTGATAACCGGTTCCGCTCTACTTGGTATCTCATTGGCCCCATCCTATCCTTGGGTTCTTCTTATGGCCCTTCCTTTAGGCTTGGGTGGAGGGACCGTGGATACGGCGTTAAACCATTATGTTGCTCTGAACTTCAAGGCTCATCATATGAATTGGCTCCATTCTTTCTGGGGTGTTGGCGCCACTTTGGGGCCCCTGGTGATGTCTTGGGCTCTTGTTCACAGAGATTCTTGGCGAATTGGTTATCAAACCATATCCATTGTTCAACTTTCACTTGCCATCTTTCTCTTCATGACATTGTTCCTCTGGCAAAAAAATAATTTGGGTAAAACAGGGACTCTAAAACAGGAAGACCCGGAGGAAGTTGGCCAGACAGAGAAACGTGTTTTTCACATCAAAGGAACCAAACTCGCATTTTTGACCATGCTTTTTTATTGTGCCACGGAAACAGGATTAGGGCTTCTTGGCGGAAGTTTCTTGGTTCTTTCACGAGAAATCTCCCAGGGAGCAGCGGCAATGTGGATGTCGTTGTATTTTGGAGGAATTACGGTTGGGCGATTCTTCTCTGGAGTGATTTCAATGAAGCTCAGTAATGACCAGATGATTCGATTTGGAGTGTTGATGGCTCTTGGAGGAGTGATACTCCTTTTACTGCCCTTACCATCGTTTACCATTGGTCCCGCATTTGTTTTGATTGGTTTAGGTCTTTCTCCTGTTTTTCCAGCGATGCTTCATGAGACACCAAAACGGTTTGGTATTGAATCATCCCAAAAAATTATAGGATATCAAATGGGTTTTGGTTACATCGGAAGTGCTTTGATTCCACCATCGATTGCGGCCATTTTGCAGAGAACAGGCACGGCTCCATTGCCATACATCATGCTCCTTTTTTTGTTGGCAATATTGTTTTTTGCGTCAAAACTCCGTCAAAATTTTTCCATACAAGAAAAAGAAGATTGAACTCCTTCGCGGCCATTAGGACCGCGTCCCATTGTGGTTGTTGGTGCTTTCTTTGGAGCGTCTCATTACCAAGTTCGGATGACAAAAAAAGGCCAGCATCCTATGGGCACTGGCCTTTTCTTTTGCCTGGAAGAGGACTCGAACCCTCCAGTCGCCCACTTCGTGTGGGCTTCCTCCAGGCCGCCTTCAGGGACTCAATCGGCATCCATGCCGATTTGCCCTCCCTTTCGGTTGGGCCGTTCCTTCCGGAGGTTCGAGTCTGTTTATTCGGAGATAAAAAAAGCCCGATAACCGTGTGGTTACCGGGCTTTTTCTGCCTGGAAGAGGACTCGAACCTCCACGAGCTTGCGCTCACTAGTCCCTGAAACTAGCTGGCATCGTATTCATTCACTATCAGGTGTTATGCATAACTACTTACAAAAGAGGTAGATACCTCTAATCCCGTTAATATAAATATGTCACATGTAGTCAATGTATTCCAAGTGTTATCACTTGTGTTACTCACAAAAAAGTAACATTTGCGGTAACACATAACAGTAATTGAAATATGCTTGATATTCATCCTGCAATAATGAGCAAGTTAGAATAAGAAAAGGACCCCGTAGGGTCCTTTTGCATTTTTTGAAGCCGAAGCTTCTTGTTGGAGAACACCCATATAGGGTAATTACTCCGATTTCTTATGTGGTATTATCAAAACATACATTGTTCATAAATCCTTGTAAAGGAGTAAAATATATGACATATAGACTAGGATTAGATCTTGGTACGAATTCGATTGGTTGGGCTCTATGGGAACTAGGGGAAAATGGTCCAAAAAACATTATAGATATGGGAGTTCGCATCTTTTCAGATGGGAGATCTCCTTCAAAATCGGGATCACCAGGCGATCCTTTAGCTGTAAAGCGAAGAGATGCCAGGAGTATGCGACGACGGAGAGACCGTTTTCTTCAAAGAAAACGAAATCTTGTCAACGTTCTTATTCGTGAAAAACTTTGGCCAAAATCTCCTTCAGAATGTGTTCACCTTTATTCATTAGATCCATACGAACTGCGAGAAAAGGCTCTTTATGAACCGCTATCAAAGGAAGAACTTGGAAGAATTTTTCTACATTTGTGTCAAAGAAGAGGTTTTAAAAGTAATCGGAAGGAAAATAGTAAAGATAAAGAGAATGGTATTATTAAGCAAAAAATTGAAGCTTTAAATAAAGAATTAGAAGCTCATAACACTCAAACCATTGGCGAGTATCTTAATGCAAATAAAACAAATGGTATTCGCTTTAGAGGGGAGAGCAAATTTTATCCTGAACGTTCGCATTATCTTGCGGAATTTGAACTGATTCGAGATAAACAGAAAAAGTTTTTCCCCCAATTGAATTGGAAGGAATTTGAAAAAGTTATTTTCTTTCAACGTCCTTTAAAACCGCAACAACGCGGAACTTGCCGCTATTATGAAGATCAGCCTAGGGCCCACAAAAGTTTGCCATCATCCCACCATTTTCGAATTCTTCAAGAATTATCGAATTTGCGAATGATTGGTGACCATGGTGAAATAATTTCTCTTTCAACAGATGAATTTCATACCTTGTATGAATATTTGGATACACACAAAAAAGCAAAATTTAGCCAATTGAGAAAACTGCTGGGTACAGATTTTCGATTTAACCTGGAGAGTGAACGCCGAGATAAGTTAAACGGAAATGAAATAGCTGTAGATTTCCGAAAAGATTCACTCTTTGGGAAACATTGGGATCATCTTGATAGTGTAGAACAAGATAATTGTGTCGAATGTATCATGGAAGCAGAGGATGAACAGGAAATTGTTCAGTATTTAGAACAGCTCTCTATTCCTTTATCAAATCAACAGAAAAAATCAATTTCTGAAATTACGCTCCCCAAAGGTGTAGGACGATATTGTGCTCAGTTGCATAGAGAATGCTCAAAATTAATGTATGATAATTTTTGTGGATATTCAGATGCACTGAAAATGCTAAATTTCAACCATAGTCTGAATGAAGGTGACGGCAGTATGGAACGTCTCCCTTATTATGGAGAAGCCATTCCTGAATCCTGCATTGTGAAAGTTGCTCCTGGCCAGAACAAAGAGGAAGCCACTTTTGGAAAGATTGGAAACCCTACTGTTCACATTGCCTTAAATCAGCTCAGAAAAGTTATGAACTCTTTAATTATGAAACATGGAAAGCCAGCAGAAATATCTCTGGAACTTTCCAGGGATTTGAAGCTTGGAAAAAAAGCACTCAGCCAGATTGTCAGTACTCAAACAAAAAATAAAAAAATCAATGATAGTTTAAGAAAAGAAATTCAAGAAACCCATAAACTTGCGTCTTGTTCTCGAATGGATATTGAAAAATTAAGATATTATGAGGAATTGAGGAAGAACAACACAGCAGCCCATTGTCCATATTGCGGAGAAATTATTAGAGCGGAAGAACTCTTTCAAGGTTCTATTGAAATTGAGCATATTTTGCCTTTTTCTCGGACCCTTGATGATAGTAGAGCAAATAAAACCATAGCTCATAGATCTTGCAATGCCTTGAAGAGAGAGCGTTCACCCTATGAAGCTTTTGGTTCTAACCCCATAGGTTTTACATGGGAAGACATACAAAATCGCTCGAAAAAACTGCCAAGCAACAAGCAATGGCGATTCACTCAAAATGCCATGGAACGATTTGAGAATGAGGAAAGCGGTTTTCTACAGCGTCAAATGACGGATAATGCCTATATTGCCAAAGTTGCTCGACGTTATCTGACGGCCATTTGTCCATCCAATAAGGTTTGGGGTGTCAGCGGTAAACATACAGCAGTTTTACGAAGAAAATGGAATCTAAATGCATTTATTTCAATTGATGCGCAAAAGAAAAACCGATCAGATCACAGGCATCATGCCATTGATGCGGCTGTCATTGGGCTTACAGACAGATCTCTGGTAAAGAAAATTGCTGATTTGAATAAGCAGGATGATCATCAATGTGATTTTCAGTATCTGGTACCTCCATTGCCAGGAGGACATTCTGGATATCAGGAACTGGAAAAGAAAGTGAAAGAAATTTTGCCTTCTTTCAAGCAGGAGCATGGAATTCAGGGACGATTCTTTAAAGAAACAGCCTATGGAAAAATTTCAATTGCGATGCTGTACGACACGGTTGAGCTTCAGCAAGAGGATGTTGAAAAGGTTGTTCCTAAAAAGAAGCAAGAAGCTTTGTGGGCTTTATCACAAGATGTTGGATTCAATAAAGCAAAGCAATCTTTTGCTAAGGAATGCCCTGAAATACGCGTGCTCAAAGAGTATTGGGTGACACGTAAACCCCTTACGCAAATCAGTTCCTTGAGTGATTTTGACGCCCCTGGAAAAAATGCCAAAAATTCAAAAGGACTTGTGGACTTTGAATTAAGATCCCAAATCAAGGAGTACATTGACAGCCGCCCTGGAGCTAAACTGGAAAAAGTCTTGGAAGAGTACAGTAGAAAAAAGGGCATTAAGCATGTCCGGTACATTCCTAAAAATCAGGAAATTTATGAGATTCCAAGTTCCCTGATTTATAGGGAAAGGGCTGTACGTGGAAAAGGCTATGAACTTGATGGATATGCCTATGTTGATATTTGGAGAGTACCAACAAAAAAAGCCGGGGAATATAAGTTCGAAGGCCAGTTTATTTCTTATTTCCATGCAAATCAGATTCAAAGAGGTTTTTTTGTTCCTGATCGGCCCCATCCTGCCGCAAAAAAAATGATGCGTCTTTATAAGCAAGATACTCTTTCATACCATGAAGACGACGGTGTGAAATATTTTCGGGTAGAAGGACTTGCCCCAAGTCTTAAAGGATTAGATTTGCAACCAATATGGGCTACAGATAAGAATTGGCATGACTCTGTGAATCATGATTCTGTGCATGGTTTTTATAAAAAAACAGGAAAGCAAAACTTCCTTTCTATTAATGTTCTCCTTAAAAAAGAAAAAGTGAGGAAAATTACTGTACATCAATCAGGAGGAATTCGATAAATGGAGGTATGCTTCCGAGCGTAGTTGAAATTCAATCCTCGGGTTTGTATCTCAGCAAAACCCGGGGATTTCTTTCCATTAAGAGTGACGAGGGTGAGACACATCAATTAGCGCTTGATGAGATTGGTGTGTTGCTCCTTTCCTCTCCCAAGGCCACTCTTTCTACATCACTGATGAATACCTTGGCGGAACGGGGAATCATTACGGTTCTTTGTGATCAGAAACATCGTCCGGCATCCTATCTTTATCCATTCAAGCCCCATGAAGAAATCACAGGAAGACTTCTTGATCAAATTCAAGCATCTCTACCCCTAAAAAAAAGAATCTGGCAAAGCGTTGTTCGGCAAAAAATCCTGCATCAAGGGACTCTTCTTGAGAATCTGCAATGCAATAATGCTAGACGATTGCTGAAGTTGGCCACAGAAGTGACTTCTGGAGATTCTCAAAACAGAGAAGCCCAAGCAGCACGGATATATTGGAGTTCTTTATTAGGCAAGGATTTCCGAAGAAAACCCAGAGGTGAAGGGCTCAATAATCTCTTAGACTTTGGCTATGGAATATTACGTGCGGCAATTTTGAGAGCCATAGCAGGGGCAGGTATAAATCCCTCCTTGGGTGTTTCTCATATCAGTCGGAGCAATCCCTTCTGTTTAGCGGATGATTTAATGGAATCCTACAGGCCATTAGTGGATTTCATTGTGTTTAAAATACAATCAGTTCAACCTCACGCCTCTTTGTGTCCTCCTGTAAAAGCAAAATTGGGTTTGGTTTTAACCCTTCGATTACAAACAGAGAAAGGCGAATCATCCGCATCACGGTCTATGTCCACCCTGTGCCAATCGCTCTACCATTCCTATGAAACAGGAAAAAATCAAATAGAAATTCCACAAGTCAACTCAACCACGTTCAAAGATTTGGAGTCAGTATGCCAAAAAATGGACTTCAGCTGATGTGGATGTACGTCATGTTTGATTTACCGGTTGTGAAGAAGGAAGAGCGTAAACGGGCCACTCAATTTCGCAACTCCTTATTAGATGAAGGATTTGTGATGGCCCAATTTTCTGTCTACTATAAGCTGATTGGCGGAAAAGAAGAAATCCCAAAGTATGCCAAACGGATAGAGAGTGCCTTACCTCCAAAGGGACAAGTTGATATAATCAACATCACGGATAGACAGTATGGAAACATCATCACATTCCGTTCTCGTAAAAAGGGAAAACCGCTTAAAAAAGCGGTTCAGTATCAACTTTTTTGAGATATTTTTTCATTTTCCCTTTCAACGAATCACCCCAATTCTTTGTTGTGAATATGATTATATTCACATTATCTTACCACATAAGAAATCGGAGTAGGTCCTCAACCTAGAATTCCCGCGTAATGAGAGGCTTGATATCTTACCACATAAGAAATCGGAGTAGGTCCTCAACCTGAATGTAAGATTCAAGCCAAGACATCCATCTTACCACATAAGAAATCGGAGTAGGTCCTCAACCGTCAAAGGCTCGTTGAGTCGCGGCGATCATCTTACCACATAAGAAATCGGAGTAGGTCCTCAACAACCTTTTTTATCTGTGCAAAACTTGCCATATCTTACCACATAAGAAATCGGAGTAGGTCCTCAACAGCGGCAATCTGTTTATGAATATTTCCAGATCTTACCACATAAGAAATCGGAGTAGGT
>JAKSCK010000131.1 GCA_022360655.1 Spirochaetales bacterium | reverse complement strand
GCGCTTGAGCAGTATCTGCTGAACTATGAGCAGATTGCGGTGCACGATCTGGAAAGCCGTGTGCCGGGCACACCGGCAGAAGAGGGCTTTCCATCGATCCAGGATACAGAACGCACCTATGCGCTGATGAACTACTTCAGCAACTCGCTGGGTGTAAACTGTGTCTTCTGCCACAACAGCCGCGCGTTCTACGACGGTGCCCAAAACACTTTGCAGTGGGGGACCGCGTCGCTGGGCATCGCAATGGTGCAAGAGCTGAACAACGACTGGCTCGTGCCCCTGCGGGACACCTATCCGCCAGAACGCCTTGGGCCCATCTTTGCGGATGCACCCAAAGCGGCCTGCGCAACCTGTCACAAGGGTTATCAGCAGCCCATGCAGGGTCTGAACGTGATTGCCGACTGGCCAGAACTCGCGACCTCTGGTCCGCCGGAATACTGATCGGTCGGGGGCGGCTTTCTATCTCCGCCGCCCCTGATCTAGCCGGTTCGGGCCCTCCTCCCGGTGGGTCTGATCCTCGGGGCTTCCACACCCCGGTTCCCTTCCTGTTGGCTACAGGAACCTTGCGTCGCGAAGGGTTACCCCCTTTCGCGACGCTTTTTTCTTGAAGGCGCATCCTCGCCAGACCGCGCCGAACCGGAGGAGAAAACCATGGGCCGCCCAGAGACACCTGTCCTTGATCGCGTGACGACGCCACAGGCGCTTAAATCGCTCAGCGATATCGAGCTTGGTCTTCTGTCGCAGGAACTGCGGGCCGAGGTGATCTCGGCCGTGTCCGAAACCGGCGGGCATCTTGGGTCGTCGCTAGGGGTGGTGGAACTGACCGTGGCGATCCATGCGGTCTGCAATACGCCCCATGACAAGCTGGTCTGGGACGTGGGCCATCAGTGCTACCCCCACAAGATCCTGACCGGACGGCGCGACCGCATCCGCACCCTGCGCCAGGGCGGCGGTCTAAGCGGCTTCACCAAGCGTTCGGAAAGCGAATATGACCCGTTCGGCGCCGGGCACAGCTCCACCTCCATCTCGGCGGGCCTGGGCATGGCGGTGGCCGGTGGGCTGAGCGGGCAGGATCGCCACGTTGTCGCGGTGATCGGCGACGGCGCCATGTCGGCGGGCATGGCCTATGAG
>JAKSCK010000225.1 GCA_022360655.1 Spirochaetales bacterium | reverse complement strand
TTCACAGTGACCGTTACTTTGGGGGTCATCACCAGCTGTAAAAGTATGCATCATGTTACGTTGTGCAACCCATGACCTGAACCGTTTGGACAGCAACTCCTTGGCTCTATCTGAATGGATACGTGTAACACAAACACCCATGTATCGCATCCTAGTGACCAAAGTATCCATCGCTGGCATCACATGTTTCACATTTCTTGATTCAACAGGTTCCATGAGTGTCACATGACGCACCTTCACAGGTTGAGAAAGTTCACCAACAGCTTTCTCAAGACATTTTGACTCCCATTTTTCAAGTTCATCATCACCCATGATTGAAGGTTCATAGTCGGTTTCATGTCCATCACCCCCATCATGGTCTTTCACATTCTCAACACTGCTCCCCGGAGGGTCTGTCTCAACTGTCTCGTCCCCCTGAAGGGAGTATTCTTTCTCTTCAAGACCCTCCCCCCAACATGCATCCACGGTTTCCATTGGTCGCGGAGCGTCGGGTGGCTTTTCAACATCCACTGGCTTTTCATCGGCCGGTGGTTCGTCCCCCGGAGGGGAGTCAAAGACAGGCACAAGTGCTGTGGCAACCAAACCATATCTCACAACCCTTTTCGTGGCAAGGTCACGTGCTTTGGGGAGGTTAACCAAATCAACAGACATGGTCCAAGCAGAACTCCCAGCATGTACCCTACGTCGGTGTGGTTTCGCCCCAGCCATGTTCAATATGCAAGTCCTACAATCCCTGCGGTATGGTTGATGTCCCTGATTGATGTGTTGTTTCCATTGATCCAACCCCAAACTTTTGGACAACTTTGGTGGTGAAATCCCATACCATTCAACCAAAACCAACAGAGATGTTTTGACAGCAGCTCTCAACCCTGGTGCCCACAGAGACCAAGCGGCAGTTTGAAGCAGTCGTTCATCCAAGTCGACCGCAAGATACCGTTCTCGTTCACCAGAGCGACATCCATGCAACTCTTGCATGTCAGGAAGGTTGGTCATGCATGTTGTGGGTTTCTTTTCTGGTATGACCAAAGGCACCCTGATCAAAACTGATCAACTCCATTCCATTGGGTTTAAAGGTTTCCAAAAACATCAACGTCTCATCCCAAGCCCAAAAACTAGCCGATTCATCCCCTTCACCATTTTGGAGATAAGTTTTGGGGTCTTGAGGGGATTCCAACAGAAACCCAACCCTTTTTGGGAAACATTCCATGTGTGCCCAGTTGGTACCATCCCATGACTCACATGCATGCATGTACAAACCCAGCTGTTTCAAGAACAAAGCGGTATCGCTATCCGTTTTTTGTTGTTGGGATTCCGTGAGATGCTCAAAACCAAACCTTTCGGGGCCATTTCTTGAACGCAACCTTGGAGGAC
>JAKSCK010000252.1 GCA_022360655.1 Spirochaetales bacterium | reverse complement strand
GCTCACGGAGAAAATCTGAGCTACGTCGGACACCGACATTGGACGACCAAACTCGGTCAAGATGTCTTCAACAGGGGAGGAACTTTTTGTTGCGGTAGGTTCCATGTATTTAACCTCTATAACAGGTCAAATATAATCAAAAATCGAACAAACGCGTAAATACAGAATATGCAACAAGTGCTATAAATAAAACAGGCATAGGGACGGTTTCTCGGCTAGGTTTGCCTCGAATTGGGGTGTCCCCATGTGAGGGGGTAACAAGAAGTTACTTTGAGAAAGCACTTTCCTGTTAATTGAGGAAATAATAGTTATTCTGTAGCGATAGACCATCTCATCGTCAAGAGTAGACCAGCATATTTCCTAAAAAAAACCCGATATTCACACCGGGCTTTCATCATCGAACCTACCGACGTACCCAAGCGAGAACACCAGCAGTTGCACCAGCAGCAAGTGAAGCTACTGTTTTAGACTTCACCGCCCACATCAGTACTGGCGATGTTACAGCTAGAGCAGGACTCGCCGATACCAGTGATGCGACAGTTACAGTCTGCCCTATAAGAATGAGTGCTCGTCCGAACATAATACATACCTCCATGAATGGTCTTTGTATGTTTTATTTCTATATGTACGAGCTGAATCTTCGCATTGTCCGCACTACCAGCACTACCAACAGTCAAGAAAAACGACCCATTATTTTGTCCCTTACGTTTCAAAAAACGGCGTGCCTTAATTTTAGTAATGCATGAAATTTAAGTCCCATTCAGGGATTAATTTTACTGTACAACTTTGGGAGCATAATATGGGACGTGTGATCTCTTACCTACGTGTAAGTACCAGCAAGCAAGATG
The DNA here is from genome assembly GCA_022360655.1 of Spirochaetales bacterium. Taxonomy (GTDB): domain Bacteria; phylum Spirochaetota; class Spirochaetia; order DSM-2461; family DSM-2461; genus UBA2779. The sequence goes on along the minus strand of JAKSCK010000252.1, from coordinate 180 downwards.
TTGAAAGTCAGGAATATGAACTTCTGCGCTATACACAGCAACATAATCTACACATTGATGACTGGTACCGACTGGAAATATCCTCACGTAAGAACATGGCAGACCGCAAGATTGACGAACTACTCAGTCAGCTTTCAGAAGGAGACACTTTGCTCGTTGCTGAACTGTCACGCCTTGGTC
>JAKSCK010000232.1 GCA_022360655.1 Spirochaetales bacterium | reverse complement strand
GATATGTCCCCGGTGCATTGCATCGGGATTATATTTAATCGCGAATAAGAAAAAGCGTCAATGAGGCAGATCCAAAACTGACCAAGGGGTATTCCATGGTCCCATAAGGACTCTTCCGGTATGATGGGATTTCCCATAGGGAGGTATGAAATGAAATTGGTCTGCCTCGACCTCGAAGGTGTCTTGGTTCCTGAAATTTGGATTGCTGTGGCCGAACGCACAGGAATAGAAGAATTGAAACTCACCACCCGTGACATCAGTGACTACAGTGAATTGATGAATCGCCGCCTTGGTGTTTTGGATAGAGAAGGAATACGCCTTCCAGAAATTCAAGATGTGATTCGCAGCCTCAGTCCCTTAGAGGGAGCCATGGAGTTTGTGAACACACTTCGTCAAGAAACGCAGTTGGTGATTCTCTCAGACACCTTTTCTCAATTCGCATCCCCCCTCATGGAAAAGCTGGCTTGGCCCACCCTGTTCTGCAATGAACTGATTGTGGAAGAGAATGGACGCATCAGCGGTTTCCAACTCCGTCAGCAGGATGGAAAAAAGAAGGCCGTGGCCGCCTTCCATGCCATGGGTATGCATGTTTTTGCCGCCGGTGATTCCTACAATGATGTCACCATGTTGCAAGAAGCTGACAAAGGCATGTTTTTCAAAGCTCCGCAATCGATTCGTGATGAATTTCCGGCACTGGGTGGTGCAGAAACCCACCCTGAACTCTTAGAAGGAATTCGAAAATTTATTGCGTGATGGACACAGTTTAAATTCGGTTCAGAACGCCCCCCTCGTTCATTGGGTTGAACGAGGGGGTGGAAATCCCGAATTGATTAAAATTTATAAAAGACTTTCGCTAAGAATCTTATCCACGGTTTCTTTTAATTGAGGAAATTCCCGTTCCAAATTGCCAAGCCCTGTTTGGGACAAGTTGGCATCACATTCCCGCCCACCGCGCTCCAATTCTTCCGCGGCCAAGCCACAACGATTCATGTCCATGTTCCGACAGCTGCCCTTAATGGAGTGTGCTGTGGTACGAACCGTTTCCCATTCCTGCTTTTTCACG
>JAKSCK010000266.1 GCA_022360655.1 Spirochaetales bacterium | reverse complement strand
GCTGGGAATTGGGGTCGTGGCATCAGCTGTCTCTATCCAGCTGATGGATCTGTATGTTTGTGGACAGATTCTATTTCTGGCTGCTGTGGCATCAGCTGTCTCTGTCCAGCTGATGGATCTTTCTGCCTGTTGACAGATTCTGTTTGTCTCTGTCTTGGTTGGTTAATCTGTCTGTCTGTTGACAGATTCTGTTTCTATTCAGCCTCCTCCATAGGGAAGTCTTCTGCATCCAGTGACTCCCAATCGTCGCCAATTGTATCGATTTCACCCAGCATCGGGTGATCCTCATCTAGCGATTCTCAAAGTCGTGCTCCTGTGGCTAACTGTTGCCACGCCAGGCGATCCCCTTCCAGCATTTTTGTATCTAGGACCAGACTATCTGTAGTCGGCCCTGATTCTCTGAAATCTCCAGGTCGTTTATCCACATACTGCCTCATCAGCAGGCTAACATACCTGCGTAGATAGTCAGACAGATTTGACGTACCTGGAATCTCTGGACCTGACTGTAGGTCGCTCAAAGGAGTCGAGGGCCCCTGTGCCCTTGGCGCTACGCGCGGCGCATCTGTTGCCCATGGTGCATCTATTGCTCGTGGTGCATCTGCTACTCGCTTGTCGCACGTAATCTCCTGTCGTCTGCAAACATCCTCTACGCTTCACGCTGTCGATCGACGCGGTGGCATCTGTGCCACTTGGGCGTAAGTTGGGGGCACCGTCTGTGGTTGAACGCCCCGGGTCGCCATCTATGGCGGACCATCTCGCCTGTCTCCCATTGGACGTCGTTGCTCGCCTGCCCCTACATGTAGGGGTCTTGGAATCATTGGGGCTGCCTGTTGCCCTCGATTTCCCTGTCGCTGCTCCAGCTCCTGTGCTGGGGAACGCATCTTGGCCATCTGCACCTCCAATTTAGCCACTCTGCGTTCGGCCAGTTGCCTCGCCTATCTTTCTATAGACAGTTCCTCTGTAATGGCGTTTTGGCATCGAGCAGGGGCGGCTCTCTGTTGCTGCTGCTCCTGCGCCACTCTCTATTGCAGGAGCGTTCTTGCACGGCGCATTTGCTCTCTGGTCAAGGGGATTTCTCCCGCCTCGGGATCTTCTCCGCTTTGTGTCTGTGCAAAAT
>JAKSCK010000147.1 GCA_022360655.1 Spirochaetales bacterium | reverse complement strand
CCACTGCTGCTGCGATTGAGCACCAGGTGGGCCGCATCACCGCCATCCTATAGGAGGCCATTGCCCACCACGTACCGGAGAAGAGGATTTGCTGGGCATCAAAACCCTGGTGGTCCCCAGAGCTTTCCAGTGAACGGGGTCATCTTCGAAACCCCCAGAATCGAGCAGTACGGTTGGGAACAGATCACGATTGGTGCCTATACCGCAAGGCGAGGCGGAGATTCACCACCGCGGTCCGTAAGGCGAAGGCCCTTGCTTGGAGAGACTTCTGTGCAAGGGTCAATCGATCAGAAATGTGGACGAGCGTCCAGCGCATCCTCAAGCCCTACCAACGGCTCCAGGTTGCAGATCTTGGCCCTTTTGAAGGGGTGTGGACGACTGACGATGCAGGGAAAGCTGATGTGCTGGCTCAGAGGTTCTTCCCAGCTGGTCCTTCGACCCGCGAGTTCCAGCAGCGATCTGAGAGACGTCGTCAGGAGGTGGAGGATTGGCTTGCGGAGGATTGGGAGGACATTCCCTCTGTCACCACAGAGGAAGTCCAATGGAAACTCCTTGAGATGCGCGCTTTTGCTGCCCCAGGGCAGGATGGGATTCTGGCCCAATGCCTCCAGGCTTCGAGGGCTGTGCTTGTCCCCTGTTTGACTGAGCTGTTCCAGCGGATGCTCCAGTTAGGAGTCCACCCTGCCTCGTGGAAGACAGCCCGAGTCCTACCAGTCCCAAAACCAGGTGCCGACTTGCATGCAGCAAAGGGCTATCGACCGATTGCCCTATTGAGTGTCCTGAGCAAGGTCATGGAAAGCCTTATGAAGGACCGCATGAGTTATATCTTGGAGACCCGCGGCCTTTTGAGCGACTGCCAGCAGGGCTTTCGACAGACTCGCTCCACCGAGCTAGCACTATGGCGCTTTGTTTCGAGTGCTTCATTGGCCATGAAGACCCGATGCAGGTGTGTGGCTGTTGCCCTTGACATCCAGAGTGCCTACGATACAGTTGATCACCCGGCATTGCTGTGGAAACTTCGCCAGAAGTCACTCCCGCGCTATATGGTTGCATGGACCCGAGCTTTCCTTCAGCACAGGACAGTAGTCCTAAGGGTCAATGAGTCCGAGTTTTCGTACCCGATCCGTGCAGGCGTTCCCCAGGGATCCCCTCTGTCTCCTACCCTTTTCTTGGTGTATGTGGATGATTTACTTCAGCAGTTGTCCCGGGTGGTCCACTGTCAGGCTTTTGCCGATGATATGTTTATCTGGGACATAGTGGCCACCCGTGGGCCTTGCCCGCCAGGGGTACAGCACGCGCTACACCTAGTGGAGTCCTGGAGTGATGAGTGGGGCATGGCATTTAATGTGTCCAAATGTCAGGCAATTGATATTACGACATTGAGGGCCACAACCCCTCTTGCGGTCCTCCTCCATGGCGAGACAGTCCCCCAAGTTACTGTGCTCAAGTACTTGGGAGTGTGGGTTGATTCCCAGTTGCGATGGGACCACCACATCAGAGAGAGCTGTCGACTTTGTCTGGACCGGCTACGGAGCATACATAGGATGTGTGCCACATATTGGGGGTTACACCCT
>JAKSCK010000209.1 GCA_022360655.1 Spirochaetales bacterium | reverse complement strand
TCTGTGATGATAGCGATACAGAGTTCCGCTACGTTGAATATTCACTGCCACCATCACGAATACAATATTTAGCAAAGTGACATGAGTTAGATATGCATATAATACATTGCTGTAGCCTGAAATTTCACATGATTTGGGAATGTATGTTAGGTTTGAACACTCCTTTGGTCCCACTTCTTATAATGACCCAATGCCCTGAGGGGTGTATGTCACACGAGGACCATTGTACAGATCCAGAACTTGGAGATGGATCACAGATCAAATACCTGCAGGAACCTATGATAAGGTGAAACAAGCATGCAGATCTAGGCGAGTGATTTCATTACCACCAAAATCGGGGCCGACCTGGAACACCAGCTCAGGCCTGGATGTTTGAGACTGGTCAATGACCCGACGGCCTCAGTAATGTTTGTGAGTCTGGAACATCTGCTCAGGTCCAGCTTTTGGAGGCCCTCTATGGCTCATTGGGGTCGGAAATTTGGGCCAATTTATAACACGAATCTTTGTCAAAGTGGAACATGCAGTGATTACATCTGCAGAAGGCCGGCCAATGATCCTATTGGCTCTGGAATCTCTGTCTAACTGCACCAGGTGTAGAGACACAGATGTCGAAGACTGGTCAATAACGCAATGGCCTCTGGAATCTCTGTCAAACTAGTACACCAGCTCAGGTTTAGCTGCTGGAGGCCGGTCAATGACGCAATGGCCTCTGGAATCTTTGTCAAGCTGGAACACCTGCTCAGGTCCAGCTGTTGGAGGCTGGTCAATGACCCAATGGCTTTGAGAAGCTCTGTCAATCTGGAACACGTGTCAAGGTACAGGTGTTGAAGGCTGGTCAATGAACCAATGGCCTCAGGGATCTTTGTCAAACTGGAACATTCTATCAATTGAAGCCCTTGGAGGCTGGTCAATGACCCAATGGCCTCTGGAATCTCTGTCAATCTTGGACACCTAGTCAGTTCCAGCTGTTGGAGACTGGTCAATGACGCAACAGCCTCTGGAATCTCTGTCAAACTG
>JAKSCK010000157.1 GCA_022360655.1 Spirochaetales bacterium | reverse complement strand
CCCCTAAGCTTGAGTAGCTAATAACAATACCAGCAGCAATGTAGGTTGTCACGCCTCCGTCAAGGTTGAAAAGGACTTCCAACATTTTGGAGATGGCCTGAAACTGAATAGCTACATAGCCTACCTTGGCTACGATACTGCTCCCAGCAGTAATGATTTGTACTGCTTTACCATACATATCTCCCATGGCTTCCGCTACAGAGACATTGTTCAAAAACTCCCCCATGCGTTTAGCCAGCTGGCCACTGAGCCATAGACTAAGGGGGAGCCCTAAACCTGCCATGATGTAGTATAAGCCACTGGTGTAGGTGTTCTCAAGTCTGATAAACAACCCGCTGCCTGAAGAATAAGTAGCGACAATAGTGGCTACTAGGGTACTAGTAGAGAAGTTTTTACCTCCTAAGGCATAGTCTCGAATGGTGCTTACTTGCCGACCATAGCTCAGCCCTACGACAAGCGTAACAACCAAGAAAACAGCAAAAATACCCATATCAACAGGGTGTACAGAGGAAGTCATGAGGGTGGCTAGGTTTGAGGTTGAATGATAATTTGACATGTTAACTTAGCAAGTTTTCTAGTATCTGCCAGTAAGTCCGCATGGACTGCAGGAACTTTTATTGGGCTGAGAGGGTGTTTAGCTTGTTCACTGCCTTGATGCCTTCTCCTCCTCGCTCTTATTAAGAGCAACAGTACAAGCAGCCCCAAGGCTACCAAGAGAGCAAGTTGACCGTACCGCATGGAGCATAGCCATAATAGCCACGTTTTGCTTGACCCGAGGCCCTGAGGTCAGTTAAACACAGATAAGACGCGGGGCCTACGCTTTACAGCTGATTCGGGTACAGAGATACCTTGCCAAACTGCTCCCCACAGGAACCCACCCCTAGTGGGGGGCACGCCTTGTTAACTCCCTTTGCATTCAAAGTTCTCTGTTTCGAATCAGAGAGCTAGAGGCGGCGCCCAGGGTTAATACTAATAAAATATTTAGAGAAAAACACGAAGGCATCACTACCTTCACAATGACTATTGCTTTGTGGACCTTGTTAAGGAAGGGATTATGCGCTATGCCAGTGGCTACTATGAACTAGCTGCCCCGCAAGCGCTGAGCCCCGAGAAGCGGCTAGAGAAAGATGAATTTTATGATGACTTTCAGGATAATGTTCAAATGGGACGCTGTCCTTGATGGAGCAGGTGCTCAAGTATAGCCGAGAGCGGGATTTCTTGCAGCTACTCAAGGAGCTATTAGAAGCCTACAAAGACACCCTTTTGAGCTTAGAGAGCCCTT
>JAKSCK010000085.1 GCA_022360655.1 Spirochaetales bacterium | reverse complement strand
CAGGGGGCCGTCTGCCGGTGGTATCAGGGTCAGCTCAGATCTCAGAAGTGCAGTACCCAGGGCACGATTCTGGAGCCTACCGAGGAGGTGATAGTCCACACCGATCTGGGCTGGACGCAGGCGATGCCCTCCCGATTCATGGCCGCTCGGGTTGGCCAGTTCTTGACGGGTCACTTTCCCACGGGGGTGTACCTTCACCGCTTTGGTCACCTCCCCTCCCCCCTTTGTGAGGACTGCGGAGTGCTTGACTCGAGGCGCCACATGCTTTTGGATTGCCCTCGTTGGGCGCTTCACCGCGAGCGACTTCGGGACTGGATGCAGAGCACACACGTTTCGACCACGGCATCGGGCGAGGCCCCTCCCATGTGGGGGTGGGATTTCCTTGTGGGATCCTCAGGAGGCCGACTCTGGCTTGGACGGTTCTTGGTGGCTGTGCGGCCTCGCTGGTCAATGAGGGACCAGTTTTGCTCTGAGTCGACCGATAGCGCGGGCGAGAGGGATTGAGGGGATAGAGATCCGAGATTCTCGAGGTCTTTCATAGGGGCGATTGCTCCAGGGGGAGGTTATGGGCGTTGCTTGATGGGCATGTACTCTGGTCAGGGCCTTTCTCTTTGTGTGTGGCCTATTGGGCCTTTCCTCATTGCTTCCCTCCTAGTTTCATGGGGTTGCGGAGTTGATTTCTTTTCTTCTTTCATTTCTCTTTGGGCTACTTTTTGGACTTGTCTTTTGGTTGTTCTCTGTGGGCCTTGGGTGGCCCTTGCTGTGTCTTGGGGGCTCAGGAGTTCTGAGCCAAGGGGCTGGCTATGGTGTTTTGGAGTGTGTTTTCTTTTCCTTTGCTGAGACGACTCGTTGAGATACACTATGATCTCCTTTTTGAACATTATGTTGTACATGGTTGGGAGATGGCGCTACATAGCCTGTAGTTGCTAAAAAGCGCCCCGTTTGTACTTGGTACAATGTAATGATTTCAACACCAACAACAACACACACACACATGTGATATGCTACACTGAGATACACTATGAT
>JAKSCK010000263.1 GCA_022360655.1 Spirochaetales bacterium | reverse complement strand
CTGGTTTTGATCGCTTCGCCGAACGTGGCGGCATGTTCGAGTATGTCATGGTCGATCCTAGCATCGGCGTAACTCATGATCGCTAACTCCCTACCGAAATGCTTCGGATTCTGGAATTTGATCCCTTACGCTTGCATGACGTCATACTCTGATGCACATTGATTGTTGCGATTTTTATCATCGGGACTGTCGATGCCCTCGACCGATCAGATGATCTCCACGCGTCCACTCTTGGACTTCGATCTGCTGCGCACCTTCGTGGCGGTCGTCGAGGCGCGCAGCTTCACCGATGCGGCGGACCGGGTGGGCCGGACCCAATCGACGGTAAGCAGCCAGGTCCGGCGCCTGGAAGATAGCGGGGGCCTGATCTGGATCGATCGGATCATGCTGCATGAAAGGACCGGATCGATCGCATTGACCAATATGATCGACGAAGGCCGTGCAATCCGCGATCCGAACATGGTTTTCTCGACTATCGACCACATTGTATCGACCAAGCCCGGTCACCGGGATGCCGCGCGGTCGCCCGGGGGGGAGGTGTTCATCGACGCGATGCGCGCCACGACCTCGTCTTTAGGGCTGCGCCTGTTCGACACCCATGATCCGCGCCAGGGCATCGTCCATGTCATCGCCCCCGATCTGGGCATTGCCTTGCCGGGAACAACCATTGTCTGCCCCGACAGCCATACCTGCACACTGGGCGGTGTGGGCGCTTTGGCCTGGGGCATCGGCTCAACCGATTGTGAACACGCGCTTGCCACACGAACGCTTCGGATCGGTCGCCCCAAGACGATGCGCGTCCGTATCGACGGGACTGCCCCGCCGTGGCTGACCGCCAAGGATATCGTCCTGCATCTGATCTCAAGTTATGGAGCGGCTGGCGCGCGCGGCCACGCCGTTGAATTCGACGGGCCGGTCGTGCGATCTCTGCCGGTCGAAGCGCGTTTGACGCTGTGCAACATGGGTGTCGAGTTCGGGGCCTCTACAAGCTTCGTCACGGCGGATCAGGCGGTCTTCGATTTCTTAAACGGTCGACCCTACGTTCCTGATGAGACCCTATGGGATGCCGCGGTCGAACACTGGCGGCAATTGGCGACCGATGCCGATGCAGTATTCGACCGCGAGATTGCCGTGAATGTGGACGATCTGGCCCCGGTTGTCAGTTGGGGTACAAGCCCTGAACATGCTGTACCTGTTACCGCGCCGGTGCCTCATCCTGTTGATGAAACGCAG
>JAKSCK010000216.1 GCA_022360655.1 Spirochaetales bacterium | reverse complement strand
TATTGATTAGTGCTGTCTTTCTTCAAATTGGCATACTTACATGGCCTTTTCCTTCCAGTGCTCTTCACATCTGGGAGGCGGTAATTCTGCAAGCTACACTGCCTTGTCCTCCATACGGCTGGTATATTCAAGCCTCTAGATTCTTGCTTTTAATACCATGCCAGCGATCGTCCATTCATTGGGTGCAGACCTCTATTCATGCATGTTGTTTATGGGTTTTAGGACAGCCATCTTCATGCCAAGTCTGATCGATTCTAAAAGGTGTGCCGTGAGGCTGAATCCAGACTTACAAAAGCAAGTGCCATTCGCTCTGCCTGGTGCAACTGGACACCCTCCTTGTTGCAATGCTTGTTTGAGCCTGGTCTATCTGGCATAGCAAAATGTATTCTACGTATTCTACATGAGGCGTGCCCCATCACATCACTGGTGTGTTATTTGTGGGTTCTCTGCTTGTCTTCAGTAGGTTTAGTTGTGCAATTAGAGCACCCTTTGTGTACTGCAAAAGATATAATATTCAGTTAGTGCTCCCCCCACTCTGCTATAGTTGGCAACTGCCTAAAAACACAAAAATAACCCACCAAACTAACTATCACCACATTTTATGGCCATTACTCACTAATGACATCAAAACCATCAGAGTGGTACAACACAAGTGGTATAATTTCAAAAGTGCCAATTGCATGCTCTGCCAATGCAGGGACCCTATTCCCAATTTTGTGGCAATTCCTTTTCCAATTTATGTGCATATACAAAAAGATTATAAAGAGAAATGGAAACATTTCCTCTGCTTTTTGTTGATGGTCTCGAGATTATATTTTTAATTCTGTAGTATAAAAGACCGCTAGGCAAAGAAAGTGCTCAAACCATCAATGTTTGAAAGGTTGTGTTACTTGCACAACAGTTGTGTTGATAAAATATGCAATACCTCTCTGACATGGCAGGGTTTGCTCATCCTCGATAACAATATCGCTAACTAAAACAATTTGTATCTTTTATAGTAGGTAATGACGATGTAGAAGGCTCTAATGCAATGTTCACAAGCATCGTATAAAAAGGACCGTTTTATAAATTCATTGAAAGAAATGATGACAATTGTGACCAAATATATTATTACCCCTTGCTTGCAGTTAGGACAAAGGCAATACACCCACTTAGATGCAGTACTTGTAGTTTTTTCGTTTTCTTGAATGAACGCTGCAATTTCTTCTCGCCACGACTTCAACTGCTCTTCAGAGAACCTAGAGAGTTCTATGTTCATCTTTTATAAAGGTAGTCTTCAAACACCTGCTCATTCCAACAAATATGGTAAAGAAGTGTTGGCACTACAATGTAATGCATTAAATTAAATACAAGTGGACAAAAGTAGCACAGGACAATACTGGACGCTATTGGCATTAATGGCAACACCATGCTGTAACACTCTCCCAATGCTCTTCCTTGCCGAACCTGCACTGTGTGGTCAAATCAGTGGAGGCTCCCGTATGGTTGAGCTTGAGCCTAGATTGAAGATGCGGTTATGCACAGCACAAGACGGTTATGCGAAGCGGGTCTCCACGTCGGTAAGACAGCGATTTCGCGCCCTCCTGTCCCTCGACCTCGACACGGCAAGCAAACGCCAATGCACCATGGTGACACACAGTCCAATGCGGTTATGCAAGGCAGATCTTAGCGTCAATCAGATAATGTGTTCCTGCCCTCCTGCCACGCGACCTGAACCCGGACATGGCAGGCAAGCGCCCCTAGCGACGTAGAATGCACTGCAGTTGTGAGCACCAGAAAATTAAGTCGATAGGACAGGGCGCT
>JAKSCK010000170.1 GCA_022360655.1 Spirochaetales bacterium | reverse complement strand
ATTTTGCTTGTGTTTTTTTTTGCATCCCTGCAGATGAGCACGGTGGAAGCTTTGGTTTGTCTCTCCACAATTTCTATGATATGGAAAACTTATTTGCCATGCCAACCTCAATGATTCATAACTTTGACACCTTGACATGATTGCAGGTGGAGGCTTGCAGTTCCCCGCCGATGATCATGGCCAAGAAGCCGAAGGTTTACCTCACGTGCAAAGTTGCCATGGAGCCGCGCACATGGTACAAGCTGAGCTAGTCAAATTCGATTTGAATGCTTGCTCGGAGATTCCTTTCTTGGAACCATTTAATTTCTTGTCAGGGACATGCCCCACTTGCAGGAACTTGGTGCCCAGGGTCTCAAGCATGCGACAGCTTCCCGACTCGAGGTGTTTGATTGGATGTTCCTTCCTATTTAGCTTCTGACCCTGTTCCGGGAGCTTCATAATTTTGTTGCTTGGAGAATGTGCTAATTTCAATTTTAGCAGAGTGCCAGTCAGACACAGCCGGGGCGTGATCAGTTCTGATCAGTGAAAGCCTGGTCCAATCTTCTTTTGTTGTTGGCTGACGAACTGACCTCGCTGACGTCATACCTAGACTCGGAATTTGAAGTCATGGCCGCATCGCGCAAACCGCAGCCCCCAAGTACAAACGGTTTGTTTTTGCATATGGTTTTGATCACTATAACAAATCCTGGGCTGCAAAACAAAGTCCATCTGAGAGAAAGCTTTGTTAGCGCAGTCACATAAAAACGCGGTGTGGAGGGAGACAAATGAAAGATACAGGCCAAAGACAAAGGTGGAACAAATGGTCAACAAGCTAGTTCTTCAGACCTACACGCAGTCAATCAGAAGCTTGGGTAAACAAATAGATAGAGGACAAATATCTTGTAGAATGAAATTCATAGATGATGTAGGCTTTGATGGACCGATGTAAAAAAATGAAGAAACAAAATACAAAACAGACAAGCAGATAGGTACCTTAGCTTAACAAAATTCAAGCCTGGACAGAGACAGTACTCACCTTGATTTAGATACTTAGATACACATTAAGTTAGGTAGCAGTCTACATAAGTATGGAACAACATGGCAAGAATTCGGGCAACTGAAATTCAACCTTTTCTGGACCTACCAGTGAAATTCTTCCCTTTCCACATTCCTTTCCTGCACTGTTAAATGAT
>JAKSCK010000175.1 GCA_022360655.1 Spirochaetales bacterium | reverse complement strand
TGTTGAAAGCTCGATGTTGCGCCTCAGACCAATTCCACTCAACTCCAACCTTCGTAAGCTGTGTCAGCGGACGTGCCATCTCGCTGAACCCTCTCACAAATCTCCTGTAATAGTAGGCCAATCCGAGGAAGCTTCTGATGTCATGAACACTCTTCGGGCGTGGCCACTCAATAATAGTCCGTACCTTCCCCGGGGAAGCCTGTATCCCTCGAGGGCCGACTTCAAAGCCCAGGTACTCAACCTGGTCCTTCAAAAATTCACATTTGTGAAGTCGCCCATATAATTTCGCTTCCCAGAGACGGGTCAACGCCCACCGAAGATGTTCCCAGTGTTCCTCCAAGCTCTGACTGAATATCAAAATATCATCGAGGTATACTGCGATGAACTTATCCAGTTCATTAGCGAAGACCTTGTTCATCAACCGTTGAAACGTGGCTGGCGCGTTGCACAGCCCAAACGGCATTACGATGAACTCAAAGTGGCCCCGGTTAGTACGAAAAGCTGTCTTTTGGATTGAAGTTTCTTCCATGGCAATCTGGTGGTATCCAGATGCCAAGTCCAGCTTCGTAAAAACCGTTGCCCGGCCCAGTCTCTCCAACAATGAGTCAATGCGGGGAAGTGGGAACTGATCCTTTACCGTTTGTTTGTTCAACGCACGGTAATCGATACACATGCGCCATCTGCCATCCTTTTTAGGGACGAACAGAATAGGCGCGCCGTACGGACTCGCACTGGGCCTGATGAAACCCTGAGCAAGGAGGTCCTTAACTTGTTCCTCCATCTCATCTTGCTCAGCTGGGCCTAGTCGGTAGGGTGGCCAACTTGGCGGTTTCGCGCCCTCCTCGGTGCGAATCTCGTGCACAATGTCACTTTTTGGGGAACGTCCCTTTGGCAGCGTGTCCGGGAATACATCCTTGAACTCATCGACGAGTTCTTTTAACTTTCCATGGACATCAGGGCTGACCTTCTCTAGGCTCTGTTTCTCTCGTTCCTCGACACTGAGGAATTGAAAATTCTTCTTCGGGCCGGTCTTCCTCATTAGGTCTCGCTTTTTTCCCTCCGTGAGTCCAATGGACTCAGTCTTCACCGCAGCATTGACCCGTTTGTGTTCCTGTCCCCATACAACGGCCAAGAAAACTGGTGTCTTTTTCTTCACCAGCCTCTTTAACTATTTGACCGAAATCAACTGTCTTTCCCGGGACAAACGTGATGATCCTTCAGTCATTTGCTTCTTTCCAGTCTTCGTTCCTTTGCCACTAAAACTACCAATTCGCCCTTTCAGACTC
>JAKSCK010000105.1 GCA_022360655.1 Spirochaetales bacterium | reverse complement strand
TGGTTTTATGAAGGAATCTTCGAAGCGTGGCCTCTGGGAATGGCGTTCCTTTTCGTGCACGGTGTCCTAAGCTACTTATCTCTTTTGTTATTTGAAGAAGGCTCTTACCCTTTGAGTACTCAGTGAAAAGATAACGGAGTACATCAGCTTCTTCTTCCACAATATCGATATGAGGTTGCCCATTTACGCGGGTGAGTTTGTATCCATAGAGACGGGAGGTGTATATCCATTCTCCCTTTTCTTTCTTAGATATAATACCTCTAAGACTTTTATCTTTCTGTATGTCAGCCTGATATTCATCGATCGCTGAGAGTGTGGAAAATATGAGTTTGTCAGTTGGCTTTGAAAGGTCATATCTTTGACCTGCTATCTCAACCAGTCCACCTTTCTCGGTAATTGTGTTGAAGAGCTTATGGTTGTTAATCACGCTTCTACCGAATCGAGAAGAGTAATCAAACCCTACGATATCTCCAGGTTCAATTTCAGAAATGAGACACTGAAGAGCCGCTCTAATTTCTAGCCCGCGCCCACTTTCTTTTTCATGATATTCTTTTAGGGTATCGGCTCCACTCTTTTGATATGAGGCTTGGAGAAAGCGGAGTTGGTCTTCTATTGAAGTATCAGATTGTCCTTCGGTCGATACTCGGGCGTAGGCTCGATATGTCATATAGCCTTACTCCTTATATATAAAGGATACATTTTACACTAACATATAAGATACTTACACTATCCCATAGGCTGATGTTGCACAGAGAATGCCCTCTTTGCTTTCTAGAAACCACTCTTCCAGATACAACTTTTCCTGTGGGGAAAGGCCGGCATGGTAGAACATGATGTTTTTGGAACGAAGGCGGTGGCGTAAAGTGCGGGCTGTGAGCTCCACCTGAGATCGGGTACGGCCAAAAATCACCATGGGTCTTGTTTTTTCTCGCGCAAGGCGTTCCAGGGTATGCATACGACTCAGAGTGGGGATCACCCCATAATGAATTTCTGGTCGATCCGCATTGGCTATGGCCTGTTCAGGTTCTTGGCCATGAAAGAGCAATTGCACGATTCTGTTCCGTAGACTGGGGCTGGCCGTGGCCGTGAGGGCCAAAACGGCGCGAGGATTCCATTTCTCAACAGCTTGTCCGAGGTGGGCACAAGCTGGACGGAAACTTTCGCCCCATTGGCTGACGGTATGTGTTTCATCCACAACAAGAAAATCTGGTTGGAACTGGCCCAGATGTTGGATGGTGATGGGAGAATCCAGTATCTCTGGATTGGTGAGAACCACATGAATCTCCCTCTTCTCAAGCTTTTTCCATAATTGGGATTTCTCTTGTGAGCTCATGCCTCCTTGAAAGACGAGATGGGGAATCTGGGCCTTTGAGAGTCGCCTTGATTGATCCCTCATCAGAGAGAGGAGGGGAAACACGGCTATGGTGAGTCCTGAGTGCAGAGCCGCTGGAAGCATCCAGCAGAGGCTTTTCCCGGCTCCGGTGGGGAGTACTGCAATCCTCTGATGGGGAGGACGCTCATCATCTTCAGAGAATAATGATTCAAGAACCCCGGAAATGATGAGAAGTTGCCAGGGGTAGGGGGAGGGAATCCCAAAGCGTTCTTGACATATTTCTTGAATAGGGTGCAAGAGATTCATCAATATCTTTAGACATTCTTCCCTCATGAAACGCTTCAGTTTTGCTGAATGTGAAGGATTTCGAAACTTCGTTGACCAGCTTCCTTCTTGCCTCTAGGATAGGCTCGTGGGCAAGTTACGGATATCTATTCTCACTTTTCTCTGGTTTCTGACGCTCTTTGGTTTTTTTCTGATGCCAGCTCAGCCTGTGAATCTGCCATCGGTAAAGAGAGGTGAATTAAACCTAAAGGGATTGGAGGCTTCTGCATTGTCCATCAATCTTGATGGAGAATGGGCATTTTATTGGGATGAGGTAGCAACAGAGGAACATCTTGAGGAACTCTTATCTCACGAACCCTCTCACTATATTTCTGTTCCTTCCTATTGGCGGGTTCTTTCAAATGAAGATTCTCAAATCCAGCCTTGGGGAGTGGCAACCTATGCCATGAAGGTTCTTTTTCAAGGACCGGTCCAAGGGTATGCACTCCGATTAGCCAATATCACACCGAATGCCCATGTCTTTGTGAATGGAAGACAGGTGGCTCAGATGGGGTATGTGAATAAAGATCCGGAACGGTCAGTATCTGGAAATGCGATTCAACTGATTCCCTTGGAAAAGAGTCTTGATGGTGTGTACAACATCGTGATTAGCATCTCAAATTATCATAATGTGAGTGGTGGCCTGAATCGAAGCATCAAGCTTGGTCGGTATGACCAGATGGTTCGAGAGCGAGATTTTCTCCAAGCATCAGAGGCTCTCATGCTTGGCGGTTTACTCTTGATGGCCCTCTATCAACTGGCTCTTTTTATTCTGCATCCCAAACAGCTTGCTCCATTGTTTATGGCTGGTCTGTGTTTTCTTGCCTTTTCTTTTTCTGGATTCAAGCATCAGATGGTGATGCTTTCCATTTTCCCAAGCTGGGATGGCGAAATCCGAACAAAGTTCATTTTCATCTCCATGGCCCTTGCAGGTCCAATGGTTTTGGCATATGCATCCAGTCTTTATCCCAGTTATTTCCGTAAACAAACACGTCTAATCCTCGAAGGAATTGGCGTTCTTTTTGCACTGTTGGTTTTACTGACTCCGAAATCATTTTTTACGCAATTTATGGTTCCAATGGAAATCCTTACAGGAATAATGGCCCTGTACTTTTTTACTGCATTGTTGAAGGGCTGGCGACATGACCGTCAGTCTGGAGTGATTCCGATTTTCTGTGGTTTGGTTGTGCTTTTTGCGAGTATTGGTTTTTCTATGGTGGACAATGAACGAACCATGGCCATTCATTCTCCAGCCTTGATTTTTTTCTTCTTTATTCTTTATCAAGCCTATCTTCAAGCGCGGATATTTTCTCGTGCCCATCGGCGTATTGATCGTTTGTCACAGCAGAAAGAGTCATTAGAGAAACGAAATCTTGAGCTCTTCAGCTTGTCTTACACAGATAGCCTCACAGGGGTTTGTAATCGGCGTTTGCTTGATGACTATTTGGCCTCTAATTGGCGCGTTAATGTACTGTCTCAACGTGCTCTGGGGATGATCTTGGTGGATGTGGATGATTTTCAGCTCTACAACGATTACTACGGCCATAGAAGAGGTAATCTATGTTTGACGAAAGTGTCAAACATACTTCGTGAACATTTGGGTGAGCTGGGAAATCCCACACTGGCCCGTTATGGTGGAGAAGAATTTGCCATTGTTTTCTCGGATGTAGATGATGAGAAATTGATTGAGGCCGCAGAACATCTAAGAGTTGCGGTTGAGCAGGCTGGAATTGAACATCGTGCCTCTCCTGCCACAGATATGGTGACCGTGAGTATGGGCTGTGCCTCCTTAGTCCCAACAGAGGATCAGGACCCTGAGGCATTGATTGATGCGGCAGGAAAGGCACTCTCAAGGGCCAAGGATAAAGGAAGAAATTGCTGTGAATCACATTCCTCTTCCTATGGCCCGTGTTCTTGGACTCCTCGACTTGTGTAGATTACATCTGGCAGAAGTCTTGTTTGAGAGCAAAGAAATCGGGAGTTGTCCAATGGGCTTCATGAAGCTCCTCTGCCTGATGAGTGGTGGTGAGGGCAACAACCCGCATTCCAGCTTGGAGTCCAGATTGAATGCCCATCAATGAATCCTCAATCACAAGGCAGGATTCAGGAGGCACATGGGCATTTTTGGCTGCTTTCAAAAAAATATCCGGTGCTGGTTTGGCATGGGCAACATCATCAGCACTCACCGTTGTGATGAACCGGTTTGTGATTTTGAGATCTTTAAGAATGAAGTCTACATTTTCCCGACAGGCGGAGGATCCGACAGCCAGTGGAATGTTCATAGAGTCACAGTACTCTAAAAACTCATAAAAACCTGGGTAGGTGGGAAGATTGCCTTGAGCCACAGTTCGGAATGCGGCCTCTTTGTCATCTCCAATCTTCTTGATTTCATCCTCTGTTAATTGTTTTTCTGGGAAGAGAATCGGACATAATTCTTTATTACCTGTACCAAAAATGGCTTTGAATTGGGCCTCTGTAAAATCTCGTCCATAATCAGCAAGGTAGGTTTTCCAAGCCAGTTTATGGGCTTCTGCGGTATCCGCGATTACCCCATCCATATCAAAAATCACAAGGCCAATTGGCATCTTACTTTGAAACTGCATGCACACATCATCGCGTTTTCAGAGTTGAGGGTCTAGAAGTCAATTTGAGAGGAAAATTCCTCTTGATTCTATGATGGCCTAGAAGTTTTATTTTCCAGTAGAAGAGAGCAACGCATCCAGGGATCTGAACTTTCGTTCTGCTGAAGCTCCTGGATCCAATCCTTGTTCTAGCATGAGAGCAGCACCGATGGTTTCTGCAGCAATCCCCAAATTCAACGCACGGTCCACCTTTTCTCGAAGTTCAAGGGCTGCATGAATGGTTCTTTGATCAATGATTTGCACCATACCACTCTCCTCATTGTTTCTTTGATTATCGGTAGAAGGGAAGGGAGGTTTATGTTTGATGCCATTGGTGGGGCATGAGCGGTCATTCTGATGGAAACCATGTGGGTTTTACGTTTCTGGATCGTAATGGCCATCTATGGAAGTTTTAATCTAAACTTCCTCTTTGAGAATGGTTTGAATTTCTTGCAATCCACGGATGAGTCCATCCAAATCTTCATGCTTTAAACGGGATGTCCATTCCTGATTGAAGGCCTCTGTTGCATTCATGCATTCTCGAAGAGCTCTCTTGCCATCTGTGCTCAAGGATAAATCCTGGACTCTTTTATCCTTTCTTGAATCTCAATGTAACCCAATTTCTGAAGTTTTTTGATGACCTTGGAAACATGTGGTTTTTCCAAAACTAATTGATTAATCACCTCTTTTTGGGTGGTTTTCCCTTTCTGGGATATGAAAAACAGGATGGAAAATTGGGCTTGATTCATTCCATATGGATGGTATAAAGATTCGGATTTTCTCTTGAGAATCCCATTGATGTTCAAAAGTTTGCCAATGATGATAGGGGCTTTGTCTTGCTTCTCCAATTTTGGCTCCTCATGGTTCTGATCATAGCAAAACGGTATTAAGTTTCCTTGGAAACTATATCGACATAAAACAATGTAAGGAGCCATGATGCCGAACATCATTTTTGAAGCTGGAACATTGAGTAGCGAAATAAAGCAGGAACTCATCCAGGAATTAACGTCTACCGCGTCAAGAATCTCTGGAATTCCTCAATCCTCGTTTTCTGTTCTACTAAAGGATAATCCCATTGATAACTGGGGTGTTGGAGGAACGCCACTTATTGATCTGATGAAGAAGTAAAATCTTGGCATACTCTCCAGAGAATTGGGGAGTATACCACAGAGATGAGTTCTGAAATTTGTGACTTGTTCCAGAATCCCACCGGATCAGCAGAAGCATCATCAAGACTGTCGCTGTTCTCTTGAACAATCGTTAGCAAAGATTTTTCTCAGAAGGTTTTTGCCAAGGGGGGAGACTTCATCCAATTCAAAGTGTGGAGGCCAAAGTCAAGGGAGCATACTCCCTCAAGAAAGCCTATACTCCCAGCTTTTCACGTCGCTCAAGGCGTTGGATTTTGGCATCAAGCCGATCAATTTCGGCTTCAATATCGGCCCGTTTTCGTACAAGTCGCACCCGTTCCTGTTGAAGTTTCCAAATATAGGCTTGAACATCACGAATCTCATTTTCCTTGTACTCATCCACAACTTCTTTGACAAGTTTTCCAGGTAAATCCCCTTCACCTCCATTGCGGCGAAGTGCTTCGTCATAGGCCGCCTGTCGGTTTTCTTCATCTTTCAAACCATTGAACTTGGCCGCAGCAGATGTGCTGATTTCTGGAATGGCAGACGATTCGGAGACCGTCGTTGAAATGGACTCTCGGGCGATTCGAGCCCCTAGAACGGTTGATACCCAAGAGGCCGATTTTCCAAGACGTTTCCCCACAACTTTTTGACTTCCATGGGCCTGCAAAAGCTGAGCTACGGCTTCCTCTAAATCAAAAGGTCGTAGGGCTTCCGCTTGGATGTTCTCCACAAGCTGATATTCAATGAGGTCTGTTCCGGAAAGGGGCTCAATGACACGAGCGAGAACAGGAATCCCAAGTCGGCGGCAGGCTTCTGCACGACGATGACCTGTAGCAAGACGAAACATTTTGTCTTCCCACCAACCTGTTCCAGGTTCCAATTGCCCATGGGCCTGGATGGAGGCAGTGAGTTCCTCCACACCATCGAGGATGGTTCGAATATTGCTAGACTGGGTATCAATACACTCGGTGTTGATTTCTTGGATATCAATCATAAGATCCTCAGATCCATTATATCAGGGACTGGGTTCAGAGAAAGAGAGAAAGATCATCATGGCGTGATTGCGGCAAAATCAATTCTCAGCCCATCCAAGCCGTCTCTCCCCTTGGCGATGCGTAAGCCTCAGGGTAGTCTGGGGAGACCTTCCTTAGGGAGAACATTATGAAACGAAATTTTGGAATTCTGGCCTGTGTCTTTCTGTTTACAACAGGTCTTTTTGCAGAAACCGTTGTGACTGGATTGATGACAGCGGCGGATACCGTTGTAGGAGACCTTCCCACGTTGACTCTGTCTGGAGGGGATCTTTTAGTTGATTCCATCCAATTCAATGGAGCATCGGTGAAGCTGGGGGATTTATTTTCCGATCTTCTGGCCAATCGTCTTGCGACGTCCGGTGTACGAATCACGGCCATCAAGCGCTATGATTCACCCGAATATCCCCCTGGTCAGGCTCAATGGTTGATGGAAGGAACTCTCTACGATGTGGGTGAAGAGTATCTTCTCGTTCTTCAAATGAAAGAAAATGGAACCAGTTCAACTCTCTTTGGGTGGGAGTTCATGGTTTCCAAACAGGGGTCTCAGGCTCTTCTTGTTTCCTCCACAGGACTTGCAGATCAGGAATGGGATCGTTTTGAACCCAATAACAACAGGGAAGCGGCCTCTCTGGTTCTTCCTCCCTTTGAGGCCAATGACCTTGTTCTTGGAGAAGGTGATGAAGATTGGTTTTCCATTGATGTGCCAGCGCCAGAGTCAGGAAAAATTTTCATTCTAGATGCCGCCACAACGGGGAGTCTGGATACCTATCTTGAGCTTTATGGTCCAGGTGCGGAGGAATGGCCTTGGTTTGAGAATGATGATGATGATGGTTCCAATGCACGAATCATTGTCCCTCTTGAGAGACCGGGAATCTGGTATCTGAAAGTGCGAGGATACTCGGAGAATGAATCCGGAGCATATGGTCTCTCCATTCAGTTCTCCACAGAGGAGTTGGGAGCTGGAGAGCCCAATGACAATGCTGAACAATCCCTACCACTTGAACTGGGCGAGGCGGAAAAAACGAATGGAATCATTGATTATGTCAATGATCAAGATTGGTATCAGTTTGAGCTTCCCCGCAATCTCGATTCGTCGGAGGTTTTGAGCCTCCAAACTTTTGGCTCTCTGGATACGGTGTTGACCCTCTATGATCAATTTGAGGGAGAAGTGATTCGTGATGATGATTCTGGTGCAGATTCCAATGCCCATTTGATGATATCCAACCTTGAACCTGGCGTGTACTACGTTGCTGTGAGCGCCTTTGGTGAATCCGTGGGGCAATATCAATTGCAGGGAGAATTGTTGATTCCTCAACGTGATGAATTTGAACCTGATGATGGAATGGGGGAAGCTTCTCTCTATCTTCTTGGTGAATCACCACAAGTTCGAACATTTTCACCCTTTGGTGATGAAGACTGGATTGGTTTTGAAATTGTAGAAAATGATTATTACATCATTCAAACAACAGGGGATCTTGATACCTATATGGAACTCTATGATGAGGAGGGTAACCTGATTGAAGAAAATGATGATGGAGATGAAGGTTACAATGCCGTGATTGAACGTCGTCTTTCTCCTGGTCAATACATTGTCAAAATTACACCTTATGGAACCGTCGGGCTCAATGACTCCTATGGTTTTGAATTGAATCTCGCAGAATAGACACGGAAGCATTCTTCCACAGAATTTGGGGGACCCCCATCAGAATGAAAATTCTGATGGGGGTCGATCTTTATCGGAAATATTGCCGACTCTTTTTCTCATCTTCTGCTTTCTCCGATTTATACTGGAATCAGGAGGGAGCTTATGAGCATCCACTATTATCTTACCCTGCATCCCATGGAAGCCCTTGTTGCATCCCAGCTTGAGCCGGAAGTTTTTGGAGCTTACATGGCGGTGGGAACAGAGAAGGGAGCCTCTGAGCAGCTGATGTTCTGCGAAGTAGAGGAAGATGCTGTCGCAGCATCTTTTGATGTGGAGTATGCCCAGAGACGCTGTGTGCCTCATAGTGATGGACGTCTGAAAAACTCGGTGTATCTATCCGTTTATCGTGTTCTAGAGGCCTTTAACCCTGCGCGTTTGGGACCTTTGTGGCTCACAACGCGAGATGGACGGTCTCTTGCTCTCACCCAAGGCTCATATTCTGATCCCAATCCCTGGAGGGGAAATGGTTTGTATCAGGAACTTTGCCCGGCTCATCCCCTGGTGGTGAGTTCCTTGAATCCAAAACATTTTGCCCAATTCCTTGTGTCTGACTCGGGAAAACTGGCCCTTCCAGCTGTGTTCTTTGCTGATATTGCTATTCCGGAAGAAAAGGGTGGGGATTTTACTGGGAATATTGGGGATTACTTTGATCAGAAGAAAACTCACCTGGCAGCCTGTCTGGCCGATCTTGAGGCAGGAAAGGGAAAACTCACCAAAGTGGTGGATCGTTCCTCCTCATCTCGTTTTGGCTACCAAGTCATTGGACGTGGTTTTTATATTGGATCCCAAACAGGAACCCTGGCCTTCTATCCCATGTTGAGTCGAGAGGAATTGAAAAAGCATCATTATGATTGGGCTAAATCGGCCTTAATCCTGTAGTGAAAACTTCTCAGAGTCTCATTCCTTTCATGAATGGGGCTCTGGGGGCAATCCATTTTTTCTTTGTTATTTAAGAGCGCTTGGCGCAGGTGTGAAATTTCTGCTAGTGGGCGAGATCTTCTGGCTGTCAAATGGAATTCTTTCCGCTTTAATATAGGCGATTTTTAGCCGAAGGAGTGATGATGTGCCCAGAATGCTATTCTTCCTATAAACGAATAACACCCCTGAGAAATCCTGAGGAGTGTCTTGCACAGCATCGACAATATATGTGCTCCACATGCGGAAGGTTCATCTGTGTTTCAACAGAAAAGCATGGTAAATTTCGCGCTCTTTTTCCTTTTCAATCACTGGAAAAAGCAAAGCTTTATCTGCGATCGGCAGAGGTGCTCTTGAAAAAGCCCTGCGGAATTTATGAATTTGAGAATACGCAAGGAAGATCTCAATTTAAAATCTTTTCCAGCGAAACAGATGTTGAGCTGTATTTGAAAAAAAAACAAGAATAAAAAATGTTTGAGTCAGAATCCTCTCTTTTCTTGTTCCCCGTATAAGTCCCCTGAGTTGTCCCAATTCCGATTTCTTACACATCAAGAAATTTATAAATATCTGAAGGAACGAGAATATGAGTCCAAGGAATGGCCCTCATGGGTTTAACAAAAGAAATCTATGAGATTTCAATCAAGTTGATTGAAGAAGTTTTGGACATCCTGAATGTACTCGTCCATCACTGTCAGGCATGCAGGATGATTCCCATTTTCATAAAGAATTGTGGTGAAGTTTGGATTTTTTTGTTTCAGCTGGTTCAACACGTCTTCCATTCTAGGAACCATAGAGTCATTCTTGCTGCCTGTGATGAAAACTTTTGTTGTGATTTTTGAAAGGTCTCCAAACACGTATTTTTTGTATTGGGCATGATGCTTTTTGATCATGTTTGTATCCTGATCAATGATGTTCTCCCAATCATTTCCATGCATGTTCTTCCAAAAATCTCTCACTTCAGGAAGGTGTTTTGCATGAGCTCTCTCCGCATCAATGTTCTCTACAGTGTCGATTTCTGATTCTAAGCCCAAAAAGCTATCGGCAATCACGCTTTTAATACGATCAGGCTGGAGAAAAAGCAAATTGAAGGCAATGAGGGCTCCTCCGCTGTATCCCAAAATACTGTATTGATGAACATTGATGGCTTTCATAAATTTTGTGAGAAATTGGGCCTGCCAGTGCCAAAAATGGATGGGCCATTCTTGAAGTCGATCTGACTTTCCATGCCCAGGTAAATCAAGACTGATGACGTTGTAATATTCTTTGAGATTGTCAAACAATGCCGTGTGCATCTTTGAGGAAACGGTGTTTCCATGAAGGATGAGTAGGCATGGACCACTCCCCGCTCTTTCATAAAAGATGTTTATTCCATCAATCATTGTATAACTCATGATTCCTTCCTTTTTCCGTTTTTCATCGTTTGACAATTTTTTGTGTTATCGCCCCATTTCTTGGCGGTACATTGTGGATAGGGCTTCAATTCGGCGTTTGATTTCCATGCGCACATGGGATGGACCAAGGCATTCGCACTGTGTTCCAAAACTCAAGAGCTGATTGTAATGGTAATCATTCTCCACAAAGGGAAAGTTCACCAGATCATGTTTCTCACCATCACTTTGAAAATCTTCCTGATCACAATAGTCCAAAAGTTGATCTTTGAGAGAGTGATGGATACGAAGCTGAATCAGAATTTGCCTTTTTTTTACACCCAGTGTGAAATCCAATTCAGGCTGAGGAAAATCTTTGGGGAGGAAATGTTCTTTCAGTATGTGAAAATGACGGATTCGTGAAAGCCTGAATAACCGATAATCTTTTCGTTTGAGACAGTAACCCTGGCAATACCAGTGACGATCTTTCAAAACGAGCTGCGTGGGTTCGATGATTCTTTGACTTGTCCTTCCATGGCTATCGGAATATGTAAAGGAAAGCCTTTGGGATTTTTGAATGGCTGTTTTTACTACGGCAAGATGGGAGTGAAGATTTCTTTTCGCAATCCAAGGGCTCAAATCAATTGTGATCTGATTCAGTCTCAACTCAATCTCTTGGGCTTTCTCTGTTGGAATCAATGTTTGAACTTTTGCAGATGTGCTGGTGAACGCTTGGTTTCCAAACATGTTGGATAGGCTGGAAAGCCCCATCAGAATTGTGGTGAGCTCTGTTGTGGAAAACACATTCTTATCAATCTTGTACTGTTTGAGAATCTCAAAGCCTCCACCCACACCTGACACGGAATACACGGGAATCCCTGCCAAATTGATGGCGTCAATATCGCGGTAAATGGTTCGAAGTGAAACTTCAAATTGTTCTGCAAGTTCTTTGGCTCCCACCCGTTCTTTTTGTAATAGAACCATGATGATGCTCATTAATCGGTCAATTTTCATGGGGCTTTGCTCTCTTCTTCATCATTCAATGTACCAAGACATTGTTGCCATGCTGTTGTCAGTAATCCTCAGGTATTGTGATCACGTCATCAGAATCTGCCGGTGAGGAGGGGGAACTTTATGAGAAAAAAGGCTTTGATGCCATAAACCTGTTGTCTGAGAACGCAAAAGCCTCACTGAGAAGCAAATCCATCAGGGAATGGGAGAGCTCATTCCATCATCCATGACTCCTTAAATACATAAAATGATTGGAGATATTATGACCACAGTTTACGTCTATGCATTGAATCAATTGGCAGACTGGGAAACCGGTTATGTTCTGTCTGAATTGCATTCAGGCCGATTTTTTAAAAAGGATGCTCCGTCCGTATCCATCAAAACCGTGACATCCACCAATGAGGCCATCACAACAATGGGAGGCATGATTGTTCAACCCAATTGTGCCATGCGTGAGGTTGTTGCTTCCAAACAGAATCTCTTGATTCTTCCAGGAGCCGATTCATGGGATTCTCCTCAGCATCATCCCATCATTGAGAGAGCTCAGGAGTTTGTGATTCAGGGCGGAACGGTGGCCGCAATCTGTGGTGCCACGGTTGCTCTTTCTCATTCCGGACTCTTGAATGACCGTTTACACACAAGCAATGGGCCAGGATTTCTTGAGATGGTTTCCCCAGCGTATCAGGGAAAAAACTTCTATGTGGATGAGCCTTCTGTCTCAGAGAAAAACATCATCACAGCCAGTTCTACCGGTGCTCTGTTGTGGGCCAAGCAAATCTTGGCTCGGTTGGATGTTTTTGATGAGAAAGTGCTGGAATCCTGGTATGCCTACTTTGGTACAGGAGAGCCTCACTATTATTTTGCACTGGTGAACTCTTTGGAGAATCCGGGGATGAAGGAATAAAGAAAAGGGTCTCAACTGGGAGATCTGATACTTTCTAGAACATCGCTGTGTGCTTAGGGGGGATTCCCCGCTAAGCACACAAAGTGCTTTATTAAAAGATTATGCACTTTCTGAAGGGGAAAGATTCTCTTCAACAAGGGGGGTAAATTGATCCTTTGGTGCGCCACAAACAGGACAAACCCAGTCCTCTGGCAAGTTCTCCCAAGGCGTTCTGGTGGGAATTCCTCCTTCCTCATCTCCTTCCACAGGATCATAAATGTACCCACAAACATCGCAAACGTAACTTTTCATGAACATTTCTCTCCTAGGGCCATTGAACATCAGTCAATAATTCCAAAGCGCTTTTTGACCGATTGTCATCAGGGTTCAGTTCCAGGGCTTTTTTATAGTGTTTGATGGCTTCAAAGTTTTTATGCATGGCAAGAAGGGTTTTTCCCATCTGGAATTGCACTTCCGCAAAGGCCGGCGTGGCCTCAAGAAGTTCGCCTAAAAGCTCCGCGGCCTCTCCGAATCGATGTTGCTTATAAAGCAGTTGGGCCATGTAGTAGTTGGCAATTTTGGACTGAGGAGAACAGGATCGTAAATCAGCAAAAGCCTCCATGGCTTTGGCATCTTTTCCCAAGAAATTGTTGATGAGGCCAATGAAATAATCGGCCATGGCATGGCTTTGACCTTCCAATTTTAAGATTTCTTCAAAGGTGGCTAAGGCCTGTTGAAGAAAACCCATTCGATAGAGGCAAACACCTTTTTTGTAGTAGGCATTCCCAAAATCGCTCTTGCGTTGAATGGCCTGATCATAGAAGTCTACTGCGTCATCTAAATGGCCTCTTCCATAGGCAATATTTCCTAAAGCCATTTGAATGAAGGCACTTTCGTCATAGGTTTTGGCCAGTTTTTGGAAGGCTATTTCAGCGTTGTCCCATTCTCCGAGAATCATCAAGCGAGTTGCCGCGATATATTCGGGATCGTCGTGCTTGAGTTTCATTCCCTACCTCCACCTTTATCCTAAGACCAGAGATGGTTGCAAGCAAACAGAGAATGATTTCTCTTTGTTTAAATCGACCCCTCGGCTCCGCCGAGAGGTGAGGGGAATGGTGCTGCTTTCCCCATGACTCGAGCGAGTCATGGTCGGCCTAAAGTCCGGAATTATTCCTCATCCCTTTCCACCATAGACCATGGATTCAGGAGCTTCTCTACAGTTTCTGGGGGCAGTACGTTGGCCTCACTCACCACCTGGCGAATGGTTTTTCCTGTTTTATGGGCCTCATGGGCCAAGCGGGCCGCCTCATCGTAGCCAATTTCCAGGGCCAAAGGGGTCACCAGGGCTAGACTGCTTTCAATCCAATTGGCGGCTCGTTCTGTATTGGCTTTTAAACCGTTGATGCAGCGTTCAGCAAAAGCCCGAGATGCATTCCCAAGAATTTCCATGGATTGAAGGGTGCACCAGGCCAAAAGGGGATGAGCCATGTTGAGTTGAAGAGGAGCTATGCTTCCTCCAAATCCAACGGCTGTGGCCTGTCCTCGGACAAAGGTCGCGGCTTGCAACACCATTTCTGGAATGACTGGATTCACTTTACCGGGCATGATGGAGCTTCCAGGTTGGAGAGCAGGGAGTTCTATCTCACCCAATCCTCCTCGAGGTCCGGAGGACAGTAGTCGAAGATCATCGGCAATCTTGGCCAGTGAACCAGCCACTGTGTTGAGGGCGCCCATCAGTTCTACTTGAGCATCTCGGGTGGCAATGGCTTCAAATCGGCTTGGGGCTCCGCGGAAGGGAATGCCAGTTTCTCGTTCCAATACCATGATGGCAGCTTGCGCAAAGCCTTTGGGACAGTTGAGTCCCGAACCAACAGCTGTGCCTCCAATGGCCAGCTCTTCAAGGTGGGTTGCACACGCATCCATCCGGGTGATGCTTTTTGAAATTTGTTCCCGAAAGGCATCAAATTCCTGTCCTAAAGTCATGGGAACGGCATCTTGGAGGTGAGTGCGTCCCAACTTGAGGATGGAATGAAAATCCTTGGCCTTGGTGGCAAGAGCACTTTCTAAAATTTTAAGATTTTCCGTGAAGAGTGTGAGGGCCACACGATTGGCCACATGGAGGGCTGTTGGAATCACATCATTCGAGGATTGGCCTTTATTGACATGGTCATTGGGATGAACAGGAGAACGGCTTCCCCGTTCGGATCCCAGGGAAAAATTGGCCATATTGGCCAGCACCTCATTCATATTCATGTTGGTGCTGGTGCCGCTACCGGTTTGAAACACATCCACCGGAAATTCCTGCATCATTTCTCCTTCCGCAACAGAACGTGCGGCCGCAATGATGGCATCGGCAAGGTGGGGTTCGAGGGCTCCAATGGAACGATTGGCTTCTGCTGCAGCGACTTTTACAAGGGCAAGGGCTCGGAGAAAAGCGGGAGGCATGGTGAAACAGGAGATGCCAAAATTCTCCACAGCGCGTTGGGTTTGAGCGCCATACCATGCCTCAGAAGGGAGTTGAACTTCTCCCATAGAGTCGCGTTCCATTCGGTATTCCATAAGGACTCCTCAGTGAAATGTTGGGATGGGAAGGGGATTCTCCCCCTCCCTCATCATAGCGAGGAGAGGGAGAAGGGGCAGTACAAGAGCAAAAGATTCTTTAAATTCGTGAGCCAATCGAGGGCCAAGGACGTTCCACATCGCCAACAAAAAGAGCCTTGGGTCGGAAGAGTCGGTTGTCTTGGCGTTGTTCAAGAATATGGGCCAACCAACCGGAAGAGCGGGCAATGGCAAAGATGGGTGTGAAGAGATTTGTAGGTATACCCAGAAGGCTGTACACCGCACCTGAAAAGAAGTCCACATTTGGATAAATGGGCTTTCCCTTCTCTTCCATCTTTTCACGGAACACCTTTTCCACTTCTTTGAGAATCTCAAGGTTCCGGGAGTCACCATATTTTTCAGAAAGGCGTTCTAAGAATTGTTCCATAATCACAGAGCGTGGATCTTTGGCCTTATACACACGATGCCCCATACCCATGATTTTCCGCTTTTCCATCAATGCGTGATCCAGCCAGGGACGAACATTCTCCACATTCTCAATCTCTTCCACCATGGCCATCACTTTTTCATTGGCTCCGCCATGAAGGCTTCCATAGAGACTGCCAATGGCCGCAGAAATAGAGCAGTAACAGGTGCTGAGGGTGGACGCCACCACCCGGGCCGTGAACGTGGAGGCATTGAAGGAATGTTCGGCATGAAGTACCAGCCATTTGTCCATGATGTTGCCATCTTCATCATCCGGTTCTCTGCCAGTGAGCATCCATAGGAAATTGGCTCCATGGGACAAATCATCCCGAGGAGGAAGAGGTTCTAATCCATTCTTATAGCGATGAAATGCTGCAACTACAGATGGGAGTTGGGCAATCTGGTGAAGAGTATTGCGGCAATTGCATGTGGGTGAGTGGGCAATTTTATGGTCCACATAGCCGGAAAGAAAATTGATTACGGACTGAAGAAGTTCCATGGGATGAGAGGTGCGAGGAAAATCTTTGATCATGGTGAGGATGGGAGGGGTGAGCTCACGTGCGGATCGCATCTTGATTCGAAAATCCGCTAATTGATCAGCCGTCGGAAGCTCTCCATACAGGAGGAGATAAGTGGTTTCTTCAAAGCTGGCATTTTCTGCCAGGTCTCTGATGCGATAACCGTAGTAATACAGCCGTCCTTTTTCCCCATCCACCTTGCAGATGCGACTTTCACCGGCAATCACACCTTCAAGTCCTTTTGCATAAGTGACGTCAGCCATGGAACCTCCTTACTTCCTTCTCAGTATTTCCCGATGATTTGGGCAAGATCTGAGTGAATATCTGTTTTCCTTAGTAACATTTTAAGAGAGGTTGGCTTGATTTTTCCAATTGTCACCATTAGAAGGAGGGGCAAAGAACGATGCATCATCCCCGGTGCAATGGTCGTCCTGCTTGTTCTAATGCGGCTTCACGAAGTGTCTCCGACAGGGTGGGGTGGGCATGAACAGTAAAGGCAATATCTTCAGCACAACCTCCAAAGGCCATCACGGAAACAACCTCTGCAATGAGCTCGGAGGCCCCAGGCCCCAGAATGCAAGCTCCTAAGAGCCGTTCATCCTCAGGACTGCTCAAGAGTTTCACAAAGCCCTCATGTTCTCCCTGTGCCAAAGCACGTCCATTGGCAGCAAAGGGGAATTTGGCCACTTTGAAGGGACGGCCTTGCTTTTGGAGCTCATGTTCTGTAGAACCAACCCAGGCCAATTCTGGATGGGTGTAAACAACCGCAGGTAAAGGACCACCCCATGGCGGGGTGGTTTCTCCGCTTAGGTGTGCGGAAAGAATGAGTGCATCTTCTTCGGCCTTATGGGCCAGCATGGGGCCATGAATCAGGTCACCAATGGCATAGATTCCTGGTACACTGGTTTCCATCGATGCATTCACAGCGATTTTCTTTCCATCCATTGTGATTTGTTGGTCAAGCGTTCCGAGTACAGAGGCCGTGTTTGGAATACGCCCAACGGCCACCAAAACGCAATCCACCGCCAATTCCTCTTTCTTCTCTTGTTCCTCCAGGGCGAGTTTTACTCCTCTGCTGTGAACCTGACTTCCCAATACACGGCAACCAGTGCGAATGGTGATTCCCTGGGATTGGAGGGATTTGGATAAGGCTTTGGAGGCATCCTCATCGGCTGAAGGGACAATGCGGTCTAAAGCCTCCAGAATGGTGACCTGAGATCCTAAACGGCTCCACACACTGCCCAATTCTAATCCCACCGCTCCTCCGCCCACTACGGCAAGACGTTTGGGAACCTTGGTAAAGGACAGGGCTTGAGTCGAGTCCACAATTCTTTTTCCATCAAAGGGAAGGATGGGAATCTCCACAGGAAGAGAGCCGGTGGCCAAAACGATTTTTGGAGCCTGCAGAGTCCGCTTTTGTTGGCTTTGAACGGTAACCACTCCAGGTTCCACCAAATGTCCAGTTCCGTGAATCACCTCCACCTGGCGTTTCTTCATCAGGGCATCAATTCCTGTGGTGAGACGTTTTACCACTTCGTCTTTTCGCGCCATCATGGCATCAAGATTGATGGAGAGCTCTGTGGCCTCTATGCCATGATGAGTTCCATCGTTTTGAAGGCGGTGGAAAAGTTGAGAGGATTCCAAGAGAGCCTTGGATGGGATGCATCCCACATTCAGGCAGGTTCCTCCAAGAGTGGGTCGTTCTTCAATCAAGGCGCAGGAGAGGCCCTTACGTGCGGCATCGAGAGCCAGTACATATCCTCCAGGACCAGCTCCAACAACAATGAGATCAAAGGATTCCATGATCAAACCTCCAAAAGAAGGCGCTGAGGATCTTCAATGGCCTCTTTGATGCCCTTGAGGAATCCCACAGCCTCCCGCCCATCCACCAGTCTATGGTCATAGGAGAGGGCCACATACATCATGGGGTGAATCTCCACTTGGCCATCGTGTGCAATGGGGCGGTCCAAAATGGCATGCATGCCTAAGATGGCGGATTGTCCTGGAGAGGGAAGGGGTGTGGACATCATGCTGCCAAAAACGCCCCCATTGGTTACAGTAAAGCTTCCCCCTTCCATATCTTGGGGAAGCAAGCTTTTTCCCATGGCTTTTTCAGCATAATGGCGGATGGTCTGTTCTATTTGGGCAATGGATAGAGATTGGACATGACGTATCACAGGAGTCACCAGTCCCTTTGGCGTGGAGACGGCCACGGAGATGTGGATACCATCAGGATAAACGGCATCCTCTCCCTCAATATGCGCATTGATTTGGGGATATTGCTCCATGCTATGGGCCACAGCTTTCAGGAAAAGTCCCATATATCCTAATTTGACTCCATGACGTTGGAGGAAGGCTTCTCCATGACGACTCCTCAGGGCCTTGGCGGCACTCATATCCACTTCATTGAAAGTGGTGAGGAGTACCAATTCCTCTTTTGTGCGTTTGAGGTTAGAGGCTATGGCCCGACGAATCCGACTGAGAGGTTCGCGGCGGGCTTCATGGTTTTGTGGAGGCGATGTGGAGAGTGGAGAAGAGGATTTTACGCTTTCCAGCACATCCGATTTTGTGCGCATTCCTCCCCGTTCACTCCCTTGAATCTGGTTCAGGTTCACATTATGGCGTTCTCCTTCCTGGCGAGCAGAGGGAGTGCTGCGGGGAATGGCTTCATCATCTTTTTGGACAGGGGGTGTGGTGGATTTGGATGGCGGAGAGGTTGCTTTTGGAGCTTTTTCTGTAGGTGTGATTTGTTTGTTTTCGCCTTGGGCCTCGGTATCAATCTTGGCCACCACTTGACTCACTTGGACATCCACTCCAGCTTCTGTGGTGATGGAGATACGCCCGGAGGCTGGAGCACTCACATCCAAAGTGGTTTTGTCTGTTTCAAATTCCAACAAAACCTGTCCTTCCACAACAAAATCGCCATCAGAAACAGACCAAGAGGCTAAAAAACCTTCTGTGATGGACTCTCCGGCTTCGGGTATGGTGATGTCGATGATCATGAATCCTCTCCTTGAAGTCCCAGGGCGTCTTGGGCCAGGGCTTTTCGTTCATTCACATGCTGTTCATGGGAGCCTGTGGCTGGACTTGCAGAGGCTTTTCGGGAGATGCAGGTC
Organism: Spirochaetales bacterium; assembly: GCA_022360655.1. GTDB lineage: Bacteria > Spirochaetota > Spirochaetia > DSM-2461 > DSM-2461 > UBA2779. Next base: position 6,952 of record JAKSCK010000105.1, on the reverse strand, counting down.
CAGTTGACCGGAGTGTGTTCCGATAGATCGTGAAAGAGTTTTGGCCAGGCACCCCGGTTGCGAGGCTCTTCTTGAACCCAAAAACACTGGGCTTGAGGATGAGCGGATAGAACCTCATTCACCGCCTGGGCCGGGAAGGGGTAGAGCTGCTCTAAACGCACCAGTCTGGTGTGATGGGCTGGATTTTTCGAATCACCCTGAGCCGCCTCCTTTCGGGCCGCATCCAAGTCATACCAGACTCGTCCACTACAGAAGATGAGACGTTGGGTGGTGGGGGGCGGGGAGGGGTCGTCCAAAACAAAAGAAAAACTTCCTTTTGTAAAATCCTGGAAGGACGAACGGGCTTCAGGAAGACGGAGAAGTCCTTTGGGTGTCATCACCACCAAGGGTTTGCGGAAATTCTGGTGCACCTGACGTCTGAGGATGTGGAAGTACTGCAAGGGGGTGGAGGGCACCACAACCTGAAGATTTTGTTCCGCACAAAGCCAGAGATACCGCTCCAAATAGGCATTGGAGTGTTCTGGGCCCTGCCCTTCATAGCCATGGGGAAGAAGCATCACCAGACCACTGTGTCGGGCCCATTTAGACTCACCGGCGGAGATGAATTGGTCAATGATGACCTGGGCGCCGTTGGCAAAATCACCAAATTGAGCCTCCCAGATGGTGAGGTCATGGGGGGAGCAGAGGGAGTAACCGTATTCAAATCCAAGGACAGAAAATTCAGAAAGAGGGCTGTCATGAACAGAGAATTTTCCTTGGTTCTGGGCCACATGCTCTAAGGGGGTGTGGGATCGGGGTTGTTCGGTGGTGACATCCCACCAGAGGGCATGACGTTGGCTAAAGGTGCCTCGACCGCAGTCCTCTCCGGAAAGGCGAACCGATTTACCTTCTGCAAGCAGGGTTCCAAAGGCCAGACTTTCCGCAAAGGCCCAGTCCACATCCCCTTCTCCTGTGGTGGCCTTCTGACGAGCGGCCACAAAGCGTTGAAGCTTGGGATGGAGGGCAAAACCTTCAGGAGCTGTGGTGAGCGCCTTGGCTACAGAGTGAAGAGCTTTGGGATTCACTCCGGTTTCTGGGCTTTCAAATTGGTAATCTCGCTCAATGCCCTTCCATTCGTCAGTAAGGGTATGGAATCCATGGAAGTCTGTGAGCTTCTGGGCTTGATCTTTGGATTCTTTGAGCGTGTTTTTGTAATTCTGCTTGTACGCTTCTTGGTCACGCTGGGAATAAAGATTCTCTTGGGCCAGTTTCTTCCCAAAGAGTGTGGCCGAACTTTCATGGTTTTTTATGAGCTCATACATCACAGGGTGAGTGAATGAGGGCTCATCGGCCTCATTATGACCGAGACGGCGGTAGCCTATAATGTCCACCACCACATCCTGACCAAATTTTTGCCGCCAGCGGAGAGCCAATTCGATGGCACGCATCACAGATTCCGGTTCATCTGCATTGGCATGAAGAACGGGGATGGGCATAGATTTTACAATGTCTGTGGCATGGAAGGTGGAACGGGAGTCGGCACCGGCGGTGGTGAAACCAATCTGATTGTTCACCACAATGTGGATGGTTCCACCGGTGCGGTAACCGCGGAGCTGAGACATGTTAAAAGTTTCTGCCACCACGCCTTGGCCCGAGAATGCCGCATCCCCATGAATCAGGATGGGGAGTATGCGCTTTCGGGTGGCATCTCCTGTGAGACGTTGGGTGCCCCTGGTTTTTCCCTGCACCACGGGATCCACGGCTTCGAGATGGCTGGGATTGGCCACAAGGGTGACATGAACTTGTCGTCCATCTTCTGTGGTGATTTCGGCACTTTGCCCCTGGTGATATTTGACATCTCCGGCACCACCATAAGCATGTGGGGCATAATTTCCCCCAAACATGGCAAAAATTTCCTGGGCGGGTTTGTTCATGGCATTCACCAAAACATTGAGGCGTCCTCGGTGAGCCATGCCCAGGATGATTTGTTTGACGTTCCGTTTTGCAGACTCGCGGAAGAGGTATTCTAGAGCAGGTATGAGGGCTTCATTACCTTCCAGACTGAAGCGTTTTTGGCCCGTAAACTTTTGTTGAATAAACAGTTCAAAGGTTTCGGCTCGAATCAAATCTTCCTGCCAGCGTCGCTTTCCTGGGGTTTCCCATTCTTTGGCATGGGTGGGATTTTCCAATTGATCAATGAGCCAGCGGCGCATGGGGCGATTACGAATATGAAGGAATTCTACTCCCATGGAACCGGTATAGATCTCTTTGAGCCGGTTGATGAGGTTTCGCAGAGATAAGGTTGACCTCGCCCAAGGGCGGGGAGGGTGAATGCGGGCATCCATATCCTTTTCCTGGATGCCATGAGATTCCGGGTGCAAGGCATCTCCCACTCCCATCTGTGTCACCCAGGAGTACCGTAAGCGAGGGGGCATGTAAGCACCCAGTGGGTTCGTTCGGGCATAGAGATGACCAATTTCTCGGTAAGCGGCAATGAGAGAGTCGGCCTTGGCCTGGAGGGCGGCTTGAGAATCCGATGCTGTTTCGGATGAGGTGTGGGTTACTGACGATTGATTGAGTTGAGAGGTTAAACGGTCTGACCAGGCTTGGATGGCAGGGGATGAGGGATCGGCAAAGAGGCTTTCCAACCAGGCTTCATCGGCTCCAAAAGGAAAGGAATCCATCTTTGCCTCCTTCAGATTTTCAAGCGTTGGGCAAGAAGGCTTGGGATGGAACTTGGAGTGTCAGCAACGGGGACACCGGCTTTATTGAAGGCATCCACTTTGGCCACTGCTGTTCCTTTACCTCCAGAGATGATGGCTCCTGCATGACCCATTTTTTTCCCTGGAGGTGCGGAACGCCCAGAGATAAAGGCCACAACCGGTTTGGTCATGGAATGGGTGATGAAAGCCGCGGCCTGTTCTTCTGCATCGCCTCCAATTTCTCCAATGAGCACCACGGCATCCGTGCCATCATCGGCTTCAAAACGTTCGAGTAAATCAATGAATCCGGTTCCAATGATGGGATCACCACCAATACCCACGGCAGTGGATTGGCCCATACCAGCATGGGTGAGGGCATGCACCACTTCATAGGTGAGGGTGCCGGAACGACTGATCACACCAATTCTACCTGGCCGATGAATGGATGAGGGCATGATTCCGATTTTGCATTTCCCAGGGCTGATGAGTCCTGGACAATTGGGACCAATGAGCACCTGGCCTCGTTCCCGAACGCGACGACTGAGAGAAATCATATCCAAGACAGGAATCCCCTCAGTGATGCACACGATGAGGGGAATCCCGGCATTGGAGGCTTCTTCCACAGCAGCCGCAGCATAGGGTGCCGGTACAAAGAGGACGGAAGCATCGGCTCCTTTTTCTTTTGCAGCTTCCGCGACTGTGTTGTAAATGGGGAGTTCTCCAGATTGTGTTCCTCCCTTGCCGGGGGTGACTCCGGCCACCACTCGGGTTCCATCCGTGGCCATTCGAGCGGCGTGAAAGGAGCCATCACGTCCAGTAGCTCCCTGAACAATAACGCGGGTGTTTTCCCCAATAAGTATGCTCATGCTTGACTCCTGGATGCGGCAATCACGGCCTTCACAGCCTCATCTAAATCATCTCCGGCAGTGATACCGGCTTCCTCAAGGATGGCTCGACCTTCTTCTTGATTTGTTCCAACTAAACGAATGACCAAGGGGACATTGATTTCCAATTCTTTTTGAGCCATGAGTAATCCTCGGGCAATATCATCACAACGGGTGATTCCTCCAAAGATGTTAATGAGGAGGGCGTTCACCTGAGGATTGCGGAGAATGATGGAAAGGGCATCCGTCACTTTTTGTGGATTGGAGCTTCCTCCTACATCCAAAAAGTTGGCTGGAGTTCCTCCATAATGCTTGATGAGGTCAAGGGTGGCCATGGCCAACCCTGCACCATTCACAACACACCCTATGGAGCCATCAAGGCTTACAAAACTTAAGTTTTTTTCCCGGGCCTCTCGTTCATCATCCCTCTCTTCCTCAGGATTTCTCAGAGCCATTAGATCTGGGTGACGATGAAGGGCATTGTCATCTAAAACCATTTTCCCATCCAAGGCCAAAAGTCTTCCATCTGGAGTCAGGGCATAGGGATTGATTTCCAAGAGTGAAGCATCGGAATCCATGAAAAGGTTGTAGAGCTTTTCAATGGTGTCTTTGGCTTGATTCTGGTGCTCTGGAAAGGGAAAAACCTGGTTGAGAAGGGCTTCTAGAGCAGCAGAGTCTAGAGATTCCCCGGGAACCACAGAGAGGGTATGGATGGCCTGTGGTTTTGTTGCTGCCAATTCTTCGATATCCATTCCTCCCTCAGCACTGAGCATGAGGGTGATGGCTCTCCGTGACCGATCCACAATGAATCCAAGATAATGCTCTTTTTCAATGGGAGCAGCATCACAAACCAACAACGCCTTAACCTTATGGCCTTTGATTTCCAACCCTAAAATGTCCTGGGCTTTTTCTGTGGCCTCCACTGAGCCCTGAGCGAGTTTCACTCCTCCCGCTTTTCCTCTTCCTCCTGTGAGCACTTGGGCTTTCACAACGGTGGTTTCCCATTGAGCTGCAGCTTCACCGGCCTCGCTGGGGTGGTGCACCAGACGATAGTCATTGAGAGGAATGCCGACTTTGCGAAAAAGATGACGGGTTTGATGCTCGTGGAGTTTCATACCATTTGATCCTTATGCTTGGTGATGGCTCGTTTGGTGAGGTTGATGAGTTTGGTGATTTTGATTCCTCTTGGGCAAACTTTGGTGCACTCAAAATGGTTGTCACAACTCCACACGCCCATGGGTTGATCAACCACAGAGAGACGGGCTTCTAATCCTTCATCGCGGCTGTCAAAAATAAATCGTGCTGCGGCCACCAGGGCCGCAGGGCCCAGAAAATCTGGTTTTTCATCCAGCACAGGACAGGCCGAATAGCAAGCGCCACAGTTGATGCATTTGGTGGCATCATCAATCAGAGCTCTCTCCTCTGCACTTTGGTGATATTCCCCCTGTTTTGGAGGTTTTTCTTTGGGTTTTAAAAAGGGTTGAGATTGACGGAACTTTTCTAAAAACGAAGTTTGATCCACCATCAAATCTCTTTGAACAGGGAGATGACGAAGTGGGTCGAGCACAATGACGTCGCCATCCCGTTCGGCCACATCACGAATGAGCGTTTTGCAGGCTAAGGCTTCCTTTCCATTGATTCTCATGGCATCTGAACCACAAACGCCATGTGCACAGGACTTTCGGAAAGCCAGAGTTCCATCATGGTGGCGCCAGATGTGCATGAGGGCATCCAGAACTCGATCTGTTGGCTCAACACGCACTTCATAGCTTTCTCGGTGGGGTTTGGCATCGGAGGTGGGCTCAAATCGGGCAATGTCTAATATCACATTCATTTCAATCTCCTCAGCCTCAGTACACCCGTGGTTTAGGTTCCCAGCGACTGACATCAACCGGTTTTGAGTCCATTTTGACTTCTTCTCCTTCAATCAGTGACAAACTGTGTTTGAGCCAGTTTTCATCATCTCGTTCGGGATAATCTTCCCGGGAATGGGCTCCTCGGCTTTCTGTACGTGCCAGAGCCGCTGAGGCGGTGTGAAGAGAGAGATCCAGAAGATTTTCCAATTCTAAAATGGAAAGCACTTCTGCATTGAAATTGGACTGGAAGTCTTGAACGCCAATTTCCGGAAGGGTGTCTCGCAGGGCATGGATGTCTTCCACAGCCTGGCTCATTCCTGCACGGTTTCGGTAAACACCCACATTGGCGGTCATGGTATTTTGCATGGCTGTGTAGGCGTTTCCAGGATGAGCGCCTCCTTCTTTGAGGCGTCGAATTCGCTCTTTCCACAGAGCGATACGATTCATCCCTTCCTGGTGACAATCCACACTGGAAGAACCTTTCAAATAATCCCGTATGGCTTTACCGGATCGTCGGCCGTACACAATGAGTTCCACAAGACTGTTGGTCCCCAATCGATTGGCTCCATGAACAGAAACACAAGCACATTCTCCAGCTGCAAACAGACCCTCCCAATGGCGTTTCCCATCGGTGACTCGTCCATCTACATCCGTGGGGATGCCTCCCATGGCATAATGAGCTGTGGGTTGAACAGGCATGGGTTCAACAGCTGGATCTACGCCAAGGTAGGTACGGCAGAAATCAGCAATATCAGGGATCTTTTGTTCCACAACATCCCGACCAAGATGGCTGGCATCCAGATGAACCCAGTCATCAATGCGCCCTTCCCCCTGTATGCCATTGCCAGCGGCAATTTCTGTCATGATGGCTCGGCTCACCATGTCACGTGGGGCCAGGTCCATGAGGGATGGGGCATACTTTTCCATGAACCGTTCTCCATGGCGATTGAGAAGGATGCCTCCTTCTCCACGAACTCCCTCGGTGATGAGTATCCCCATTTTTCGAATCCCTGTGGGGTGGAATTGAAAGAACTCCATGTCCATGAGTGGAATCCCAGCTCGAGAGAGAAGAGCACAACCATCACCGGTGTTGGCCATGGCATTGGAGGTGACCTTGAACATGCGGCCACATCCTCCTGTTGCAAAAAGGATGGCCCGAGCATTGAGGAGATGGAGTTCTCCTGTGGCCAGTTCATAGGCCAGAAGGCCCACAGCGCGTTGACCATCAAGAATCACATCAATGATTTGCCATTCATCATGGAAGGTCACATCATTTTTGATGCACTGCTGATAGAGGGTTTGGAGAATCATGTTTCCCGTTCGGTCCGCAGCGTAGCACGCCCGCCTCACCGGCCCCTCGCCGAAGTTGCGGGTGTGGCCCCCGAACCGTCTCTGATCGATCTTTCCTTCGGGGGTACGGGAAAAGGGCAGACCCCGGTTTTCCAGATCGTAGACCGCCCGGACCGCATCCTCCGCCAGAATAAGAGCGGCATCCTGATCCACGAGGTAGTCCCCCCCCTTGACGGTGTCG
>JAKSCK010000089.1 GCA_022360655.1 Spirochaetales bacterium | reverse complement strand
TTTGATGTTTTGATTGTCTTTATGTGCAGTATGGCGAAACACCCCTTCATTATGCAGCATGGAATGGTCACGTGGATGCGGTGAAGGTGCTGCTCAGCGAGGGAGCAGCTGTGGATGCAGCTAATCAGGTGATAATTTTGAACACGCTGTCCTGTTGGCAGTGTGAAAGTGCCTTTGGCTGAACGGTATGCCCTGTATATCACAAACGGCGCACTCGTGGAGCAGCAGGAAAACATGAATATGGACTGTGGTGGCTGGTGGGAATAATGGAACGTTGCTCCATACGGTCAACACTGGTTGTCGATCTTGCCCAAGTTGGGCAGAGTGCTGTGCACAAGCAAAGCGAAATGAGCAACTGGGTAGAGCGGGCCTGTAGAAAAACCCTAAAACGCGCAAAAGATAGGGCTTGTGTGCAGCATGGAACAGGGAATGTTGGAAAGCGTGAGCGGCATTGACAGCGTTTTGGCCTGGGTGCAGCTGTGGAAGCTTGTGGTAGTATTTGGAACACGAAGCGTGACTGTTAGCTATTGCAGGTAGCGATCAACTCTGTGCGGGTTGTTGCGGTGATCTCTTGCGTCGGTCACGCACTGTTTTGTGTGATGTCACATGCTGAAGAAGTTGCTGAGATTGTGAGGAAGCATGCTGGATGTCAAGTTTGTCTCCATATGATACTCGCAAGTTGGGTACCGGTGCAAAGGGGTGATCAGGAGTGGGTCGGATGGCGCTGTTGAAGTTGAGAACGTGGAGTTTGGCATGTGTGAACACACACAAGAGTGAGAGAGAGCCTGAGAGTGGTGCTGTGTACTGTGGGCCCCCTGGTAATTTTGAGTACACCATCCATCCCTTTGGGACACCTGTCACCGGCCCTTCCCCCGTTCCAACTGCTCGTCTGTTCCTTACCCCTGCTTGCGTTTCTCCAACCTCACTGCAGGGGGTTCTAGAAATTTTTTCATTGTCGCAACTGACGCACTTTGCGCTCAACCTTTAAAGCAGTCTTCGGAATTGTACGTTTGGAGGGAGGCACTTTAACGAGCTGCGTAGTTGTATTGGTCGGGCAGGGTTTGCAAGTTGGGGCACTTGATGAGAGATTGGGCTTGTTTCGAAAGCATGTTGGGTATGTGTAGCAGCGACACCTGTCGGAAGGCGTGCCTGTGTAGACTGGAGTGAAGTTGCGCCGTTTTGGAGTCAGGTCTGGCTGGCAGACACGAAGACCTGGCTGGGCCCTGGTCCTAGCTGTGTGCTTAACCTGTTGTTGCGGTGTGCTGGAGCGGCGCAAATATTGTAGAGTGCGTGTTTGTGGAGGTGTGGGAGAGACTGGACGTGTGGTTTGGCCAAACATGGGATGAAATAAAGTAGAAACTGTGAAACGAAAAGCGCAAGTACTTCTGACCCAAGTTGAGCAGCGGGTCCTGGAAAACGAAACCAAAGAAAAGCAGGCAGCTGGAGTGAAGGGACTGTGGAAACTGTTGTTTGGTAAGAAAAAGGCCTAAATCTTGAGAGTAGACAACTGTGGGGAGCAGACTTATGAAGTGTAGTTTTGGCAACTCAGTTTCGCGAGGGTTAGCCTTTTAGAAGGTAAGTTTGAGGCTGACAAAGCCTGTTTTGCATATCTGTAAATGGAGTCCCCAAGGATAGAGCCACTGGACTGTCTGTATGCTTGTCGCACCAAATTTGCAAGATGAAGCAAACAACATATTGGGGCGCTGGTGCTGCCTTTGATGTTTTGATTGTCTTTATGTGCAGGATGGCGGAACACCCCTTCATTATGCAGCAAAGGATGGTCACGTGGATGTGGCAAAGGTG
>JAKSCK010000112.1 GCA_022360655.1 Spirochaetales bacterium | reverse complement strand
CGATGTGGCTGGCTCGCTGGGCGATTTCCCGTAGAGGCACGGCGGGTTCAAAGAGGGGATGGGTGGCGGCCTCTTTTTGGCATTTGGCGTGAACGGTGCGGATGATTTTGTCGCTGATGCGGTTGATGAGGTCTTTGGCGGCGGGAATGCGCACGTGGTATTCCCGTTTGAGATCCATTTCTAGGTGGAATTCCCGGTGAATGTTGTTGAAGAGGGCGGGCATCAGGACTTCCATGCCGTTGGCTTCAAGATAATCTTCAATGTCATTGTTGGAGGTGGGGTGGAAGTTGAGAAGGAATTCTCCAATGACAAAGACTTTGGGTTTGAGAACACTGCGGTCGTAGGGAATGGCGTTGAGGCGCTCAAGGGCTTCTTTGTAGGCGTTGAAGGCGGGTTTGACGCCTTGGGCCAGGTTTTCGCAGATGCTCAAGATGGCATCTTCAAACCAGCGGTTGGTTTGGCCAGGGCTGAGTTCGTAGGGACGGATTTTTCGCCGGAGGGCTTCGAGTTGATCGCTCATGAGCAGCCCCCAAACCATGTGGATGTCAAAGAGGGGATTTTTGGTGAAGCCGGGGGAGAGGTTTTTGTCATCCGGGTCGAGGGAGGCAATGGCCACTTGGGAATATCCGGCATCATCCAGGGCGCTGCGAGCCATCATGGTGTAATGGGCCAAGCGGCAGTCACATTTGGGTTTGGACATGATGTAGGTGACATCATCGGGGTGGTACAGGCCTTGATCCAGGGCGGCAATGAGTTCGCCAACGGTGATTTGGGCGGGGTAGCACATGTCATTGTGAACAAAGCGTTTTCCCTGGGCCACGGCATGTCGGTTGGCCATGGGGAGGGCTTCCACACGGTAACCTTGGTTCCCCAGGGCGGCGGAGGCGATTTGTCCAAAGGCCCAGGACACGTTCGGAACGAGCATGATTTTTTCCCGATGCTTTTTGGTGAACTGGAGGGTGTAGGGGGCTGGGAGTTCTTTGGGCTTAGGGGCCTCTTCTTCGGACCGACGACGTTGGACGGTTTCCACAAAGGAACGGATGCGAATCCCCAGGGGACCGGAGACATCGCTTTCATCCAATTTGAGGACTAAGGGGCTCTTTCCTGCTCCTTCGGAGAGGAGGCGAGTGACTTCATCGGTGATGACGGCATCATGACCGCAGCCAAAGCTGACAATTTGGAGATATTCCAGTTTGGGATGTTCGGCCACGCGTTTGGCGCCGGAGAACATGCGGACATGGAAATTGACGGTGAGCTCAGCCCGCACGGGATTGAGGTTGGCCTCATGAAGGCTGGGGAGAGCCTCTAGGGGCAGGACGGGAACTCCTAGGCGGTTGAAGTGAGCGGGAATATCATGGTTGATGAGTTCATCGGCATGGTAGGGGCGTCCTGCGATCACCACGGCAAATTCATTGTCTTTGAGAGAGTCTAGTAGTTGGGTCCCGGCTTCTTCTAAGGCATGGGTGAAGGCGTTTTGGGCCTTGTCTCCTTCTTGAATGGCCTGCTTGGCTAGGCTTTTGGAGATGCCAAAGGTGGAGGCCAAAAAGCTGGAGATGGAATCCCGTTTGGCTTTTTCACAGGTCCAGTGGAAGACGGGTTTGTCCAAGGGAATGTTGTGGTTTTCCTCTGGATTATCACTGATTTCCAGGACAAGGGGGTATCCCTTCACCACGGCGCAAACATGTTCAGATTTGGCCTTGGAGTTTTCGGAGACCATGCGGGAAATCATGGGCATGAAGATGCGATCCACGTTTTTCTCCACAAGGTTTTTTAAATGTCCATGGGTGAGTTTGGCCGGGAAGCAGACGGTATCAGAGGGAATGGAGGAGATTCCGGAATGGAACATGTCCATGTCGCTTTCATCAGAAAGCACAACCTCAAAGCCCAGTGATGTGTACAGGGCATTCCAGAAGGGGTAGGAATGCCAGAATTCCAGAGCGCGGGGAATGCCGATTCGTAGGGCCTTAGAGGGGGAGAGCTGGGTGGGGGAATAATCGGCAAAGAGCAGTTGACGTTTGACATCCATGAGATTGGGTGTGGCTTTCTGCCGATCTCGAATGGCTATGAGCTGCTCTTTGACGTTGGCTTTGGGCGCATCAGAGAGGATTTCTCCCCGTTCACAGCGGTTTCCTGTGATGAATTGACCACCGTTAGAAAAGCGGACGATGGTTCGGTTGCAGTGATTGGAACAAAACTGACAAACCAAGCCGCTTTCTTGGGTATAGGTGAGATTCTTTAATTCCTCCCAGGAGGGAAATTGGCTGGTTTTTCCTGATTCCTGCATTTTTTCCCGGGTGAGGAGGGCTATGCCAATGGCGCCCATTTCCCCAGGATAGGGAGCTCGACGAACCTCTTTTTGGGCAAAGAGTTCAATGGCACGGAGAACGGCATCATTACGGAATGTTCCGCCTTGCACAATGATGTTTTCACCAAGATTTTTGAGGTTGGAAAGTCGGATGACCTTGGTAAAAACATTTTCTATCACCGAATTGCAGAGTCCGGCCATGATGTCTGCAGGAGTTTTTCCATTCTTCTGTTCTGAGATGACAGAAGAGTTCATGAATACGGTGCATCGCGAGCCCAAGACGGATGGAGCGGGAGAGGAAAAGGCCAGGGGAGCAATCTCTTCCACACCAATGTTGAGCGTTGAGGCGAAGTTTTCCAGGAAGGATCCGCAACCTGCACTGCAGGCTTCATTGAGAGTGATTCCTGTGATGACACCTTTGTCTAAGAAGATGGCCTTCATGTCCTGACCACCAATGTCCAGGATGAAGGTGGCTTTGGGGTCGTGTTCTAAGGCGGCTCGGGCATGGGCAATGGTTTCCACGGTGTGATGATCACAACCAAAGGCCTGGGCAAAGAGGTTTTCTCCATAACCGGTGGATCCTGCTCCCAGTATGGTGAGCTCAATATTGAGTTCATCACACTGTCGTTTGAGGGCCAGAAGTCCCTCTTTCATCACCTCCAAGGGTTCGCCTTCATTCTTGGCATAGAAGGTGTGGACGGGGGTTCCGTCTTCATGAAGGAGAACAAATTTGGAGGTGGTGGATCCAGCATCAATTCCCAGATATCCCTGGAGAGCCTGACCGGCAAATTTTTTCAGAGAGGGGAGGGCAGGAAGGGCATGGCGTTCTTGGAACTGCTCTTGTTCTTCTTGGTTTTCAAAGTAGGGGCGAACCGGAGCCTGTTCTTCCACAGGGGCGGGATGGGTGAAGGCGGGATGGGCCGCCAGCTGAGTGAGGGGCAGCATGGGAGCATCTGGGAACATGGCGGGAATCCCAAGTGCAGCTCCATGAGCAATAAGAACATCCTGATTTTCCGGGACGATGGTTTGGTGTTTTTGGATTCCAAGACGTTCTGTATAAACCCGAATGAGGGTGGGGTTATAGGCCAAAGGGCCCCCCTCAAAAATGACGGGAGGACTGATGGTGAGACCTTGTGCTAGGCCACCAATGGTTTGCTTGGCCACGGCATGAAAACAAGAGAGGGCCAAATCTTCTTTAGGAACACCCTGGTTGAGCAGGGGTTGGATGTCGGTTTTGGCAAAGACGCCACATCGGCCGGAAACATCATAAACCCGTGTTCCTTTGGCTGCCAGAGAATCAAGCTGTTCCACAGGAACTTTAAGGAGGGTGGCCACTTCATCCAGGAAGGCTCCGGTGCCGCCAGCACAAATGCCGTTCATTCGCATGTCAGAGGCCATGAGTTCCCCAGTGCTTTCATCGGTTCGGAAGAAAATGATTTTGGCATCTTGGCCGCCAAGTTCAATGGCTACTCTGGATTCTGGATGGAATTCTCGAACGGCTAAGGAGTTGGCCACCACCTCTTGGATGTAGGGAATTTTGAGTTCTTCGGCAAGGCTACGGGCACCGCTTCCACAAAGTATGGGGGTGATGTTGGCAACGGGAAATTCTTGGGAAAGTTGTTTGATGATGGAACGGGTGGTTTCCCGTTGCTTGGCACCATGTCGCACATAGGTTCGATGAAGGATTGCTTTCGTCTCAGGATTGACGAGGGCGGTTTTGACGGTGGTAGAGCCAATATCAATGCCGAGCCAGTAATGGGTATTCATGAGTGGGAATGCCTTTCTTGAAGAACTCTGCTGGTTGCAGAGTCGGTCCCCTGTCCATAACGCGGAGAAGTTCTGCCGGGGGCGCGGAAGAGTCTCCATTTTTTTTGACAAGATATCCTTATATGTTATGGAAAACAGGACGGAGGTCAACGGGTTAGAGAGGTTTATGATTGATTTAACAAAGACTTAATTGTTTTAAAGTAAGGAATAAAATCCAGACTGGTCGGTATGCTCTGAAAGATGAGAGAGAAACTCATGAGGGGCGGGAGTTTCTCTCTCAGGAGATGGAAGTTACTGAGGAAGGGGCAGGCCTAATCGGTGGAATTGATCTTCAGGGGCATGATTCTCCGCCATACGTTGAATCATCAGCTTGATCATGTGTTGCTCTTGTTCTGGATGATCAATGGGATGTTCTTGATGGGGATCCGTTTGAAGATTGTACAAGGCTGATGAGAAGGTATGCTGAGTATGCTTTGCTCGTCCTGGAATTTTCAACAAAGGACAGCCTTTGCTGAAGGGTTGAGGGGCCGCAAGTTCTGCTTGAGAGAGTTCTTCCACTGAGAAGGGGGCCTTCATGTGGGTGGGCATCAAGGTGTGTTCATAAAGAGGTGTATTCTCTGGACTCGCGGCTGCCCGCATGTACACCCATTGGCCATCGGTGACATTCACCTGTCCTCCAAACATTCCAAAGAGAGCGGTCTGTCGATGCTTTCCTTTGGGAGAGAGGGCTTCTTGCAAGGGGATTCCTTCCATATCAGGGGGAAGGGGTTGGTGAAAATGCTGGAGGAGGGTGGCGGGTATGTCGATGGTTTGGACAAGATTTTCACAGCGCATTCCAGCCTGCTCTGGTTTAAGCGGATCATGAAGGAAGAGGGGGGTATGCGCCACTTCCTGGTAGAAGGGTTGGACACATTTGGCCCACCAATCATGTTCTCCAAGGAGATAACCATGATCTGTGTTCACAATGAGCATGGTATCTTCCCAAAGGCCATGGCGGTCCATGGCATCAAGGACTTTCCCCAAATAGGCATCACACATGGCCAAGAGGGCAAAATACCGCATTCGGATATCTTCAACTTCTTTTGCTGATTGTGTGACACGGCCATAGCGGGGCCAATCATCTCCATCTTTCAGGAAGGAATGAGAGAAAAGGGTTTTGTACTCTTCGGGGGAAAAGAAGGGCTCATGGGGATCAAATGTTTCGATTTGCAAGAACCAATTATCGTCTTGTGCATTCCGTTCAATAAAATCCAACCCGGCCTTAAATGTTTTGGCTTGAGGAAATTGGGATTCCTGTCCAATGAACTGTCTATTGAGTTGGTCTTGGAGCAGGGTGAAGGCGAAGGGATTCCCCTGGGTGCCTTCCTCATGATGGGCTCCTGGGCAGGGCATCCAGGGGTCGCCTTCCTGGCCCCGAGAGGCCTCCCAGGAGGAATAGGCCGTGTGATAGGTGGCTCCTCCATCCTCCCAGTAATGGTAATGATCACTGACCAGATGAGAATACACTCCCGCCTGTTTGAGTTGGCGGGGCATGGAATCATCAAAGGGCTCCAGGGGGCCCCAGCTTCGATGAAGAAAATTATAGCGGCCAGTGTGTAATTCTCGGCGAGCCGGCATGCAAGGCATGCTTCCCACATAGGACGAATCAAAGGTCACACATTTTTGAGCTAGCCGGTCAAAATTGGGGGTGGGAACCTGAGTGTTTCCGTAGGGTGAAAGCATTCGCCGATTCAGAGAATCGTACATCACCATGATGGCCTTCATATCAGTACACCTCCTGAATCCGGCTCAACCATTCTTCGGCCCAATCCCCTTGTTCCGCGCATTCTTGGAGAAGTCTGTTGATCAAGGTTTTCTTCACCAGAGCATAGGCTGGGTTATCAATGTGATTGGTGGTTTCTTTTGGATCGTTTTCCAAATCATAGAGTTCCCCGAGGGCCGGGCCATTGAACACCAGTTTGTGGCTTTGTGTGCGAATCATACGTTGATTGAGATCGGTAAAATGTCCGGTGAACTGGCCAAAGACGGCATCCCGCCCAAGAGTATCCACTTCTCCACGAATGATGGGACCCAAGCTTTTGGCTTGCGGACGTTCTGGAATGTGCTCTCCAGCGAGATCCATGGCTGTGGGAAAGAGGTCGTGAAGGTAGGTGAACGCATTCACCTCACGGCCTGGCTGTGGGTTGAGAGGAGAGCGGACAATGAGGGGAATGCGATAGGTTTCATCGTACATAAACTCACCCTTTTCAATGAGTTTATGGGCTCCCATGGCATCACCATGATCGGCAGTATAAACAACGGTGGTTGTAGCCGCTAATCCACTTTCTTCAAGGTAATTTAATACGCGTCCAATCTGATGATCGATAAGGGTGATGTAGCCCAAATAACGGGCCACAATTTCGGCCCATTGATCCCACTGGAGGTCATGAACACCCCACATATGTGACACCCGTTTGTGGTGGAGGGGTTTGTCAGCAAAGGTCTCTTGGAAGGTGGGATCTTCCGCAATTTCCTTTGGATCATACATGGAGTAATAGGGTTCTGGGAGGATGCAGGGCGTGTGGGGGCCCCAGAAATTCATCCAAAGGAAGAAGGGTGTGTTTTCTTCTTTTGCTCCGGAAGAATGGGCCAGATGCTGGCGATTCTTTAGTGTTTCAATGGCCTCAGAGGCCAGGAAAGCGGGAATGGTGTCTTCTGGTTTTCCAGAGAGCTTCCCTTGGAGTTCTTGGACCTGAAGGTGGGGGTTGTCACCAAAAAAGGCCTCACTCACTTCAGGGTATGGGCGATTCTGTTCATCAAGCCATTCGCGGTAACGATTTGGCTCACCTGGACCTTGGTTGAACACCAGGTTCGGATACACCCCGGACCCCGGATATCCATAGCCTGGGAAATCATGACCACGAAATCCATAGTTGCTGGGAAGACTGGACTCGGCCACATGCCATTTTCCCAAGTAGATTTTGTCATAGTCTTTCAGATGATCCCCAAAGGTGGGAATGTGGGGGACGGGGTCGGCCTTGGCAAACCGGTTTCTCCCATTTTCTGCATTCTGTTCCACTCCATGAACATGGGGAAGATGTCCAGTAAAGAGGGAGGTTCGGGCCGGTCCACAGATGGATGTGGGAGTGTAGGTTTGATTAAACCGAATTCCATCTTGGGCCAACTTATCAATGTTGGGAGTTTGCACCATGGGGTGACCATAGGCTCCCAGCATATCGATTCGCTGTTGATCAGCAAGGATGTATAAAATGTTCTGTTGCATACGTTACTCTCTTGTCCCTCAATACTTGTTCTAGGCTTTTCCAATCAGCCCTTCAATCCTCCAGCCGTGAGGCCTCCCACCAGTCTTTTCTGAGTGAGTGCAAAGAAGGCCAAAATGGGAATGATCACAATCACCATTCCAGCAAAAATGGGGCCCCACTCGATGGAATACTGTTGAACTTCAATGAGTCGAACCATTCCCAAGGGAATGGTGAATTTGGCTGGAGATGAAACCAATACCATGGCGTGATAAAACTCATTCCAACTGCCCAGGAATTGGAAGATGGTGATGACGGTGACACCTGGAGCCGTGAGAGGGGTGATGATGCGCAAGAAGGTGGTGAATGGTCCTGCGCCATCAATAAAGGCCGATTCTTCAAAGGATTTTGGAAGCGAGGCAAAGAAGGATTCCATGGTGAAGACACCAAAGGGAATGGCACCAGCCACATACACCAACACAAGGCCCATTCGTGAATCCAAAAGTCCTGCATCCCGAATGATGAGGAATTTGGGAACAAGGGTGAGCACCAGCGGGAGCATCATGGAAGCTGTGAAAGCCCAGAAAGCAAACTTCACAATTCGATAGGGGAATCGATTCACCACATAAGCGGCTAGAACAGAGAGGAAGACTCCAATGGTGACGGAAAAGGCGGTCACCACAATGCTGTTCACAAAGAACAGGCCAATTTGGGCCTCACTCCAGGCTCGGGCAAAGTTCTCAAAGTGGTATTCCGTGGGAAGTCCCCATGGATTCTCATAGAGCTGGACATTGTTTTTGAACGATCCAATGAGAACCCAACAAAGAGGGAGCAGAATGATGAGTCCCCAAAGGATGAGGATGGAGTCTCTGAGAATGGATGCAAAAGTGTATTTCTGTTTAGGCATATTCCAAATTCTCCTTTTTCAGCAGTCGGGTGACCACAAAGGTGAGGACAAGGGCTAAGGTGAAGTTGATGACAGCAATGCTGGTGGCATAGCCAAATTTAAAGTTTTCAAAACCTTGATAGAACATGTAGTTCCCCAAGACTTCTGTGGCATCATTGGGCCCTCCTTTGGTCATAACCCGAATGAAAATGAAGGTGCGGTTCAAGGTGTTGATGACCACCAAGGACACACAGGTTTTCACCACATTACGAAGGAGGGGAAGGGTGACCTGGAAAAACTCTTGAATCCTTGTGGCACCTTCGAGCAGGGCCACTTCTGTGTAGGCCTTGGGAATGGAAGACATTCCGGCAAAAAGCAGAAGCATCTGGTAGCCAACGGCTCCCCAAACAGTGGGGAAGAGAACGGCAGGGAAGGCTGTTTTAGGATTTCCAAGCCAGGCTTGGGTGAGATTTTCCAGTCCCAAGTTGGTCAGAATCGCGTTGAGTGCTCCAATAGAAGGGTTGTAGATGAAGGTGAAGATGATACCAACCACAGCAACGGAAAGCACATTGGGAAAGAAAAAGAGCCCTTGAACGATTTTTTGCTTTCTTCGGCTGGAGAAGTGCAGAATACCGGCAAAAAGAAGGGCCAGAACGATAACAGCGGTGAGTCGAAACACCACCATATACACATCATGGCCAAGGGCTTTCCAGACAAGGCTATCATTGGCCAGGGCCCGGAAATTGGCAAGGCCAACAAACTTGCGTTTTGGAGAGAGTCCACTCCAGCGGAAAAGGCTCAGATAGAGACCTTGGAAAACCGGGAGAATGTGGAGCCAGAAAGCTAATGCGGCCGCAGGCACAAGGCCGAGGATGATGAAGAGCAGATTTCTCTTGTCCCGCACCGAAAAAACCGGCGTTGGTGTATGTCCTTGCATGCTTAATCCTCAATTATGTTGATGAATCCTTGGGGGGGTGTGGAGCCCCGAAGGGCTCCATAGAATCAACAAAGTTGAACCTTATAAGGGTTCAGAACAGGGTGAATTACTCTGGGAAATAGGCCTCAAAGAAGATGGCATCGGGATCATTCCGAACTTCTGCAGCTTTGGCTTCAAGAGCTTCGCAAATCTCCTCAGCAGTGATTTGTCCTGTCATTAAGCCCTGAAGTTTTGCAGCCAATTCTCTATCAACATCTTGTGAGCCATAGCCACCAACGGGCCAGGTCACAACTTCAAGGGAATCATAGAAGTCCACCGCACTGGAAACAGCAGCGCTTTTCTGTGAAACAGAGTTTGCTGCTGGGACAATGGAGAGAATATTGGTGATTTCCGTCATTTTCTTGATGACATCTTTTGAGTAAAGGGTACGAAGGAATTCTAGACTGAGATCCTGCTCTGGCGTATCAAAAACGGTCATGGAAGCAGCACCAAGAGGATGCACAACTTGAGGATCATTCTCACCAATAAAGAAGGAGGGAGTGAAACGGATGCCTTCTGCAAATCCTTCAGGGAAGTCATTCTTCATCTCTGCTTCAAGCCATGTACCTGTGGGAACAAAAGCGGCCTTTCCATGCACCCATTCAGATTGGCTGGCCACATGATTCATTCCTTCACTGCCCTTGAGAAGATAATCATTCTCAATCACCCACTGATAGCGTTCCAGAACGCTTCGGAAGGCTTCAGAGGTAAAGAAACCTGGTTTAAGGTTCTTCCAATCCAGAAGAGCCTGACGACCAGCAGCGGAGGCCACGGAACTTTTCAAAACAAAGTCTTTGAAGTAGTAGGGATAAATTCCTGTGGTGACCATGGGAGCCATGCCGGCGGCTTCAATCTCAGGGCAAAGAGCTTGGAAGTCTGCAAAGTTTTTGGGGACGTCCCACCCCTTGGCTTGGAATGTGGGTTCATGGTACCAGAATCCCACAATATGTTTGGGGAGAACGATGCTGTAGGGGGTTCCATCAAAGTACTTCACATTTCCTGGGGCCAAGGAATCGGCAAAATTGGATCCGCCTTCCCAAACTTCTGCGTCAA
Organism: Spirochaetales bacterium; assembly: GCA_022360655.1. Lineage (GTDB taxonomy): Bacteria > Spirochaetota > Spirochaetia > DSM-2461 > DSM-2461 > UBA2779. The sequence continues at coordinate 23,657 of JAKSCK010000112.1, read as the reverse complement.
GAAGAGGCTGAAGAGACACAATCAAATCTTCCGCAACCAATTGATCAACGGGGATATTGTTGGCTCCAGCCACAAAGTAGACATCAGGGGGATCACTGGCCGCGATTCGAGGACGAACCTGGTCATTGATTTTGGGTATGGCTGTGAGTTCAACCTCAACCTCTGGGTATTTTGTGTTGAATTCTGCAATCACTTCTTGCCAAAAGGCCTCTTTGATGGGGCCAGCAAAGACAAAAACTTCCAGCGTTCGGGGGCCTTCATCCTGGGCTTCAGATTCACCATTGGCCCACAGGTTTGGGATGGCCACAGCAAGGGCCAGGGTGATGAGCGCCACGCTCCTCAATTTCTTCATTTTCAGCTCCTCAGTTTCAGCGTTTCCGCTATATAACTCCATCCATTCGGATGGGGATTTTTGGATCATGGAGCCCAAAGAAGGGGCCCTTGAGGTTAAACAAAGCAATTTCTCCAAGCCATAATGCTGCCCCTACTGCTGGGGCTGAGCTTCCGAGTGGAGATAAATGGATCTTGATGCGTGGAGATTGGGCCGGAATCACTGAGTTGCGTAATTCCTGGCGGATCTGCTTGGCAATGATGGAATAGTCGTCAACAAGGCTTCCATGAAGAACAATGTCTTGAAGTCCTAGAAAACACACCACTGGGGAGAGTACCTGAGCAACATCACGAGAGGTTGCAGCAAGAATTTCCTCTTGGTTTTGAGGATTTTGGGCGATTTTCGAATCCACAACATTTTTCCCTGCATAGAGTTCCAGACAGCCTCGATTCCCACAGTCGCAGAGAGGACCTTCTGGGTTCACCGAGGCATGCCCTAACTCTCCCAGGAAAATATTCTCTCCCCGATAGAGTCGCCCAGCGTGGAAGAGACTTCCACCAATGCCGGTTTCTAAATTGAGGTAAAGGAACTCTCGGAGCCCTCTTGCAGCTCCAAGAGATTTCTCTGCAAAAGCGGCCACATTGGTGTTCTGTTCGGCATAAACAGGTACATCAACGTGTTCTGAGAGCAACGTGATGATGTCCATGCCTTCCAGTTGGTGATAATCGGCAGCATAGCGAACTCGTCCCTCTTCTGTATCCAAGAGTCCAGGGATGCCTACTCCAAGACCTAAGACTCGAGTTCCTTTTTTTTCGTAGTTCTTTCGGATTACAGATAATCGTTGGGCCGCATCCATCAGAATCTGACGAGCATCACCGTTTTGTTTGAGTTCAAAATGCTCTAGCACGGTTCCAGAAAGGGTGCATGCCACACCTTGGAGTCCATGGCGTGTTAAGGAGAGCCCAAGGGAAATGAAATCGTTGGAATTCAAAAAATAGGTTGGAACTGGTTTGTTGTTGTTACCCGTACCCTGTTGTTCTCGTATCAGATTGAACTCTTTGAGATACTCCACAATTTTGGAAGCAGAAGGAAAACTCAGGCCAAATTCTTCGGTGATTCTTCCGCGAGTGACGCCCTCATTCTCTCGTCGAATCAAGTCAATGACTTGATAGGCGTTTTCACGACGTTGTTCCTGTGCATTTTTCTTTTGTACGGGCATCTCTGTCACCATATTGCAACTAAACTAAGTTAAGTTAAGCTGTATTAGCTTACCACAGTTCCCTGGGATGTCAATGCAGAATTGCCTTAGTTGAAAATGGAGTTTTGGGAGTAAGATGCATATCGACCATGTTCTGCCTCTCCCATGGAGAAACAGAACATGGTTTTGGGTCTTAATAGAGACCTTTAACTTTGAGCATTCCGCTTTTTGTTCGACCGGTATACCCTATGTAGTACCCCCCGTCATGAGATCGTGCAATGCCCATGGGTTTAAAATTATCAATCAAAGTCGATGGGCGCCCAGGTTGAGGAACCCCAAAAATATCTTGCTCAATCAGAAGTGATCGTTGGTTGGGTGAAAAAATCCCATCCTGAATGCTCAAATTTTTTACATCAAAGAAAGAAATGCGATTATGGCGCAGAGTCAGAGTAGAACCTGATATTCGATTATCCCCCTCGGCCACCACCAGGACTGGACCAGGCTCAAGAGAAATGTTTGTGATTTTATCATAATCCGTTGTGACATGATTAAAACAGGCCCCACCAATCCACTGATACTCAGTCCCCTGTCGCTTGTACAGCCAAACCCAATTATCCTGAAGGAGTCGATTTGAAGTGAGTCCTGGTACTTTCAAATCCGTGGTGATCCGGACGGAAAGATAATCTCCTTCAAAGTCCATCTCTTCAGTCGTAATGTAAACTGATGAAAAACTCACTCCAGGATATCGCGTTGGTATTACAAAGGTTGATGTGATTTCTAGTTCATGGTTGGTAACAAAAGCCTGACCATTCGCATCAATCAAGATGATGTCCTGATCACGTGTAGAAAAGTATTTAAAATACGGATTATGCCGGAAAACAGATTTGTAGGATGCATCCACAAGTTCTGTTTCAGCAATCATTTCTGCAAAAGATCGCGTTTTGATACAGCGTTCTGTCGATAAGTCAAACTCACTGATGGAATCATATAGGTTTAGTATGGGGCCAGTCACAGCATACATATGATTTTTAGTGACGAGTCCCTTATAAGCTTGGACAGTAATGGGATTGCCACTTTCATCTTGATTGACTCCCAAACTTCCTAATGAAATGGTATGCATTTCATTCAGATCAGACTGAAAGGAAAAGAGGGTATTTCTCTGCTCATTGAGGGCATAGACTCTTCCATTTGGAGCAACCTGCATTTCAAAAAAATACCGACCATTCTGTGTATAGACACTTGTTGGAAGAACCGTATCTTCATCAAGAACATAAGAAGCGGGTAAGGGCGGTACTTCCCAGTAAAATGATGAAGATGTTGGATTTTGGCAGGATATCATGATGAGGAGAATCCCCAACCCTCCAAGGATGGTTAGGAGTCTCTTTTGGAGATGGGATTCCCATGACAACTTTTGTTCTTGTATGCAATTTGAGGTGCTCTTCACGTGTTTCATAGAGTGATTTTCTTGAACTCCTGGACAAGAGAATTGAGGTTATAGCGATAGCCAATCAAAACAGAAAAATTGGACATATACAGATCAGAAGAGGAAAAATAACGGTTTAGATGCGTTGAAATGCTTGCCCCTAAAATCCATTCACCTCCGGTCATGGGAAAGCGAAAACCAGCTTTGGCCAACAAACCCCATAACATGGTTTGGTCATAAAACTTCGATGCGGGTATGGATGTTGATTGACCTGATTGTTGATTATTCACGTTGCCAGAGAGAATGGTGAGAGTTGGTCCGGCCGTCATCCATAGCCCAATCGGTCCCAAGGAAATCTGTCCTCCCCCAAGAACTTTGAAAGACCATTCAGGTTGAGATACGGACTGTTCGAAATGGATTCGAGGATTGGAAAATTGGACAGAACTTCCGCCTAAACCTAGGCTTGTTTCAAGATACAGATACTGGTGAATCTCCCAATTTACAAAAAGTTGAACATTTCCGCTGAATGAGAATTGTCCATCCATTCCATACTGATCTTGAACTTGGGTCCAAGAATCCCCCCTGAGCCAGGTTGACCCCATTTCACTTTCCAAACCCAGAAAAAATTGCTCTGTAAAAGACGCTCCCATCACGATTTGACAAGAAATTAAAACAAATAGGAGAAGGATGAAAGTGGTTTTATTTCTAACGGATTTACTCATGATCGACAGCATCATAACCACAAATGGCGCAATTCTGCATGATTTTTTTTATAGAAGCAGGGCATGTCATGGTTCTTGTTCGAGGGGGAAGATTCTTTTGACGTGGATGTGTACCATGATGCCATGGTATTGTTTTCCGGTTCCTCTTACATTCTCCAACGTTTCCCTCCTACTGATAATCATTCACTAAAAGCGGTTTCTGCGGCGGATCAGCATCTTTTGAATTGGTGTGCAGGAGAATTGAAGGATCATCCCCAGATTCCTCATCTCCACGGTGTTCCCCTGGTACTCCACGACCGGTTTGGTGCCCTTTCCATACCCTTGGCAGGGGGGAGGAAAGTTTTGCGGACTTTGATTCTTTCCCAAAGTCAAGAACACTCAATAAAAGCCAACCTTGAAGAGAATCATATTGCGGAGAATCACTGCCAATTTGAACGGCCTTTTTCCAATAACTCAATTCCTTTTGAGCGGGAAATCCATCCACCATCTTTGCCATCAATGTTGGCACCATGGGCCATGATCCGAATCCCAAAATCTCTTGAGCTTTGGGAATTCTATTTAGAGTACTTGGTGAAGAATCTTCATCCAGAAGGCCTTGTTGGGGCAGGATTTATGACTAAATACTTTACCCCCAAGTTACTCAAGATTGCCCAAAAGTACTTTCACCATGTTCATCAAGGTCAAGCATGGAAAAAATCCAGAATTTTGTTTCTTTCACATCCCAAGGAGATTCGAGAAGAACAATCTCTCATTACAATTGAACGCAAGGGAACATCTTGTCTTCAACAACTTCCTGGAGTGTTTTCCTCTCAGAAGGTGGATGATGCAACAACCTTTCTTCTTGAGACATTTCATAAATACGAGAATCTTTGCCCCAAGCATGGACGAATTCTTGATTTGGGATGCGGTAATGGAGTGATTGCCCAGGAGTTGAGCAAATTGGCTCCAAATGCAGAAATCCATGGTATGGATGATCAATGGCTTGCCGTTCTTTCGGCGCAATTCAATTGTTCAGATTCCATTCAGCTTCATTGGGAACACTCTCCCTTTGCATTGGGGTGCTCATTGGCAGGGGAGCCGCAGAGCGGTGTTCCTTGGAGCCCTCCCTTTCAAATGATTGTGACCAACCCTCCCTTTCATCTTGAACATGAAATTGATCTCTCCCTTCCGCTCCGGCTGTTCTTTGAATCCCGTCGAATCTTAGAACCTGGTGGAAGCCTCATTGTTGTAGGAAATCGCCATCTCAATTATTCCACACATCTTCAGAAGGCCTTTGCATCATGTCGTGTGCTTCGGCAAAACAAGAAATTCGAGATTCTTCAGGCGCGTGTATAAATGCGTCTTTCATAGGGAATTTTCTGACTGTATGCAGCTCCTCTGCATTCGTTCAATAATGGATTGTCCCCATGGTCCTATTCAGAGATGACCTCAATGAGTTGGAGCAAAAATTGGGAAGCGAGTTTCTCTTTTTCTTGTGCTTCTTGGATGCATTCAATAATCGCGTTTCGTGTGGATGATTTTTGGAGTGATTGCGCTTGAAGCTCGCCACCCCCAAAACCACCAAGGAATTCAGCCATGGTTTGAATAAGATTTTGCTCTTCATGAAAAAGTTGTGCAATCTTTTGTGCAAGAGAGGAGACCTTGGTGTGGGTATGGGCATAGTTTTCAAAGAATAGGGCTGCATAAGCGCGCCCTTCCCCCACCATGGCCATGGCATCGTTATGACACATCAGTCGTCCCATCAATTCGGGCAGGGGAAGTTGAGGTGGGAAATGGGGGTGGGATAAATCTCTTGCCCAAGCCTCAAATGCTGCTTGTCCACCACAGATTGGTTGAAGATTTTTTGACTGAAACTTTTCTTGTGTCAGGACAGAATAAGCGTTAGAAAGCATTTCTGCCTCATTAATCTTTGAGGCTCGCAGCTTTTCATCAATGGTCATGATGGCCAAAGTACAGGGATTATCCCACCACTTTTCAGAAATAAAGTATCCCGATGCGTCTCTGGATGCGTTCTCAGAAAATGTGGGTTCATCTTGAAAGTAGTTCCACCCTAAAAGAACCTCACCGTTTTGACGGTATCCGGCAATGATGCAAACTTCAGGGGGGCCAATGATTCCCATGGCTAAGAGGGGGCGGCCGGCATCAATTTCCTTTTTGATGATGGTTTGAAACTCTTCTTTCTGTGTTTGAAGGGTTCTTTGGTGAATTTTGTAGGAACATCCACAGGCCTGAAAACCGCGTTCAAAGACCTTTAAAGGATTGTCATAAGTTCGTGTGATATCAACATTCCCTCCATCCCATTTTCCGGGATTCCATCGAAGTCGGAATGCGGCTCCTGTGCTTACCATGATGTGTCCATACTGTTTTTGGTAACCATGAACATGCAAGACAGATCGTAAGCATGCAGGGAATGGGGTGATTTCATTCCATGCAAAACCCACGCGAGGTACGCCAAAAATGTAGGCGGAATTTTGCGAAGAAGAATTGGTTTTTGTCTCTTCCAACGAGGCAAGAACTTTTTGCTGGTTTTGAACAAAGGGGCCGTGCACTCCTGTTGCAAGTTTTCGACGTCCTACGGTTCTTTTTTGATTCCGAAATTCCATTGGATTCAAACCCGTGTGCTGCCGAAAAGCTCGTGTAAAGGAATCTGGGCTGGAATAGCCAAGATTCAGACTGATATCCAGAATGGTTTCTTGAGTGGAGACAAGGAAAAAAGCTCCATGGGAGAGCCGTCGTTCTTTGATGTATCGCCCAAGGGAAAGTCCTGTATGAGCCTTAAAAATTTCTCGAAGTCGGGGAAGAGAAAATCCGGTTGCTTGAGCGAGGTCTTCATAACAAATGTCTTGGTTTAAACGATTTTCAATGTATACAACGACGGCTTGAATGGTTTGGAATCGGTCAACACGTTCTTTCATAATGTCTCCTCAACTTTGGGAGAGTAGGAGATTTTCATACTTGATTTCTCGACTATTTTGATGGAATAGAGGGCTTCTTGAATAGATGGAAATCGTTATTGATGAGGACGACCCGAACCAGCAGGTTCGGGTCATGATGCATTAGTTTGATGGTCTTGATGATGAGAAGGTATCATCATAGTTGAACGAGAATCCACCAGAACCATCCGAGGTGATGGTGGCCACACGCCAAGCCCTATGATTCTCTGTGTGAGTTGTCGGAACCATTCGAGTACTCACATGACCATTGCTGTCATAGAAATCCACACGAGCTTGTGACTGTATGGTTTGAGCATCTGTGGAATGCCGCCACACATAAAAAATGTACTCTCCGGTTTGAGGTGTGTTGATGGTGGTGGTCTCGGGACCATGACCTTGAGTTCGATCCCCATTGTGAACGGCTCCACCAACATCTCTGACACCGTAATAGACTCGAGTACGATCGGGCTGGAGGAGATTGGAATCCAAATCGCGCGGAGTGCGGGCCCAAGACAGCACAATTCGGAGTCCCGCACTGATGGTTGTGGACATCACAGCACGATTGGCTGTTGATGTTGAAGCATCTACAGGTAAATCAAAGGGGAAGTAACCAGTGTTTGTGAAGCGTAGAGTTTGTTCACCGCTGGGAACTTGGATGGAGTATGAACCAGTGCTCTGGGCGGTTGTTGCGGTGGGATAAGTTATATCACCAGCAACAGTGACCGTTGCACCGCTTAGACGGCTCCGAGTCACAGAATCATAGGCTGTTCCAGTGATGATTCTCAAAACATCGATTGTGAGCGTATAGGTTGTGGTGAGACTTCCATCTGGAGACGTGACGGTGGCTGTGATCACATTCTCACCGGTTGTCAGGCCAGAGACGTTGATGCCTGTTTGAACGGCTGTGATGGATAGAGATGTTGTACCATCGGCAGCAGTACCAGTTATGCCTGTAAAGGGAAGTGTTGCATCGGGTTGGATTGTTGCAGCGGCAAAGGTTGCGGAAGTGGTTCCATTTGCCACCCAAGTCCTGTATTCCGAAACTCGTGGATTTAACTCAGGTATGATGGGACGACTCTCTCCACCAGCATTCACGGTCAGAACCCCTAAGCTCGCACTATCATCAAAAGGAGGGGCTGAGGATGATGGACTGGAGGGATTTTCGCATGCTACAAGAACAAGAAAAACGATTATTGTCACAGGGAAAAATGTCTTTAGCACTTTCAACATAGTCACTCACTCCGTTTAAGTCTTGCTATTAAACTTAACTCAAACTTAGTGGTTGTCCTGTGATGACTCTGTGTGTTCCCAGTCAATAGATCACTCCATCTTCGTGACAGAATGAGGATCCTGACTGTTCATTGTTCACCTGCAGGTGATTAGGATGAGCGTGAGTCCTATTTGACAGGAATCCACCCGAATATTGGCTACATACCGTCATTCTTGTCATTGCTACTCTTTGAATTCGGACCAAACGATCTGCATCATCAATACAAATCTTTCCTTGGGAATCCCCAAGCGTAGCAGAGGATGAAATTTGCCCTACAAAACAGAAAGATTGACCTGCACTAAGGTGTTTATGGTTGTTGTCTCTGGCCCAAAGGAATCAGAGACTTCACCTTTGTGGATGGCTCCATCATCAAAGATTGTTTAAAAGCTACCATTGAATGAGTGGGTGTCGCAGTCATCTGGGTGCTGTGCCTATGTGCAAGCACAGCGAAGAAGTCTTTGTGTCAGTACAGGTGAAAGCTTTATTTGATGTTCAAAATTTGGCTGTATGCCTCCAATGAAATGCTGCCATATTTTACTTTGCCTGCTTGAAGACTGGTGTTTCTTGCGGGAACAGCCAGTGTGAATTGACCATGATTTAGAGTAGCTGTCAAACAGAATAGTCTCATTGTATGGAGATGGTCTCATTGGTAAGAAGTGCTCTAGTGGCGGCATCAATGGTTGGATTTTTATAGAAGTAGAAGGGGAATAGTGGCAAGGTCAGTCAGTAGAATAAAAGTCCTTTGGCTTCAATGAAGAGAGAACGAGGTATTCATACTCACTCATTCAGTCATGCAAATTGACGCTTGTATGGACAGAGAATTTTGCAACGTGAAATCTTTTATTTTGACTCGCGGGGTGGGCTCAGTTCCGATGAAAATTTGAGATGATGTTAAAAACTCATAGAATACGAACTGGACATGTCTTTGTGATTTCTAGAGAGCGGAGGATGAGATGACCTTAGATCTGAGTTTTTTTAATATTGGGGCCATTCTGGTTTGCACGCTTATCAACATGGTTCTGGGATCTTTGTGGTACTCCCCCCTTCTCTTTGGAAAAACATGGATGAAATTGATGGACATTCAAGCACAGGATATCAGCCGTAATGAAGGCAATAAGGCAATGGCCTTTGCCATTATTCCGGCCTTGCTGAACACACTTATCTTGTCGATGATTCTAGCCTTTGTTGGGGCTCAAACCATTCCCGATGCCCTTGGTATGAGTGCCTTGCTTTCCCTTGGACTCGTGGGAATGAGTAAGATGAATCTTGTGATTTTTGAAAATCGAAAACTGGGATTGGTCTTGATTCATTTGGGCTACACCTTCGTAGGATTTCTTGTTTCTGGAATCATTCTTGTTCTATGGAGATAGAACTATTGCTCCAAGAATAAGAGATTTTAAGTAATAGAATTTATGGCTATTTTCTTGAAGAAATCGATGATATGTTGAGCACACAATAAATTTTGGAGAAAACTCATGAAAAAAATCATGCTCATTGCCCTTGCATCACTTGTATTTTCGTCGTGCTACACCACTTTGCTTTATGAACCAGAAAAAAGTGGAGATTCCCTTGTTATGGGTTGCTTGGAGTTTGAAGCGGCCAATGTTCCTGCAAAATACGGTATTTCTATGTCTGGAACCCATCATTCTGGTGTGAAATTGGAAATTCTGGAGACTTCCACAGGAAAGGAATTTAATGTTGTCTCTGGTGTTGATGGATTTTTCTATTTTGTTGGTAAGCCTGATGAAGAATATCAAATCAAGAAAATTCTTTTCAAGAAAAAGAATGGAAAAAGTTGGTTTATGTATTCCTCAACGCTTCATGGTTTGAGCATCAAACCCCAAGCAGGTGTAGTCCATAATTTAGGTACTATCCACTGGTTCATCGATGCGTCTAATGAAGGAAATGACATCAAACAAATTCGGGATGATTTTGATAAAATTCAAGAAATCCTTAATGAGAAATACTTTGAAAGTGGATGGAATCAATTTGTTATTGAAGAGACCATTCTCTAAATTTTCCTCAACACAGTGATGGCCTCTTAAGGCTCATCACTGTGATATTTAACAATTCATGATGAATATCATTGGTTTTATGTTTTTAACATTCATTTTGTGAATCATCTCTTTGTACGTTTTTCTTCTCCGTGTTTCGGGAATGGACGAGCAAGCTCCCTCATTCTACTCAACTGCGTCAGGGATCGCTTCGCGGTCCCTTCCTCGTCTCAAGAATGGATGAGTAAACTCCTCCATTCCGCTCGACTGCGTCAGGGATACCTTCGGTTTCCCTCTCCTTGTCTCGGCAGAGGACAAGTCTTTACTTGTCCTCTGCTCTCATCTGCGTCAGGGATAGTAGGGGTGGCGGAGCCAGTCTGAGGAACGAGGACGGAACCCCCGCATAGCCCGACCCCCGGCTTGCCGGGGGGACGCCCAAGAGATGAGCAAAAAAAAGCCCCGAGCCAAGGCTCGGGGCGGGATGACTTATTCAGTCAAAGTTTACTAGAGAGCAGCAAACTTCATGGCCATTTCAGCCATACGAGTGGAGTAACCCATCTCGTTGTCATAGTAGCTGGTCATCTTCACCAAGGTGTTCTCACCAGCTTCGGTGGCGCGGCTGTTGCCGGGGATGTACATGGAGCTCCAGGATTCGCCCACGCAGTCACGGGAGCATTCGTAGTAGTCGCTCACATCCAAAACCTTGCCGGAGGGGCTGGCGCTGTTGATGGCCTTGGCATTCTCAGCCACTTTGGCGTTGATTTCTTCCATGGTGTGCTTGCCTTCGATGAGGTACACAACTTCGGTCACAGAACCGGTGTCGGTGGGGACGCGAAGAGCAGTACCGTTGAGCTTACCGTTGAGGTGAGGAAGAACCTTACCCACGGCAATGGCAGCACCGGTGGAAGCGGGGATGATGTTGTTCAGGGTAGCGCGGTTCTTACCACCACCGAAGAAGTCCTGCACGCGCTGTGTAGCGGTGGCAGCGTGAGTGGTGCACATCAGACCAGTGATCACCTTGAAGCTGTCATCAACAGCTTTGGTGAGGGGAGCCAGACAGTTGGTGGTACAAGAAGCGTTGGAGATGATCTTGTCTTCAGCGGTGAGGCTGTCACAGTTCACGCCCATCACCACGGTCTTGGTGTCGTCCTTACAAGGAGCGGACACGATGACTTTCTTGGCACCGGCGTTGATGTGAGCCTGAGCTTTCTCAGTGGAAAGGTAGAAACCAGTACACTCAAGAACAACGTCAACATCGTGCTTGGCCCAGGGGATGTTGTTGGCATCTTTTTCAGCGTAGACGGTGACGGTGTTGTCGCCAATCTGGATGGTTTTGTCATCAATGAGTTTGACGTCCACGGGGAACTTACCGTGGATGGAGTCTTTGGGCAGACCCTCAGCAATCTCGGAAGCGGGAACGAGGTCGTTACCGGCCACAATCTCAATTTTGTCGTTGTACTGGGAGGTGATGATGCGCATGACGTTCTTGCCGATGCGGCCCATGCCGTTAAAAGCGACTCTGACTTTAGCCATTGAAGGCCTCCTTGGAATAGCGTAAAGCGTGCGGGTGTCCGCCACTACTTGTCTTAGGATGGGGAACTTGGGTCAAATTCGCGTTTGATTGTCCCCTATTCGGATCATACGGATTATAAGGGTCTGCGCCAAGGTCTTTGGATGGAGTCAAGAAATTAATATCGATACTTTGTTTTTAGATTGACCCCTCCATGCCTATGATATTGCCTTGATTCAGGCGGCGGCACTTCGGGGTGGGAGATCTTTGCTTTTGTTCCAGAGATTTATTTTTTGGAAAAAGCCTTGGGAAGACGAATCCAAAGGATGATTCCGATGATGATTTCCGCAAGGACAGAAGCTGGAACCAGGAAGGGTTGAATGGTGGTGACCATTCCGCTGATTTTTGGAAGGGTGAGGATGAGTTGAATTCCCACACTGATGGGAGGTGCTCCGCCCAATACATTCACAGCATGGAGAAGGGAGAAAACAATGATGTTCACCATCTTGGGACTGGTGTAACTCACTTGAAACACGTTGTACATCATAGCCATGGAAATTCCCATAAAGGCGATGTCGACCAGAGAAGCATAGAGGGCAGAAGGGGAGGAGAACAGTTCCTTGGTCATGATCTCCTTGCTTCATTGAACATATTTGTATCGAGGTTTGTATGCTGAAATACTGGCAAGGGAGAGAATCCCTTTGATGTTTGAGGGCAGAGAAAATCAAAACGATCATCTTTCCAGGATTTATTCTTCTGAACATGAGGCGAAGGAACATATGGATTGGATGAACCGTCTCCGGAAGGCTGTGGAATATTTAGAGGATCATCTTTCCCAGGAATACTCTGTTGCTGAGGCGGCAAAAGCTGGGAATGTGAGTGAATTTCATTTTCAAAGAACGTTTGCTGTGATCACGGAAATGTCTGTAGGGGAGTATGTTCGAAGGCGGCGTTTGACCCTTGCGGCTCAAGATTTGCTTTCAGGAGCAGAGATTCTTGATACTGCACTAAAGTGGGGTTATGAATCTCAAGCCGCATTTACCCGGGCCTTTCGGTCTTTACATGGAGTGACTCCGGGAGCGGTGGGTGCTCCTGGTGTGCTGTTGAAATCCTTTCCCCCGCTTTCCTTTCGCCTAGAGATTGTAGGAGCGGAGAGTATGGATTATTCGATTCAGAAAAAAGGACCTTTTCGTGTTGCAGGAGTGGTGAAGAAATTCACAACTCAAGACAACTCCAATTTCAAAGAGATTCCCCAGTTCTGGGAGAAATGCAATGGAAATGGTGTGGTTTCCTCCATCATGGACTCGGCCTGGTCTGGTGGTGTGATGGCTGAGTCCTGTTGCTTAGGAATCTGCATGGAATTTGAAGAGAATTCGGATGTGTTTTCCTACATGATTGGCTCTGAGGTGGAATCCCATTCAACGTCCATCTCCCTTCCTGAGGGGATGGAGTGGGCAACCCGAGAAATCCCTGAAGCAACATGGGCTGTTTTTCCAGGGGAAGGGGCCATGCCAGAGAGCATGCAGATGGTTTGGAAAAGGATTTTTGCTGAGTGGTTCCCCGCTATGGACTATGTTCATGCCCCTCTGCCTGAGCTTGAGGTGTATCGATGCCATGAGAATGGACACAACACGTTTGAGATTTGGATTCCTGTAGAGAAAGCCGTCTAAGCCCTGTGATTAACCATTTGACTTGAGTCTCTTGGGAAGGCTTTGCAAGAGGTCAAGGTCATAGCCTCTGTCAGAGGGCTTTTCTCAATGTGACATTTCCATTACGGCTGGATATCCAGACTGTGGGCCCCCCCTCTCCCACTTCTCCATTCCATTGGTTTTCTTGAACGGTTCCATTGATGGGGAAATCGCATTCCACTTCTCCTCTTTTGGATTCAAGAAACAACTCAAAAGAACTGGTTGCTGGGATATACACTGTGGCATTGGCATTTTTTATACTGATATCAACGGTGCTGGTGAGACTGGTAAAAGTGATGTCTGCTGGGCGTGAATTTCCTGTGAGATAAAACTGGCCTTGCGCTGAATGAACCTGGGTTTCTCCTGTGGTGCGAATATCGGCATCTTGGGTTTTTAAAGTTTGAGCAACAAAATCTCCAGACTTTTGATTCACCATGAGGGAGGAGGATTGGAGATGGCCAATCTGGATGTCTCCAGAGATGGTTTCGAGTTGTGTGGTATTGGCTACAAACTCTTCTAAGGTTGTATCACCGGAAAGAATCTTGAGTTGAGTCTGTTCGGAATGCATGTTCTGAATGAACAGATCACCGGAACTCAGTTGGAGAGTGATGTGCTCTGAACTTTGGATGTTTAGGAATTCAGCATCTCCGGATTCTGCAAGTCCTTGGAGTTGAGAGCACTGAAGTTCATTGAGATAAAGGTCTCCTGATGCGGCTTGCACCAAGACAGGGCCAGACATTCGGGCCTGTTGCACGGTGATATCACCAGAGGCTGTCGTGAGGTTAAGAGATCCACCAGAGAGTTTTTGGACGGACAAATCCCCGGATGCGGACTGAACATCCATGGCATTGGCATGGAGATTATTCATATTCACGCGGAGGTTTGCCGTGATGATTTTGAGTGATCCTGGGAACAGCCGGGGAAGGGATAAGGACAGATTCAGCTGATCTTGGGGGTGGGACCGGGGGGGCATTTCATTCACTGGGTAAAGCCGAATTTCTAGATTTTCTCCCCTTCGTTCCATACGGATTTGAGGGAGCACATCTGTATTTTGAAGATGCATATTTCCTGAGAGACTGGCCACAATTTGATGTTCTGATTCTTGGCCGGAAATTGTAATGGTTCGGTTCTCATCGTGGAGTCCCAGAATGTTGGTGGGAAAATCGGCATAAAGAATGATGTTTTCTACCCGTCTTAGGGACATGGTTTGACGTTGAGAAAGCGTTTGGGCAGAAAGAGATGCCGTCAAACCTATGAAGAGAAAAGGCAAGAGTTTGCGGTGCATGAGAAGAATCCTTTTGTCAGAGGGGAAATCAAGAAGAGAAATTCATGATTTGGTGTGCATTATGGATGACGATCAGGAGTATTTTCTGTGGGATGACGAAGAAAAAAGGCTTGATAGGCATCAATTTGACCTTCGATTTCAGCCTCTTTGTAGACGTTTCTTCCGCCCCATCCATGGCCTTGGTAAACCGTCAGGGCTTCATATTCGGCTTCGAAAACTGCCCGATCATAGTCTGGAAGAGCCGCTCGAGAATTTAAGACGGACAGCGTCTTTTCATATATTTCGTAGGAATAGTCCTCTGGTGTTTGCATGACGTCCAGATTGTAGGTCTTTCGCTAAGAAGCGAATAGACCCTCTGATGAATGATGAGTTATTTGATAGGGATTGTCTTACCTGCGTCAATGAGGCTATGGTCGCGTTGCTTTATGGTGAAACCCTTCAGGTCCTCTGTGTTTTGAGGAAATGTGAGCATGTTTTTACTACTCATGTAGTGATTTGCTTGTCTGCTTCCACTCTTGCCGGGTATACTCCTTCTATGGTCAACACCACCCCCCTCGCTGTTCGTTCCGAGATTGGACCCCTTCGAAAAGTGCTTCTTCATAAACCTGGCAGAGAGTTGGAAACGCTTACTCCAGATTCTCTGGAAGAGTTGCTCTTTGATGACATTCCTTGGGTGGAACGGATGCAGGAAGAGCATGATGAATTTGCCCAAGCTCTTCGTACCCGAGGTTGTGAGGTGTTTTACTATCGGGATTTGTTGGTGGATGTTCTTTCCAACACTGAGACTCGTGATGGCATTGTTGATGGGTATTTGCGGGACCGACGAATCCCTGATGCCAGGTTGCGTTCAGATATCCGCCATCTCCTTCTTGAAGCCTCTGCAGGTGAGTTGGCTGATATTCTCATTGGGGGATTGCGGAAAGAAGATGTTCCCCATACAGAAGATGAAAAACGTCTTTCCTATTACATCAAAGACAGTTTCCCCTTTTATGTGAATCCTCTGCCCAACCTGTACTTTACCCGAGATCCTGGGGCCATGATTGGCGAAGGGCTGGCCGTGAATGCCATGCGGACACAAGCCCGAGCACGAGAATCCGCAATACTGGATATTTTACGTGTCCATCATCCCTTGTTTGCTGGAAATCGGGAGCATCAGTGGTATTCACCTGAAGATCAGGACAGTATAGAGGGCGGAGACACCCTGGTGCTGGGTAATGGTGTTGTGGCTGTGGGCTGTGGTTCCCGAACCAGTGGAGAGGCCATTGAAACTCTGGCCTCCCGCTTGTTTGCCACTGATTCGGGATTTCGGGAAGTGCTTGTGGTGCAAATCCCGGCCGTACGGGCCTACATGCATTTGGATACGGTTTTTACCATGCTCAGTCATGATCAGTTCACCATTTTCCCAGGGATTGAAAATGAATTGAAGGTGTTCCGTCTCACCCCAGCACCCCATCAGGGACTGCGCATTGAACCCTTGGATTGTTTGGCTGGTGCTTTGAAAAAATCCTTGGGAATTCCTGCGGTTCAGTTGATTCAGAGTGGTGGCGGCGACCGCATCACAGCGGCCCGGGAACAGTGGAATGACAGCACCAATACATTGGCATTGGCTCCTGGGGTGGTGGTGACGTATCGCCGGAATCGCTATTCCAATGAAACCTTGCGTCAGCATGGCATTGAAGTGGTGGAAATTGATGGTTCTGAGTTGCTCCGAGGACGGGGCGGTCCGCGGTGCATGAGTATGCCCCTGGAGCGTGCTCCCCTTTCCTAAAGAACACCCCGGTGGAACACCGGGGTCGATCTCAATTCTTTCAAAGAAACGTTCTAGTCCAGAATGCGTCTTCCCAGAGCGGTGGCGGCATAGCGGCGTAGGGCCTTGGCTTCTTCTTGACTGGAAGGCGGAAGGGCATCAGAGAGATCGAGGGCCAGAACCACACCACTCCGGGCGGCCAGTTCCATGGCCAGAAAGGTTTCCCGTTGAGTGAGTCCTTCTTTTCCGCCATCTGTCACCTGACTGTTGTAGCAAAGAATCACCCCAGAGGTTCCCGAGGCTGCTTTTTCCAGAGCACGGCGCATCACCCAGCGTAAACCTTCTAAATCAATGTCTTCCATGGTGGCGGTGGAGCCACGGTGCTGAGAGAGAAATTGACGGGTTTCCGCATTGGCTTCGCGCAATCCTACAGCCACACAGTTGGAGGGGGACAGGAGTTGGAGGAGGGGACTGTTGGGCTCTGGATGGCGAAGTTGGGTGAACAGAGGATGGTTTTCCAGGCTTGGAGTGAGCCATACCAGACCCCAACGTCGGCCATCTTGAGGAAGGAGCTGAGCCAATTCACCGGGCAGTCCGCAGATGACCGTGCGCTCCTTTGCAGAAAATTGAGGATGCTGTGTTTGGCAGGGAGGAAGGGGCTTGGTTTCTGGAGGAATGGATTCTTGGAGTTGGGTGAAGTCTTGGATGAGAGCCTCTTGGAGACTTCTGTTTTCTTCTGGAAGAGAATGGGTGAGCGCACTTCCTGTGAGTATGGTTTGGGGATGCCGCTGCACAACCTCTTGTTCATCTCTCCGGGGAATTTTATGGACATAGGCCGAGGTCATCGCAGCAAGGAGTGCACCATAGTCGAGGGTGAAACTGATGCGTGAACCCATGGGAGGAGGCGGCATTTCCCGGGAAAAATCCACCAGGAGATGGTCGCTGGAAGCGCCCAGAATGGTGACGCCCTCATTCCGGGGACTCAGTCCCTCCACCACCACATCCTCTCGGCCAATGTTGAGAATGCCCCGGGTGCGTTCCCCCCGGTCTTCAATGCTGGGAATCTTTCCAAAGGCATTCATGCCTCGTTTTCCAATGGGAAGGGAGGGTTTGATTTTGGCTTCAATGAGCTCGGCATCCAGAGTGAAGGCATCGGTGCGCACCCCTGGCCAAAGGCTCCCCCCGGCGGTTTCTCTGCCCAGCATCAGGGATTCTCCTAAGCGGAGGTTGGTGATTTCGGGGGGCATTTTCCCTTGTTCAATCAGGGTGAGAGCGCTGGAATTACCGCCACTGATGCATGGCATGGGTATGGAAAACCGATCTTCCACGCTTTTAGCATAATCGGCCAGGCGTTGCATGTTCTCTTGGGTAGGAAGTACACCGCCATAACAGGTGAGATTGGTGCCCAAACCTTTGAGATGAATTCCCGGTAAATCCAGAATGCGCTGAACTGTGGGCAGCAAATCTTCTGGCCAGAGTCCTTCGCGTAAATCTCCAAGATCCACCATGAGAATCACATGGTGGCTGAGCCCTTGGCGCTGAGCGGCACCAGAAAGGGCCTCAATGACCTGAATCTCGGAATTCAAGCTGAGGTCGGCCGTGCGCACAATTTCATCCACTTCGGAGAGAGGGGGGATGCGCAGCAGCCAATAGGGAGCGGTGACTCCTTCCGAACGCATGCGGTGAATGTTTTCCAGACGGGATTCTCCCAAAGCTGTGGCTCCGCATTCCAGGAGGGTTCGGGCCACAGAGGGCATTCCGCAGGTGACTTTGGTGACACCGGTCACTTCAATGCCATGTTGGGCACAAAAACCAATGATGATGCGGGCATTGTGCTCAATGGCATCAAGGTTGACGTGGAGTTCTGGTTTGCTCATGGATTTTCCTCCGGAAAAAAGGAGCGTTTCATGAGAATCACGGCGGCCTTGGGCCAGCGTTTGGACAGTGTTCCTGCAACGGCCATGATGTAATGCTGATCAAAGAGGAGAGCGGTTTCTAGGGCTGGTGTGAGACTTTGGGGAGGCTGGCTCTGAAGAACGTGGTGCAGACGTTTTGCTTTTTCGGGTAGACGTGTGAGAGCTCCACCCGTGGCAACAAGGTATTGAACACTGCTCAGATCTTTTCCTTCAGCGACACGTGTTTTTCCACCAGGACCATAGAGGGTGCGAACCTGCCCGGCATGGCGGGAGAGGGCCTGACGGGCGGCCTCTTGGGCTAAAAGACCCGCAAGATTGGCGTGTTGAGCATTGGAAGGGAGGGGCGGAAGTGATTCTACAGCCTGGTGGAATTCTCTTTCTGTCAGATTCAATTCTTTGGCTGTACGGCGAATCCATCCTTCACCTGCCGATTTGAGCAGAGAATGGCGACTGACATAGGTGCCCAAATCTCCTTCCACTGTGCGTCTGGCAAAGGGTTCCGGGGCTATGAGAAGGCGTCCAAACTCTTCTGAATCCTCACAGACTGCATGCACGTCGGTGGTGGCGCCTCCCACATCCATCACCACCACATCTCCGAAATGGCTTTGCAAGAGTTCGGCCGCATCCAGAACAGCACCGGGGGTGGGCACCACCCGTCCATCCACCATCTGGCGAATATGCTCCATGCCTGGGGCATGGGTGATGTTCTGCTCAAATACATTTTGTATGGCTCGGCGAGCTTCGTTGACTTCCAACTGATCAATGGCGGGATACACATTGGACACGGGATGGAAGGGAATCCCCTGATGCTCAAAGAGTTGGCGTGCCTCCTCAAGAGCCTGGATGTTTCCCGCATACACAACGGGGCATCGGGGGCCTTGGTTGGCCAGCAATTGGGCATTATGAAGAATGGTTTCCCGTTCGCCATAATCCACTCCTCCTGCAAGAAGCAGAATGTTGGGGGAAATCTCATGGAGCTTTTGCAGGTCTCCTGGGCGCATTTTCCCTGCGGTGACCATGGAAATATTGGCTCCAGCTCCAAGGGCGGCTTCTTGAGCGGCCCGTACCGTCATGTCTCGCACCAGGCCATGCACGCTCATGCGCAATCCGCCCGCGGCACTGGATGAGGCCAAAAAGGTTTGGGCTTGGGGCTGGCCTCCAAGGTTGGAAGCCAAATGATCCAGAGCCGCTTGAAGCCCAATGCGCACATCCCCCCCTTCCACACTGGTGGGGGCATAACCTTGGCCAAGGAACTGAGGATCATCCCCATCCAGGTCTTGGAACGCACTCACCGTGGTGATGGTGCTCCCAATTTCTGCCACCAGAGCTTGAACAGAAATCATGGATGGACGCCCCATGGAGACAGCCCCACGCAGTGGTCGATCTGAATCACAGAAGTTTCTCTCTTCTGGCTTTCACCAAGAAGGAGGCCACATGATAACCCTTGGTTCCCCGTCCAAAGCCGGCATCCATTCCATTTTCAACCGCCAAATCCGGGGTGACTTGGGTGCCTCCTGCGGCCAGTAACAATTTCTCTCGCACGCCCTTTTCCACACAGGTTTCGTGGAGATGACGCATGTTCCGGTAATGGATTTCATCATGGCTGATGATGGTGGAGGCCAAAACGGCATCGGCATTCAGTTCAATGGCTGCATCCACCAGTTTTGCCACAGGGACAGACGTTCCCAGGTAATGGCATTCAATGCCGTAGCCTTCGATGCCCCCATGTTTGATGTCAATGATTTCTCTCAAGCCCACCGAATGTTCATCGTTGCCCAAGGTGCCGGCCACAATTCGCAAAGGGCGCTGTTTCACATCGTCTCGAATCTCTTCATCGCTCATCACTTCAGGTTCCGGGGGAATAACCAGTTCTTCCAGGTTGATTGTATGAGGGAAGCGCCCTTTGAATTCCACACGGGTGCCCTCGGAAGGATGCATGGGTTCCACATGAATCACTTCACTTTCTTCCAACCCCATTTGCTTGGCCACCTCCAGGGCGGCAAATCGGGCCGTTCGGGCATCCACAGGAAGGAAGATGGTGACCTGGACGGTGCCGTCTCCCTGCCATTCCATTTCCGGCTTGATGAGGGAGGATTGGCGGAGAGGTGCCGTTTCTTCCATACGTCGATGGACATTATCCTCCTCATCCAGCTCATCGATAAACACAATCTTGTCTGGGTGTTCCAAGGTGCATCCCCCAATGAGGGAGGCCGGATTATTTTGAGCCTCTGCGCCCCAGGGTTCCAGGGCATTGTGGCCAAAATGGGCGGTCACGGGGGCCATATAGTCCAGCTCCCGTTCCACCACGGTTCCTGCCCCCACGCCTCCTTGAAGCTGTCGGGCAATGCCATCGCCATTGCGTTGGGGATATTCCCCAGAGTCCACAAAGAAGCCTTCTTCCACGGCTTGGAAATAGCCTCCCACCTCTAAAATCTCTTCCATAAAGAGCACGGCGCGTTCCTTGAGCTCCCGCACTCGGCTGGCCAGTTCCCCCTCATGGCGTTTGAGTTCCACCATGGAGCCCAGGCCATCCATTCCAGCAAAGGCCTGCTTGGCTGTGTCTGTCCCCTCCATGTTGTAGATGTGCCAGGGAACATTTCTTCCTTCATCCGGAGTGATGGTGGATTGGATGTCAGCACTGGTAAGTTGGCTGATGAGGAGGTTCAGGGTATGGGTGACTGTGGCCTCTCGGGTGGATGATCCCATGTACTTGGTGTTTTGCTGGGCCCGCATCTTGTATTCCCGAAAGAGTTCCCGCAAAGCCACAGCATAGGGCAAATCCAAGCGCATGCAGGGAGCCGGTGGGGCTGTTGGGGGCACCGTGGAAAGGCAAATATCCTCCTTACGCATACCGCATTTCACACTGAAATCGGCATTCAGAGCATGCTGAACCATGAGTTCGGGCATCACCTTCCAGGCCTCTCGTGCCGTAGCATTGGCATTGTGAGCCCCATCGATCTGAGCAATTCCCGCCCAGGCCATCACGGACTTGGCCTCAGCCGCATCCACAAAGCTGCGAATCATGTTCACATTTCTGTAGAGAACATTGTATTGAGGATCCTGATGAGCGCCGTTCACCCCTTCTTCGGCAAAGAGCACGGCAATTTCTGGACCAGCCACGCCGCTGACATAGGAGTGGTAATTGATGGGTCGACCCACCTCATCTTCAATCAAGTCCAAGGCTTTGCGTTGAGCTCTTAGCTGCTTCCGGGAGATGGGCACACCACCAATGCCCTGGGGGGTGCCTTCAATCAAGCCGTCCATATGGCTTTGCCCCGCCGTGCGAATCACCATCAGATGATCGGCACCATGCCAAGCTGCCATCCGCATGCGACGGATATCGTCTTCAAATCGTCCGGATGCAATTTCTGTGGTGATGGTGGACACCGGTTGGGGATCAATGTCTGCAAAGTAATGGCCATTGGGCAGAGGCACAGATTGTTTGAGATTCGTGCTGGTTTCCCGGTATTCAAAAGGACCCAGCTGGTTGGAAGCCACAGGCTGACGCCACACCCAACCTCGTCTCCGAGGATGGTAGGATTCCAAATCCTCTAGAATGGCTTCAATATCCATTTTTTCATGGGCTTTCAGTGTCATTTGGTCACCTCCTGGGAGGAGAACAGGGCCACAGCGTCATCCCAAAGTTGTCCCTTTTCCAATGCCAAACCAGCCTCTCTCAAGGGCATTTTCTTGGCCCGGGAAAGTTTCAGAACAATATGACCGGCTCCCTTACCTAAAAGTCCCCGTTCCAAACAACCCTCCACTATGGATTTGGCTTCAAGGCTGGAGAATCCCATGCGCAAGAGCACCGACCGTTCTAAAGAGGGGGTGGTGTGGGTGCGGGCCAGCTCTACCAAAGGACTGGTGATTTGCCCTGCCAGCTTCCAAAACCGTTGCTCCAATTCCTCTTCACTGAGTGAAGCCAAGTGGTTTCGGCGTTGAAGATAGTCGTCTTGACGTTCCACAATTCCTCCTTGTTGAAATCGACCCCTCTGCTCCGCCTCGGGGTGTTCTCGCCGTTCCGGTTCAACACAAAAGATCACCGATTCATCGCCCACTCAATTCATAGAACTTCCTCAAGAACCTTGGTCACAAAGGCCTCATCTTGCCGGGTTTCTGCGGCCAGAAACTGCCTATCCTCACTGGTGATGGAAGCACGTTCTTTTCCCGCCACAGCTCTGCGAATGAGGGAGCGACTCATGGCCGCCAAATCCGCATCTTGGGGAAGAATCTGGCTCATGGAAGAGGGGAGAATGATGGATTCTCCAGGAACTTCTTCTCTGGGATTTCCAATGCGGATTTGAATACCGTTTTCTCGAGCAAAACTTAGTTGCGGAGCCACATGCTTACCAGCTCCGGTGTATTCGGTTTCCTGAACCACAAGAATGGCATCCTCATCCATTTCCCGGGCCATACCCAAGGCCGCAGCCAATGAGGTGTTGCCAGCCGGTCCGCGTTCCAAGCCTTCTAAACGGGCCAGGGCCTCGGTGGCCCAAAACACTTCTCCTTGGGCCACTGTGAGATAGCGGTCCATGTAGCGCAAAGGACGACCAGCGGAGCGAGGCACATCAGACCGGTCTGGCCAGGTGGCAAAGGGCATTCCAAAACCCGTGTGACCAGTGGTGAAGCTTTTGCGGTTGAAGTGCTGATCGGAAGCCATGTGGAGCCCCGTGAGATTCACACTGGCACCAATGATTTGCGTTTGTGTGGCTCCAGCCGCCCGCAACCCCCGGGCTGTTCCGGTGAGATTTCCACCCCCAGCATTGGTGGCCACCACCGCATCCGGGAATCGCCCCAATGTTCTTTGGCATTGTTGGGCAATTTCCCAGCCCAGGGTTTCCACTCCGGCAATGCCGAAAGGGGTGTAGAGCGAGGCATTGAAGGCTCCGGTTTCTTCCAGTATTTCAAGAAACACAGCAAACAATTCTGGTCCAACCGAGAGTTGAATCACCTCGGCTCCAAAGGCCTCGCATTTCCGGGCTTTTTCAATGATTTCTGGTTGTCCCTTCCCTTGGGAGTCGTAGCATTCCTGAACAATGATGCAGTCCAAGCCCTTCATGGCTGCTTGACTGGCTACGGCTGCCCCATAATTTCCACTGGTGGCCGCGGCCACACATTGGAACCCCATTTTTGCGGCATGATGAATGGAAACCGAAGCGCGTCTGGCCTTAAAACTTCCAGAAGGATTAGAGGCCTCATCTTTGATGAAAATTCGGGCTCCTTTCCCTTTGGGGGAAAGGCTTCGGCTTAGTGTGCTGAGGTTTTTGAGTTCAATAAGAGGTGTGTTGCCCACACCGGCTCTTTGTTGAATCTGTCGAACCTCATCAAGCGGATAACCGGCTTGGGCCATCATGGCCTCGTAGTCAAAGGCAATGGAACCAGATTCAAATTGCTTGTAATCGATGCCCAAGGATTTCTTCATGATTTCCCTGCGGCGCTCCATGACCGGTTGTTTTTTCATTGGTGCCCCTCCGGGGAAACAGGCGTTTCCTCATATGGAAGAAGGTTCTTTCGTGCTTCAAGGAGAGCGGTTTTCATTTCCAAGCCAATCTCATCCAGTTCCGGGACATGATGACCAAAACCGTGCTTCCAAGAAGGGGAGACTTCAATCAGATTTCCTGTGAGCTGACGACCCGTTGG
>JAKSCK010000013.1 GCA_022360655.1 Spirochaetales bacterium | reverse complement strand
TAGTATTTGGTGGCTGCAATGTTGTTGAAATTAACAAAAGCCGAGAGTACTTTGTTGTACCTGTATTCCACTCCCAGGTTCAGGTCGATGATTTCCTTCAGCTCGGTATACTCCACTGCGGGATCGAAGGATTTGGCATAGCGCTTTCCGATGAGAAAGAAATCGGCATTTACCAGTATTTTGCTCCTGAGGTTGTAGCGGGCTGAAATGGTGGCATCATAGTCGGGCATATGCCAGGCTTTGGCAACATTGTTCAAATTGTAGATGTAGTAATTTCCCTTGAGCAATACACTGAGTTTTGCTGATCGTTTGTAAGCAATTTCGCCACTGAATTTGTAGTTCTCAGCATAATCGGCACATTCAACAACAAATTGGTTTTCAAGAACATCTGATGTATCCCGCACAAACAGGTACATATTGTCGATCTGTGAAAACTGCCCTGAAAAATTATAGGATGTATTGGAACTGAGATTACCACGAATACCGGCTCCGATAACCAGTTTGTTGTTGGTATTGTCGACCTGTAACCCAGGTTTGATGAACGGGTTTTCCATGGCAATTTTGTGGTAGCTGTTTACTTCCAGGTTTCCATTCACGGTTACATAGGGTATCAGGATGTTATCGACAATATTGTATTGCAGGCTGGCATTGGGGTACCAGTGATAAAAAATATCCTGGTTCACTGCATTGGTGTGCATGTTGAGCCCTGCCACTACGCGCCATTTTTTTCCAAACAGGCATACCCAGGGTTCCAGTTTGATAACGATATTGTTGACGGTATCTTCCAGAATGCGGTTGTAGTATCCGATGTCAGCATCCAGCCCCAGCTGCTCCTTGCCATAGAAATAGCTTGCAAAACCTTTAATGCCACCATAGTTTTCCATGTACTCGGCTTTGTCCATAAACAACCTGTAGTTGAGGGTAGCATCATAATTGAGGTGTGCAGAATCCGTGTAAGTGGTTTTCATGCCGGTAACAGCGCCAACAGTAATGAAATTCTGGCTGATATCGCCTTTTTCAAGTGTTGTGTCCAGAACATCGGTATTGTAGCCGTAATAGTGCATGGAGTTGCGGTC
>JAKSCK010000053.1 GCA_022360655.1 Spirochaetales bacterium | reverse complement strand
GGCGGTGCTTTTGGCTAGCTGTGCTGTGGACTAGATCCAGCGGAAAAAGCGCATGAGTCTCTGGGCTGGCTGCACTTCGTGGACATTTGCAGGCTATTCAATCAATCAATCATCATCCGTCATTACAGGTGTTTTAACCAAAATGGTCATGTCACCCAGCACTATATTTCATCACAATGTTTGAATCTACCCCTCAGGGCTACATGGCCCAATCTCTGGGGTACAACGATATATTCACACAGAGTAACATGAAACCGACCGTAAGGAAAGCCCTTGGTGCCAAAGAGACACCCGGGATGGAAAACCTTCAGCCAGACCCCCAAAATGTTTATACCCCTGAGAAAGACGACGAACAAAGGTTCAGCCATCCGACGACGCTGTCTCATTTCAGCCTCCGACCAAGGACTACCCATGTGGAAAACAGCACATATTGTAATCTTTTAATCTCATAACTGGACGACAAGCCATGGCGAACGTCTGGAACAATTCAAGGAAGAAGGCCCCGCTAGTGCGAGGAACACGCCCCCAAAACGGGTGAAAAATCGAACAATTCAGGTATCTCATAGGACCGAGATTGTCCTCAAAAGTCACTGAAATTTCAAACCCATAAAACCATCAGATTTATGTTGATACACAATTATTATAACACATCTGACAGCAATCTCGGCTGGCGTCTCAGAGAGTTCAAGAACTATAGGCCTCACAATTGCAAGGCACATACCCCGAAATGGGTAAAAATATCTCAAATTCAAGTTGATGTATACACCATGATCGTCGCCAGAAAACGCTATGTAAACACAGGACAATATCGCCACTGAAGAAGTCCTCGATCGCAGCTCCTCCTCTGACCGCCGCTCGGCTGCTCACAGCTCCGCTTAGGTAGATTCGAAGGTCATCAAAATTCCCGCCCGACTAATGCGGGCACACTCGCACATGGACGCAGATTTCATCATCAAATCGCATATGCATGCCAACATGCATGTGCACAATCGCGCTGGCGACGATCGCCAGATTGCTCCCCTAAACTTGAGGCGCCGTCCCCAGCCATCTCTCCAAAGGCGGCTGACTCGGGCGCATGGATCCGGGCCTCTAGGGAGATGCTCGCTTGTGGCGCCTGTCCCAAGTGATCCCTAGATGGGTGAGGCGCTGATGCGAGCGAGGGGCTGGTCCTCTCGCGAACCAACGCCTCCCTTACGACTAGGGACCCATCGAGAAGGGGTGGCACACACCTTTGACGCTATGTTCTGCTCCAATATAATGCAACATATG
>JAKSCK010000262.1 GCA_022360655.1 Spirochaetales bacterium | reverse complement strand
ACTGTCTGAACCGTGAACTCCCACGGCAACATCTTGTCTTATACAACTGATGAATATGTAAGTACCTGGTCACATGAAAACATATATTTCTGACTCAATCTCCAGGCCGCTCAACTGTGCCGCAGCTCCGGTCACATAGCTGGGCTATGCTCTCTGCGCTGCAACCCAGCTGAGCAACCTATTTATTGGCCAGAAATATATGTTTTCATGTGACCAAGTACTTAGAGTTTTAAATTAAAACACCAATTAAATATTATTGGAACAGGCAATAACTTTTTTTAAACAAGGGCAGTAGAGTTTTAGTCAAGGCACTGTCTACTTACAGACAAGCACTGACAAAAACTTGTCGGTATAAATAATGACACAGGCATTTAAACCGAGTTACAGAAAACAATAATATGTCTGTTCATAATAATCGGCACTTTTAAAAGTGGTTTTTTGGAGGTCTTGCTTCATGATTGCGGGTGAAACATCAGTGATGGATGCCATGGAAGAGCGAATTGAAGATATTTTGACCATGTATGCTGCTGGGGTAATGTCCAGGATGGACAATAGCTACAGTAAAAGTCTTGGTTGGACTCAGAGAGCTGAGCAGGCAGCTTACCAGTTGGGTGTTGAATCCCGAAGAGTGAATAGAGATTTGAGTTTTGGTGTACCAAAGCTTGACCGTGCCTACCGGCAGGGATGGATGCAGACATCGGAGTGCAAGATCTATGATCTGACCGGTGAACTGGTTAGCCAGGGGGAGCTGCCTAAATCTGCATAACTGCAGTAACGATTTGAATCGACACTGACTTTAACCTGGAAACCCCGCAGATTGCGGGGTTTTTTCACGCTGCCAGAATCCAATCATTATTGGATTTCTGTCGTTTGAGTCAGATTATACCCGAAGTATTCGCCCAAACAGTGCTTTAATATAAGCAGTCTCTGGAATAGATGGGTGAATCGGGTGGTCAGCTCCCTGGTGACACTCGGCAAACAGCTGCATCTCACGGTCGATATGACGCGCTGAGGCCCGCAGGATATCCAGCAGGCTGTCACGCTGCAGATGCATGGAGCAGGAGCCACTGACCAGAATGCCATCGTTGTTTAGCAGGCGCATGGCCATTTCATTCACTCGACGGTACGCTTGTTCGCCATTCTTGATATCTTTCTTGCGCTTGATAAAGGCAGGAGGGTCCATAATGACTACGTCAAACTTCTCCTGGGCGGTATGCAGCTCCTTCAGAGCGGAGAAGGCATCTCCTTCCAGGGTAGCCACTTTATCGCCTACACCGTTAAGTTCGGCATTTTTGTGAACATAGTCCAGGGCCAGGGCCGAGCTGTCGACACAGAATACTTCACTGGCTCCGTGGTGGGCAGCCTGTACTCCCCAGCCGCCTACATAACTGAATACATCCAGTACCCGCTGGCCTTTAACCATGGTGTTCAAGTAAGCACGTGCAGGGCGATGGTCGTAGAACCAGCCGGT
>JAKSCK010000204.1 GCA_022360655.1 Spirochaetales bacterium | reverse complement strand
GTGTGTGTGGCAAGCTAACCAATGGACCGAAGTTGTTCATTTGAGACAGGCTGAAGCAAGCCTTGTGGGGGCTGTCGAATTGTGGTTCGAAAGCCGAGGTGCAGACCCCGAACACGACACATGGGCCGAGTTTCGGGACGCTTTGGTGACCAGATTTCGCGAGGACCGCTTCAGCGAACGCTTGGAGGAAGAACTGCGCAGCATGCGGCAGCATCGTGACGAGACCGTATCAGCATACGCTGAGCGGTTCCGATACCTCCATGCGCAGTGTGACGGACTCCCTACGCTGGATGTTTTGGCACGTTATTGGGTCCGTGGACTCCGGGGCGAGCGAGCGCGCACTGTGTTTTTACGAAGCCCTCAGTCGTGGAGCGACGCGGTCAGGGAAGCGCGCGCCGTGGAGTCTGCTGAACGTCTGATGGGAATAGACGCTAATGCTACTGTGACCGCACGCACGTCGTTGCTTCCTGTCAACGCACCATCAGGATGCGAGCGCAAATGGCTGAGCGACGGATTGATGCAATTGCTAGCCCGTGCAACGGCTGGAAACGCCATCGTTGGGCGACGTGGGCATGGACGGAACGTATCCCCACGCGCGTATCACGAGCCTCGTGATCATGTGGCACCCGCTCCCGGCGTTAATCGGAACGCACCTCCGGGATCTCGACCGGGGGATGGGCCATGTCGAGTGTGCGGACGGAAGGGACATTGGGGACGCGAATGTCCAGATCGTGCGAGCAAACATGGCGACAAAGTGCCCGAGCGTGGGGCAGCGAGGGTCGCGGCCATCGTCAAGGAAGATCCCACAGATCCTTGGGACGAGGTCGAGCCTATCGTTGCTGCCGGTGATAGGGCGAAGGGTGATAGGGTGATAGTTGCTGCGGGCGAAGTTGACGACCTCTGGGGGCATGAGGACGGTGCCGTTTTGCAAGCATACGACGCCAAGCGCAAAAGAACGCGGATGGAGAGGGATGCAGGAACACGACGTAAGCCAGTGCTCACAGATGAATGGCGACGCCACGTGGCAGAAAACTGGACATTGCCGCTCCAATTACTCAAGGGGCGGAGCAGGAGGGAGGTGTACCAGCAGCTCCTGTTGGCTATGAGGGAGCTGTTTGCCGTCAGACACGAGCGATGCGGTGCGCAAAGCCCAGTGAGCAATTCCTTTTTGGAAAAGTGAATGGAAAGGTTGTCAAGGAGATTATACTCGACCCTGGCAGTACACATGCATTAATGGACCTGTCTTGTGCGGATAAATTGGGCCTTCACGTGTCTGATACAACCTGTCAGGTAGAACTGGCAGATGGTACATTTGTGAGGCCCTATGGTGTTACGGGACGGTGCCATTTCGACTTCGCGTCTACTTCTGAAAGTTTGAAGTTTTATGTAATGGAGGCACGCGGTTCTTATGAAATCATCCTGGGATTGAACTGGTTGAGAGCCGTCGATGCAGACGGAAAGTTTGGAAAGGGAATCTATCAGGTGGGGCACACGAAATTGAAGCAAGTCGGTCGTAGGCTGGTACAGCTGCCCCAGGAAGAGTCCGCAGAGAATGAGGCAGGCCCAGAGGATAGTGATACATGCAGTGATGGATCCGGGGAATCTGAGGCGTCTGATGAGGCAGCAATTGAGGAGCTGATGGCACAGTTGGGCATGGATGACGTGCT
>JAKSCK010000108.1 GCA_022360655.1 Spirochaetales bacterium | reverse complement strand
CAAATCTGCTAACTGCTTTGCACTTTTCCCAGTCTCCTGGACTTTTCCGGTGCCAGCTTTATTCCATGGATGTTCTTCCTGTGCTGCTGCTTTTAGCTGCCCTGGCTGGCACGAATTTTGCTTGTATGTTGAATGCGTTTTTGGCGACTTGCTTGGGGGTCTGAACTACCACTAGTTTACATGTGTCAAGAGCCAGCGAACTGATGCAGGGTGGCAAACGCAACAGGGGGGGAAAATTCCTGATTTTCAAAAAACGATTTTGGACAAGCAATGTAAGGCAGACGCAGTAACAAGAGAGAACACAATGATCTTGGCAGTTTGGGAATTTTGGATCACCTGACCTCAGCTTGAAGCCATCTTAAATCTCTGTTTGTCATGCGGCCAGTCAAATGAAATAATCATGTAATCAGGTATTCCGGGTGATGTTTTTGGCCGTGTCTAACCCTGTCTGTTTTTGACATGTGGTTTTGTAAGCAGCCAATTTGCCAGCAGCATCAGTTATCAGTTGCTGAGGGTTTTTCAACGGTCATATATGACACATGTCTGATGTCTGAGTTGTAAGTTGCGAGTTTCGATGTGGTTTTCTATTTCATAACATAGTGACCTTCGGTATGCCGCTTGACCCAGGTTCAAACCAACCTTGACCCATGGCCACACTTTCTATATCCTTCAAGCTCTTGTCACAAAACTATCAGCACGCGCCCGGTTCCAAAAGTTCCAAAACTTGTACAAGATTTGGCTCAGGTAGCTCAGCTCACAGCGCCCTATGGAATATTATGCTGCAAGTCTGACAGCTTTGGTTTGCCCAAAGATTTTTGCGCAAAGATCCAAAAGAGGTTTGCTCAGAGCATTTAGCCGAAGTCCTACTTTGCAATGTCCAAGATCTATGTGCAGAACACCTGGCTCCAACCCAGTGCAAGCAAGAAAGAGTTTCCCACGCACATACACACACATGAGTGCGAGCATTGGTTTGCTCCTTGCTGTTGGCTGCCCTCAAAAAATGTATGTGGACAGTCTCCCAATGATGCCCTTGGTAAACTTTACCAGT
>JAKSCK010000012.1 GCA_022360655.1 Spirochaetales bacterium | reverse complement strand
GACAACATGACTCCTGAAGAAACGTGATATGTTATACTGTTTTCTCACATGTTTTCCCATTGATTGTAGGTTCTTGGCAAGCATGCATTTACTCAAAACATCGCAACATTTGGTTCCTAGCAATCATAACATTCTGTGCTTCACTTGATGTGTGCCGTCGTTTTGTGCTTTGCAACAAGTTTGATGGAAATCTGCAAATCTCTGTACCCCAGGATGGACAAACACCCTCCATAGACATCTGCACTAAATCTATCCCCTTGTGGTTAAAAGTAAATGTTTTCCAAGTGGGGAATGCTGTCAGCACTTAAAAACTAGGATTGAGAATGAAATGTGGAGGCTCCCTTTCACCCTTGCATTTTCAGTGTACAATGTCAAAATTCTGCATATATTTTTGCGAAAAATACAAACATCCTCCTTTTTTCACACAACCCATTTGGTTGGACTCTAATTATTCATTATTCATTATTGTTCATTATGGGAATAATGAACATGCCTCATTGTTGTTTCACAATATTTCCCTAGCGCACGCAATTTTAAGATTAGTACTATGCATGCCAAATTAAACGTGGAGGGCATACATCGGCAAGAGGGACATTGAGATGACATAGCGCAGCATTTGGCCCATTTGGTTTATGGGCCATAACAAATGGCTGGATTGCCGCACTTGGAATTTCCCATGGAAGAAGAAAAATGGGGTCAGCATAAAACTGATTCACGGACAGGTGAGAGTATTGGGTTGGAGTCCATCCTGAAAAATCTGTGGATGGACATGAGAATTCCTGATTGCTGCTATGTCATAACAGCTGCCCCAGTCGCATGCGTGGAATTGTGATATGAGGAAAAAAATAGGTCTACAACCGGCCTTTGACCATGCCTTGGATGCAACCCTCTATACTTTAGAAAAACACACCCCGGCCATCGCGTTAGCTGTAGGACACAATCCCAAAGATGTCTTTCAAAATAGGTGGCAACGTCTTCAGAGTATTCTGTGTTGCCCTTTGCAATTGGTG
>JAKSCK010000183.1 GCA_022360655.1 Spirochaetales bacterium | reverse complement strand
TTCCTAGAAAATCTTCAATAGACCCCGTTCTTCATAAACTGAAGATGGTTTAGAAGCGTTATTCGTGAGACGATCAAGGGCCATTATTGAGCTGATAATTCCATCGATTCGGACGGAGGTTTTATTTCTATCAGGCTTAACAGGTTTGACGTTTCCGGCTGGATCACTCATCAAAGTTACATTTCCAGACATCCAGTTAAGAACAGGATTATTCCCGTGATTTATCTCATGAGAAAGAAGTAATCTTTCAAAGTTTTTTGTAGCTGGACTCATCGAAACGTAGCCCTGCCCGAACTCAACAAATGGAATATTTTCATTTGACAGGTTTGTTACTACTGATGTGCTATTCCACCGGTCATAAGCAATCTCTTTTATAGAGTACTTTGACGCTAATTTTCGAATTTCACTTTCAATGAAATCGTAATCAATCACATCGCCGGGAGTAGATTGGATAAATCTTTCTTCAACCCAATGAGAATAAGGTACTTTGTCCGTTTTCTCACGTTGAAGAAGATTAGCCTCCGGCATCCAAAAACGGCAAACTAATGAGATTTTACTTTCCCCATTTTGAGGAGGAAACGCTAGTACAAGTGCTGATAGATCGGTTGTTGTAGAGAGATCTAAACCACCATAACAAGGCCGTCCATTTAGCTCATCTTCAATGACAGTTCCAGCACCTCTAGACCACATCTCTGGTGTGATCCAATTGGAGCGAGCGTTGGTCCATATATTGAAGTTTTTCGTTAGAATTGCATTCTTACGTGATGGAGAATCCTCGATGTTTTTTAGTTGCTGATGATAATATTCTTCGGAGACAGACACCCCTAAGTTGGGGGCTGCTTTGACCCATGATGAAGGATCATAAATCTCTTGTTCATTTTCCAATGTATAGATTGCACCAAAAACGTTTTCTGTAGAAATACGGCTTTCTAAAATATCAATAATTCTCTTTCTTTCCACCTCGTGGCAGAAAGATGAGCTATCCAGACCGGCTGTAGTGATCATAAAAATAAGAGGACTCTTTAGGGCACCTTGGCCACTTTCGAGTACCTCAAGCATTGAACCATCTGGGTGCGCATGAAATTCATCCAAAATCGCAACATTCGGCATGGCACCATCTTGAGTGCCAGCGTCCCTCCCGAGGGTACGAACAATCGAATTATCCGCTATTTTTAGAAGTGTGTTGTTTTGTTTGTAATGACGAACACTTTTTCTAAGTGTTGGATTGCCCTGGATCATCAAACGTAGGGGATCAAATACATAATCACATTGTTGCCGTTTGGTTGCAGCAATAAGAATTTCTTGAGAATGTTCGCCACAAGTATCGATGAAAAAAATAAAAGCTGCCAAAACAGCGGCTAAAAGACTTTTCCCTTGCTTTCGGGAAATCTCTAAGTAGGCCCTGGTGAATCGTCTCGCATCATTATCGACCCTTCTCCAACCAACAATAGAACCCAAAAGAAAAACTTCCCACGGCTCTAAAATAATAGGTTTTCCACCCCACTGTCCTTTAGAGTGTTTGAGTGCACTCGCAAAAGAAAAAAGAAGATCAACCTTATTTTCATCAAAGAAAAAAGGGAAGTTTTCATGTCCAATTTTTTGGACATTATTTAAGTGTCGCTGAACAGCAAGTTTGATATATGAGCAAGTGAAGATAGATTCATCAGCTACACCATCTGTATAGGCCTTGAAGGCCTGCATACCTTCAGCCAAAATGAGAATCCTTTTTTAAATGTCTGTGAATTTTATTTTACGAGTTTTAAGAGACTGGCCATCGGATCAGATTCTTCTTTTTCCTCAATTTCTATCCGCCCACGATCTACTGGGTTAAGACCGAGCTTTGAAGAGAATCTTAGATATTGCTCTTGAGCTTTGTTGAGGATTGAAAGCTGAGGAGTTTTTTGACTGTTTTCCGCTGTAGCAATATAAGCTGCCAGCCCCCCTTTATCCTCAATAGCATCAAGGGCGTTCCTCATCATCGAGTAGGAAATTGATGTGCATTCGATTGTCTTGAGGTCTGATGAGCTGAGGATACCCATCTGATCCATTTCCCGGTAAGCATAACGGTAGAATGATCGGCCATACTTATCGAGGTAATCAGGCACCTTGATCTTTGGTGGCTTATTTGCACGAGGCTCATTTGGGGAAGTACGATCCTTACGATATGTCCCCCTAGCTCTTTTGACCTCACTAGGGAGGCGGTTATGTCCTCCACTTGGCATGATGTGAGGCTCCTATGTTTGTAAAAAATGGGGGCTTACCCCTTACTATTTTGCTGACATCACAAAAATTAAACCACGCGCCGGTATAGAGGCAAAAAAGGTGTAGAGATTTACATCATATACCCTTATCTCAAAAGGGTTTATTTACCAACAAAACGTCCATTTTCATCTCTAAAAACATCTTGATTTGCAGTCTTTCGGTTATGGTCTGTTAGTAGCATGGGCACCAGTACATAATCCTCGTGGTTTGTACTCCACGTGGGATCATAACCTCCGCTACCATCAGGTTTACGATGGTCTACAGCATAGAGATGCCATTCATCTTGAGGGATATCGTATTCAGAGAGTACGTTAGCTCTTATCCTCTTCCATTCAGAGGAAGAGTATCTTCTCCTCTTATCCTTCTGCCATTCAGAAACGGGCTTCTGTGCCTTACAAGAGGGGCAAAGCTCACCCTTCTCGCTGTGAGTAATTCCACACTTAGAACATCGTTTATTTCTATTTCTTAATGGCATAAGATGGCCCCCGGCCTGGAATTGGAGATAAGTGGCCGAGGGGCCGAAAGAGGTAATTATTTTGAGGGCCTGGGAGGTGGTTGCCGTGTAGGTGGTCTCCCAGTCATCCCTCGTTTTTTAAATGTGAGAGTTTTTATGTCTCTCTATATATAGGTGCAGAGGGGACAATTTTTGCTAAATGACATGGCCGTTCTCAAGTAGCCATTTATTGGTCATAACATCACTTTCATCTTCATAGAATTGGCGTCTATTCATCTCTCGTTCAGGATACTTTTTACCACCAAAAGAGTTAACAATTTGGAAGTTATTTAGCAATTCTCTTTTATCAATTAAATATCCCTTTCTCAGCATCTCAGGATCGATATTATCAAGCTCTTTTTCAATCTCTTGGTTGTAGCTCTTCCACTCCTCAAAGCTCATAAATCCAACTTTCTTATCACTCTCCTTAAAATGCCTTATCTTTCTTTT
Organism: Spirochaetales bacterium; assembly: GCA_022360655.1. Classification (GTDB taxonomy): domain Bacteria; phylum Spirochaetota; class Spirochaetia; order DSM-2461; family DSM-2461; genus UBA2779. Next base: position 32,625 of record JAKSCK010000183.1, on the reverse strand, counting down.
TATAGAACTTTCACTCATCCCCATCTTAAGAGCTATTTCTCCTGGAGAAAGATGAGCATATGAGCAAAACGTGACATCTTCTTTTTCTTTATCTGTAGGCAGTCCATTTTCACGCGGAAAGGAGATCTCATTTCGATGAAGAGGCTTAATCATTGCGCGCCTCCTTATCAACAGAAAGGTAAATGGAAAAGTGTTTTACTAGAGTTCTAAGTCCTTCATTAAAGGCGTTTTTTCTATAACTCTTTCCCCTATATGAAGTGACAAGACGTTCAACAATGTGTTTATGACATGTAGGGCAAAGGAGGGCTAAATCCTCGGGTTGTTCATTACCATAAGCATTTGGATCGATATGGTGAACGTGGAGGCCTTTTCCCTTGGGACGCTTAACCCCACACAGTTCGCAATAAGGACCTCTCTCATTAATCAGATGAGATCTCAGTGTTTTAAATTTTTTTGTTTGTCGGTAATTCTTTTTTTCTCGACTCGTCATAAATACGTATCTCCAGAAGGTGATTTGGAGGCCCGCATTTATGGCCGTTATTTCATTTACTTACATTAATATAGTGGCATTTCTTAAAAAGGAGCTGTTTCTTTATTATCCCCCATCTTGAGATCCCATTCTAACATTGCAAGATTGAGTGGGGGATTGTTCTCAATATCATCTGGATATCTAAACTGATAACCTCTATGAGAGTCTTTAGGAGCATCTTTTACAGCAATCTGTTTGATTCTAAAGGGTTTAATATTCGTCAGTTTTTGGGCCTCTGAGATAGAGCGGCATTCTTTTATAAGTCTGCCAGCAAAGTCATACACATTGACCGGAGCACACTTTTTATTTGCACCATTTTTGAGTGCTCGGCGAATGTTTTCACCATGAGAAACAACTTCAATATTAGAGATTGTGTTATTAAGTGGATTGCCATCAAGATGATCTATTTCCTCACCCTTTCTGAGAGTCCTCTTGAGAATGAAGGATTCAGCCAGAAGTCGATGGACATATCTTTTACAAGCCAAGCCGTTCTTATCCCTCAAAATGACCTGCTCATAACCCGAAGGTTCGATTGCCGTTTTTCTTTTTTTGAAAGTGTTTTGAGCGATTGAGTAGATTTCTCCATTCTCTGTTATAGCGTAGCGTGAGAATCCGAAAATCCTTGTGGGAATAATTTTTTGATCTTTCATCATTACTTCCCCCTTCTCTTAGTTGAGAAAAGGTTGATTATTGAAAGTGCTAGCCCTATAAGAAGAAGGGGGATTGTAAATAAAATTAGAAATGTTTCCATAAAATTGTTATCTCCTATATAGAGATAGTTAAAGGAAAAGAGGAGGGTTGGAATGTTATATAAATGGGAAGGATCTTATTATTTCTTGGGATCAATCATAAATTCAAACTTTTCCTTTATTCGTTTATTAAAAGAGGTACGAATATCCTCTTTACTGTAATTTTCATCAAGTTTTATCATCTCATGAGTAATAATAATATTGTAGTTTAATTTATATTTTTCCCAAGTATTTCTATTCTCTAGTTTGTATCTATATTCTTTTCCCTCGAACTCCATGATCATGGTCATTATCCCATCTATCTGTTCAAGATAGATCTTTGATCTACACATTGGAAAAGCTAATTGTCCATTTTTATAAACATCATAAGTATCCATTAAAACCATCCTTATAATAAAGTTTTATTTTTTCTCTATACTCGCCCTTTATAATATGGGGGGGGCTAAGCTATTTTCACTTCTCAAAGATCTCTTTGATCTTCCTCTGAAAGATAGGCTCGGCCATGAACTCTCCTCCTTGAGCTTTTGTTCTTTGTACTTCTGTCGAAGAAATAGCCTCATTCCACTGTTGTTCTATATCAGTTATGTCTGTCTCTTCAGAGAGATCCATCTTAGCTCTAAAGGGACTATTTGAGTAATCATCATGTGATATATTAAGAATGGCAACTTGCCTTTCTTTTCCTCCAGAACTTTCATTAACAAATTCAATTCTCACTGATGGATAGCGATGATCTTCCAATCTATCTATCTGTTTAATATTCAAAGTATTCTCCTTAATAAATATAGATGAAGTATTTTAACACAAGGATTGTTTACTAAAGTAAGTATTTAAACAAAAGTTATTTTTTCTTCCAACCGGCCCTTTATAATATGGGGGGGGGCTAAGCTATTTTCACTTCTCTTACATATCCTCTAAGCGCCCTCTAGGCCACTTATGGCAGAGGCTCTTGACACATCTTCCTATATATGTTATTTGATATATTCATTTTTCTAACCCTACAGATTTCCTTTAACTATCTTTATGAGTGGAGATAAAATAATGTTCAAAACCCAGCTAACCCCTCTAACAGACGACCACCCCCAACCCGCAGCGAGAGCACTTTATTCCCTTGCTACCCACCTCATAGACCTCTTTTGTGAGGAATGCCATCAATCGCTGAGATACAAGGATAAGCTTGCTTTTGCTCTCTCTTCAGAGTTAGGGGAGATGATTCGAAGATATCGGTTTGATGAGGCGTATCAGAATAATAAGAAGTTGAGATTTTCCTTTCCCCAATATAAAGGGGATAAAGGCATATTTATAAGTCTCTCCAAGAAAGGGTATGAGAGTGAAGAAGGATATGCCGCCTGTGCAAGAGCCATTTCTTTGACCTATGACCGTCAAGTCACCATAAACATGGTACTGGCCTATTTTCAGATCCTAGATTGGGAAGATGTTGAAGGAGATAGACGAAAAACCACCCAGATTTGGGTCCGCCCTCTTAGGGAATGGTCCCCTACTATATGGAAGGACCTCTCTCCAAAGATTTTTTTCCATATCTATTCACTTTTCCACTCCTCTGGGACGTATAACCTCTACCAAGCTGGAGAGAGAAAGGGAAAGGAACATTCTTGTGCCGTCATCAAGCACATTGCCCCTGATGGAGAGAAGGTTTTATTTCCTGCCCCCTCTTACATTGAAAAAGAAGTTGAAGATTTTAATTCTCTTTGGGGTGAGGGTCTTAAAGAAGAGCTTACTTATACACGTATTTTTAATTCCTCTCTTGATCGTGGGGGGCGCTTATACGGTCCAATTAGCTCAATGAAGAAAAGTGACAGAAAGCTTTATTTTGAGGCTCTAGGACTCTCAGAGGTTGATATCACCGCCCAATTCATCAACACCCTTGGCCTAATTGCTAATGGAAGTATTTACGAAAAACGACCCTATGATATGATTGCAGAGGAAATAGTAAATTCCAAATTTCTTAAGAAATGGGGAGTTTCAAAAGAGTCTGCTTTACAGATGTGGGGGCCTGAACTGGCTAGAGCACTTAAGCCTATCATTCTCCAGATGTTCAACACTGATAAAGCTATAAAAGACACTAAAATATCTATAAATGAGCAACTTGCAAAAAAAGGACTTCGGATCTCAAAAAAAGATATCTTCGAGGCAAACGCTTATGCTCGTCCTCTGCACGATATAAAGAGCGATTATTATACAACTCGTGGGGATTTTATCAGCCACCGTCGAGATGGGCGATGGGCCACTTTTTCCTCCTCAAGTAGACCTCCATTTTCAATCAAAGCGGAAGAGTTAATTTTAGCGATTCGGAAGATTTTCCCGGAACTTTCAATGTTCCTTTTTAGGGAAAATTGGTCATTCGTCCAAAAAATTGAGAGTAATTTGATGCTAAAAATGGCATCTCTTTTAAAGGAAAAAGACTGTCTTCCAATCCTCGTTCATGACGCCCTCTATGTACCTCAGGAGTATCAGGAGATCTTTGAGAAAGAGATCTATAAGATTTTCGAGAGTGAGGTACAGAGATTTGTTGAGGGTATCAATGAGGATATGAGCAGCTTGCAAAAGGTTGCAGAGAGGACTTTAGATGATGTGATTGATCATATTGATGTGGAAAATTTACGTCTGAAGAAGGATGGAGATATTTATAAAAAAGATATGGAATTGATCACATTAAAGATCACAAATCAGTGGGTTATAAATATCAAAAGTCTGGCACAAGGAGAGAAAGAAAGTGTCTTCTATGGGCAAAAGAGTGTGCAAGATTGGTTAGAAAAAGAAATTTCTAACCAATTAAATCATCAGATCATGGAATCTGATGAAGTGGCTGCTTAAGTAGGGGCATTCATATTGCCCCCACTTTATCGATTGTTAAAAAACTTCTAGTTTATTGCTCCCTTTAAATCTATAAACGATCCATTTCCTTTCGAAAGAGAATAGTAAGTAGGCGTACCATCAGGATGCGTCCACAGTAGGTCTATTTTATTATCACTATCAATATATCGAAGATCGAAATGGAAACCATTCCACCCTGTCTCAGATCTTTGATGCTTAATAGGATATGCAAATGTACCATTCCCATTACAGAATGAAACGTATGTTCTATTATAATCTGTCGTTACATTCCAAACTAAGTCAGTAAGTCCATCCCCATTAACATCACCGGCCTTAAACTTATAGCCTCTCCATCCTGTGAAGGGGATATCCCAATGGCGTGAGAGATTGTAGATACCATCATCATCATAAGTCGCGATGTAAGTTCGATTTGTATGATCAGCACTGTTCCAAATCAAGTCAATTTTTTTGTCATTATTTACATGCCCAACAGCAAATTTGTAGCCTTTCCAACCCTCAACAGATGGGACCCATAGATCTTTAAAATCAAAATTTCCATCCCCTAAAGAAATTGCAGTATAAACGCGATTCGTTTTTTCTGGAAGATTCCAGATCAGATCAGTTCTACCATCACCATTCACATCTCCCTTTTCAAACAAGTAACCTCTCCAACCTGTAATTGGGGCAGTATAAGTAATTGGTAGATGATACCCTCCGGTGGGTTTAGAAATCAAAATCGTTGTAACATTTGAGTTTGTAAGACTATTGGAAATAATATCCGGATAGCCGTCGCGATTTACATCATCATTAATATAGAATTGATGTAAAGGAGGAGCAAATATATCAACTGGCTCATTAACTGACTTTTGATATTCTATATATTCAATAAACTCACTATAACTGGGTATCGAAAAGGTTTCACTGGTCAATTCAAAAGAATCTTCAATATTACTAATTTCTGCAAGTTTTGCCTTTGCTTTATCTAAAATTAGGCTTGCTTCATAATTCCCTTTCTCAAACTGTTTATAGGCTACATTAATAGTACTATTTAAAATACTTTTGAAGTACTCACAAGTATTTATTGCACTATAATACAAACCTAAATTCATACCTAAGTTAGTATATTTCAGGTAACTTGAAGATACGACTGATTTATCTCCACTATTTATATTACTAATGAATTGTGCTTTGAGCTTCTTAAAATCTTCATGTGAGTTTATTTCAACATCCATAGCCATTTTCCCATTTACTGTATAGTAAATTTCTGAGCTCATTTGACTAAGCTCATTCTCCGAAACTTGTACAGTGCCTAAAGATGCATTTGAATCAAAAAGTTCTTTATACTTTATCCTTAGTGCAGCTCCCATTTTTTCTTTCGATATTTCTTTAGAATTTGAAGTTTTCAATTTGTATTCAAAAATCATAGTCCCACCAATTGAGACCTTATCTAGATATACATCTCCATAGCGATCTATAAATGCTTTTACTCCATTATTATTTTTATAATCTATTGCTTCTTGTGAGAGTCTGGCCTTTTCGACATCGAATACTTCATCTAGGTATTTCACTACAACGAACATTGATACCGAATTATTTGAGATTTTCGCATCTTTTATCAGGCTATAATGTGAATTAAGATTAAGATTCAACTGGCTGATATTTACATCAACATCAATATCTATATTTTTATCAATTTTAGTTAATTCCGATGTATCATTGATGACAGTATACATCTTCATAGTAGTTCCATCATCAAGCTCTGGATCTTTACTAATCGCTTTTAAAGTATCCAAATCAAAAGCTAATTCTTTAGTTGAAGAATTTCGAATATCATATCCTTTTCCTAAATTATAATCTGCGATACACCCAGGTGTTAATACTGCTCTTGAAGCGTTTACTTCTTGGGCCTTTGTTAACAAATTTTCACATGAAATAAGAAAGCTTGCAGCCAAGATAAATGCAATAATTCGTGATAATTTCATATTTTCTCCTTATGAAAGAACTTTATATTGTATTGACAATTAATAATCAACCCTGTATTTTTTGAAATGCAAATGACTAAAAAAATGAATTAAATTTCTGTTTGATCCTACCTCAGAAAACAAACAGTAGGCTATGCAGTATTATCCTGTTAGCCAGATTTTTTCTTTCATATACGTGATAAACAAACGCCAACCTATCAGAACTAAAGACTATTCCTCTTGAGTTAGCTCCCTTTGCACAACTTTTATATTATTACTGTCATATCGATCAATTAGATCTTGAAATGTTTTTTCGTCCAATCAAATTCTACTTATTATAATCTTCTAGATGATCCATAAAAGCTTTGTTACTTCTGATGGCTACCTTATAACCACTGGCAGAAATTGGATTCATAGATTTAAGGGTAAAACCTGCTTCCATAATAGAGACCCCTTCTCGATTTTGCTTCATCCCGGTCATATATCCAGAGATCCAAAAAGAAGCAATAATTACAAAGATGCAAATTAGAGCTGTTCTCCAGAAATAACTCTTTTTCTTTTCACTCACTCAGAATCTCCCTCACTCTGTAGTTCTTCAAATTTATCAAGCATCTGATCAAGTTTTTTTAGACGTTTTCGAGCCTCGTCTATTGCTTCATGTGGTGTAGCCCCGCAAAGAGCAGTTGTTTTTAATCTAAAAGTTTCAGACTCCCAGTCGAACCAAAGATCATTGAGTTCACTACTCATCTTGATCTCAACGCTGCGGAGATTTTAATGAGAGAGAAGGATACTTTAATGGTAGCAAAATTATCTGGATATCTTCTTGCTTCATCATCATGAATATTACACCTAATAACAACTTCCGGTTTCATGCCTTCTTCAATCTTAACTTCTTCTTCTATCGCACCAAAATCAGTTGTGTTAGACTGATCTTTCTCAGCAATTTTAATTTCAATTTTGAAGATGTCTCCCACAGCTTTAAAGTTGGATTTTCCCCCTTCCTCTACTGCTCTTCCATCAACAAAGACACCAATGGTTAGATCATTACCAAGATGATTATTTTTAACCTCTGCACTTTTAAGCTGAAGCTTATACATCTCCATATATATATATTCCTTATTAATAAGAGGATAACATGGGCATAAAGTCTGGTAAAATGAAATCAACTCAATACATACATACAAGAAACTCATTGACTATGGGCGTGGATAAGCCCAATATCCGCACAGTGGTGCACATTGCAGCTCCTCCTTCTGTGGAATCCTACCTCCAAGAATCAGGCCGAGCTTCCCGGGATGGGAAAGGCGCAGAAGCATGGCTTCTGAGCACACCACAGGACCCTAGATACCAGAAGGAGTCTCCTCCAGTTCAAAAATCCCATCAGGAGGGACAATTCATGATGTCTGTGCGTCAACATGCCATGAGAGACTATGCCACCAACACAACACGATGCCGCCGAGAGATGCTCTTAGAATATCTTGGGACGGAACCTGAAGACTGCCCTGGCTGTGATATTTGTTCCAAGGAACAATGGTTGGAGGCTCCAGAAACACCAAGGATTCTCCAATGCGTTTCCAATCACTCCGGCCGGTTAAACAAAGGCCAACTCGCGCGCCTCCTTTCAGGAAGAGAATCCTTGGAGGCGCGTCGGTCTGGTCTTTTTCTTTCCAAAGGATTTGGAACACTTAAGGGTTGGGAAATTGACGATTTAGAAGAGGCTATTGAATCCCTTCTGCATCAAGGAAAACTGAAACAAAATCGAACGAGGAAACTTCTTCTTTCATCGAAATCTAACAGGCTCTCCATGTTCTCCAAGACAAAGAAGCCCCCCGCAGGGGTCAATCTGGATTCCGGAAAACCTAGCACTCCACCCGCACACGCAACCAGCGACCAGAGGCCCAACCCCCAAAGAGGATGGAGGCATGACCAATCTGATAGACGGCAAAACCAATCCAGGCTCCCCAGATTCCAAGGTTTGTGAAGAACACAAGAAGGAAGGAGAGGCCCAACACAAAGAGCAGGTTGGTGCTCAATTCGCTCATCAAAACATAACGAGTCCAGCCAGCAGAAATGAAAATGAGTTCCAGAGAGAAGGCACAAATTTCAATGAAGAAGAAAGGAGCCATAAAACGCAGCGCCTGCTTGCCAAGCTCCACCACATCAGGATCGGCCGTGAAAATTCGCACCAGAGCCCCTGGGATGGACAAAACCAAGGTTATCACCACGAGTCCTATGATGAGGCCAATGGCCTGCTGACTCCATACCAGTTTTTTTGCAGAATCCTCATCATGAGCTCCAAGGGCGTTGCCAACAAGGATTCCTGCACCTCGGGCAAAACCACCCACCACCGTTTTGTTGATACGAAAAAGAGTGAAAATGATTTGGGTGACGGCAAGATAAAGAACACCAAGATTCTCCACCATGGTGTTGAACACCAGCATGATGAAAATCGCTGCTCCATTTTGAAGAATCACGGGCAAACAAAGCACAAGAATGCGCTTCACCAATTGGAAATTGGGTTTAAGAGATTCAAGGCGGTAGGGTTTCATGGAGGGCCGGAAAAACCAAAGTCCCCAGAAGCCCATAACTTGAATGGCCAAAGAAATCATGGTGGAAAGCCCGGCACCGGCCAGCCCCATGCGGGGAAATCCAAATTTTCCAAAGATGAGAATCCAATTGAACAGAATGTTTAAAAGGTTACAGGTGACCGACACCACCATAATTCCACGAGTCTTTCGTAGGGAATTCATGATCCCCTGTACCCCGGCCCCAAGTCCCACAAAAAGGGCGGCCCAACGGGTGTACTGCACATAGGAAAGGGCTTCTGAGGCAACGGATTGGTCGGAAAGAATCCGTGCAAATAGTGGTTTGAGTGTGGTTGAAAAGGCAAGGGCTATGGAAAAGATGGACAAGGCCACAAGCAACCCAGCCCCCAGGACCGGTGTAAGAGGCAGAGGGGATTCTTTGCCCGATTCATTACGTCCAACTCGCCGTGCCGCCACAGCCTGAACACCAACGCTCACAGGCCAAAGGAAGGTGAAGAGCAACCAGGATGTGGTGGCACCAATAGACATTCCTGCAAGTTCGGTTTGCCCAAGACGTCCCACCATGGCGGTATCAGCCAGAGACATCAAGTATTGAGACATTTGACTTATAAGTAGGGGAAGACCAACTGCAAAAATACGCGGAATGTAGCGACGATGATTTGACATGAACGCATCCTATCGATTCTTGAACACTTACACCAGTGGATGGAAAGAGACCACTTGCTCCCCCCCTCCCCGATTCCTAAAATAGGAGCCCATGTCAGCTCTTGATTACACCATCCGTTTTCTTGGAACAGGAACCAGCATTGGAATCCCTGTTCCTGGATGTCCCTGCTCAGTTTGTCATTCCAAAGATTGGCGGAACCATCGGAGTCGCAGCTCCATCATCATAGAAAAAGAAGGATATAGAGCTCTGATTGATACAACTCCTGAGTTTCGCTTTCAGGCGCTCCGCTCAAAAATCAATTCCTTAGATGCAGTTTTTTGGACTCATGCCCATGCCGACCATCTCCATGGCATTGATGATTTGCGAGGGCTCACCTGGAATCGTCCCATACCAGGTTATGCCAATCCAAGCACCACCCAGGAGATTCATCGTCGCTTTGATTACTTGTGGAAAAACACCCAACGTGGAGGTGGGAAGGCACGCATCAATCTGCATGAAGTGAATAAAGACCAAAGCATTCATGTGGGTCCTTTGGAGTTTACTCCCCTTCCTGTGCTTCATGGCCAACTTCCCATCTATGGATGGCGTTGCGGTCCCATAGCCTACATCACGGATGTGAGCCAGATTCCCACAGAAACCTATGAACGATTGGAGAACTTAGAACTTCTTATTCTTGGGGCCCTGCGCTTTAAGGAACACCCCACACATTTCAGTGTTCATCGCGCTTTGGAAGAGGTCAAAAAAATACGCCCCAAGAGGGCGTATTTTACGCACATCAGCCATGAGGCGTCTCATCGGGAACTCCGTCGACGCACTCCGGCTCATGTTAACCCGGCTCGGGATGGCTTACGCCTCCGAGTCAAGGGTTGATCTAGGCCTTCACAACCTTCCCGGCCTTAAGGCAACGGGTGCAGATCTTGATGGATTTGGCTTTGCCATCCACCATGGCTTTGACCTTAACGAGGTTGGGCTTGAACAGTCTTTTGGTTTTGACGCCAATGTGCTGGCCAGCGCCGCCTTTCTTCTTGGGAAGACCCTTGCGGGGCACGCTGTTGCCGGACACAGTCCCTTTCCCGCACATTTCGCATTTCCTGGACATAGTACACCTTCTTCTGAAGACAGAGCTTTTAGCGGGAACACTTTACAGTAACCGAACCGCTGTGTAAAGCCCTGTCATATGTGGGAATGAATTCTCAAGAATGATCCATACAGCAGAACAATGACAAAAATCAACGATTTTTGAATCGTCCGGATCTTCAAACCATAATGCCATAGATCCATGGCTCAATGATTTTCATTTCCTTGTTCATCCCTCCATTAAATCCTCTTCACAGTGGAAGAAAAAATGGGATGACCTCCCCTCTTTTCCTCGGAGAAAAGGTCTGAATACAGTTCAAAAATCAAGAATTTCTCAAAACACTCCAATTGAATGCATCCTTGATGAAAAGAACACCCGATTCAATACCATGATTTTTACCTCATTGGGAAGCTTATGGCTCAAGAAAATAGATACTTCGTGCCAGTAACTCCGCAATATCACGTTTTCGATCCGGAGGAAGCTCGGAATCATTCCGGAGCAGACTCTTCCAGTTGGCCTCAAAACCCTCGGGAAGAATATCCAGAACCGAGAGTGCCGCACTGATGTCCCGAGGACCAGGTTCAAACACTTTATTCACACAGAGAAGATACTCGGCCACTCCCCTCAAAAATTCGGAGAGAGACACTCGAAAATAGAACACATCTTCTGTGATCACAGCAGCACCAAGGTCACCCAAAAGATGATCCACACGTCGCCGGCAGGACTGATACCAAGTTTGCCAGAATGATGCAGGAAGCGAATCCAATCCACTCAAGACTCCGTCCATCCAGGCATCACGCTTCCAAACCACCGTCCCAGTGGCAATTCGGTGAAAGAGGTAGGTTCCCCGTTCCATGGAGAGCCAATCCTCCCGAGCCACAGCATCCATGATGGCATCCACACGAACCGTATCCTTATAGGAGATTCGCACAGGCAAATCTTCAATAAGAAACCGATCCTTATTCTTCATTTTTGATGCTTCAAAATACTGTGCCCCTTGAAAGGCGTTCTCACGAAGCTCCGCTTTGGGCATGGCATCGGTTCGAAACACATCCAGAGTGACGGAAAAATTTGGATCATAAATATCTTTTTCTGCAAATTGTTGAAGAACAACGGCATTCACGGAATCCCATTCCTTGAGGACGTCCACAATGCCTTGAACAATGCGCTTCACCTTGACTTTCATTTCATACCCCTCTCCCCGGAAACGGGAAAAACAGGTATAAGTCTAGCATGGCCCCTCCAATGTCGCCAGAAACAGAGCGTCGTTATCTTCTCTCTCTTCGTCTTCCCACCCATCTCAAGGCAGAAGTTGAGCAATACCGCGAGCAAGCAGTACAAAATGGATGCCTCTATGCTCCATTACCACCGCTCCTTCCCCTGGTTGAACGAAAAGAATTTCTTCCTCCATTTCCTCTTGGACATCTGCCTCCGGCCACCACAGCACTGCACCTCAACAAAACGCTCATAACAAAAGATTCATGGGTAATCCTCCCGCTTCAGATTCCCCCATGGTTACAAAACTGGGCCCAAAAACTCCAAGAGCCAAAACCATGTGCTCCCCGAATGTTCCCCCTCCTCAAGGGAATTCCTCTGACGTATTCATTAGGACAAAACTCTGTATGGACCCCTGCATTGCAGGGGTGGAGAACTCTGATATTGGATTGCTGGTCCATGGATTTTGCCGTACACTCCCAGCCTTGCCTTCCTTCCGTCACATGGAAACATGAATGGTCAAGAAGAGCAAAAAAAGCGCCAAAAGAGACTAATAATAATAAGAAAACTGACCTTGCTTCATGATTCCTAATCTGCTACCGTTTTCTCCATGAAAATGAAAGATGATTTGACTCCCAGCATGGAAGATTATTTGGAAACCATCCTGCTGTTGGAACAAAAAAACCGCGTTGCCCGCGTCAAAGATATTGCTGAAAAATTGTCTGTCCAGATGCCCTCTGTGACCGGTGCATTAAAATCCCTTCGCAGTCGTGAACTGGTCGAATATGAAAAGAATTCCTTCATCAACCTCACTCCCAAGGGAATGAAACTGGCAAAAGCCATCTTTTTAAAACATGGGATTTTGGTGAATTTCTTTGAAAAAGCCTTGGGCCTCACCGGTGAACATGCAGAAGAACAGGCTTGCCGTGTGGAACATGCCATTGATGATGAAACCGCCAAACGTTTCCAAAATCTTACCGAATGGGTAGAAGAAAAGAGTCCCCAGCAAGCACCTGGAGATAAAACCACATAATGACTCCCTCCCAGTTCCCGTCTCATGGCACTGTTACCGTTGTGAGCCACACCACTGTGGCTCAAGGATACAAGCGTATGGAGCTTCAGTACGCTAATCCGGTCCCCCAGCCAGAAGCCGGGCAGTTTTTTACCCTGGCCTCCCCCCTTCCGGCCTTCACCCCATTACGACGTCCATTCGCCTATGCCGAAACATTTCCCAATGGCTTTTCTTTTATTTACGAGCTACGAGGACAAGTCACTCAAGCCATAGCCCAATGGCCTGTCGGAACACAAAGTGATGTGATTGGACCTCTTGGAACACCATTCCCGCTTCCCACAGAGCAGCGCAAACCCATTCTTGTGGCTGGAGGTATAGGAGTGGGTCCCATCTATGCCCTTGCCCATACACTTTGCAAAAATGGTTATGCCCCCATCGTCTCACTGGGAAGCCGAGAAGCCGCCTTGATTCCAGATTTGGATTGGCCAGCATCAGCCGATGTTCGAATCTGCACGGACGATGGATCAAAAGGCATCCATGGGAATGCTCTTGCAGCCCTACAGCCTGACGAATCAAAGGATGCCGAATTCTACTCTTGCGGTCCTCATCCCATGATGAAGGCCGTGTATCAACTCGCCCAAAAAAATGACGCTCCAAGCTGGTCTTCACTGGAAGAAATGATGGCCTGCGGTGTTGGCGCCTGCCAAGGATGTGCCATTCCTATGGAAGACGGTGGCTATGAGCGTGCCTGCGTAGAAGGCCCGGTGTTTGACTCACGGAGACTGGCATGGTGACAACACAAATCGACACAACCGTTCGTATTGCAGGGAAAACATGGACCAATCCTGTGGGAGTGGCCTCGGGAACATTTGGATTTGGCGAAGAATATGCCAGCCTTTGTGACTTAGAGCAACTTGGCGCCATCTTTACTAAAGCCGTGACACCGGAAAAAAGGGATGGAAACACCCCTCCCCGGCTGGCCAACGTGGATGGCGGCATGCTCAATGCCATCGGATTAGCCAATCCTGGTTTAGAGTCCTTCCTTCAGTTGAAAATGCCCAAAATTGAATCCCTCCCCTGCCCCGCCATCATCAATGTGGCTGGTGCCAGTGTAGATGACTACATCAAAGTCGCCGAAACCCTCAATCACCATGAGGCCATTTGGGGAATTGAAGTGAATGTGTCCTGCCCCAATGTAGACCACGGCGGCATGGCGTTTGGGACCAACCCCAAAGTCCTTGGCTCATTAGTAAAACAGCTACGAAAAGCCTATGACGGGCCACTGATTGTCAAACTTTCCCCCAATGTCACAGACATCACAGAAACGGCCCGCGCCGCAGAAGCAGAAGGAGCGGACGCTCTCTCCTGCATCAATACCGTCACCGGTATGAAAATTGACGTGAACACTCGCCGTCCCTTGATATCCCGAGGAACGGCTGGATTCTCTGGTTCTGCCATACGCCCCATTGGTGTGGCTGCTGTTTGGAGAGTCAGCAAGGCAGTATCCATTCCCATCATTGGCTTGGGAGGAATTGGCTGCACCAATGATGCCCTGGAATATCTCCTTGCAGGAGCCTCAGCCATCCAGGTTGGAACAGCCTTATTTTCCAATCCCAAAATCCCCAATGACATCACCAAGGGGATTGAGGAATACATGCAAGAAAATGGGTTCCAAAGCCTTTCGGACTTTCACGGTCATTTCTAGTTTTTTCTAAATCGACCCTGTCCCCTCCACCCCCAACTGAGGGCAAAGTGGGGACAGGGGGCAATCCTCGCATAAAGGTTTGCGGGCATGACAATACCGTCTTCCATGAAAATTAGCGGTCATGGAAAAGGCATGCTGCCTCTCTAAAGCCACCATTTCTCCAATTTCCTTTTCCACCTTCACAGGATCTTTGGAGGTGGTGAGACCTAAGCGACGACACACGCGTCCAAAATGTGTATCCACAATAATCCCTGGCTTTCCCCACAAATGCCCACGAATCACATTGGCACTTTTTCTCCCCACTCCTGGCAAAGAAGTGAGATCATTCATGGAAGAAGGCACCTCCCCTTTGAATTCCGAAAGAATCCGTTGAGAGGCCCCCACCAGATTTTTTGCCTTCTGTCGGAAAAATCCCAGGGAGTGCACCACCTCTTCCAGTTCTGATAGAGGCGCTTGGGCCAAAGACTCAGCATCCGGCCAACGCCGAAACAATACTGGAGTGACTCGATTCACAGCAGCATCTGTGGTTTGTGCAGAAAGAGACACGGCCACCATCAATTCAAATGGGTTGGAATAATCCAGCAGGGATTCTCTCTCTGGATACTCATCATCAAGGACATCCAAAATGACATCCAATCGCGATTTTTTCACCGCCATCTCCTTTCCAAGAACTCTTAAAAACTACGACTCTTTTGACGAATTCATCAAACGTTGATTCCATCGAGCAATCAAAAAGAGAACTCCAGCAAGAATCAAAGCCGCGCCAGCCACAGGAATCCAAACTCCCCGCGTACCTAAAACTCCAGTCAGAAGTCCTGCAATCATTGGCGCCACAATTCGTCCACCACTCCGAGTCGCCTCTTCAATGGATGCAAAACGTCCTCTGTGATTAACAGGAGTATGAGAAGCACTGAACACCCGGGCATTGGTCGCAAAAATCACTTCTCCCACGGTCCAGAAAATGGTGGATGCAAAAACCCAAGCCAAACTGGGAGGAATCACAGCAAGTACACCAAAACCCACAACATAGAACAGGGCTCCAGCCACCATGTTATGTGCCGTTTGAAATCGATGTAGTCCTTTTAAACACAAAGGTGTGATGAGAATCACAATCAGGGCATTTAAAGTCATTATGGAACCAAAAACCTGGGCACTCTTCGCATCAAAAAGTGTTTCCATAAGAAGGGGAAGAGAAAAGCCCACTTGAGCATAGACAAAATGACTCACAACAGTGGCGGCAAGGAAAACTACAAGGATTTTTCGTCCAAAGAAGGCCTGAAAAAGGCTGGAATCATCTTTATGCTCCCAAGAACTTCCTTGAACAGGAACATCTGAATCTGGCTCTTCCACAAAGATGGCCACAAGAATGAGGGCCACAAAGGTGGTAATGCTATCCCCCCAGAAAAGCCAACTTCTGTATTTTTCAAAAAGAAATCCAGCCACCAATGGACCAATGGCCACTCCAAGATTAATCCCAAAATATAATAAACCAAAAGCCTCACGACGCAGATTGGGTGGAGAGAGATCTGTCACCAGAGCTTGGCTTGCAGGTCGTACGGCTCCCATAAAAAACTGGCTCAGAACCAGCATCCAAGGCAACCACGTTGCATCGGAAAAAAATCCGCAAAGAAAGAGCACTGAAGCACTCAGTCCCTGAGACCAAAGCATCACCCGCTTACGCCCCCAAGAATCGGCAACTTTTCCAGAAAAAAGCCCCCCAATCAACATAGCAAGTGCAACTGCTGTCAATACATATCCTGCTTGTTGCACAGTAAAACCCAACACACGGGTCACATAGAGGGTCATGAAGAAATGAACAAAATCTCCAGCTCGATTCACCACCCGTGCAAAGAACAAGATGTAGATGGACCGCGGTAAACCACGGAAAGGAAAGAGTATTGAAATGAGTCGCTTTACCATGGGACATAGGAGGCGATTTCCCTATAAAAAGTCAAGCCACGTGATTCTTTGGGAATGAGGGCAGGGATGAAAGAAGGAATCCTCAGCATAAAAAAAAGCTGGCCATGGGCCAGCTTTTTTCCTTAACGCTTCCCCTTCAACGCCTTCACATACTGAAGACGATGATAGAAAGCATCTCTTTGATCATCATTGAGACTGAGAAGACTGTAGAAATCTGAGATATTCTCATATCCATGGTTTTCCATCCATTCTGACAGCTCATCAAGAATCACCCCAATCTGTTTGAGCCCATTTCGGTACAAGGTGCTGCAGAACTGCCCCACATTTGCACCAGCAAGTAGTGCTTTGATCAGCTCTTTGGCCCCATCAAGACCAGTTGATGCGGCCACATCCATTTCCACGGTATCAGAAAGAATCCCCACCCATCGTAAGACAGGACCAAACTCCTGGGGAGAAGACAGGGAATTCCCTGACTGAAAACTCACGTTTTCAATGTCAATGTCCACATTGTAATACCGATTGAACAAGGTGAGGGAATTGGCACCAGCTGATTCCAAACGAGTCGCCAAATGTGGCAACGATGTGAAGGAATGACCAATTTTTACTGATAGAGGAAGAGTCACAGCCTCACGAGCCAAATAAACCATCTCCACAAGCTCATCTTCCAACTTTGCCGCTGTGGTACGGGAATCGAGAGCCATGGGAGCCAGGTTCAGCTCCAAGGCATTGGCTCCCACATTTTCTAATCGTTGGGCATAATCCACCCACCATTTCTTGCTGTAACAATTCAAACTCGCAATGACTGGAACCTCTCCCACGGAGCGCTCAACAAGCTCTAAGTAGGAGTCAGGCTGCAACAGCATTCCCATATGTTTGGCATAAACTTCTGCTTCAGGATGAATCGAGGCTGTGGTCACACCTGCATCACCAACGGCTGCGGCAATATCTTCCTCAAAAAGCGAGTTGAGCACCACCGCACCAGCACCCGCTTCTATGGCCTTTTTCACTCCATCAGCAGATGAGGTAAGTCCTGAAGCGGAAACAACCACAGGATTCTTCAATTCCAGTCCCATGTATTGGGTTTTCAGATCCATGTTGCACTCCTCTGGAGGCCTATCATAGCCTTCTCATGGAAGAAAACGCTATGGTTGCATGCAGGAAAAAAACCGAGTCTCTCACTTTGAATATAAAAAGTCCTCAACGTCCTCCAATAGACGTTGCCAAGGTTTCACACAACGGCAGGCTGGAGGTAGTGAATTGAGAAAGAGAGAGCCATAGTTTTTTCGGCAAATCCGTGAATCAAGAACAAGCACAGCCCCATGGTCATCACGTCGACGCATCAAACGTCCAAAACCCTGACGGAATCGTGTCACCGCATCTGGAAGGGAAAGCTCAAAAAACGGACGTCCTCCTCGAGCTGCCACAGCCTCGCTTCTGGCCTGTCCAACAGGATCAGTGGGTGGCCGAAAGGGCAAACGGGTGATGATCACCATTTTGAGAGCCTCTCCTGGCACATCCACACCTTCCCAAAAAGAATCGGTGGCAAAAAGAACACTGGATGGATTGTCTCGAAAACGCTTCAAAAGTCGTCCTCGATCATCATCCCCCTGAGCCAAAAGAACGGGTGCCGAATCACCTAAGGTGCTACGGACGCCAACAAGAGTTCGTTTTAATGTTTGATAGGAGGTAAACAGAACAAGAGCATGTCCACCACTGATCTCAATGGATTCCGATAAGGCTTGAATAAGAAAGTTCTCCCATACTCCTCCTTCCTCAGGAGAGGGAGCATCCGAGGGCACAGCGAGCATCACTTGAGAGGCATAATCAAAGGGAGAGGGATAAATGGCCTCATGAGGGGCATCCACAAGATTCGTGGCCCCAACTCGCCGACGCCAGTGGTCAAAACGTCCTCCCACAGCAAGAGTGGCAGAAACTCCCACAACGGTCCCAAAGGGCTCCCAAACCGACTCTCTCACCAAGGATGCGACAGACAAGGGAGTTTGATGCGCTTCAATCCAATCCCGTCCATCAGACCGACGAGTGGCCTCAATATGAAAGACATGATGCGGATATTCATCTCGATGCAAAAAGGCATCGGCCACAGAAAGGGCTTCTTGTAAAACCCCCGCGGCCTGGCGAGCTTCCACCAATAACCCTTCAATTTCTGGATTCCCCTGCTCCTCATCCAGGGCCCCAAACGCTTCTGCAAACTGCCCCGAAAGCTTGGACAACTCTTTTCGGAGTTCCTCCAAAGGGGCCAAAAACCGCGTTCGTTCTCCCTCCGAGGGATCTCCAGAGAATCGGATGTGATGCTCTGCCCCAAAAAGATCCCGAGCCAAAGCATCCCAGTTTTCCGCCTTCCCACGAACTGCTTCAATCAAAGGGGGGAGCTGACCAAGAAACACATCGGCATTTGCAGATTTTAATCCTGACAAACGTGGAAAAATCCCAAGGAAGAACTTTCCTTTTTTATTCCACAAACGAAACAAAACGCGATTCAACGCAGGCAATGAAAGGGATTGTGAAAAGAGAGCTGTGGCACTGCTTTCGAGGTGATGAGCCTCATCAAAAACAATGCTTCTGTAGGCTGGCAACACCACGGTTTCATCTTCACCGGCCCCTTCCCGACGTGCAGCCAGATCGGCAAAAAGGAGATGGTGATTTGCCACAAGCAAGGAAGAGTCAGAAGCCTGACGACGAGCTTTCATCAGAAAACACCGGTCAAAGAATGGGCAGAATGCGCCGGGACAATTATCCGATTCACTTCGCACTCGAGCCCAAGCCGAAGGCTCGGGTTGAAAGGGAAGATCTGATTTTGACCCTGTGGTGCTTTCCTCTGCCCAGGAGCGGATTCCCTGGATTCCATCACCACCGCCAAATAACTCTTCCGCTTCACCAGCTTCCTGAAGACGTTTTAAACAGAGATAATTTCCACGACCTTTTACCAAGGCGGTTTTAACATCCACATCCAAAAGCTTCATCGCCAAAGGAATGTCTTTTTCCATCAATTGCTGCTGGAGAGCAATGGTGGCTGTGGAAATCACCACACGTTCTTCATTGTTGGACACCCATTGCAAAGCAGGAAGAAGATAGGCAAACGACTTCCCTACGCCTGTTCCTGCTTCAGCCACAAGAGGAGAACCATGATTAAAGGCTTGTGCCACAGCCCCAAGTAGCTCCACCTGCTCATCCCGACTCTCAAAATCGCTCATCTTCTGATCAAGAGTTCCGCCAGGTTCAAGAACACCCCGAAGCTCCTCAACATTGAGAGGCATACGCTCATGTTTTGCCAGGGGTGTGACAACAACATTCACATTCTGAACCTGAGGATCCACTATAAGGAAACCAATTCCCTGGTTTCCTAGACGAGAGGCCACAGCCAGATCAGCACCACTGGGTCGGAGATCTCCTCGAGGATGATTATGAATCACCACATCTCCCCGACTCATGTGGGGAAAGAGTGCAGGAACGGAGGTGGCATCCCCTCGAGCGGCAGCCCAGGCATCACAAATCCGTCCATCACCATCACAACGGCCCACCCAAAGAATCTCTATGATTCCTCCATTTTTTTGGGCTTCAGAAAGATCATCACGCATCTGATGAAGAACTTCTGTGTAAAGAATCGTTTCTGCCTGCAACTCGGTTTCCCCTTATCACGCCGACTGAAAAAAAGCGCTCCCCAGAATAGCCTTCCCCTTACCCATTCGCAATGGCGGCACAAAGAAGATGCATGGAAATCATGGGACAGGCATGTTTCATCATCCCATTTTTACCCAAGAAAAAACGCATCAAAAATCCCGCCAAATGGGATGGTGGTTGAATTCATCTCATTCCCCTCTCCCTCAAAGACGCTCATGGAACGCTAGAAACAAAACACCCATCCAATTTCTGAAGATATGGCAAAAGTGACAAAAAATTACACATTAATGAATTCGAATGGTTGGAATCTCATTGCTATATTTTATTTTTAGAAGCAGTAATGAGAGAGAATCCAAGAAATTACGGCATAGATTTGCCATAATTCATTCTCCAGAATCGCAGAATAATGCTCAAGAACCTTGACCAAGGGTGCATCAAAACGATAGTTTTTCGCCAATAAATTCGCACTTCTATGAGGGTAAATGCATGGATAAGAAGATTCCCGTCGCCGTACTTGGAGCCACTGGCACCGTCGGTCAGAAATTCATCACCCTGTTGGAGAACCATCCTTGGTTCACAGTGTCCGAGCTGGTGGCCTCTCCTCGGTCCGCAGGGAAAACCTATGAGGAAGCCTGTGCTTGGAAACAGGACAAACCCATCCCCACTGAGATTGCGAAAAAAACGGTTCTGGCCGCCGGAGAGTCCTTGGAAAGCCGCATTCTTTTTTCTGGGATGGATGCCTCGGTAGCTGGTCCAATAGAAGAAGACTATGCCAATGCTGGGCATTTTGTGGTGTCAAATGCCAAGAATCACCGCACCGATTCTGATGTTCCCATCATCATTCCTGAAGTGAATGCTGATCACTTTGAAATCATTAAGAAGCAACCTTATAAAGGGGCCATCGTTACCAACTCCAACTGCGTTGTGATGCCCTTAGCCATGGTGCTCTCCCCATTAGACAAGGCTTTTGGCGTAGAATGGGTTCAGCTCACCACCCTTCAAGCCATTAGTGGTGCTGGTTATCCCGGTGTAGCCTCCTATGACATTCTTGGCAATGTGGTTCCCTTCATTGGTGGAGAAGAACCCAAAGTTGAATGTGAGGCACAGAAAATCATGGGGCGCCTTGAGAACGACCATATTGTTGATGCTGATTTTGTTGTGAGCGCTCAGTGCACCCGTGTACCAGTGGTGGATGGACACACTGAAACCGCCAGCATCAAATTCAAGAAAAAGCCAACACCTGACCAGGTCAAAGAGATTCTTCGGAATTGGAAGTCCATGCCTCAGGAAAAGAAGCTTCCCTCTGCTCCAGAAAATCCAGTGATTGTCTTTGAAGAAGAGAATCGTCCCCAACCGGCCCGAGACATCTGGCTTCAGGGGGGTATGGCCGCCTGTGTTGGTCGTGTCAGGGAATGTCCTATTGGTGACATCAAAATGGTGATCATGGGTCATAATACGGTTCGAGGAGCAGCAGGAGCAGCCATCCTCAATGCTGAGGCCTTTGTGGCCCTTGGCTATTTGGACTAAATATGGTTGTTCTCAAAATCGGAGGCACTTCAATGGGAGATGCCTCCCGCATGGATCGTGCTCTTGATTTGGCTGTGGATCAACTCCACGATGCTCCGCTCATGGTTTGTTCGGCCATGGGAGGAGTGACCGATCAAATCATTTCCTCTTGCCAACAGGCTCAAGAGGGAAATTGGGAAGAGGCGCAGAGCATACTGGAGTCCATCAAGGAGCGACATTTCTCCTGTGCTCAAGACTTCCTCAAGGGTGATTTACTCGCTGCTACAGAACTGGACTTAAACGGTGTGTTTGCCCAGTTTGCTTCCTTGATTAAAGGTGTCAGCCTACTGAAGGACTGCAGCCCGAGGAGCTTTGATGCCCTTCTATCCTTTGGTGAGCGACTTTCCACCCGCCTCATTCATGCCAGAGCTCGTCAACGAGGTTTGGATTCAGAGCTTCTTGATGCAAGAGAACTCATCAAAACAGATGAGAATTTCAATGCGGCTCGTCCAGATATGAAGGAAATCAAGAAGGCGGTCCAACAAAAAGCCCATCCTGAAAGTGGTCGATTGCTCATCACTCAGGGATTCATTGGTTCCACAGGCGATGGTGTCACCACCACCTTAGGTCGTGGTGGTAGCGATTATTCTGCCAGCATACTTGGTGCAGCTTTGGAGGCAAAAGAAATCCAAATTTGGACGGATGTGAATGGAATCATGACCACAGATCCACGTCTCATTCCAGAGGCCACAACCATCCCGGAAGTGACCTACGATGAAGCGGGAGAATTGGCGTATTTTGGAGCTAAAGTGGTTCACCCAGCCACCATCCAACCGGCTGTGGCCCTAGGGATTCCTGTGCTTGTCAAAGACACTGGAGCACCGGAGAAAGATGGCACAAGAATTGCCCAGGAGGCTGGAGAGCCTGGCATCAAAGCTCTTTCTGTAAAAAAGGGAATCACAGTCTTGAGCATAGCCTCATCCAGAATGCTGGATGCTCATGGTTTTCTCCGAAAAATCTTTGCCATTTTTGATGCCGCTGAAACATCTGTTGACTTAGTGACCACCAGTGAAGTCTCTGTATCCCTCACCATAGAACGGACAGAGGCTCTCCCTGGAATAGTGGAACATCTGGAAGCCTTGGGGGATGTCACCATTGAAACAGACATGGCCATTATTTGCATGGTGGGACGACAACTTTGGAAGGATCCCAGCTTCCCAGCAAAGGCATTTGGAGCCATGGGGGACATCCCTGTTCGTATGATTTCATTAGGAGCTTCTGAAGTGAACTTGTCTTTGGTTGTACCAGCATCTCGTGCTGATGATGCTCTCAAAGGACTGCACACAAGGTTTTTTCCTTCATGAATTTATGGGTAGCCAATCAGCCCTTCATACTTGCAGGGGCGATTGTGCTCTTGGGTTACCTCATTCGTCGTTTGGGCGTGCTGAGCGCTGACGACGGTGAGGCCCTTGCCCGCATTGCTCTCAACATCACCTTACCAGCGGTTATTCTTCTTAATGTTCCTTTGGTGCCCATCCATCTCCGGGACATCGCACTTCCCCTTACTTCCTTTGCTTCTTCCGCACTCATGGCCACCCTGGCCTATCATTTCTTCTCAAAAATGAAAGAAGGTCGAGGTTTAGCCATCACGGCGAGTGCAGGATACAACATTGGGTTATTCGCCATCCCCTTAGCAGGAGGACTCTTTGGAGCGGAAGGAATCGCGCGATTTGCATTCATTGATTTGGGGAACGCCTTTGCTGTTTTTGGATTAGCCTATTGGCTTGCAGGAAAAACCTCCCCTAAAGTTCCAGAAGGTCAAACCTTTGGCCCCAAAGCAACAATGAAAATGCTTCTCTCTTCCCTTCCCTTTCTCTCTTATCTTCTTGCCATTGGAATGAATTTAACCGGCTTAAAAGCACAAGGGTTTCCACTCCAGGTTCTCACCATTTTTGCCCATATGAACAAAGGGGCTTCACTTCTTGTTTTAGGACTCCTTTTGCAGTTCAACGTCCCGAAAAAAATCTTAAAAACAGTTTTACCCGCTCTCACTCTTCGCTATGCATTGGGCTTCACCCTTGCTCTTGGTGTTCTTTTTCTGACTCCCTTTCCCCTTCTGGATCGAATGACATTAGCAGGAACACTCATTATGCCTGTTGGTTTATCCATCATCCCCTTTGCCGTTCGTTGGGGGCATGAGAGAGACACTGCAGCAGCCATGCTTTACTTGGGAATACCTTGCAGCTTCATCCTATTCTGGAGTATCTGGTTAATTGGGAACACTTGGGGATAGTAATAATCTCTTACAATGAATTGAAATGCGTCTAGGGATAAGACTCTAGGAAGGCTCCAAGTAGGGCCATTCCAAGATACATCAGCAAACAAAATGCAGAAGCCAAGCCAGAGAGAAGAATCCGATCAAAATAAAGTCGATTTCGGAAAGGAGCCGACATACCATAGGCCAAAGCAGAAAACATTCCTGCCAAGGCCCCAAGGGCAAGCACCCAGGATTCTAAATCCATGAGAAAAAAAAGAGTTGCATCGGCAAACCCTTGCCCATTTCCCACCACATAGAAATAGAAGATCAGTAAGGACAGAATAAAAAAGAGTATGGTCAGTCGTCCCAAAACACTGGGCAACCAAATTTGTTTAATCTTTGCGCGGCTTTTCGCCATACAGTCATTTTAGCAGAGGAGACGGTGTGCATCCACGCCCCAAGACTTGTCCCCATTTCTTTGGGAAATTAAAATACAGCGATGACGTTCTCCCCTGAGGTCATGATTCAAGCCAAGCTTCAGCCTCTTCATCCTATAGAAACAGGTCTCCCCCCCCAACTCACTCCCATACGTGGGATTCGTGCCCTACTCTTTGATGTTTATGGAACCTTACTCATCAGTGGTCAAGGAGAAGTAGGAAGCGATGCATCCCAATCTCCATCCTCAAAGCCTCTACCGCATGAATTGGATTTCCTCACCTCCGTATGTTCCCAAGCTGAGATCCGAAACGGTCTTTTACAGGAGATTCATAAAGAGCATAAGCGACTGAAGACAATTGGAGTGGATTTCCCAGAGGTGGAAATACGCGATATCTGGAAAAGAATGGTACAAAAATGTTCACCAAAACAGCCTTCCCAGGATTGGGAGCAATTGGCATTGGCCTATGAACTCAGCACTAATCCAACCTGGTCAATGCCTGGTTTTCCCGAGATTTTTTTCCACTTCAAACTAACAGAACTTCGCTTGGGGATAGTTTCTAATGCACAATTTTATACTCGCCCTATACTCGAAACGTTGGGAGAACATTCCTTAGAGTCCCTTGGCATTGAACCGGAGCTCTGCGCCTGGTCTTACGCACTCCAATGCGCAAAACCCTCACCGCACATCTTTCAAGGTCCCCTCGATGTTCTTGCTCGATCAGGAATTTCCCCCCACGAAGTTCTGTACATTGGCAACGATATGCGTAACGATGTTGCAACGGCTCATGAAGTTGGCTGTCATACCGCCCTTTTTGCCGGAGATCAACGATCCTTAAGACTCCGAGAAGGAGAGCATGGTCCTTCTCCCGATGCCATCATCACGGATTTGCATCAGATTCCAGAACTACTTTGTGAATAAGGAGAAATCATGGCTGAAAAGACCGTTACAACGGCAAAAAATACACACACAACAAAAGCCAAAAAAATCAAAAAGAGCACCAAGAAGAATCGCAAAGCGGGAGGATGGATTTCCTTTATCCTACTCCTCATTGCAGCAGGAGCTACATTCTGGTTTGGTTGGATACAGTTTAAAATTGGCGAGGGACAGTACGCTGTCATCCATACAAAAACCCGAGGTTACCGCCCCACACCCATAAAAGCTGGGGAGTTTTTCTGGACCCCAGAAGCCCTTTTACCCACCAATCTTACCTTGCATATTTTTGACACGAGTCCCCAATCCACCACATTATCGCTTGAAGGAGCCCTTCCTTCTGCTCAAGCCTATGGCGATGTGGTTCCAGGCCTTACTCCATTCTCTTGGAATATCACTCTCCGAGTCACCTACCGGTTAAACCCCACAATCCTTCCCAAACTCGTTGAACAGGGATTCCAAGGAGGACAACCAGAAACTCTCTACACCGAATTTGAAGCCAGCCTCCAAGGAATCTTGACCCAACACATCCCCACGCTGATGGAGGGGTCTTTTGACCTTCTCTCTTGGCAAAAAACGCTGATGGAAGCCTTCTCCGCATCCTCGCCAAAAATGGAAGTTCAAGACCTTGCCATCACAAAATGGAGCCTTCCAGACAGAGAGCTCTACAACGAAGCCCGTCGTTTAACTCTGGAACGGATGGAGGCCGTGAATGCGGTTCGCCTTGAAGCCGAAACAACCGCTACCCGTCGAGACACAGAGACCAATGCTCGTCTTGACACCTTGGAACGCTATGGCTCGGTATTAGAGGAGCACCCTGTACTTCTGGAGTTCTTTGCCTTGGATGGCAATCCAGGGGCATCTTTGCTCCCCCCTTCCATTTCTGAGAACTTATGAGTTAGCCAAGGCCTCTTCAATGGGACGCATCACTAAAAAGAGGCCCTGAACTCCATACAGTTCAATCCTCTCTTCTAGAAAACAGTTGCTTAAACTGTAGCCTCCATTCTGCCAATCCACAGAATCCACAGGCCACTGCAAACCTTTGGAATGCACTTTCCAAGGACCGTTCCCTATTGGAAAGAGAGAAAGTCGATGCCCCGCAGATCCCCTCAATATTCTTTGCGTATAGAGTAAAGACACCCATTCATAAGCCGTGTACCAGGCATCTGGTACCCATTCACCCAAAAAAAGTTTTGTGAGAGCCAGGGTATGATCAAGACGCCCCTCTCCTCCCCCAATCAGGATGGAGGAGGTGCATCCTTCTCTATTGAGACGCATCATCCCAAGTTCTGTATCTGTTTCATCTTTCTCTTGCGAACACCAGTCCACCGCATGAGAAGGAAGTTTTTGGAGCTGATCAGGATGGGCGATGGAGTCCATATCTCCAACCACCCACTGCGGCTTAATCCCACAAGCAAGGGCTGAGTCATAGCCAGAATCGGCAGCACCTACCACATCGATATCCTTCAAAATCTGATGAACATATTCAACCCGTGGATGAGCTCCGCCGATGAAAAGGATTCCTCTGGACATATGTCCTCCTGCCCCCATCCTAGACGGAAATAAAAAAACTGCCAAATTCCTATTATTGGTTATTAATGAACATGCCGAACATTAGTAATAGCGGATAAGGATGTCCGCTTTATCCCACGACTGATCAACATCAAGGAGGATGTCATGATCATCAATCACAACATGAGTGCTCTCTACGCCTCACGTCAGGGAAAAAACAACGTGAAGGGCACAATGCGGAGCATGGAGAAACTCTCCTCTGGCATGCGAATTAATCGCGCTGGCGATGATGCATCGGGCCTAGCCGTTTCGGAGAAAATGCGGGCTCAGATACGGGGACTCACCCAGGCAAGTCGCAATGCTTCCGATGGGATTTCCTTCATTCAAACAACAGAAGGGTATCTCCAAGAATCCTCAGATATTCTTCAACGGATTCGAGAATTGGCCATTCAATCTTCGAACGGCATCTATTCTTCTGAGGATAGAATGCAGATTCAGGTTGAAGTTTCTCAACTGGTGGATGAAGTGGACCGCATTGCATCTCATGCCCAATTCAATGGCATGAATATGCTCACAGGTCGCTTTGCCCAGTACGACGGAACCAACAGCGTCACCGCATCAATGTGGCTTCACATTGGCGCCAACATGGATCAAAGAGAACAGGTTTTCATTGGTACCATGACTGCAGCGGCCTTGGGACTGCGTCAGGTTGGAACGGGCATCATCATGTCCATTTCCACTCCAGAGCAGGCCAACCGCAACATTGGTATTCTGGATGGGGCACTCAAGCGTGTGAACAAACAGCGTGCTGATCTTGGCGCCTACCAGAATCGTCTGGAACATGCCATCAAGGGCTTAGATGTTGGAGCAGAAAATCTCCAAGCTTCCGAATCCCAAATCCGGGATGCCAACATGGCACAACAGACGGTGGAACTCACCAAGAACCAAATTCTCAACCAAGCGGCAAATGCAATGTTGGCCCAAGCCAACCAACAGGGACAGTCGGTTCTTCAACTCCTCCAATAGTTGGGATTCAGCGGATCTAAAATACGGCGACCAGGTCCAAGGACCTGGTCGTTTTTTTCTCCCTTGACCCCCTAGCCCTTCCTCAGCTACGTTCCCAACATGGAACATCCTCCTCTCCCTCTACCAGATGAACTCAAACGTGTCGCATCAACCTTTGCCAAAGCCAATCGTCAATGCTGGCTTGTTGGCGGCGCTGTCCGTGATGGGATTCTTGGTCGTGGTTCTGAGGACTTTGATTTAGCTACCGATGCCCCCCCCGAAGAGGTTGTGCGTCTTTTCAGACGAACCATTCCCACAGGCATCAAGCATGGCACCATCACCATTCTGAAAGGAAAGCATCAATTTGAAACAACAACCTTTCGAAAAGATGGAGACTATAGCAATGGACGACACCCTGATGCCGTCTCCTATGCTTCTCACATCGATGAAGATTTAGCTCGACGAGACTTCACCATCAACGCCATTGCATGGGATTTGATTAATCATCGACTTTTTGATCCCCACGATGGGCAAGGTGACATTCAACGGGGCATCATTCGAGCCATTGGGGAGGCTTCTCAGCGTTTTGAAGAGGACGGTCTTCGTTCCATCCGGGCCTGCCGTTTTGCCTCCCAGCTCAATTTTAAAGTCGAGGATAAAACTTTAGTTGCGATAACTGGGGCTCTACATCGTATACCAGGACTCTCAGCAGAACGTATTTGGGAAGAGTTAAAAAAGATACTGAAATCTGAAAAGCCATCCACAGCGCTCATGCTCTTTCTTCAAACAGGCTTGCTCAAGGAAATCATTCCAGAACTTGCCCAATGTGATGGTATTGAACAGAAGGGAACACATGATAAAGATGTTCTTGGTCATATCATTGCGGTTTGTGATGCGGCCTCATCAACCAATCTTCCTCTTCGGTGCGCGGCCCTCCTTCATGATGTCGGAAAACCGCAAACACATTCCATCTCCCCTGAGGGATTGCCAACTTTTGAACATCACGATGTGGTGGGAGCAAAGATTGCAGAGAAGATTCTTCGTCGGTTAAAAACACCCAACGCCCTTCGTGAGCGCGTTGTACGCCTTATCGAACTTCATATGCTCCATTACAACCCAAACTGGACAGACGTTCAAATTCGGCGCTTTATGGCTCTTACAGGTCGTGATTATGTGGATGATGTGATTGCTCTTCATCGAGCTGATCTTCTTGCCATCGGAGCCAAAGTAGCCTCCCAGGAAGCTCAATTAACAGAACTTGAAGAACGCGTTGAAATGACATTGAAAGCTCAAGTTCCACTCACCATTCGTGATCTAGCCATTGATGGACGAACCCTCATGAAGGAACTCAAAAAAACAGGAGGACCGTGGCTTGGAGATCTCCTGGATGATTTACTGAATCACGTTCTCGAGGATCCTACAATGAATCAGGAAGAACCACTTCTTGCTTATGCGAAGAAGTGGCTGAGCCTTCAACTCTAAAACCATCGCTCCAAATTGAATTCATGAATGAAAGAAATTAGGTCGATTGAGTGAGCGCAAAATAGGCCATTCTCGCCGCTTCCTGCTCAGCAGACTTTTTATTCCCACCCTTCCCTGGACCATACTCTACACCTTGTACAACAACTTTCATCCAAAAAGTTCGTTGATGATCAGGGCCGGTTTTTCGGTCAAGAACATAGGAGGGATAACTATGATAGGTCTTTTGCACCACTTCCTGGAGAAGCGTCTTGTAATCCTTCCTATGACGATCGGCCAAAACCGTCTCAATAGGAGGAACCAGATAACGAAGAATGAAACGGGCCGCCTTATCATAACCAGCATCGAGATACCAGGCACCAATAAGGGCTTCCATACAATCGGAAAGAAGGGCTTTTTTTCGCCGCCCACCCGACTGATTTTCACCTCGTCCAACACGCACAACTTCGTGGATTCCAAGCTCAAGAGCAATTTCAGCAAGAGAATCCTCACTGACAACATGAGACTTGATTTTTGCCAAATCTCCCTCAGGACGATCTGGTAAAATTCGGAAGAGGTAATCAGCAACAACAATTCCTAAGACAGAATCTCCCAGGAATTCCAAGCGTTCATTGCTTTCAATTTTTTCTGATGTTTCATTAACGAATGAGCGGTGACAAAAAGCGAGGTCCAGGAGTTCAAGCTTCCTGAACCTCAACCCAGCACCTTTCTGAAAGGTGCTTAGTGCTTTTCGGCGTGTCGCATCAATCGTGGGGGCCCTGAAAGCCGGAACTTCAAGGGACCGAGAAGCCAATCTCACGTAAGATCTCCCCCTCGAGATTCAGCTTGACGCCAATCGCTTACTCTTTGGTCTTCAACTGCTCTTCGATGAAGGACAGGGCATCCTGAACCTTCTCAAACTCGGTAGCTTTCTCGTCAGGGACGGAAACACCCAGTTCAGAATCGATGGCATAGAGCAACTCATAGGTGTCAAGACTGTCGGCACCGAGATCTTCCCGGAAACGGGATTCTGCGGTGATCTTGTCCTTCTCAACCTCAAGCTTATCGGCGATGAGATCTTTCAGTTTCTCAAACAGATCGGCACTCATGTGAACTCCTTACAATCAACCCATTTCTTCGGGTTCGATAATCTGGTTTCCTTTGTAAAAGCCGCATTTGGGGCACACGCGATGCCTCATGACCTTGTTACCGCAGTTGGCACAGGTGATTAGGCTGGGAACGGCAAGCCGCATGTTGATCGACCGCCGGCGGCGGCTCCTGGCCTTTGACGTCCTGAATTTTGGTACCGCCATGGTGTCCTCGCTTCAGTATATTTTGCGGAGCAATCATATATTGACGAAAATATTCCGTCAAGTACGGAGAGAGTGTCAAAAACTGTCTCAACAAGAATTAATTCTGAAAATTCTTGAGAGCTTGGATAACAGCAGACGGAACAAGCCCTTCTAAGTTACCACCAAAGGCAGCAACATGCCGTATTCCTGATGCCGAAACAGCCAAATAATGTGGGCTCGCAGGTAAAAAAATTGTTTCAATTCCCTTCCCTAAACGATGATTAAACCACGCCATTTGCCGCTCAGCTTCAAAATCTTTTGTGTCTCGAACTCCCCGAACAATGACTTCTGCTCCTACTTCCTGGCAGTATTCTGTCGCAAATCCATTTCGGCAATGCACATTCACTCCAGCGATTCCTTCTTCTTCAACACATTGCAAAAGAAGATCTCTTCGTTCTTCTGGAGTAAAGAGTGCGTCCCTTTCCGGGTTTATTGCCACAAGAACATCCAATCCTCCAAAAATCGCAGTTGCTCTTCGTATGACATCAAGATGACCACAGGTTGGAGGATCAAAGCTCCCTGGATATACGGCTCTGCCCATGAAACCATCATAGCCATCTCTTTACAGAAGTCCAAGTCATTTAGTCGGATTCAGTTTGACGGAGATTGTCACAACAGCATAAAATTGGCGGGTATGAATATCAAGAATGTTTGCCTGTTTGCTATTATCGTTTTTCTCATCTCTTGTGCCGGGGCTCCCACCCCAGACACCATGCCTACTCCGAGCCAACCACAGCCAGAGACACCAAGCCCAGAAGCGGTTGAGCCAGTAGTCGAAGAAGAGGAAGGCTTCTCTGTTAGTGAAGAAGTTTTTCTTCAAACTTTTGAAGAAATTGAAGATCTCATTATGGAGCTCAACATGGTCATCTCCAAGCGGCAGTATGATCGGTGGCTCACCTACCTCTCTGAGGACTACATCGCGCGTCATAACGACCAAAATTATCTCAATGAAATTAATCAGCTTCCTCAGATGAAGGACAATGGAATCACTTTGAAACGTCTGAAAGATTATTTTAATTGGGTTGTCGTCCCAAGTCGCTCGCAAGCCGTCCTTGGGGAAATTGTTTTTAATGGCGAAACAAAAGTTGTGGCCTATTCCTCTTTCAATGGCAAAAGAGCAAAACTCTATGAGTTTGAAAAACTTGATGGAGAATGGAAAGTTTCTATTCATTAGGCACCTTACTCCTTCTTCTTTTTCCGCTGGATTGGAAGAAGGGGCAACGATACAATAGAGATAGTGATTCTATAGGTTAGAAAGGGAGCTCTGTATGAAAAGACGAGCCATTTTGACGGTACTAGTACTTCTCGCGGTTTGCATCACTTCACTGCAGGCACAAGAAGCTGAGCAAACCATTGAGGAACTCTATCTCCAGAGCGCCATAAAAACACAGGTTGTAAAAACCCTGGCTGCCGCTGCAGACCGAGAACTCAAGATGATTGCCATCACCAACATTGCGGAAATGATTGAGGATGGAACAGCGGCAAGCAACCCGGAAATCATTCCAATTCTCAGTGATCTTGCTGGTGAAGGTGTGACGAACATTGTTCGCGAACAAGGCCATGTTCAAAATGATTTTCCAGATGTTCGCCGTGAAGCGGCACGTATTCTTGGAGAATTGGGTACGGAAGAGGCCGCCAATACTCTGGGTACCATTCTCTTGACTGATCCTGAGCCTATGGTGATGTCTGAAGCGGTTCTTGCCATATCAAAGATTGATGTGGAGGACAAAGATACCCGCAACCGATCAATGGCCGCAGCAATCTACCGACAGACTGCAGTCAAGAAAGACAACAACTTTGCCTACACCTTTCTTCAGTCCATCGAAAATGTGGCTCGTCGTGAGGGCACCATCACTAATCCCATGATCTTTGAAGAAATTGCAAAGATTGCCGATGCACGCAATGGTTACAACCGAGTGGTTCGTGAACGTGCATTTCAGCTTCTTCGAGATTTACAGGATCTCTAGCAGTCACCTATTTGCAAAAAACCCGGCAGATTAGCCGGGTTTTTTTATCACTTGTATGCTTTTCGAAAGGCTATTTCATGTTCAAACGCAAATTGGTTCGCCATTCAAGAGGTTCTTGCGGAACCTCCCAATCCGTTTGACGAAGTATCTTGAGTCGGCGCTTTTGATACATTCCTGCATCTACAGCCGCAAATCGCCCTTTTCCGAGGTAAATGACCTTCTCATCACCCTGAGGCTCCAACTCCTTCTGAGCGGCCTTTAATGCACAGTCAAAATGCACTGGCTGACCATCAGCGGATTGCCCTAAGGCCGATGTTATATCCCGAATGATTTCTCCACAGACAGC
>JAKSCK010000027.1 GCA_022360655.1 Spirochaetales bacterium | reverse complement strand
CACAGGGTAAACCATCTGTGTGTACAAATTGCATTCTGTCGTTGTGTAGCACCGAGTAGTGACGTCTGTGGAGGGAATTGTGCCATTTCAATGCATGTGGGAAGGTGCAGCTATGGATGAAAAAGAAAAAGGATGTGAATTAATTGAGAGGAGGCAGGTGAAAAGCCTCAATCTGTTGATGCTGTCCAGCCCTCTTGATTGTTGGGGGTTACATCTGTCGTTATAGCAGCTGCACTGAGAGAAAACAGAAAAATAGCTGTGAACAATGTGAAAAACAATGTTAATGGACTAGCTGTTGGGCTGGCCATGCAGCTTATGAATTGATGGAAAAGAGGCAGTTGGAAGTCCTCAACCTGTTAATTCAGTCCAGCCCTCTTGATGGTTGGGGGTGACATTTGCAGTTTAAAACAAAAACAGCTGAAACCTGCAAAATGGCCAATGAACGAGCGAGATTGGGGGAATGGGATTTTATGTTCTGTATGTGAGTGTATATTGTGACAGTGTGATTAGAACGTAGACCTGGATGAGGATGTGAATGCTCAGAGATTGGGGCAGGGTCTATTGATGTGAAGGACCTGTCTGCCCTATGCTATCTTTGCTTGTGTGCATTTCTTGGGGATTGGTCTTTGGGAAGGTTGTAGGTGTACCGGAAAGAAAACACATTCCCATGACAACCCTAGAAGTTGGACAGTGACGATATGAATTGCAGAACCGTGTTTTGGGATTTGTAGGCATGTTGTCACAGTTCTTACATGGCAGGGATTAGAGGAAGTTTGTGTTGCATGACCTGCATTGGAGAAACGATACAGCACACAGAATTTGAGAGCAAAAGAGCGACACAACAGGAACAGGGCCTAAAAAGCAAAAGAAAGTTGACTCATTGTGTACAGTTTGCTACAATCTGTTACGGATCAAGTGAACAACAGATGAGTCTTACAGTCACAATAGGAATGAAATGAAAACCATGGGTAGTGTATGTGGTATAGTCCTGATGAAATCCTGTCATGAGAGGAGAAAAGGCACATGTGATGTTTGGTCTTCTAAGTGGATACTATGATGT
>JAKSCK010000004.1 GCA_022360655.1 Spirochaetales bacterium | reverse complement strand
TCGGCTTAGGTATCTCTACCTCTTTAACGGCTGGAGGAAAGTAGCTCCCAGAGGACATCCTATTCCATATCTTGTACAGGTTGTTGCTCAGTTGTCTTTCAAAAACTGAGAGACTCTGTCCATCTACCCCACAGGATCCTCCTTTTCGCTTTACTTGATGATAAGCGCGCGTTACCATTTCCCTGGTTACAGGAATAGGTCGCTGATTTTGTTTACTCATAAGTAATCTTACTCCTTTATGAAGTTGTTAGTTGATGATAAACCAGATGATCCAACTCCTTGGCTCCCCCCCCATTACAGGGGCTTCTACGCTACTATGAGTCGGTCCGCCACTCTACACTGCCTTGGTATTCAGCCTCGTGGGTTTTGCCACTTGTGCTTTTCCCTTTGACGCTCCAGCAAGACTCCACAGGAGACACCTTTCTAAGTAAAGCGCCTAGCATCAGTGCACAGCTTCTCACGTTCCGTCAATAAGCCTAGATAAAAGTCACGCCTCCTTGTATGCCGACTGCCGTATAGCCAGTAAAGTAGGTTTCCGCTATACTTTGTCTTACCTAAGGAGCAGGTTAGGTAATTTTGACAGCATGTATGGTCTTCACGACACCTGATCAGAGGTTCACTTTGGTTCGTCTCTTTTATCCTCACCTGACACATCTTCCTGTGCCTTTTCCTGGCACGCTCAGCACCATGACTCTTTACCATAGCACCTGCCAGGCGGTTTGTAAGGTACTCCTACAAGTCCCTTACGGCGGGCCCGTTTCCGCCATCTTATTTACAGCATGCTAAGGAACATTTTTCATTCCTTCGCTTCGTGACACAACCCCCTAAGAACTGGACGTGACAGTTACCCGTCATCCAGCTCAAGCAACCTTGGGTGCTAGCCGTTGCTTTAGTTGACTCACCTTACTACGTTCTTGATCCCTCTCAATAGCATACACGCCGTTAGGTAAGGCTAGTAACATTACGTTGACCTTAAGGTCTCTAACTTTTCTCTTACTACTCGTCTCCCTTGGCCACGGGTTGCCCTTTGGCCACCAGTCCTAAGTCTGCCTGTTTTCACAGGGCGGCAAAGTTTGAACCGCTATCTACCGCCTTATTGATTCGGATGCCCTTTCGAGCTGGTAGCATTCGCTTTTTAGCACCTCCTCTGCCCGCTGTATCGGCCATACAACGGGTTTACCACGTTTACCACGCGTAAGAAGCACTGGATAGGTTGCCCTCTATGTACCGAAGCACTGGCGTTTTTCCCAGAAGGCGATGGCTCCCTCCTGGCAGTTGG
>JAKSCK010000181.1 GCA_022360655.1 Spirochaetales bacterium | reverse complement strand
TTCTGTTGAACACACCCTTGCAGAGGGAAACAAAAACAGCTGCGATGGTGAGCAATCTAATTGCGATAACAGCGAAGCCCAAGAGAGCGGCACTTGGCTGCCTCAGGCGGTTCAGGGCGGGGGTTTCCACCTACCAATGAACATCAGACAACTCACGCAGTGAAACTCAGATGGCCAACGTCTGGGCTCGACATTTCTCCACAACCAGCCAGCGCCCAATCGTCACATCACCCACAGAATAGAAAGCCATTTCACAACCAGAAGACACGCGCTGCCCGATCAATCGATAGTTGTAGCGTCCACAGAAGCATTCATGTCGCCGTTACGCGGAACAAAACAAACACGCCGATGATTTCTCTACTCAGTTACCGTTGAACACACTCACCTCGTTGCCTTCCCCACCTCTCCCAATACGGGGATGTCTCTTCTGCAATATCGCGAACCGCTCCACAGCTGTGCGTGGTATTGGGTTCTCTCTTGGTTTCTCCTGGGGATATCCGTGTGCTCCTTCAAAATCCCCCGCAGCAGCCTCATCTGATGGATGATCTGACGTGCCCACAAGCAGAACCACGCATGGGGTCCTGGATCATCCGCATTCATAGACGAATCCCTTCGCTCCGCCTCCGAACCACTGTCGCACACGTCGTTCTCGCTTGTTGGGCAACCGCGCAACAATCGCCCGTGACAAGTTTTTACAAATTCACCATAGAGGCCATGAGCCCAAGTTGAGGCCCAAACAGTGGCGAACGGGACCGCAACTTGATTTTTTACGTAATCCGTTGCTTTGCAGTAGTTCGCCACAATACTTGAATGCAAGAATGCTAACGTATTGGTGACTTGATTAACGACGTGGCTACCATATTATTTAAAGAATGTCGGGTTAATAAATAGTACGTAGAATCAACAAGTGTCGATTCTGAACTATGCAAGAGTGCTAATTCTCTATTACAAATTAGCGAGCAAGTGAGACACGAACAATTATAGCTTGGTTGCAATTGAAAAGGTAGGTGCAATTAGGAATGGCGTGGAAGGGGCGAAGTGTGGATGACGCAAAGCAAAAGTCATGTTGTGGCAACTCTTAGTGGACCAAGGGTTTCCCCCACGTGTTGCGTCTGATGTTCCTCCATAACTAGCCAGCAACCTCACCATCGCATTGGCCAACGCCTACAGAGCTATTTTTTAACCATGGAATGTGCACTACC
>JAKSCK010000264.1 GCA_022360655.1 Spirochaetales bacterium | reverse complement strand
TTACGGTGGCCGCTCCGGTGGCTATGGTGGCCGTTCTGGCGGTTACGGTGGACGTTCCGGTGGCTATGGTGGCCGCTCCGGCGGTTACGGTGGACGTCCCGGTGGCTATGGTGGAGGCCGTCCTGGTGGCGCTCCAGCTGGTCCCCCACCAACAAACCGTACTGGGAACAAGAAGTTCTATAAGGCGAAAAAAACCTATGAGAAGCGACGTGAAGAACAGGAGAAGCTGTACCAGTACTCCAAAAAGAAGCAGACTTCTCAGGTAAACCCTGTTCCCAAGTCCATTGACATCATGGAAGTCATTACCGTGTCTGAACTGGCGCGGAAGATGAACCTGAAGGCATCGGATTTGATTTCTAAGCTCATGGGCATGGGTATGATGGTCACCATCAATCAGCAGATTGATGCAGAAACAGCCACCATCCTTGCTGATGACTTTGACTGTAAGGTGAAAATTGTCAGTCTCTATGATGAAACCATCATTGAGTCTGGTGAGGATGCCGAAGATGATCTGGCCTCTCGTCCTCCCATCGTGACGGTGATGGGACATGTTGACCATGGTAAAACCAAGCTCCTGGATGCCATTCGGAATGCCGATGTGGTGGCTGGCGAGTCTGGTGGAATCACGCAGCACATTGGTGCCTACATGGTGCATACCCCCAAGGGCGACATCACCTTCCTTGATACTCCAGGTCACTCCGCCTTTACCATGATGCGGGCCCGTGGTGCAAAAGTCACAGACCTTGTTGTTCTGGTGGTTGCAGCGAATGATGGCGTGATGCCCCAAACGGTTGAAGCCATTCAGCATGCAAAGGCCGCGGATTCTCCCATCATTGTTGCCATCAACAAGATGGATCTTCCAGAGGCCAATCCTGACCGGGTGAAGCAGCAGCTTTCTGAGTATGAGCTGATGCCTGAAGATTGGGGTGGAACCACGCAGTTTGTGGAGATTTCCGCCCTCAAGGGGGAAGGCATTGACGATCTGTTGGATCTACTCATTCTTGAATCAGAGATGCTGGAGCTCAAGGCCAATTGGGATCGACGGGCCGAAGGGAAAGTCATTGAATCCAAAGTGGATCAAGGACGTGGTATTGTCTCGACTGTCTTGGTAGAGAAGGGGACCTTGAAAGTGGGAGATGCCTTTGTTGCAGGTATTTTCCATGGGAAAGTCCGAGCCATGTTCAATGACAAGGGAAAGTCTGTGAAGCAGGCCACTCCCTCCATGCCTGTGGAAATCCTGGGCTTCTCCGGTGTGCCTGATGCCGGTGACCCCTTCCAGGTGACGGAGAATGAGCGTGAAGCCCGCCAGTATGGTGAGAAGCGTCAAGAGCTCAAGAAGATGGAGACGGCAAGGAACGTCAAGAAAATCACTCTTGATAACCTCTATGACTCCATCCAAGACGGGGATATTCAGGAACTCAAGGTCATCATCAAGGGTGATGTGCATGGTTCTGTTGAAGCCCTGAAAACCACTCTGGAGAAACTCAGCACCAAGGAAATTCGCCTGGTGTGCATCCGGGCTGCGGCTGGTGCCATCATTGAAGATGATGTGAACCTGGCAGCTGCATCGGAAGCCATCATTGTGGGCTTCCATGTGCGACCCACTCCCAAGGCTCAGATGATTGCCGAACGGGAGAAGGTTGAGATTCGGAAATACAATGTCATCTATGATGCCGTGGAAGACATCCGCGATGCCATGGAAGGCATGCTGGCTCCCGACTTTGAGGAGCAGGTTGTGGGTCAGGTGGAGGTTCGCGAAACCTTCAAGGTGCCCAAGATTGGAACCATCGCGGGTTGTATGGTCACATCTGGTTACATCACACGAAAGAGTCAGGTGCACCTGATTCGCGAGGGTGTGGTGATTCATACCGGTGGTTTGGGCTCCCTCAAGCGCTTCAAAGAAGATGCGAAGGAAGTCAAAGAAGGCTACGAATGTGGTGTTGGCCTGGATAACTACACAGACATCCAGGTGGGCGACATTTTCGAGGTGTTCGAGATGAAAGAAATCGCTAAGAAGCTTGGAGACCCAAAGTCCGATGAATGAAATCCGTTTGAAGCGGGTGGAGAGTCTCGTTCGTGAGAAGGTGAGTACCCTCATCATGAACGGGGCCATCAAAGATCCCCGCGTGGATGCATCGGTGACCATCACTCGTGTCAAAGCCGCAAAGGATTTAACGTCGGCGCGGCTTTGGGTGAGTTCCTTTGGTGGAGATGAGGCCACTCGCCGGGCGGTGAAGGGCCTCACAAGCGCAGCAGGATTCATTCAGTCCGTCTTGGGCAAAGAAATCCGTATGCGCCATACTCCACGTCTGTTTTTCAGTGCAGATGATTCCATCCGAGAGGGTTTGGAAGTCAATCGTCTGATTTCTGAGGCCGTTGCCATTGACCGGGAGCAGCATTCCGACGATGCCTAATCCCGCTCCTTGTGGTCTTCATTTGATAGACAAAGGTGCTGGCGGTTCCAGTTTCTCCGCTCTTGGGGCTCTCAAAAGAGCCCTGGGAACACGGAAAGTGGGGCATGCTGGCACACTTGATCCCTTTGCCACAGGACTTCTTGTGGCCCTTTCTGGAAAGATGACCAAGGCTGCTTTTCTTTGTTCTGATATGGACAAAGAGTATGTGGCCACCATTCGTTTTGGAAAGGAAACCGACACTCTGGACACCGAAGGTACGGTGATTCATGAGGCTCCACTCCCTTCTCTTAACAGTATTGAGGCCGCTCTTCCCCAATTCCTTGGCGTAATCACCCAAGTACCACCAGCCTTTTCGGCCATCAAGATTGATGGGAAACGAGCCTATGCCCAGGCACGAAGAGGGCAGGATGTTCAAATGCCCTCTCGTCAGGTGCGGGTGGATGAATTGGAGGTTTTGGACTGGAATGGAGAAGATTTAGTTCTTCGAATCCGTTGTTCAAAGGGAACCTACATTCGATCCATTTCTCGAGATTTGGCTCTTGCGGTGGAAAGTCGTGGTTTTTGCACTGCTCTTCGTCGTACAGCCATTGGCCCGTTTTCTCTGGAGGCACAACGTCCTGAGGAGGTGGAGATTCCCCTGAAAAGCTTAACTCCAACCCAAGCCTTTCAAATGGCCGGTGTCCTTCAGGTGAATGTGAATGCCTCCCTGGCCGCTTTGATGCGGGCAGGAGTTCCAGCCCATCGGATGCAAATTCCATGGCCCCAAAATTCCGATATGGTGTTTTTTGCCGATGAAGAGGGGCGGGAAGTGGCTCTCATGGAGAAGACGGAAAAGGGCCCTCGTTACCGCATTGTCTTTGATGGCTGTTGAAACCCCGAGGGAAGTGAGGGGTCGATCTAAAGAAGGAGAAAAAACTCCTTATCCGATGGAAGGATCAAGACTTAGCTCCTTCTCTTATTGACTCTTTCTTTCTCTCTATGGCACTTTAAAAAGAGTTAGTTTTTTGAATTAACCAAGGACCCCAAGCTTCTGGATCCTGTGGGAGGGATTCTCCTTCCCCCCGATTTGGAAATGAAGAGCTTGAAGGGTGAAACATCGACCCTGAGTATCAGACTCAGACGCATTCCTTCGTTGTCTGGGGGGTGCGAGAACATTTGAAGCGAGGAAAACGCTATGCTTACGAAAGAAGACAAGGCCGCAATTATTGCAGAGTTTGGTAAGGACGGTAAGGATTCTGGTTCCACTGAGGTTCAGATTGCCCTTCTCACCAAGCGGATTGAAGACCTCAAGTCCCACTTCGGTTCCCACAAGAAAGACCACGCCTCCCGGCGCGGTTTGCTCAAGATGGTCGGTCAGCGCCGACGTCTCCTCCGCTACCTCAAGCGGAACGACCTGGAAGGTTACCGGGCTCTGATTGCGAAGCTCGGCCTCCGTAAGTAAGGGGTGCCCATGCATACCGCTAAGATCCGAATCGGGGATGAGGATCTCATCCTCGAAACCGGTAAGATCGCCAAGCAGGCCAATGGTGCTGTCATTGCCCGTTATGGGGGCAGTGTGGTGATGGCCACGGCCTGTTGCAGCTCTGAAACCACGGAGGGAATGGACTACGTTCCCTTGATGGTGGATTACAACGAGCGCTATTACTCTGCTGGGAAAATCCCCGGTGGATTCATCAAACGCGAGACACGGCCCAAAGACAAGGAAATCCTTGTTTCCCGGCTGATTGACCGTCCCATGCGTCCGCTCTTCCACAAGAGCTTTGGCCGGGACATCCAGGTCATTCCCATGACTGTTTCCACCGATCAGGTTCATACTCCTGATGTGGTGGGCATGATGGCGGCTTTTGCGTCGGTGATGGTTTCTGATATTCCTTTTGATGGTCCTGTTTCCGCAATTCGCGTGGGCTCCATTGAAGGGGAATTGGTGGCCAACCCCACGTTCCAACAGCTGGAAAAAGCCGAACTTGACCTTGTTGTTGCTGGTAACAACAAGGGGATTGTCATGGTGGAAGGTGGTGGTGATCAGGTATCCGAGGAACGGATGCTGGAGGCCATTTCCTTTGCTGAAGGCATTCTCAAAGATCTCTGTCAGTTCTTGGCGGATTTTGCTGCTGCCGCTGGTAAGGAAAAACTTCCTTTACCAGAAGCTCTTCCCCCACTGGGTTTTGAAGACGAAGTGCGTGCAGAAGCCGAGCCCCTGTTTGCAGAGGTTTTGTTCCTTGATGACAAATTTGCCCGCTCCGGTGGTGCTCGCGATGTGAAGGCAAAACTTTGCGAAAAGTATGCTGAACGCATTGAGGCCTATGGTGAGATGGGTATGACCGTGTTCAAGAGCTTCTTGGGCAAGGTTCAGTCCACCATGATGCGTCGTTCCATTGTGAATGAAGCTAAGCGTTGTGACGGACGAAATCCCGAGGAAATCCGACCCATTTCCACAGAAATTGGTCTTCTTCCACGGGCCCATGGTTCTTCACTCTTCACTCGTGGAGAGACTCAGTCCATTGGTGTTGTCACATTGGGAAGTTCCTATGATGAACAGATCTTTGATGACATTGATGGGGACCGTCGCTCCAGTTTCATGCTCCACTACAACTTCCCTCCCTATTCTGTTGGTGAAACAGGACGGACAGGGACAGGACGCCGTGAGATTGGTCATGGTCACTTGGCTCAGCGGGCCATTGAACCCATTCTTCCTCCTAAGGAAAAATTCCCCTATACCATTCGTGTGGTTTCCGAAATCACCGAGTCGAATGGTTCTTCTTCCATGGCCACAGTCTGTAGTGGAACCATGGGGCTTCTTGCCGCTGGCGTGCCTCTGAAGGCTCCTGTTGCCGGTATTGCCATGGGATTGATCCAGGAGGACGGCAAGAATGTTGTTCTTTCGGACATCCTGGGTGAAGAAGATCACATGGGTGACATGGACTTTAAGGTCACGGGAAGTGAGGAGGGCATCACAGCCTTCCAGATGGACATCAAGATTGACGGAATTAGCATTGATATCATGCGAACCGCTCTTGAACAGGCTCGACGAGGCCGCATCCATATTTTGGGTGAGATGTTTAAAACCATCAAAGAACCTTCCCAGGCCATCAGTGAGTTTGCTCCCACTGTGGTGACCTACCAGGTGGATTCTGACAAAATTGGGGCCATCATTGGTCCTGGTGGCCAGAATATTCGCAACATCAGCGAAACCTCCGGAACCAAAGTCAACATTGATGATGACGGTGTGATCACCATTTTTGCGAAAGATGGCAAGAAGGGTGCGGACATTGCTCTGAACATGGTGAAGGGTTTTGTGGAAGAACCGGAAGTGGGCACCATTTATGAAGGAACCGTCAAGCGATTGATGGACTTCGGTGCCTTTATTGAGATTCTTGCTGGCAAGGAAGGTCTTTGCCATATCTCCAAAATGTCCAAAGAGCGGGTAAACCGTGTTGAGGATGTTGTGAAAGAGGGACAGAAAATTTCTGTTCGCTTGGTTGAAGTGGACCGCATGGGCCGCTTGAATCTGAGCATTGTGGATGCGGATAATCCGGATTGGAAGCCATCCTCAACAGGACGGCCTTCTGGTCCTCCTCCCCGACGTCCTCGACGTTAGGGATTGAAGCACCTTGTGTGCTTCTCCTATGCTATGTCCGGGCCTTGTGCCCGGCGAAAGGCCGGGTGATTGCCCGGCCTTCTTTGTGAAAAAGGACCTGCTGATGTCTGATGAGATTCCTGTCGTACTGGTTTCTGGTCATAAAACCCATATTCCAACCTATGCCACAGAAGGGGCTGCTGGTGCCGATTTATGTGCCTGCATCCCAACGGAGATCCAAGTGGGCGTGGGAGAACGGGTGATGGTTCCAACGGGGATTCGCCTGGCCATACCAACAGGATGGGAAGCTCAGGTTCGACCCCGTTCTGGATTAGCCTGGAAAAAGGGACTCACCGTTGTGAATGCACCTGGAACCATTGATGCGGATTACCGTGGAGAAGTGGCTGTTCTTTTGATTAATCTGGGCCAGGAAGCGGTGAATATTTCCCCTGGGGAACGCATTGCCCAGATGGTATTTGCACGGGCTCCTCAGGCTCAACTTCAATGGGTGGAAGCACTTCCAAAAACACACCGGGGTGACGGCGGTTTTGGATCCACCGGCCGATGAGTCGTCAGA
The DNA here is from genome assembly GCA_022360655.1 of Spirochaetales bacterium. Classification (GTDB taxonomy): domain Bacteria; phylum Spirochaetota; class Spirochaetia; order DSM-2461; family DSM-2461; genus UBA2779. The sequence goes on along the minus strand of JAKSCK010000264.1, from coordinate 39,619 downwards.
TGAGAAAAACGCAGATAAGCCAATTCTCTGTGCTTCTTCTCATTGGGGGACTTGTGGCCTGCACCCATTCTCCCATTCCTCTCCCGGATTCGCATTCCAGCGAATCCCTTCCCGTGAACCAAACACCCTCTCATTCCTCAGGCCAAGATTCTTCCCCCCAAGAGCAATCTGATTCTTCAAGAGATCCGCTCCAAGCGGTAAAACAGGCTTGGGAGGAGGGACGGAAGGAGGGAGCCCAGCGGGCCTTTCTCCGCCCAGAAGTGGAAATACTTCGTCATGGGAAACGGGCAGAAGAATGGCGTTTTTGGCGCGGTCGATTGTTTTTGACTCTCCGCGATGGAGCCTGGTCTGGTTTACTTGGTGATAATGTTTCGGCCCTGTATCAAGATGGCGATGATCTTTGGGTGGGGACGTGGACCGGTGGACTTTGCCGAATTTCCCTTCCTTTTCAGCACTCAACAGTTTTTGATCCAGGTGCACCATCCTTAGCGGTTCGAACGGTTCAGCGAATCCGGCCCATAAAAGAGGGTTTGGTTGTGGTTCGTTATGGAGGACTGGATTATTATCGAAAGAGAGGGGATTTCTGGTTGCAAGAGCAGGATTTACCTGTCACAGAACGACTCCAAGATGTCCTGGATCTGAATGGTGTTCTGTATCTTGCCTCTCTTGGAGATGGGCTTTGGGAAAAAGGATCCCAAGGATGGACGCGCCTTGTTGAAGCTGGAGCATTTGTGACTCGATTAGAAAAAGGCCTGGATGGTAGTTTGCTGATTGGCACCATGGAAGATGGGGTATTGAAATATGATCCCCATCACCAGGAATGGGAATTCCCGCCTTCCAGCCCCTTGCAAAATGCCAATATCACGTCCATTCAACAATGGAAGGATGGGTATGTTGTGGGAACCCGTGGTGATGGGGTCTTCTATTGGAATGTGTTGTCACAGACCATACTTTCACTCAATCCAGAGGGCATTGGAGATCCATGGGTCTTGGATATCATGAGCGATGGGGAGGCCTTGTACATGGCCACATTTGGTGGTGGAATTCGCCGCTGGCATGAAGGGGAGGGCAAATGGAGTTCTCTCTCTCTTGAAGATGGACTTCCCACCAATGATTTTACTGCTCTTGCTTCATCATGGGATGGAGGTCTTTGGGCCGGGAGTCTTGGACGAGGGGTTTTGGGATTGGAGAAAAACATCCCATGGTAACACGTTTCACCCATCCCACCCTCAGTCGCTACATTTCAAAAGAATTTGCACTCTCATTCTTTGTGAGTTTTCTCTTCTTTTTTCTCATGTTCTTTCTCAATCAACTCCTTGTGATGGCCCGGGGAATTCTGGCAAAAGGCATCCCTTTGGGATCGGTTCTCCGGTTGATGCTTTACTCCCTACCGTCTTTCATTACTCTTTCTGCTCCCTTTGCAACCTTAACCGCAGCTTTGATGGCCTATGGCCGTTTTTCCTCTGATAATGAGATTCTTGCCATGCGAAGTGCAGGGTTTCGTCGATTTCAGATTTTCAGTCCAGTTCTTCTTTTTGGAATTCTCATCTCAGTGGTGTCTTTTGAGGTGAATGATCTATTGCTTCCGGCAGGAACAAAGGCATTTCAACGATTGTGGATTGAACTGAGTTTAACCCATCCGGGCCTCGAAATTGAGCCGTTCTCCGTCCGAACTTTTAAGCGTTCGGTGCTCATTACAGGAGCCTTTGATGAGGAAGGGATTCATCCCATGATGATCATTGAACGCACCAATTCCGGAGATCGCAACACCATCATGTCCAGATTGGCCACTCCAGACATTGGAGGACGAGAAGATGGGATTCCCACTCTTCGTCTCCATGATGTGCTGTCCTTAGAACCCGACAGTTTAAAACGAGACACCTGGAGTTGGACGCGAGCAGATTCCATGGATTACCGACTCCTTTCTGGGGATTCTTCTGTTCTTGATCAGCAACCAGGTCCTTCTAATCTGAGAGTCTCAGAAATCCGTGATGTGATTCAGGACAAGCAGCTTCGCAGTGATGAGCGAATGGAATCATTTGAGGATCGAATTGCCCGGGAAGAATGGGAGTTGTCCACCCGTTATCGCAGCCTGATGGCTGGCATCCCCCTTCAAGGGGGATGGGATGCAGTTCAAAGGGATCTTTCAGACCTCAATTCCCAAAAAATGAATGTTCCTCAGGATCATTCCCTTCAGGTTTGGAAACTGGAATTTTATCAAAAATACGCCATTCCCTTTGCTTGCATCCCCTTTGTTGTACTGGCCTTTCCCTTGGGTCTCACGGCCAGGAGAAGCGGAAGAGCCGTGGGCTTTTTTATAGGATTGCTTTTAACCAGTTTTTATTGGGGCATGCTGGTGCTTGGAAGAAACATGGGATTGAGAACCGATGTTTCCCCCTTTTTGGTGATGGTGGTTCCAGACCTCCTTCTTCTTGGTGTTGGGGTGATTCTTTATACTCGGAGATCCGTCGCATGAAAATGTTTCGTCGGCTGTTGTTTAAAGAGTTTTTCCCCTTCCTCATTCTTGGCGTATTGTTTTTTGCATTACTCTTGGTGATGGGTGACTTATTCACCAATCTTTGGCGTTATCTCAATCGAGAGGTTCCATTTTCGGAGGCTATGGTTGTGAGCCTGCTTTATGCGCCAAAAGCCCTTGTTTTTGCCCTCCCTATAGGAGCCATGTTTGCCGCGGCCTTTGCCTTGGGGAATCTTGGGGCAAGAAACGAACTGATTGCCGTTTTTGGAGCGGGGACTCCTCTGATTCGGTTTGTGGCCCCCATGCTCATTGTAGCCTTAGCTTTGAGTGCAACAGGATATTTGATTGAAGATCGTCTCGCCATCCCCCTCATGAAACAACGAACCGCACTTTCCAATGAGTTGCTAGGGATTCAGGACTCCAAAAACCGTTCTCGTGCTGTGGCCATCACTCGGAAAGGACAGGTGGTGTACTATGCCGATTATTACAACGATGAGAATATGACCCTCTCAGGATTAACCGTGGTTCGCTTGAATGATGACAATGGTTTTGCAAAGCGCATCGATGCAGAACGGGCCCGTTGGGATGGTTCAGGAACGTGGCTCATGGAACAATGTCGAGTCTATCAAGAGCAGAATGGGGAGATTATTCAGGAACGGTATGAGCGATACCGGGATGATTATGTGGATGAGGAACCGGCCACTTTCCGCTTAGACACCCGCACTTTAGATGAGATGAATGGAGAGGAAGCACGACAGTGGATTGATACTCAGAAGAGGGCAGGGCTTCCGTTCAAAGCCTTCTTGGCCGAGTATTATCAACGATACACCATGGCTCTCACACCCTTTCTTGTGGTGCTTTTTGCCGGTTCGATTGGTGGACGCTTTCGTCGAAATGTCCTGCTGATGAGCCTCTTATCTAGCCTTGGGATATCGAGTGCGTGGTACATTGTTCGCATGATTGCCACCCTTCTGGCGGAATTGGGTATGGTGACACCCCTCACAGGTGCGGTTGTACCCTATCTGTCGTTTTTTGCCCTTGGTGTATGGCTATTCAGGCAGGCCAGAACATAGCACAATAGGGGCATGATCAGCATTCGATCCACAGATAGTCAAAGTGCCGCTCGAACAGGAGTGATGCACCTTCCCCATGGAGATGTGGAGGTTCCCGCCTTCATGCCTGTGGGCACCAATGGAACCGTTAAGGCCATGTTGCATAAGGCCATAGCCGATATTGGATATCCCCTCATTCTGGGCAATACCTATCATTTGTATCTGCGTCCAGGAACAGAAGTGATTGAGAAGTTTGGTTCACTCCATCAATTTTCTGGATGGAAAGGGAACATTCTCACCGATTCTGGTGGATTCCAGGTTTTTTCTCTCTCTCCATTTCGAAAGATCACAGAGGAAGGGGTTTCCTTCCGTTCTCATATTGATGGTTCTCGCCACAAATTCACTCCGGAAACGGCGGTGGATGTTCAAACCATTTTGGGAAGCGACATTCAAATGCAGCTGGATGTGTGTACCCCTCCTGGTATTAGCCATAAAGAAGCGTTGCATGCTCTTGAACTCACCACTGCTTGGGCCAAACGGGCTAAGGCAAGAAGAGCAGAAAAAGAGGAATCCTACCAGGGTAATCTCTTTGGTATTGTGCAGGGAAATTTCTTTGAAGATTTGAGGAAACGCAGCGCGGAAGAATTGGCTGAACTGGATTTACCTGGTTATGCCATTGGCGGGCTTTCCGTAGGAGAAGAGGCCTCAGTTTTCCGGGATTTCCTCCATTATACTGCTCCATTGCTTCCGGCTGACAAGCCCAAATATGTGATGGGTATTGGAACTCCAGATTATATGCTAGAGGCCATGGAAGCCGGAATTGATGTTTTTGATTGTGTGTATCCCTCCCGGGTGGCGCGAAATGGAACCTGTTTCACCCCTGAAGGTATGCTGAATCTGAAAAATGCACGATTTAAAGATGATCAGCGCCCATTGCAAGAAGGATGTCCTTGTCCTGCCTGCACCACCTACAGTCGGTCCTACATGCGGCATCTCTTTGTGGCCCGGGAAATCCTTGGTCCAATGTTGGCCACACATCATAATCTCCAGTTCTTGTACTCCATGATGGCGGATGCCCGTCAGGCCATCCAAGAAAAACGTTTTGCCTCCTTCAAAACCGAGTTTCTTGAGCGCTTCCGGGGGAAAGTGTGAGGGAAGAGGCTCCTTCAAAAGAATCAATGGGAAAGAATGAAGGAAACCGACGGAGTGCCATATCCACCGCTGTGGTGATGATTTGCACTCTGTTGAGCCGCATTATGGGCTTCATCCGCACCTTGCTCGTGGGATACTTTTTTGGAGCCCGTGGCCAGGCCGATGTGGTGAATTTGGTTTTCTCTGTTCCCAATAACATGCGCAAACTTTTGGCGGAAGGAGCCATTTCAGCCGCCTTTATCCCTGAGTTGTCAAGGGAAGTTCATGAAGATTCCAGCGGAGAGCGAGCCAGAAACTTAGGGCGACAAATCTTAGGTTTGCTTTGCCTCATCATCATTCCCATCATTCTTCTGTCTCTGGCTTTTCCCCGCCAAGTTTTGGCCATATTTCAAGGTTTTGAAGATCCTTCTCAGGTGGAAATGGCCGTCTCCATTTTTCGATGGATGATTCCCTATCTATTTTTTGTGAGCATTGGGGCCATCATGATGGCGGTGCTGAATACCCATTTTCGTTTTTTGGTGCCAGCTTTAGCACCCATCATCTTTTCTTTTTGTGTGATCAGCAGTCTCTTGTTTTTTGCCCGAAGTCTGGGGCCTCTGGCCATCGCCTTTGGTGTCTTTCTTGGCGGCATTGCACAAGTTGGAGTGCAGTATCCGGCCTTCCATCGCCTTGGATATTCTCTAAAACCCAGTTTTCATCTGCGGGGGCAAGGCTTTTCCCGGCTGCTTCGTCGTTGGATTCCCATGCTGTTCACCTCATCTCTCTTTTATCTCAACAGCTGGCTGGCTCTCCGTCTTGCCACCATCCTTCCTGAGGGCAGCACATCGGCCCTCACCAATGCCATTGTTTTTTATCAACTTCCCTTTGGACTCTTTTCCGCTTCCATCACCACTGTTCTTTACCCGCGAATGAGCCGGGATGTGGCTCAGGGGAATCAAGAGGCCTTGGTGGAAAGTCTGGGATTTGGAGCAAGGAATCTTTGGGCTCTCCTCTTTCCCTCAGCCCTGGCCCTCATTGTGTTAGGAGCTCCCATTGTCACCATTGCCTTAGCACGTGGGGAGTTCACTCCTGCTGATGCACGTCTTGCTGCTCAGGTATTAATGGCCTATTCGGTGGGGATGCCCTTTGTGGGACTCTTCAATATTGCTCAACGTGCTCTCTATGCTTTAGGAGCCGTTCGGAAGGCCTTCTTCTGTGCTCTGGTGGCCGTTGTGGTGGACATGGGATTCTCCTTAGCAGCCGTGTATCTCTGGAATTGGCCGGTTCAAGCCTTGGCCTGGGCCAACTCCTTTGCCTTTGCTCTCGGTGCCCTTCTTGAATACCTCATCATTCGCCAGATGACGGGACAGGGTTTCAGCCAAAAAACGTTGAAAAGTCTTGGAACATCCTCTCTGGCCACAGGTCTTGGAATGGGACTCATCCTTGTGTTGCAACATTTTTTAGGAAACCGTTGGTGGATTGATGGAAGCAGCTGGAAGGGTTTTGCCATCCTCATGGCTCTGTGTGGTGCTGGAGCTCTCCTTATTCTCATCCTTTATCGCTGGACTGGTGTGGAAGTCGTGTCGATAATCCTCAAAAGGAGGAAATCCTCAACGTGAAGCGTCATTCCCGATTTTTGAGTTTGACTGGTCTTTTTTTACTCTCCACGCTGGCCTTCTCCCAAGAGGATGTCCCTCAATGGGATGAGGACGACTCGAATCTTCGGGGTAACCCCATTGCGGCACCCACAGCCACGGTTTCAGAGGAAGAAAAGAAGAAGGCCAATCAAGAGGCAGAAGCCCGCCGTCAAGCGGAGGAGGCTGAGGCCGAAGCCAAAAAAAAGGCCGAAGAAGCTCTGAAAAAAGCGGAAGAACGTCGTCGAGACATCCTTCTCTACGGCATCACAGATCAGGTTCTTGAAGCCATCAAAGGGCTTCGGGAAGACAAGATTGGTAGCTACAACAGTGTGTTAGAACAAGTGCTCCAAGATGCGGAAGAATTTGCCTTGGTCACGGCCATCTTTGGACTTTGGGAGGCCACCCAGTACCAAGAGGGATTACCCATAGCCCGAGCCCATCTTCAAGACGTGTTAGACGATGAGGACTATGATAAAGACACGCTTCTTGCCGCTTTTTCCTATGTTTCTGCAAGCAAAGACCGGGATTCCCAAGAGTTGCTAGTGCAGCTTTCTGAAAACCGTGATACCACCATTGCTGCAGCAGCTGTACGAGCTCTTGGAACCTTGGGACCTCCACTTTCCGATGAGGCCATCCTTTCCCTTCTTGATCGTTTGGACGAGATTGATCCTTTGACTGAGGATGATCTCACGGCCTCTCTCATCACCAGCCTTGGGGAACTCCAGGCCAACGCTGCGGCCAACACACTTCTTGGAATTGCAGAGGATGAAGGGGCCAATGCTGGACACCGCCGTCTGGCCTGTGTGGCCGTGGGGCGTATTGGTCGAGAAGAAGATTTTGAGCCCATTTCTCGCATCTATTTTGATTCGGATGATGCCACGCTCCGTTCCTATGCCCTGGGAGGTTTGGCTCTTTTTCCCAATCAAGACAACACAAGAATTCTTGCCCAGGCTCTGCGTCGTGATTCTTTTTGGAGGATCCGTGTCACAGCAGCAGAAAATCTTATGGGTGTAAAAACGGGGGATATTCCCGCACTCTTACGGTTTAAAGCCGTCCATGATCCCATACCTCAGGTGCAAAAAGCCGCTATGGCCTCCCTGGCTCCTCAGGCCAGTTCCGAAAGCCGTGAATTTATGCTCCAATATTTTGGGGATGAAACCAATTCCACCGAGCTTCGCATTGCCACTCTCAAAACATTGGCCGAAAATCGCATTGATGGAACCATTGATGCCGTTCGTCCCGTGATGGACAAACTCTGGGAAAAGGATGAAGGGCGATTCCTTGAATACACCTGCAGGGAATTGGCAAGCATTGAATGGCCGGCCTTAGCCCCCTTGTTTGAACGCATGCTTGATCATCAAAACTGGCTGGTTCAGGTGTATGGAATTCGGGGGATACGTCGCAACAGCCTCTCAACCCTTGAACCCAAAATCCAGGGATTGGACCGGGATGGCGTGGATGGCCGTACCCGCCGAGAAATTTCTTCTGGAAATTAATCCTTAAATCGACCCCTCGGAGTCCCTCCTCAGGGGTGGTCCTCTCATTTCTTCTGAAAAGATCGAAAGATACAATATTTACCTCAGGATCGATGAGCATTGCCCTGCTCGTGTTTCTTCAATTCCCAGTGCCTTTATTCTGGAGTTTTGAGGCATGTGTGTGTGGGACTTGCTCAGTTTTGTGAGCACAGTCTTGGTTGTGGAGCATTTCGACGGTGAGGAGAGAGAACAAAATAGAGGAACCCTTCAGGTCTGTCAGATGGTGGGATGTGCCATCATCACCTTGGGGGCGACTTAGTGTCTCGTTTGGCTGTGCATCTTTTTGAAATGACTCTGAACAGGGACTCCATAAAATGCCGACTCGCGAAGCCTTAACTGGCATAAAAAAAGGCCGCCCGATTGGGCGGCCCATCGTCATGATTTTACAGAATTAAGCGAATGCAACGGGCTGAACATCTTTGATCACAAAACGGTATTCCCGATCATTGATGACAAACTCCAGTTCTGTTCCCACATTCTTGCCCACAAAGGCACTCCCAAAGGGAGAGAGGTAGGAAATCACACGCTCGGAAGGATTGGATTCCCAGGGGCCAAGAATGGTGTAAATCTCTTCTTTCTCATCCACCAGATCATCCAGAACAATCTTTGTTCCAAAGGAGACTTTCCCAGGTTCCAAGTCGTTTTCAGAGAAGGGACGAACCCGTTCCAACTCATCTTTCAGGCGGCCAACTTGAATCTGCAGATTTTCCTGCTTCTCTTTTCCGGCCTTGTATTCCGCATTTTCACTGAGGTCACCCAGCTCAATGGCTGCACCAATTTCCTTGGAGTTTTTGGGTATCTCCACCTCCATGATGTGCTTGAGCTCACGCTGCTTCTCGGTGAGGCTCTCTTGGAGAGCATAGAAATAACGGTTTGTTGCAGCGGTTGGTGTTTCGCTTTTCTTGTCCCCATAGAAGGTGATTCCAGGGAAGGCTTGCACAACAGCTTCCTTCAAATCCCGTTTAATCACAGGATCCATGTCGCGAATGTCTTCAAGAAGTGTGAAGACTCGCACGGCAGATTTCTTATCACCACTGAGGAGGAAAGCTCTCAGATTATTCTCTTTGAAGAGATAATTCTGTACCTGGCGATTCAGTTTGCGGTTGTAGCTCACTTCTCGCTTGCTTTCAATCTCATTGAATGTCAGATCCAACAGCCGAATCATGTTGATGAGAATCTTCTCAACTTTCAGCCCAAGTTCCAACAACCAGTTGGATTCAGCTGTATTTCGAGCAATCCAGATGAGACCTTCTCGGTACTCACGATAATGCTCCACAATCTCTTCCAGCTTTGAAAGCACTTGATCCTTATGACCTGCAGCCAGAAGTTCGTCCAGCATGGTTTTGGAAAGCTGGATGGGGAAGAGAGTGAGATAAACAGAAGACCAGTCTTCCACATCCTTATGAACATGAATGAGGAATTCCTTGCGCAGTTCCAAATCATCCAGTTGGGAGAAAATCTCCACAGGATCTTCCATGTCGCCCCAAAGTTCGGCGAATCCCCAGCTCAGCTCAGGATTCAAGAAGGGGTAGGTGGATCCCAATTTGCTCACAAAGAGATAACTGGCCACCACCTGCACGGTCACATTGCCGGATTTGAGGAAGGCGGTGAAGTAGGCAAACATTTCGGCAAAGAACTCAGAATCCGGATCGCTATGATCCAAGAAATCCCGTGCGGCTTGCACTTTCCCAAACAGAGTTTTCTCAGCCTTGAATTGGTTGAAAGTTTTTTCCTCAAGGCTCATGGGCTTATCACGCACCACAAACTGATCAAGCTTGTCAGGCACATTGCCAAAGACAGGATCAGCCTTCAAAGTGCGGCGTGCCTCTGGACTCCAGGAGGACCACTCGCTGGCAGTCAAAATGGTGGGCACCAATTCAGCTTTGATTTTCTTCATGTCCGCAACATTGTCAAAGCTGCGAATGATGGTGCGCAGAGCCCAGGGAATATCTTTCTTGACCTTAGCCTTGATTTTATCTTTGGAATGGATGCTCTTGAGTACCCAGATATGATCACGAGTGAGACTTTGAAGGGCACCAACAGCCATCTTTAATGACATGGAATGGGCGCGTTTCTTCGCAAAGTCAATCACAATCTCATCTGCATTAATGCCCTTGATGATTCCCACACCCCAAGTTTTGTGGAACACAAAGTTTCCAGCATCAAAGGAAATGTGCTTTTCAAAATCCGCAATGGCATCTTGGACATTGCGCCAATTCTGATTGAGATTGGAAAGGCGGATGTATTCTTCAATCTGGCTGTGCTCAGAGTACAGAGTTTTGTAACAAACAATGATCTCCTGACGGGCCCAATTGTTCTTGCCATCATAAGTGAGAATTCGTTTGAGAATCTCAATGGCGGTGGTCCATTCTTCTCGTTCTTTGATGGCAGGATAGAGTTCTTCTAGAAGATTAATGGCCCGTTCCGTGCTCATGGACTTGGCCACTTTACGCTCAATCAAGAAGAAGAACTCATAGTCATCCACCCCATGTTCCACCAGCTTCTGCCAGATATCACGCACCTGGCTGAATTGGCTCTTGTTCACATAGCGATGAATGGCCTTGCGATAGTAAAGGATGGCCCCTTCCACATCGCCATCTTCCTCTCGCTTTTCGGCAAGACGACGGACGATGTCAGTTTCCGCATAGTCCACCTTAATCAGGCGTTCCCAAGCTTCATGCATGGCTTCGGCTTGATTCAGATGTTCCAGGGTTTCAGCCAGAGTTCGCAGAGCGCCCTTATTTTCACCGAAATCTAAAATTCGGCGGCACAGGTACTCCACACAACCCCATTTGTGGTTGTCACTAAAAATGGCAATGAGGTTGAGAAGATGGGTATCATCAACCAACTGCTTGCTCAGAGAAATTACTCCAGACACATAGAGAGCCACAATGCTGTTTTTTGTATGCTCAAGATGCTCATCACAGAGTGTTTGGATCTCATCTTGGACACCCTGAGCCACTACAGATTCGATAACGGAGTCTAACTCCTCGAAGTTGCTGATGGCATAGTCGTTGAGGGTGGCGCGAGTCCATTTTTCCTCGGTGAGCATTCCGTTGATTTTGTCCATAATCCCTTCAGGCATGAGGCCTCCCGATTTGCTTGCGCTACTCAAAATATTTCCTGTAGATCCCCGGCGAGAGGAGTTTAATTTCCATTAAAACTTCCTCAATGGCCGAGCGATCAGCCGACGCGGATTGGTAATGGTCAATCATCCGGAAATAATGGTTGATCAACCGGGGCTTTAGTCGACGTTCCGCGTCCCCGTCGGCGATTTCACTTTTCAAGGCGTAAATTCGTTGCTTCAGCTTGCCAAACTCGACTGCACTGAGTTCCCTTTTTACGTCAAAAACACCCCAAAGGGTTCCATAAACCGGGAGCCATTCGGCAAATCCCGGGTCATTTTCATCCAATTCCTGTTCCAGACGTTGAATTAAACGCCGGAAAAGGGGAGAGGCCAGCTCCTCACACTCCACTTCTGGGGCGTTCAGGAACAAGGCCTCCCGCATGAGCACCTTGGCGGCACGGGTTTCCCCCACCAAGGCATAGACATCCGCGAGTTCAGCAAGGCTACGTGCTTCTTGCTTTCCCGCTTCACGGATGGCCATCTCAATCGTGGAGATGGCCTGTTCATAGCCTCCCAAAACCTTATGACAACGTCCGGCTTGGAAGAGGGCTTCGGCATCCGTTTCCGATTGCCTCAGGTATGAATCAAGGGCGCTGGTGTACACCCAGGATCGAAGAGCAGCGACGCCACCTTCAAAGGGATGGTCAAAATTCTGCGGATAACGTCCTTCAAAAGCCTTCCACTGACGGCGAAGCTCATCGCCTTTGGTTCCGCCAGGAGGAAGTTTTTCCAGTCCCTCGACACGTCGGGCCCAAAAACCACAGGCACGCAAGGCACCCTGGATTTCCCGATTCTCAAAATCCTGGGCATGGGCTTGCTCCAACATCCGTTGGGCGTTTCCAAAATCCCCGGACTCAAAGTAGCGGTAACTCCTGGTTATCAAGCTTTTTATATCGGAGGCGCTATCGTTGCTCACCAGCATCACTATCCGTTGGCCCTTTAGGCAGTATACCAACGGGGTAAACTTTGCGTCAATAAACCATTGCTCTAGGAGAAGGGCGGTCTCTCACCTATAATCCATATTTATGACCGAACGAAAACGACGTATTGCTCCCTCTGTGCTTGCTGCCAACTTTGCCGAGCTTGGCCAGGCCGTTTCGATTGCGGAGAAGGCCGGAGCTGATTGGTTGCATCTGGACGTGATGGATGGGAATTTTGTCCCCCCCATTACCTTTGGTGCACAAACCGTTCAGGCGCTTCGAAGTCTCTCTTCTCTTCCATTAGATACCCATTTGATGACTGTACATCCAGCCCAGCATATCGATGCCTTCATAGAGGCTGGAAGTGATCGGGTGACCTTTCACCTTGAAGCCGAGATTCATGCCCATCGTCTTCTTGGGGCCCTAAAAGAGCGAAAGGTGGCGGCTGGTGTAGCCATTGTTCCTTCGACTCCGGTTTCTGCTTTAAAAGAATTGTTGCCCTATTTGGATCAGGTGTTGGTGATGACCGTCAATCCTGGGTGGGGAGGACAGGCCATGATTCCCTCCACATTAAAGAAAATTGAGGAATTGGCGGCTCTCCGCACAGCCGGTGCTGGCGATTATTTGATTGCGATGGATGGAGGGTTCTCTCCAAAGACGGCCTCAAAAATTTGGGAAGCAGGAGCTGATATGGCTGTGATGGGTTCTGCATTCTATGGTGCGGAGGATCCGTCCAAGGCCATGAAAGAGGCCCGCGAAGCCTAACCCCTTCCGGCGTGTTCGGAAGGGGTCGATCTCCATACCTAATCAAGATATCCGTTCTTTCTTTCCCCGGATAAAGTGGAAGAGGAGTCCATGAGGGGTTTAGGATTGACAAGGAATGTCCGATAACGTCAATGAGAGGGTATGGGGTGAAGAAAATTGCATCCATCGCGGTTATTCTTGCCATGGCCTTGGGGGCGCTCGGGGCGGAGACTCCAGAATGGGAAGGGGACAATGCTCTTCGACGCGCTCTTATTACCCTGAATGAAGGGGCCACGGAAGATGCGGCAGATCAGCTACGTGATATTTTAGGGAATCCAGATTTTCGTGAATTCCATCACGATGCTCTCTTTTGGCTTGTGCGATGTGACATCGCTCTCCAGCGTCATCTCGAAGCGGCAGTCGCTGCGGAACGCTTCCTTCAAGAATTTCCTCAAGATGCACGGATCAGGGAAATCACCTATCAACGCGCGCGAATCCATTTTCTTGAAGGAGAACATGAGGCCGCCATCATGTCTTTTGGAGATTTTGTTGCGGCCCATCCTCAATCGGATTTGGCCGCATCGGCCTATTATTGGATGGGTGAGGCCCTGATGGCTCTGGGACGGCTGGAAGAGGCGGATGTGGTGTTTGCCGAACTCATTCACCGATACCCTGAGAGCCTCAAACGCGAGGCCTCTCGGTTTCGCCGCCGTGAAATTGGTTTGATGTACCGGGAACGAGAACTCTTGGACCTGCTCAAATGGAGCCATGAAGAGCGCTTGCGTGAAGCCGAAGATTTTTATCGTCGGGAAAGTGAGTTCCGTGATGCCATTTCTGGAGGATCTTCCACAGATGGAGAGGGTAGTCTCCGGGGGATCTTATTGCGAGACCGATTATTAGCCGCAAAAGACCGGCTTTTGATACTCAAAGAGTACTATCTTGATCTTCTTCAGGAGGCCTCGAGTGAATAAACCATGCCTCATTGTGGTGATGTTCTTCAGCCTCACAACCGCTCTTTTTGCCCAAAATCAGGCCGCCCGTCTCACCTTCCGGAGCACGGAAGGGGTGGCCATCCCCACGGTGGTGGCTGAATCCGCTGGAGATTTGAGCCGTGTTCCTCTTTGGGATGAAGATGAAACCAGCACAGGGTGGATTCTCACCATAGATCAGGAGGACCAAACTCCTGCCATTGATGGATGGACACGGGGAGAGGGGTCAGGAGAAGATTCTCAGCGTATTCTGTGGAGAAAGCGCTCCTTTGCTTTTGTTCAAGATGCCATCATTTCTGTCGACATGCGCCATGTGCGCATCACGGCTCGTTTTGAAAATTCGTCTTCCTCTACAGTGAGAGTGCAACCCAGTTTGCTTGTGGATACAGTTTTGGGGGAGGCCACCGGACTTCCCTTTCTTTTAGAAGATGGGACCTACATCTCGTCTGAAACACGGCTTTCTGGTTCACAAATTCCTCTTTGGCTCAAAAGTCGTCGGGATGTGGAATCTCCTGCTCTGACCTTCCTTTTCACTGGTGAGGAGGGGGGAACCCTGCCTCAAGAGGTGATCATTGCCAATTGGTTGCGATTAAAAGAAGAAGGACGTGAGTTTGAAGTGGAAGCTGGGCGATCTTTTGATGCGCTTCCTCTCTCTGAGAATGATAGTGCCGTCAAGCTCAGGTTTGCCCCAGAGGCCATCCCCGCAGGACAGAGCCGGGAGTGGGTGGTGGTGCTGGGCTTGGATGAGCGACCATTCCCAGGCGGTTTTGATCGACTTGAGGGAGATGGGGGGCAGGCGGCTGTGGAGAATGCCCGACTCCGCTCCTACACCTTGCGGCAAAGACTCCGGGATTTGGATGCAGTGATCGACTCCATTGATGAATTGTTGGATAATGAGGACGCCATAACCACCGAAACCGTGGCGGATATTGAAAACCGGTTGGATAGGCAGGAGCAGCTCCGTACCGAATATGAAAACCTATAGTGCTGATCTGAAAAAAAGTCGCCGATGGCTGGCATCGGGACGTGCATCAAAAACCATTCGTTATCTCGAACCCAAAGTGCCTCTGTTTCTTGAAGATCCAGAATACTACGCCATTCTGGGAAGAGCCTGTCTGGAATCGGGACTACTGAGAGATGCAGATACCTATCTCAATCGTGGACTTCAGGCCGACCCTGCTCATGTGGAACTGCGTTTGATTCTGGCGGTAAACTACCTACGGCGAAAAGATCCGGCTTCTGCTGTGCGTCTTTGGTTAGAAGTCCTTGAGGAACAGCCACGATGTGTTCAAGCCAAGAAAGGCTTGGAAGCGTTGCGGAAGATTTCCGATCAAATGGAACAGGATCATTTTCTCAATGAGGTTCCTCTTAGCAAATACCTGCCCAAGCTTCGTTCCATCTGGCCGCTTTGGACTCTTTTGCTGGCATCCTTACTTTTGGTGGGTTTGGGGATTTATGGTCTGCGCTCCCCTGTGATGGATTGGACCCAATCCATGTTTTCTCAGAACGCTGTACGTCCTGGAGCAGAGCAGCTCGCCGCTGAGATGGGAAACGCTTTGACTCAAGAGGTTTCCGGAGAACCGTCCATGCTCACGGAGCGTGAAGTTCGATCCTCATTAAAAGAAGCACTCAAAGCCTTTGAAGAATACGATGATAATCGAGCACGACGAGAGCTGAATCGGATTCTCCTTTCCAATCTCACTCCCTCAGTCCAAGCAGCCGCAATGGACTTACGTGACCGTCTTAGTCCAGCCACCATTGAAACTCTAAAATCCCAATATTCCTTTGGCGATGTGGCCTCCAATCCCTCTCTTTATGAAGGCTGTCAGGTGCTTTGGAAGGGGGTGACGGCCAATGTTCGGTATGAGGGGGATGCCATACGCTTTGATTTTCTGGTGGGATTTGATGAGGGAAAGATTCTCGAGGGGCGAGTCTTGGTGGAAGTGCCATTTGCCGCTGTGATGGAACCACTTCCCTTGGAGCTCTTGGCTCAAGTCATTCCGGATGAGCAGGGAAAGTTTTCTCTTGAGGCCAACACGCTGCATTTTCTTCGATAATCCCTCTTTTTGAAATGACGACCGACCCCGGCTCATGCCGGGGTCGGTATAAACCAAAATTACATCATAACATTTGTGTAGTCTTTTCATGGAAATCCCTTGCCTCCCCAAGGGACTGATTGGTATCATGAAAAGGCCCAAGAAATGGCCCTTGGAAGGCCGTAATCTATTCCAGGAAGGATGAGCAATGGCAAAAGCAAAGGAACCCGTGATTCCTCAGTCGGGAGGAGAGCGCGCAAAAGCGGTAGAAGCGGCTCGTCTCCAAATCGAAAAACAATTTGGAAAAGGTTCCTTGATGAAAATGGGGGAAAAACAGCTGGTGAAGGTGGATGTCATTCCATCGGGATCCATGCTGTTGGATGAAGCCCTGGGTGTTGGTGGTTATCCAAAAGGACGCATCATTGAGATTTACGGTCCGGAATCCTCAGGAAAAACCACGCTCGCCCTTCATGCCATTGCGGAAGCTCAAAAAAAAGGGGGCATTGCAGCCTTCATTGATGCGGAACACGCACTTGATCCTGTTTATGCTCGGAATTTGGGTGTTGATGTGGAAAACCTTTGGGTGAGTCAGCCGGATACCGGGGAACAAGCACTGGAAATTGCAGAATCCCTGGTGCGATCTGGAGGCGTGGACATCATTGTGGTGGATTCTGTGGCGGCATTAACACCCCAGGCGGAAATTGATGGGGACATGGGGGATTCCCATGTGGGTTTGCAGGCCCGTTTGATGAGTCAGGCTCTACGAAAACTCACAGGAACCATCAGCAAATCCGGCAGTAGCCTCATCTTCATCAACCAAATCCGAATGAAAATTGGCGTGATGTTTGGAAATCCTGAAACCACCACTGGGGGAAATGCTCTTAAATTCTACTCCTCTGTTCGCTTGGAAGTTCGAAAAATTGAAACCATTGCGAAGGGGCAAGACAACGCCATTGGAAACCGTGTCCGGGTGAAGGTGGTGAAGAACAAGGTGGCCCCTCCTTTCCGACGAGTGGAAATGGAAATCATCTTTGGGAAAGGACTTTCTGCTAGCGGAAGTCTTCTGGATGGGGCATTGGCCCATGACATGATTGCTAAGAGTGGAAGCTGGTATTCCTTGGGAGATCAGCGTATTGGCCAGGGACGAGAAAATGCCAAAACGTATTTGGAAGAAAATCCCGAAATTGCGAAGGATTTGGAAACACGGTTGAGAGCCATTCTGTTCCCACCCATTGAAGACGAGAAACCGGCAGAGAAGTCCACCGGGAAAACCGCTACGAAGAAGAAAGACGATAAAATCGCCGAAAAAACGGCAGGATTAGGAACCAAGGCGGAATTGTTCTGAGCACACCGGTTAAAGTCTACTTAGGACTGGGGTCTAATCTGGGGGCACGGCATGAACGATTGATAAACGCATGTCGTGGCCTAGAAGCTCATGTTCAATCTATGGACATGGCGCCATTTTATGAAACGGCTCCTCAAGATGTGGTGGATCAACCAGATTTTTTGAACACTGTTGTCTCGGGCTATACCACGCTCTCTCCTGTGAACCTGCTCCAATTTGTGCATCGGCTGGAGCACGAAGGGGATCGGGTTCGCGAGGGGGCCATCCCCAAGGGTCCCAGAACTTTGGATATTGATATTCTGATGTATGGCAATACCGTGGGAACCTGGGCACTCCCTCAGGGCGGCGAACTCACCATTCCTCACCGGTCCATGCATCAGCGACTTTTTGTTCTTGAACCCCTGTTGGCCCTTTCTCCCAAGCTCATTGATCCCCGAGACGGTGAACCATGGGCCCTCAAGGCCTCGCGGCTTTTGGATCAACGCGTTAAGCTATACGAAACATGAACACCACAGCTCCCACCTCACAAGCCCCTCAATATCAGCTCGATCATTTTGAGGGGCCGCTTGACCTGCTCCTCTTTCTCATTCGAAAGAATGAAGTGAATGTGTATGACATTCCTGTTGCTGAAATCACAGAACAATATCTGGAATATCTCCAATACTCCTCTATGGTGGATTTGGAGGATATTTCTGAATTTTACCTTCTTGCAGCCACCTTGTTGCACATCAAATCGCGAATGCTTCTGCCTGTGGAAGTGGATTTAGATGATGAGTTGGAGGATCCAAGACAAGAATTGGTTCAACGACTCATTGAGTATGAGAAGTACAGAAAGATTGCTGACATGATGGCTCAGCGAGAGGCTGAAGCCGATTGGACGGTCGAACGCAAACGCACTCAACCTGTTCTTCCCTTTCCTGATGAACAGGATCTTTGGGAAAAAGTGGATTCCTGGGATTTGCTGAAAAGTTTCAGTAAGGTGATGAAAGGATTGGGTGGGGAAAAGGTGATCAGCCTCTGGGAAGAGGTAAGCATCAATGAAAAAATCACCCTCATTCATGAATTTTTAGAGGAACGCACGTCCTTTCTCTTTGATGATGTTGTGATCAATCCATCCTCTTTGATGGAAGTGGTGAGTGCTTTCCTTGCCGTTCTTGAACTGGTGAAGGGCGGGGTGATTGATGTCTATCAGAATCGATTATTTGGCGATATCCGTATCTCCTCCTCTTCTCGCTGGAAAGAATCCTATGAGCAAGAGGAACAAGAACGGTTGAAAGAAATGTCTACTCAAAAAGAAGACTCTGCTGCAGATCAAACGAATCAGATCACCCAGAATGGAGAGGAAGCAAGCTCTCCTGTGGAGGAGGGATAAATGGATTTTGCCCAAGAAGCCGCCCTTGTGGAAGCGGTCCTGCTCCTGGAAGTGGAACCGGTGGAGGAAGCTCTTCTTGCTCGCATCACAGGATTGGGTCTCACAGCCGTTCGTCAAGCATTGGATGTCTTAAAAGAGCGTTGTGAAGCTCCCAATAGCGGTCTTGAACCGGTGCGGATCGCCGGTGGGTGGACCCTTTCTCCTAAGGAACGGTACTGGAATGTGCTCAAAGACCGTTATGGAAAGCAAAGAGAGGAAAAACTCTCCCGTGCGGCACTGGAAACTCTTTCCATCATCGCCTATTCTCAACCGCTCACCCGGAGTGAAGTAGAGAATATCCGAGGTGTAGGGGCAGAAGGCATGGTTCGCCTTCTCAAAGATAAGGGACTGATTCGCGAAGTGGGGCGGAAAGATAGCCCGGGGCGTCCCGTGCTGTACGGCACAACCAAAGAATTTTTGAAGATTTTCCGATTAGAAAGCATCGCGGATTTGCCAAAACTTGATGAGCTCGAAGAAAAGAGGTTTGCACTCGATGAACCAAGATAATGCTATTCGCCTTCAGGTCCGAATGGCCCGAGCTGGGATTGCCTCCCGGCGGAAATGTGAAGAACTGATTGCAGAGGGACGGGTGACCGTCAACGGCAAAGTGGTGATTGTTCCAGGAACCAAGGTGGGGCCTGAAGACGATGTTCGATTGGATGGCCGTACGGTTCGTGATGAAAAACGTAAAGTGTACATTGCCCTCCATAAGCCTGCTGGCTTCCTCTGTTCTGATGATGATCCAGATGGACGTCCTCTTGCAAAGAGTTTGTTGGAGCCCGTTTTTAAGGAACGAATTTTCCATGTCGGTCGTTTGGACTACATGACCAGCGGTTTGATTTTCTTCACCAATGATGGTGATTTTGCTCGGGCCCTCACTCATCCTTCCAAGAAAATGGAAAAGGAATATGAGGTCACCTGCAAAAGTCCTATACCTGAAGAGTTGATGGATCGATTTCTTCAGGGTCTGGTGGTGGATGGTGTGCGCTACAAGGCCAAAAAAGCAGAACTGATTGGGAGCCGAGTGGCCCGCATTGTTCTGACCGAGGGCAAAAATCGGGAATTACGTCGCGTTTTCCTTTCTGTTGCCGCCAGCATTAAGAAGGTGCACCGTGTTCGTATTGGCACGGTGCGTCTCAAAGGAATTGAATCTGGTCGATTCCGCCACCTCAAAGAATATGAAATCAAGGCTCTGATGGAAGGGAAGGGCGAATCCACCTCTTTCCACCGGAAAAAAAGCCCCTATGAACGTCGAAAAGAATCCCGGGAGGGAAATGGGGCAAAAGAACGGCAAAATTCCGGCAAAAAAGAGCGGCCTTCATCAAGAACGGGAGGCAAGGACTTCCGGGAACGGTCAGAGCATTCCTCCTCCCGTCCTTCTCGCCGCTCCCATGAATCGCGTGATGGCCAGCGCAAAACCTATGAACGTCAGCCATCAAATCGCCGTCCTCAAGGGGAAAAGCGTTTCTCTCGAGACCGTGATGATTCTCCCCGCCAGGAACGCGGCGCTCCATCGCGAAAACCATCCTCTCCCTCTCCACGTGGGAATCGTCCCTATCGAGATTCCCGTTCGGAATCATCACGGAATGAATCCCGAGAACGACGGGGTGGACGCCAAGCCAATCCAAGTGGACGTCAGTCATCCAATCAGCGCTCTAACATGAAGAAAGGAAGGAAGGATCATGGTCGTCGCCATTGATGGACCCGCAGGAGTGGGGAAGAGCAGCATTGCAGCTGCTGTGGCTGAAAGATTTGGCTTCTTTAACCTCAATTCTGGATCATTTTACCGGGCTCTTGCCCTGAAAGTCCTTGCAGCCCAGGCCAACCCTGCCGATGTGGGCCAGGTTATGAATGCTGTAGAAGGAGCTCAATTGGATATTGTGGATGGGCGCTTGCACCTTGATGGTGTGGATGTTGAGGGCCAATTGCGCAGCGATGCGGTGGACCGAGCCTCGTCCATGGTTTCCTCTCATGTTCCTCTTCGGCATCGTGTGAATGAGCATTTACGACGCATTGCCGGCACCATGGACCTGGTGAGTGAAGGACGGGATATGGGAACGGTGGTCTTTCCTCATGCAGAGGTGAAGATTTTCTTGGATGCCTCCCCGGCTGTTCGTGCCCAACGTCGTTTTGAACAGGGAACCAGTGATTTAGATCTTGCGGCTCTGGAAGCCTCCATTCGAGAGCGGGATGAACGGGATCGGAATAAAGAGGAAGGTTCCCTCATTGCAGCCCCAGATGCCCAGGTAATTGACACCTCCTCCTTGACCTTAGAGGAGGTTTGTGCGAGAGTGACCGGGTTAATTACAACGTACCAATAATCTATCCCAGGAGTCAGCATGCCCGAATCGGATGCCTTCGCTCAGGAGAGCAATCAAGACAAACTTCAGGAAATGTACCTGAAGGCCCTCGATCAAATTGAGGAAGGGGGACTAATCGAGGGAGTTGTCATTCAAGTCGACAGCGAGTACGTCTATTTAGACGTTGGCCTCAAGTCGGACGGAAGAGTCCCCGTCGATGAGTTCAAAGAACTCCCCGCTGTCGGAGACACAGTCGAAACAGTCCTCGTGAAACGCGAAGGACGCAACGGCGAAGTTGTCATCTCCAAGCGAAAAGCTGATATGAAGGTCTTCTGGAAGACCCTCCGTGACGCCTTTGAGGCCAGTGAGCCGGTTGAAGGTAAGGTTGCCAAAGCTGTTAAAGGCGGCTTTGAGGTGAATCTTGGCTTTGATGTACGCGCTTTCTGCCCCATTAGCAAAATGGACATTCAGCGGATTGAGACTCCTGAGGAATATATCGGCCTTCAGTCCAAATTCCTCATTGACCGTCTCTACAGTGAAAAGAAAGTCAATATCGTCCTGACTCGCCGTCTCTGGTTGGAGCAGCAGACTGAAAAGAACCGCTCTGCCTTCTTTGAGACCGTGAACATTGGTGATGAAGTAGAAGGAACCGTGAAGAGCTTCACATCCTTCGGTGCTTTCATTGACTTGGGTGGTTTTGATGGTCTTCTCCATATCAATGACATGAGCTGGGGCCATGTCACTCGCCCCAAAGACTATGTCAAGAAGGGTGAGAAGATTCAGCTCAAGGTCATTCGCCTTGATCCCGATGAGAAGAAAATCAACCTGTCTCTCAAGCATTTCTTGGCAGATCCTTGGTCTACCTTTGAGGACAAATACCAGGTTGATCAGGTCATTAAAGGTCGCGTGACCAAGTTGACCGACTTTGGTGCCTTCATTGAAATTGAAGAAGGAATCGAAGGTTTGGCTCATATCTCCGAGCTCAGCTGGGTGAAGCGGGTCAAGCATCCCAAAGAACTCTTCAGCATCGGTGATGAGTGTGAAGCCATGATCTTGGGTTATGACATTCCCCAGGGTCGAATTTCCTTAGGCCTCAAACAGGTTCTCCCCAATCCTTGGGAAGAAATTGAAGGCAAGTTCCCTGTGGGAACCAAGGGCAGCTGGACTGTGAAGAAAATCACCAACGCTGGCGCCTTTGTTGAATTGGAAGAGGGCATTGATGCCTTCCTTCATGCCGATGACCTGTCTTGGACCAAGAAAGTTCGCAATGTCAGCAGCGTTCTCACCGAAGGTGAGCCTGTGGACGCAATCATCATCAGCGTGAACCCAGAAGAGCGCCGCATCCGCTTGGGTGTGAAGCAGCTTGAGGGTGATCCCTGGCAGACTTTCCGAGACAAGTTCCCCCGCGGTTCCATCGTGGAAGGAGAAATCACCGGAAAGACTGAGTTTGGTGTCTTTGTTCGGGTGGAAGGGGACATTGAAGGTCTCATTCACAAGAACAACCTGACAGAAAGCCGTGAGGATGATCCCGAAGAGAAGCTTGCTGCTCTCAATGTGGGTGACAAAATCAAGGCTGCTGTGACCGAGGTGAACACCTCCAAACAGAAACTCTCCTTGTCTGTCCGTGAGATGAAGTATCGGGAAGAACGTGCTGAAATCTCCAAGTACATGAACGACGGTGAAGAGGAATCTGATTCCTATACACTTGCCGACATGCTTAAGGGCAAAGAGCTCTAAATAGTCCTTGAGGATTAACCCCTGAGGTCATTGACCTTGGGGGTTTTCCATTAGGAGCCCCTCATGAACGAGGCGAGAGACGAAGTCCAAAGACTGGAAACCCTCATCCAGATCAACTCTTTGATCAACTCTCAGTACCGCGATGTGCGGGTTCTACTTTCTCATATCATGGATTCTGCTGAGAGGCTCATTGGCTCCGATGCCTCCGCCCTCCTTCTTGTTGATGCCGAAACTGGAAAATTGAGTTTTGAGGTGGCCTCAGGTGAGAAGGGGGAAGATGTTAAAAAACATGTTCTGGCCCCAGGTGAGGGCATTGCCGGTTGGGTGGTTCAAAATAACCGTTCCTTTCTCACCAACGATGCTCCTGCAGAGCCACGGCACAGCACGTCCATTGGAACGGAAACTGGTTACCGAACGCGAAATCTCATTGCTGTTCCTCTTCGTGCTCGAAATCAGGTGATTGGTGTTCTTGAAACCATCAATAAAACCCATGGAGACCTCTTCAATGACGAGGATTTGCGATTTCTCGAAGTACTGGCTGATCAGGCATCCATTGCCATTCAGAATGCCTGGGAACATCGACGTTTAACGCAGGAAGTGGAGCGTCTCAAGAGTCCTCCATCCTCCACCTCTCATCACAATGAAAAAACCCAGGCTGTATGGGAGAGTCCTTCCAGCCAGAAACTTCTTCAGACGGCTGATCGCATGGCCGCTTCAACTTCTCCCGTTTTGATTATGGGAGAAAGTGGTACGGGAAAGGAGTTGCTGGCTGAACGGATTCATGGTTCCTCAGCCCAGGCTCAAGGTCCCTTGGTTAAGGTAAATTGTGCAGCCATTCCCTCTGAGCTATTGGAGTCTGAACTGTTTGGCCATGTCAAAGGCGCTTTTACCGATGCCATGCGAGATCGCACTGGGCATTTTGAGCGGGCACGAGGGGGCAGCCTCTTTCTTGATGAAGTGGCCGAGTTGCCTCTTCATGTGCAAGGAAAACTTCTCCGTGTTCTACAAACAAAACGATTCTTACCCTTGGGCGCAGAGGAAGAACGCGAAACCAATGCCCGAGTGATTGTGGCCACAAATAGGGTTCTCGAAGAGGCTGTTTCCAACGGGACCTTTCGAGAAGATCTATACTATCGTCTCGCTGTTCTTCCTCTTCGAATCCTTCCACTCCATCAAAGGCCAGAGGATATTCTGGCCCTGGCTCAACTTTTTCTCAAAGAATTCCATTCCAAGATGAGAACAACAGCGGAGGAATTGGAAACAAAAGAACGAGAATTTTCATTAGAAGCTCAAGAGGCCTTGCTGTCATACCGTTGGCCGGGTAATGTCAGGGAGTTGCGGAACGCCATTGAACGTTCCATGGTGCATTCTGCTGGTCGTACCATCATCCAACCGGATGATTTAGGACTCCCTGGGGAATCATCTTTGGAGCAGTACCACGGACGTCCTTTGAAAGAGGCCGTTGCTCTGTTTAAAAAAAATGTGGTTCAAGAGGCTTTGCGCGCCCATAACGGCAACCAGACGGAAGCGGCACGGGCGCTAGGCATACAACGCACCTATTTATCTCGGATGCTCCGGGATATGAACATCGATCGCCGAGGAGATGAAACGTAAAATGAAAGCACAAGAACAAGAGTTGCCCCTCAAAGACCGGGTCAACAACGCCCTGGCGAGGCATTGGAAATTCGCAGTATTGAGCCTTGTGGCTGTTGTTGCCGTGATGGCCGGAATCTTGGTTCTCCGATCGATGAATGAGGAGAGACGAGCACGGGCTGCCATCATGGCTGAAGATATTCAAGAGAGTTTTGTCGAGTGGATTGCTGCAGCTTCAGAGGATCGGGACTCCAGCACTCTGGAGGCTTTGATTGACGAAGCTCTTACCGACTATCCTTCCACTTTTGCCGCTCAGCGGGCTCTCTACACCAAGGGTTTGATGGCTCTGGAAAACGAAGCTTGGGAAGAAGCATCGGAATCCTTCTTACTTCTGGCCGATGAATGGGAAGAGAGCTACTTGGCTTCTGTGAGTCTTTACAATGCAGCCTCCGCGTTGGAAGAGCAGGGTAAAGATGATGAGGCTGTGTCCGTGCTGCAGCAGCTTGTGGATGAGTATGATCAGATTTCACCCGATGTTCCTGATGCCCTTTATCAATTGGGACGTTTAGCCGAAAAACGTGGCGAAATGGAAGAGGCATTGGCCGCCTATAAAGACATTGCAGCACGTTTTCCCCAAAGTCGGTGGAATGGGCTTGGAAAAACACGTATCCTGGTAATAGAGGGCCGCTAGAGCAAGGGCCGGGAGTTCCTCCCGGCATTGCTCCATTGCCTGTTTCCTTGGGAAGCGGCTCGATCCGATAGGGAAGTGATTCTATTTCCCTCAACGAGGAGGAGCCGTGGCTTCCAATTCTCTCTTGATTCAAAAGCTCAAATCTCCCACATTCTTTGGGTTACTCTTGGGTGTTCTTGTCTTTGGCGCGTTCCTTGCAGTTGGAACCTTTACGGATGTTCTTGATAATATGGAAGTCCAGGTCATGGATCTCCATTTCAATCTCAAGGAAAGCCTGGTTCGCGAACGAAGCCAAGAGAATGTGGTGCAAGAAACCCGTTCTCGACGAATCTCGGATGACATTCTTCTCATTGGCATCGAAAACAGCACCCTTGATACTCTTGGACGCTGGCCTTTTCCTCGTTCCTATCATGCCGATTTGCTCAACTCTTTCACTCGGGTGAAGAATGGGAACGACCGAGAATCGGCTATTCTTTTGGATATCTTGTTCAATGATGTGGCAGACCGTGCTTTTGAAGATGTGGTGTTACTGGATGCTATACGAGAAAACGGCCGAGTCGCCCTTCAAAGTCTTCTCCAAGGAAAAACCCTTCCTTCTGCACGGGAAGAAGAATTTGGAAAGCGCATCCAAACTTTGATTGATAACTATGGGGAAATCACCAATGTCTCCGGGGATATCGCCCCGAACAATGCCTATTACAGCGTGGAATCCCCACTCATTCCCTATGGGAATGCCGTGGCCGCCTATGGTCATGCCACGTATCAAGAAGACCCAGATAAAGTATTCCGGCGTCAGCAGCTCATTTCCCGCTACAGCGAAAAAATTAATGAATTTCCCATTGAGCAGATTCAGGCAGGTATGGATTTTGGGACCGGACCAAGAGGCCATTTAGCCTGGTTGAGCAAAGAAGGGGAATATCAAACCGTTGAACTTCCCCTAAAAGACGATGCATTGGTTGAAATGCAGCGAAACATTGCAAGAAATGGTCTTCCTCGTTTTGAGGAAGACGAAAATGGGCGAGAAAAGGCAACCTACTATGTTGGTGTTTTCAAAGATCATCACATTCCCGCCATCACGCTCACTCTTTCCTTAATGTACTTCAATAAAACGATTGAGGATGTGGAAGTGGTTTATGGATCACACATTCTCATCCCTTCACCAGAACGTTGGGATCCTCGGAAGGGAGAATGGATTCCCTATGAAGTTCCCATTGATGCCAGTGGTCGTCGTGGTTTACGCGCTGTTGATGAAATTCGTATACCCATTGATCGAGAAGCCAATATGCTCATCAACTTTATGGGACGACAATCCTCCGCGGAGCGGGGAGGGCGCCAAACCTTCCCGGTTCGTCCCTATGCGGCCTATGCTACTTCTGTTCGCGGTTCTGATCCTTCCACCTGGCCAGAAACAAAACGTCTTGGGGGAAAAATCCTGATGGTTGGAGCCTTCTCTCTTGGGATGGCAGACGACGAAAAGACCACTCCCATGGGCCTGATGTTTGGAGTGGAAATGCATGCCAATGCCCTCAACACCATCATCATGGACAATTTCATCAAAGAACCCCCTTCCTGGATGAATTCACTCATCCTATTCCTTCTGGTGATCAGTTTTGCTCTCCTCACCTCCCGTATGAAGAATCTGGGGTGGTCTGCAGCCATACTTCTTGCCTTTGTTTTGGCATCCTTCTTGGGTGTTACAATGGCTTTTGAGTTCCAAAATCTTCTTCTGGACTGGGCCAGTCCCATTGTGGCTGTTCTCATCACCTACATCACGGTGGTGATTTACCGTGTTCTAACAGCAGAACGGGACAAGCGTCAGATCAAGGGCGTCTTTGGTCAGTTCATTTCTCCTGCTGTGGTGGATGAGCTCTCCAATCATCCACCAGAATTGGGTGGAGAAGATGTGGATGTCACCGTATTCTTTTCCGATATTCGCGGTTTTTCTCGCATATCGGAACGTTTGAGCGCTCAAGAACTGGTGACATTGCTCAATGAATATCTCACAGACATGACCAACAACCTGGTGAATGATTATAGCGGGACCCTTGATAAGTACATTGGTGATGCCATTATGGCATTCTGGGGAGCTCCCCGTCCGCAAAAAGATCATGCCGTCAGGGCCTGCAAATGTGCCGTGATGCAAATTCGTCTTCTCAATGCTCTCAATGAGCGATTAGCGGCGGAAAGCGATGATACCTTCCAGCCCCTCAACATTGGAATTGGCCTGAATTCTGGTGAGTGCATGGTGGGCTACATGGGGAGTGAGGGTCGAAAGAACTACACGGCCATGGGAGATACGGTGAACCTGGCCAGCCGTTTAGAAGGTGTGAATAAAACCTATCAAACCAACATCATCATCAGTGAGGACACCCGGGAAAAAATCAAAGAGGAACCCTTTGTTCTGCGAGAGTTGGATCAGATTCGTGTGAAAGGTCGATTCCGCCCTGTGACCATTTATGAACTGGTGGATTATGATGGCGATCTCGAGGCCGAACTGGACCTTCAAGATCATTCCAAAACCTGAGAGCCACGGTGGTGATGCAGGCCCAGTTTGTCCCTAAAAAAGCAGGAATGGACTGGGCCATCGTTGGAAGGAATGAAAATCGGAAAGGAGTTTTCCCTGGACTTGGCTAACCTAAAACAGGGGAGGGTGATATAATTCTTTTGTGACTAAAATTGCACCAACGTCCTTTGCAGCCCATCTCCTTGCTCTTCTTCTCTTGAGTGTTTCCTTTTTTTCTTGTGGTTTGCCCAATGCCCAATCTCTTGCCAAACCGGCCGTGAATAACGGTCTTTTTTCTGATACTACAAAGGTGGGTTTTGGGACGGTTACTGCGGAAGCGGGCACACAAGTGAATGGCTATGCCTTGTATTATAAAGTGTATGCCAGTGCCTCCGATTATGACTCACAAAATGACGATTGGCATTTTGATGAGAATAATTACACCGATGGAAATGAACTGGCTTCAGGAGCCACCGTTCCCAAACAAAGAGGTTTTGTTCGAGCCGGCCGGATCAATCAGAATTCTTTGCCCGCATCATCCTTCAATTACCCGTTTCCAGGGGCAGGATTTTCGATTGTTTTGGATGCCAATGCCAATGATTCCTCGGATTCCAATCTTCGTGATCAACCTATTTTAGGTTTAGGGCCTGATCCCATCACAGATGCCAATAAAATTGAGGTGGCTCGAGGTTATTTAGATCCCCTGGATCTCACCAGTGATGATCTTCGCAGTTTTGTGGATGACTGGTATCTGGTTGGCACCTCAAGCGATGGAGATTTACGTCGTCCACCAGGAACGCAACCCTCAACCAATACCAGTGGAAGTCTCATCAGTGGCTTGGGAGGCTCCAACCATCCTCAGCTGCGTATTGCCTTTGTGACCTATGCCGTGGGTGTGGAAATTGCAACGCTCACTCAATTGGAAAGTAAACCCATTTTTTTGGGATATATTGAGTATGACACCATACGATGGAAGGATGCCAGCGCTAGAAATCATAGTTGATTGGCTCGTCATGGGAATTTGTGTATAATTCCTACACGATTATCAAATCGTCTCACCATCAAGACAGGATCCAGGATCACATTATGAGAGAACTTTTACTGGTTTCAAGCCATATTGTTTGTGCCTTTATTTCGGTTATGCTCGCCACAAAATTTTTCCGCCATGGACGTCCAAGCACCGGTGTGTTCTGGTTTGTCTGGGCCATTGCCCTGGTGGGATCTTTTGTGGGTGGCTGGGCTGGTGCCTGGGTTTTTGCCCATGGAGGAATCACGCAGTATTCCATCATCAATGCCATTCCTTCCATCTTGGTGGCATGGACACTGGCAGCAACCTTTCTTTGGCTCCGTCGTCTCCCAGATAACTGGTGATTCTTCGTAGATTTGGATTCTCCGGTAAATTTGAAGACTTCCCCTACTTCCGATAATATATATTCTGTCTACCTGGGAATTCTCCCTTTTTTAGACCGACCCCTTCGGGGGCTGAATCACCACATTCTTGTGATGATGAAGATTCTTCATCAAAAAGTCTGTCCCCCGAGTCTGTAAATCGCTTGCTCAGATTTTCTCATCTCGCTAGGCTGACTTTATGCAAAACCACAGCCAGGCCCTCGCAGCCTTTGATTCGTTCTTGAGTATCATTGAAAAACTTCGCAGTCCCGAAGGATGCCCCTGGGACCGTGAGCAAACGGCAAAGAGCCTCCGAAAGGCCTTGGTGGAAGAAGCCTATGAAGCCGTTGAAGCCATCAATGACAACGATCCCCATCATGTTCAGGAAGAACTTGGGGATGTCCTTCTCCTTGTCTCCATGATCAGTCGGATTCATGAGGAGGAACAACTCTTCTCTATCGACCAGGTGATTCAAGGCATCAGTGATAAATTGATTCGTCGTCATCCCCATGTTTTTGCCGGTCTTGATGTGTCTGGAACTGATGAAGTTCTTGCCAATTGGGAACAAATTAAAGAAACCGTGGAAGGCCGCCCTAAAAAAGATTCCGCTATAGATGGTGTTTCTGGAGCCCTCCCCCCTCTTGAGAAGGCCTACAAACTTCAAAAAAAAGCGGCAAAAACCGGCTTTGATTGGCCTAATCCCCAAGGTCCATTGGGGAAAATTCATGAAGAATTGGCGGAAATTGAAGCGGCCCAGGGAAATCCTGAGGCTCTGGAAGAAGAAATGGGTGATTTGCTGTTTTCCGTGGTGAATTATTCCCGATCCCTGGGAATTGATCCAGATTTGGCCCTGGGCCGCACCAATGCCAAATTCACAAAGCGGTTTCGTGCCATGGAAAAAAGCATGAAAGATTCAGGCCTTTCTTTGGAAGAAAGCAGCCTAGAAGCCATGGATGTGCATTGGGATGCAGCAAAAAAAGCCGAATCCATCTAGGGGAGAATCAATTCTTCCTCCTTGGACGGATCTCACGTCCAAGGAGGAACCATGGCTAAGCAAAGGGGATTTGATCAGCTGATTGGGGTGGATAATAATCTTCAAAGGCAATGGCCTTCTGTTCTCCACCGATGGCCCAGCTATTGAGACGGTGAATTCGCCACCCGGCAATCAAGGGATTTTCCCCAAGAAGATCTGCAAGGGAGCGACTGAGGTTATGATGACGTGTCCCCCCATGCCGCATCCGAATCAGAAGGGAATCACCATCCCGTTTCCAGGAATAATCTGAACCCACACCATGATCCTGAAAATGCTGTTCCAGGGACTGCCCCCATTCTTGGGAGTTTTGTCCCTCTGGAGGTGTCAAACGCCAATCGGCTCCCCAAAAAGCGCCCATAATCTTCACGTTCTTTGTGCCCAAGGGATGGAAGGGAACAAACCAGGCTTGGGTGACTTTTAAGCCCTCTGGAAGCTGAGCATTGAGGAGTTCCTGGCAATCGTGCGCATTCCGTCCATCATAGGCCAGTCGCACGGCCGCCATTTCACTATCGGAAGAGACTCCAAGCGAGAGAGGCTGAGCAAATTCCAAACGAGGTTTGGGGTTGAAGCCTTGGGTAAAGTCCATGGGAAGATTGGCGCGTTGCATGGCTCTCTGAAACACATTCATCACATCAAGATGTCCCAAGTACATGGCTGGTCCAAATTTCTTGAATCGCAAGATCATGCGGAGCCAACGCGATTGTTCTTTTTCCACCACCCCGTCGGCGGCGGGGTCGATCTGAGAAAAATCCGGAAGATCATCGGATTCACGAGATTGCACCTTGCAGTCTTTGGTACAGACGCCGCAATGCTCAGGGCAGGCTTGAGCACAGGGAGGTGTGAGTTCTCCTTCTGTGGCCTGCTGCTGCTCATGGGAGAGATGCTTGGAGGTGATTCCCAGGGAAACCCCCTCCCAAGGAACAGACTGCTGACGAGCGGAAGAGGGATGACAGGTGATGTCTTCCACCTCCCAGGAGGCCTCGGCAATGGCCTCACGCCAGGCGCCTTTGTTCATCAAATCATCCCAGGCATCAAAACAGGCTCCTTTTTCCCAGGCAACCCGAGCCAATTCTCCCGCCCGCTCATCGCCGCGGGAGAGGATGCCTTCTAAATAGGAGACAAAGGGAGAATGGAAGGAAAAACGAATCTTTTTATTGCCCCGTAATCCTTCACGGATGGTGCGAATCCGCTGCATCGCCTCTTCATCTGTGAGCTGATGCGCCAGTTCGAAAGGCGTGTGAGCCTTGGGAATAAAGGTTCCCAGATTCACGTTGAGCTTCATCTGGGTTTGGCGCTGCACCTCCAAAAGATAGTCAACGATGGACTGGGCTTCATCTTCCCCGGTGTCCACAGGGAGGCCAATCATGAAGTAGAATTTGGCCAATTTCCAACCCTGAGATTTGGCCTCTTCGAGAATCTTGATGACCTTTTCAGCCGGAACATCTTTGTTGATTCCCCGCTGCCCCTTGATGGTGGGTGTTTCCACGGCAAAGGTTAAGCCGCTTTTGCGTACGGTATTCAGCTGCCCAAGAAGGGAGAGCGTGACGGAATTCACCCGCAGAGATGGCAGGCTGAAGGACACCCTTCGGTGGGCGTAAAGCCGATTGAGCGCATCCACTAAGCGTTCCAATCGGGGATAGTCACCGGTGGAAAGGCTGGAAAGGGTGATGTCTCGATATCCACAATCTTCCACCAGGTAACGGGCTTCTTCTAAGATGCGTTCAAAACTTTTCTGTCGGAAGGGACGATAATACACGCCTGCATGGCAAAAACGGCATTTATTCGGACAACCCCGCATAATCTCAATCACACCATGGTCTTGAACGGTCACCATGGAGGGGATGGGATTGGCCGCTGGGAGGCCTTGAGTCTGAGCAAAGTCATTCCAAACTCGACGGTCAGCATGAGGGGCTGCAGGAGTCCAAATGCCTGGATGGGCATCCAGTAAGGCTTGGAGTTCAGCCCGAGAGGCTCCGGCTGCTTTCTGAGTCCGCAGTTCCTGCATCAAGGGGATGGCTCCATCTTCGGCTTCACCAATGAAGACACCGTCGACAAAAGGAGACCAGGGGGCCGGATTGGTCATGGCAGGCCCCCCCAGAAGGATGAGAGGATGCTCATCTCCCCGCTGATTACGATCAATGGGAATATGGGAGGCTTTGAGAAAGGACAACACGTTGGTGAAGGCCAACTCATACCCAATGGTGATGGCAAGAAGATCAAACGTGTGGATGGGCAGACCATTCTCTAGGGAATAGAGGGGCTGTCCAAGAGCAGCCAGACCTTTTTCAAAGTCGAGAGCCGGAGAAAAGGCCCGTTCGGCGTGCAAACCTTCCTCATCATTGAACATCTTGTACAGGATGCGAACGGCCTGATTGGACATGCCAATTTCATAGAGATCTGGGAAAACCACACAGATGCGCCAATCATCGTTCTGGGGTTTTGAACGAAGGGCCCCCCATTCTCCTCCCACATAGCGCCCAGGCTTTTCCACTGAGGCCAGAAGATGGGCCAAATCCACAGAAGGGTTTATCCCCTCAGGTAAGGTTTTCGAGGTCATTGTGAATCATCGCCGTTGTGCTAGATCTTATGGCGCCGGTAATGAATGGAAAGCAACAGACCCATGCACATGAGCGCCATCCACAGGGAAGAGCCTCCGTAGGACAGAAAAAACAGAGGGATTCCGGTGATGGGCATCACACCGATGGCCATGCCAATATTCTGCATCACATGAAAACTCATCATGGCGGCAATGCCAACGGCTGTGTACGAACCAAAGGTGTCTTTTGCTGTGTAGGCAATGTAGAGAGAACGCAGAATGATTATCGCAAAGAGGGTGAAGACAAACAAGCTGCCCACAAATCCGGTTTCTTCCGCCAAGATGGAAAAAATAAAGTCTGTGCTTTGCTCTGGCAAATAGCGGTAATGGGATTGTGTTCCCTGCAAATATCCTTTGCCAAAGGCACCACCAGATCCAATGGCGGTGACAGACTGAATGATGTTCCAACCCGCGCCTCGCGGGTCGGTCTGAGGATCCAAAAACACCACCAATCGCATCATCTGATAGCCTTTGAGCACCTTCGCCGCACCCATCACACCGGCATAGGCGGTGGATAAAACCCCAAAGATGTAGGCAAGAGCAGAAAAAGATCGGCGCTGAAAGAACCACCGGCCGAGAAGGGCCAATATGGTGAGTATCAGCAGAGATGGAAGAGCCACACTGATCATGCGTTTCTCCGTAAAAAGACGGAAAAAACCAGAGGGGGCGATGGTGATGTATTCACTCCAGGCATAACCCAGAGTTCCAAGTATCATCAGGATACCGGCCAGCAAGGGAAAAAGCAGTAGGTTCCAGCGCACTCCTGCACAGAAGGCCATGGCAAAAAGAATGGGGATGTACACAATGGCGGTTCCAAGATCAGGCTGCAGCAAGATGAGCCCCATGGGAATCAGAGTGATGACAAAGGCACCAATCCAGACTCGCAGTCCATCAATGCCCCTCCCCCGCTCTTCAAACCACCATGCGAGCATCAGAATGGATGCCAGCTTCATAAACTCGGAGGGTTGCACACCAACACTTCCAATCCCCAACCAGGCCCGAGCTCCTTTCACATAGTTGCCGGTGACAAGAACAAGAATGAGAAGAAGGATCCCTATTCCATAAAGAGGAATGACCCACTGCTTCCACCGCCGATAATCAATCATGGCAAAGGCCGCCATCAGAAGAAGACCTGTTGAAGACCAAATGATCTGCCGCACCCATTCCCCAGAAACCTGAATCCCATCAGAGGTGACACCACTGGAATAGATGAAGGCAATTCCCAGAGCCATCAATCCAACAACGGAAAGAATGAGCACAATATCAAGACGAAGAAAGGTTGTGGATCGCTGCCGGTCTACATTCATTCTTCTTCATCCTCATTTTCTGGTGCTGGTCTTTGAAAAGGGTGGCCTGGATAGGGAAGATCTATGGTATCCCAACTCCACCAAACGCGTCGTGAACGCCACTCCGCCACAACCTCTTCGTAGGTTTTTCCACCAAAGATTCCCTCAAAAACAAGATCGGTGGCCTTGGGGCTCCAATAGTCATAGTTTTCTGAGGCCTCTGCAATGGAAACCACCACCACTTGATCTTCGGGGTTCTCAGCTTTCCAAGGACCATAGGCCACAAACCAGTCATGCCAACGATCCTCAGAGCCCACTTCTCCGGTTCCCGTTTTACCGGCAATCTCCACCGAATCAGTGTAGATGACATATTCACCAGTACCTTCCGTAATCACACCACGCATAGCGTTTTGAAGGTAGTCGTAATCTTCTTCTTCCAGGTACTCAATGCTTCGTAGAAGCTCAGGTTCGGTGCGTTCCACCAAATCTCCGGACACAGAATCACGAACTTCTTTCAGTATACGGGGCCTGTAAATCTTTCCATTATTGGCAATCCCTGCAAGGACATTGGCCATCTGAAGAGGGGTAACGGTGAGGAATCCCTGTCCAACAGAGGCATTTAAGGTGTCTCCTCCTGTCCAGGGGCTGTGATACACCTCTTCTTTCCAGGTTTTGCCAGGAACAATTCCGCCCACTTCTCCTTCCAGTGCCACTCCTGTAGGAGATCCCAGACCAAAGGCCCGGGCATATTTGGCAATCACATCAATCCCTAACTCTTCTACACCCACGGTTCCAAAGTAGATATTGCAGGAATTTTCGAGAGCTTCTTCAAGATCAACCAAACCATGACCACTACGCTTCCAGCATTTGAATTCCCGATTTCCCAAAGTCATGCTTCCGGTGCAATTCACTTCAATATCAGGATCAATGGCGTTTTCACCAAGAATGGCCGCTGTCATGATGAGTTTGAAGGTTGAGGCTGGAGCGTAACCAGACTGAATGGCCCGATTGAGGAAGGGAAAGTCTGTGTTCAAACTGAGAGCCCCAAAATTTCCTGGGCCAGGTTCGGCAAAACGATTCGGATCATAGGAGGGATAGGACACCATGGCCAAAATCTCACCAGTGGCGGGTTTCAAAACCACCATGGCTCCTTTGCGAGGACCAAGAGCTTTCTCTGCAAGGGTTTGGATGCGGCGATCAATGGTGAGAACAATGTCTAAACCATTCTTGGGGGGGATAACTCCCCCATCACTGAGTTCTTTTCCCTTCACATCCACGGTGCGATAGCTTTGACCATCTGTTCCACGAAGGATGCCATCATAGGCTCGCTCTACACCACTTTTCCCAAGGCTCGCGGTATTCTCATACCCCTCGTTGTAAAGAAGCTGGAGTTCTTCCGCCGTGATGTTCCCCACATATCCTAAGAGGTGAGAAATGGAACCAATGGAATTGTACCAACGGTAGGGTTTACTGGACCAAACCAATCCAGGATAGTCCTCACTGGCTTCAGCGAGAGCCACAACTGTGCCGTAATCTACCCCATTCTTGATTTCCACAGGATTCCATGAGTTTCGCCAATTGGTGGGGAGGGCATCCAATATGGATTGGCTTTTCATCTTCAGTACAGGGGCCAATTTTTCGGCCAATTCCTGTGGGTTAGAAGGGGAAATTTCTGCGGGAATAATCTGAATAGCAAAGGAATCAATGTTGAGAGCGAGGGGTTTGTCCCCATTTCGATCCCAGATGAGACCACGCTGTGCAGGAAGAACCTCACTTCGACGGGCCACATCCCGGGCCTTCCCCTCCCAAATCAGATTCTCAACAATTTGAAGGTTAAAAAGATGACCTGCATACACGGCAAAAACAAGAAGGGAGGCAATACCAAGAACTAAAAGTCGACCCTTTAAACTTCCCTTGGACGGATCTGGGGCCGAACTCAATGGAATCCTCCCCTTCTTCGATCTGTGAGCATCACAACTCGGGCCACAAC
The DNA here is from genome assembly GCA_022360655.1 of Spirochaetales bacterium. Classification (GTDB taxonomy): domain Bacteria; phylum Spirochaetota; class Spirochaetia; order DSM-2461; family DSM-2461; genus UBA2779. Next base: position 4,098 of record JAKSCK010000264.1, on the reverse strand, counting down.
CCAAAAGAGAAGCGGTGCCAATACTAAGTCAAAGCCCCCTTCCCATAAGGCACGGAGTGTAAAGAACCGTGTGGGAGAGGTTTCAAGTCCAAAGACAATGGTGATGAGGGCTGCCATTCCATATTTGATAGCCAAGGCCCCAAGAGTTGCCACCAGGGGGGCCAAAAATGGCCCTGCACTCATGTTCCCCTTGAGCTTTCCAAAGAGGTAGCCCACAAGTGTGTAGGACAGAGCATGAAATCCCGGAGGGGCTAAGCTCATGGAATCCAGTGCTAAACCAATGACAAACCCCACAATTTCACCGGTGAGAGCTCCATATTGCCAGGAGGCGGCAACAAGGACAATCAAGGCCAAATCGGGAACAATTTGACCAGGAGCAAGGCGGGCAAGGACGGTGGACTGGAGAATTCCCAGAGCCACGCCAATGACCGCTGTTATGGCTGTTCGCAAAATCATTCACCTGCTCCTAGCACAAAAACATACTCTGCCCGTGTCACATCCACGATGGGTGTTAATCGCAACTCCAATGACGTCGCATAATCTCGCGCCTGAACCTCGCGAACACGCGCAATAGCAATTCCTTCGGGATAAAGAGACTGCATGCCTGAGGTGATGACAAGGTCATGAACCCGGATGGCATCCACGGCCTCTTTTCGAACATAGCGCATGAGGAGTTCGCCATCATCGTTGCCCAGACCTTCAACAAGACCCTCATAACGTTCTTCTTGAAGGCGGGCCGCCACATAGCTGTCGGGATCAAGAATGGGCCGAACTTGGGCGGTTCGAGGGCCTGCAGCAATCACCTTTCCAAGAAGGCCAAAGAAACCATTTTGGAATGCTGTTACCACCATTCCAGTTTGAACGCCATCGTTCGCACCTTTATCAATGGTGATGGTATCAAAAAGATTGGCCGGATCACTGGCCACGATCTGGGCAGGAATATGAGTGTACTCAATGCCTGCTGAATAGCCCAATTGACGCCGTAACTGAGCATTCTCTCGGCGCAGTTCCACAAGTTCCCGCTCAAGACCCTGGTAAGACCCGAGCTTTTCAAGGGCCTCTTCATGGCTTTCACGAAGTTTCCGGAGTCGTTTGAGGGATCCAAAACCGTCCTTGATCCATTCCGTCATTCCGCCTGCCGTGCGTTGTATGGCTGGCACAATACGACCACCAACACCCACACGAAAAGAGGAAGAGGAGATGAGAAGCAAGACGGAAAGAATGAGCAAGACGGCCAGGACCGCCTCAGGACGGGCCCCGCCGTCGTCTCGGTCCGCCATGATTAACCGCTCAACGCGTCATAGAGCGCACGGTTCTCATTGTGTCCTTTGGCTGTATCAAAGTACCGACCTGCCCCTACGGCCACGCAGAGAAGAGGATTTTCGGCCAAAATCACAGGAACACCCGTTTCCTTGGACAAGAGTTTTGGTAACCCTTTTAGCATAGAACCGCCACCTGTCATCACAATACCGCGTTCCACAATATCCGCAGCCAACTCTGGAGGAGTCTGCCCCAGAGTCCGTTTCACTTCTTCAATGACAGAGTTGATGGGTTCTTGTAAGGCTTCCCGCACTTCCACTGAGTCAATTTCTAATCGACGTGGCAAACCAGTGATGGCATCGGTTCCTTTGATCTCCATTTTTTCAATGGTTTTCTCAGGTGAAGCATTCCCAATTTTCATTTTCAACTGTTCGGCGGTTTGCTCACCAATGATGAGGTTATGCACCGTTCGAACATGCTTGATGATGGCTGTATCAAAGGCATCTCCTCCGAGACGGATGGCATTGGTAACAACCATTCCTCCAAGTGAGATCACCGAGATTTCCGTGGTTCCACCACCAATGTCCACCACCATGTGTCCTGCAGGCTCAAAGATGGGGATGTCAGCACCAATGGCGGCAGCAAGGGATTCTTCAATGATTTTGACATCCCGAGCACCGGCTTTGTACGCGGCCTCTTCCACGGCTCGCCGCTCCACCTCCGTGATGCAAGAGGGAACACCCATCACCATACGGGGCTTGATGACCCAGCGCTTACTGAGCACTTTGCTAATGAAGTAGCGGATCATTTTTTCAGTGGTTTCTAGGTCAGCAATGACGCCATCACGCAAAGGACGAATGGCAAGAATTTCGCCGGGAGTTTTCCACAACATGCGTTTGGCATCTTGGCCCACAGCCACAACCTTCTTTGTGCCGCGTTCCACAGCCACAACCGAAGGTTCGCTACTCACCACTCCACGTCCTCGAACGTAGATCAGCGTGTTGCATGTTCCTAAATCAATCCCGATGTCGGCCGTCAGACCGCCGAATATTCTTTTTCGGCCGCTCATGCTGCCTCCTGTTGTTCATCAGTCGTAAAGGCGCCGCAGGGCACCAACATGCCGAGGGTTGATACGCGTGGTTGCAAACCAAGCACGCCGGGCTTCCCGATTTTCCCCTAAGGCAAAGTAGGATTCCCCCAGCAGAAACCAGTAATTTTCATTTCCTGGTTCCATGTCCACGAGACGTGACAAAGTTTGTCGTGCCATCGAGTAATTACCGACATCATAATAAAGTTGACCCAATTGTGATAGCCCTCTTTTTTCCAGGCTTTCATCTTGAGTCTCCTTTATGGCACGAATATAGAATTTTGCCGCATCGTCGTACTGACCAAGGCGAAACGCCTCTTCTCCCAAGGTTAAGAGTAATCGATCTGTGGGATGCTCTTCGGCCGCTGCAAGGTACCACCCCATGGCCTCATTCACATTCCCTGCTGCTGAATGTGCTCGGCCAAGATACTCGTATAAATCTTGAGCCTTGTAACCGGCTTCCCGACTGGCTTCAAGATATTGAACGGCCAAATCGGCCCAAAAAACACCACGGGTAAGGTACGCTTTACCCAAGATGTAATCGACTCGCTCTGGATGAGGCGTATCACCCCGGACTTTAAGCAGACGTAAATACCGAATGGAAGCGTCAAGATCGTCATTCCGTTCTTCAACGGAAACTCGAGAAATCGCAAGAAAGAAACGGGCATAACCAGCAAAAAGGAGGGCATCACGATCTAAGGGGGACTCCTCGAGCCGTCTTTGGGCCTCTTGGGCCACACGTGCATAGTGGCCATCCTCCCAAAGACTCAGGAGTGAAACAGCCTCCCGGGTATTTCGGTCTCGCTGCTGAAACAGAGAGGCTCCTCTGTACGCGGAATAGACAACAAGAACCAGGAGCACCAAAAAGGCTGCGGAAATGGCTAAGGCGCGTTGTCTTCGACGATGGGTGTTGTTCGTGAATCCAGTATTCTTCATGATGATAAAAAAGACGGGCCGGTAAGCCGAGTTCTGTTATGGCCGCCATCTATCTGGCTTCGGTGTTGCCACCGAAATCCACGCAATCTACCCGCGGATTAAAGGGCGGGGTACCCATCCGCTGCTTGATCTTGCTCCTGATGAGGTTTACCTCGCATCCTTCGTTGCCGAAGGACCGGTGAGCTCTTACCTCACCTTTTCACCCTTACCTCAAAAGAGGCGGTTTGTTTTCTGTGGCACTGGCTGTCACTCAAATTCGGCCAAAGGTCAAACTCAAGTGCCCGGGTGTTACCCGGCATCATCCCCTGCGGAGCCCGGACTTTCCTCTGGTTTCCCAGCGGCGACCCGGCCCGTCTTTCATTCTATTCTAATCTGGAGAGAGGGAAGATGACAACGGGGGCAAAAAATGCCCCCGTGTTCTTATTAAAGATCGTCGCTATTGCCAACAAGGTCAGCCAAACCACCCACATCTTCATCATCAAATTCGTAGGCTTCGGCAATGGGCTCACCACCCTCTTCCCAGAAGAGGATACGGCTGCAGTAGGGGCAGAACTGGATTTCACTTCCTCCCCGCACATCATTCACAAATTGGGCCGGAAGAACCATGTGGCATCCACTGCACACATTGGCTTTGACCGGAACAATACCCACACCAGATTTATTCCGAATGATGCGCTGGAATTTGAACAGGATGTCATCATCCATGTCCGGCGCAATTCGGGCTTCCTGGGTAGCTAGATCGGCAAGAAGAGCTTCTTTGTCGCTGGTTTCCGCCTTAATTTTGGCGTTTTCCGCTTTCAGCTCATCTTCTTGCA
>JAKSCK010000100.1 GCA_022360655.1 Spirochaetales bacterium | reverse complement strand
TCCTCAGCTGCCCTTACGGTCAGCTGTTTTCTCGCATCTGTTCAGCCTCCATACTGATGCAGTTGTGTTTTCTACAGATACTGAACTGTCGCTGTCATTGTCGCTTGTTGACAGCTCGTTGCTCGCATTTCTTCCCGCATTGGAAGAATATTCCGAAAACATTGCGCTCAAATCTGGTCCACTGACCAGCGCACAGCGGAAATCATTTGATTAAAATTGAAAAGACGCAACAGAATGGTGCTTCCTCATAGTGATTCCATTTTGTCACCGATTTGCAGAGTGTAAGCTGAGCAGCTTCTTTGACGGTTATTGACAGCTGCCTTGCGCTTCATCATGGATTATTTAGTCCTTGATAGAAATTTTGAAGTTGCTTCATGACACACGCCAGTCTATTGACTGACACACAGCACATCGCGCAACAGATTCCAGCCTAGAGCCTGTTCGGTTTACCTATAATGAGGACAAGAATGTCATTATGACGGGATCCGGGAGCGCATCTCAGATGAGAGGCTCTGGATACCTTCCGAGACAAGCAGCTGTCTCCTGGGTACAGACCAATAGGTCTGAGCAGGAATTCAGCGTGCTTAAGAATTTATAATGGGCAGAAACAGAGCAAGCTGTCGGAATACAGCATAGGCAACCGAGCCAATGGTGGCAGTATGAAGAAGCTCAGAATACTCGCTGGAATTTGTCTCATATAAGCGAACCAATGAGTTCGAAAAGGGACAGGGAAATCTGAGGAAAATAAATGCGGGCAGGACCGATGAAGCCACTGAAAATGCTGTATGTAAAAATTAACAGAAACTGGCCTTTAAAGGCAGATGCGAGTGTAATATGACTCCAAATCAGGGTACTTTTCTGCGTATCTTCCCTGTGTACGGGCTGATGGGTCTGAGGAAGAAACAGGGGTGCAGAAGAATAGATCGGACAGGATTAAAGCGGCCTATCTAAGCTGGGCTGGTCGGACGAGGTGCTACAGATTTCATTGCACCGTGGATGATTTGTGGCTTTACTGCAATGTCTCCGTAATCAGTAACCAAGGCGACTAATGGCATTGGGGATAAGGCTTGCAATTACTGGGCTGGGGGT
>JAKSCK010000087.1 GCA_022360655.1 Spirochaetales bacterium | reverse complement strand
TTCGCCCGAATCGTCATATTTAACAATATGTGCAACCCTGTATATTCTATCAGCATCTTTGTGATATTGGTCGTATTTTAATTCGTTTGTAATAAAAAGCGCGATGTATCCAAAGCAAGTTAAACCGGCTGTTAAACCAAGAATTCCCACCACAACCGGATCCCCACCCTGGGCAATCACAAAGGGGATTCCAATGCCAGCAGTAATCACCGCAAACGCAGCAAAGGCATTCCCCATGATGATGGTGAACAAGGCCATTCCAATGCAGTAAAAAAGCACTCCTGCAAAAGGTGATCCCTGAGGAATAATGTTCCCCATAAATCCAGAAATCACTTCACCCACACCTGCCACTGTAAAAACCGCTCCCAATGCCCCAAGAAGCTGAGGAAGGAGGGACAAAGGCCCCACCAGTTTCAACAATCTTCCGCCCTCATAGAGGGACTCTTTAGGAGTGCTTTTTGTGATGACAATAGCAATGATTAAAGCGCCAAATGAAGCCAATCCAAGAGCCACTAAAGATCCCAGAGGTTTTGTGATCGGAAGAATGGCAAAAAAGAATGTTAACAAGGCAATGGAGACCGCGGGGATAAAGATTTTATTCCCAAGTTTCTTTGCAGCTTGCTCCCGCTCAGCCTCAGCAGCAGTTTTATCATTTCCTGCATCAATTCTGTTGAATGCAGCCAAAGCTCCTAGGGCCAAAACAAGATACCCAATGGCTACTGAGGGAATTTTAAATTCTGGGTTTCCCCAAAATACTCCAAGTTTTGAAAAAATAAAAATAAAGCCTAAAACGCCCCAAAACAAAGCCGTAGTCCAACGCTTTGGATGGTCTTTTTCACGGAGGGTTCGCAGGGAGATTGCAAACATCACAAAACCAATAAGAACATAGAGAAGTTCGGTGAGAATACCTTTCATCATTTGCTCCCTTTCTTTTTGTATTTCATTCGAAGTTTTCTGTCATGAAGAGCAAAATAAGCTGTACCAACAAAGAAAATTGCAATGGCCATAACAAGAGCATATTTTGCGAGATTAAGTACATCCACAGGATAGCCATTGCTATCAAGAACTCCAGCAACAAGCAAAACACCTGCTGACGCTGGAAAAACATTTTGACCAAAGAAGTTTCCAAAATTTTCTGAGGCAGCAGAAATTCCCTTGATGGCCTCTTGGTCCTCTTCTTCCAGTTCACCATAGTTTTTTTCATCCGCCCCTTCTGACATGGGAAGAACAAGAGGGCGAGTGAATTGAACATGGCCACCTAATCGCATTCCAAATGCAGAAGAAACTGTTCGAATCACTAAATACAAATCATTGATTCTTCCAGAGGTGGCCGCTTTGATGCGTTTAATCAACGCAGAGGCTCGCTCTTTCAAGCCATAGCGTTCCATAATTCCAATGGCAGGGAGCGTCAGTACAAAAACCGTCATATAACGGTTTCTTACAAATGCCTCTCCTAGAACATCCATGATTTGATTCAATCCAAGCCCAGAGACAAGCCCTGTAACGATGCCTGAAACAAGAACAACCGCAATGGTATTCAGCCGTAAGGTAAACCCAATCACAATGATGAGAATACCAATCAGTTTAAGCCATTCCATTCTTTCCTCCACTGATTAATAAACTGGTTTTTCGAAACCGTTCTACAGATTTATTCTGAAGCGATATCATATCATTAATTTTTTGACCATGGGGAATAAGTTAAAATAATTTCAAGATTTTTCACATTTATAAAGCATGTATTCATTCACTATTAATTCATAATATTTTATCTTCAAGTCATACATGATTTATACACTCAATAAACATTTATTTCAAATATATTTGGAGTGCATATTTCATAAAATCAAAATTTCAACCTTTCACTCTCTTGTTGTTTTTTGATTTTAAATTGTCATAAACTCACAATATTAATTGTTATTTAAGGAAATTAAAAAATTCCTCTATGCCGTTTAAACATAAAAATTATTTTACAGCATAATTCCACAAAAAAAACATGGGTCTTTTACTCTCAAAACTTGGCCTTAACTTCCTTAATGAAGTAGTATCATTACATTGAGGTAAATGATGAAATCCCTTCGAGAACTTTATCGCATTGGCTTTGGTCCTTCATCCAGTCATACCATGGGACCAAGAACCGCAGCAGAGCGATTCATTCACCGTTATAAGAATGCAAAAAAAATCCATGTTGTCCTTTATGGAAGCTTAGCCGCCACTGGCAAAGGCCATATGACGGACCGAGCCATTGCTAATGCCCTTGCCCCCTGCGAAGTGCACTTTGATTGGCGCCCTCAGGAATTCTTAAAAACCCATGCTAATGCTCTTGGTTTGCAGGCTTTTTCCACAGAGGGCAAGCTTCTTGGTGAATCACTCTTTTACAGTGTGGGTGGTGGAGCCATTGTCGAAGAAGGAGACAAGAATCCAGAAGCACCAGAGGTGTATCCCAACTTGGGCATGACCAGTGTCCTAGAATGGTGCCGTAGAAATGGCCGGCATATTTGGGAATTGGTCTTTGAAAAGGAAGATGTGGGATTGCCCATTTACCTCCAAGAGGCTTGGAGCACCATGCGCCAAGCGGTTCAAAGTGGACTGGGTTTACAAGGCGCCCTCCCGGGAGGCCTCAATCTGGAACGAAAGGCCTATGGCTTTTATCAAAAAAGCCGACGGAGTGATCCCGTTTTCCGACGCAGCGGTTTGCTCTATTCCTATGCTCTGGCTGTGTCAGAGGAAAACGCCTCATTAGGAAAAGTGGTGACCGCGCCAACCTGCGGTTCCGCCGGAGTGCTCCCATCCGTGCTCACCTATCTTCGTGATTTGTTAGATCTGAAAGACAGTGACATTGTGAAGGCCTTGGGCACAGCAGGAATGGTGGGCAACATTGTGAAAACGCGAGCCACCATTTCTGGTGCGGCTGGGGGATGTCAGGCTGAAGTGGGAACCGCCTGCGCCATGGCTGCCGCTGCCGCTGTGGAACTGATGGGAGGAACCCCCAAGCAAATTGAGTATGCTGCAGAAATGGGATTGGAGCACCATCTTGGTCTCACCTGTGATCCTGTGATGGGCCTGGTTCAAATTCCCTGCATTGAGCGAAATGCCGCCGCCGCCACCCGAGCATTGGACTGTGCCGATTACGCTTTGCTCACCGATGGAGAACATCGTATTTCCTTTGATGAAGTGGTGGAAACCATGCGCCAAACAGGAGAGGATTTGAGTTCGCGCTATCGTGAAACATCCACAGGAGGCTTGGCGCGTCATACCAAGGCCTCTCGTAACCCCCAATCTACCGGATCGTAGACCGACCCCTCCCTGCATTTTCTCACCAGGCAGGGCTCTTCTCCTGCGGGGTAGGTGATCCAATAAAAAAACGCTCCCTCAAAGAGGGAGCGTCGAATCAGAACCACCCCCGAAGGGGTCGATTTCAAAACTCAGATTTCAGAACACGAGCTTCGAGGTAATACCGCTTCTCCACGGCCTCCCCAATGCTGAAGGTTTTTCGCGGATAGGGTCCCACATCTGTGATGCGAGTGAAGAAACTGTTTTTATCCAACTCCGGAAGAATGATGCCCAGACGGTCATGGGCCGCACCGGTCAATTCCCGCACTGCATCATCACCATGAATGTAATCAATGGAGGCCTCAGGATGCGTGGATAAAAAATCATCCAATACATCCTGAAGAGGTTCCACCGACAATCGCCCCTGGGGAATGGGGAAACTCCAAACCTCTTCGCCTAGCCCTCCCCCTGTGGAACCATTGGAATCCTGGCTCACTGGGACCACTCCAAGGACTGCTCCCATTTCCTGCGAATGGGCTCCAAGAACTCCAAAGGACTGAGCTCCAGAATCCACTTTTTGAACCTTAGCCTGAAGGGCTTGGGCAATTTCTTTGGAAGCCTGGGCAGGATTCACACCAAACAACACCCGATGAATGGGGTGAAAATGCATGCCCGCATCATGGATGTTTTCCACCTCTGCCAAGGCATAGCGAGCCGGATGGTTCATGGGAGCTCCAGCGGCTTTTTTCTCCCGCCAAATCTCACGGGCTGAGGCCAGCGAATGATTTCCATCTCCAACGGCAAAGATAAGATTGGAACGGGTAGCCAGGGCTTGGAAGGCCTGAGCCACTGGAGCTAAGGCCTCTTCAGGGATGAATTGCCCCTGAATATGGCCCCCATTTTGCATCAAATCAAAGTCATACACCGTTTCTATTGCCGCATATTCTGCCGCTTTCATCACGGAATCTTCCGGATCATCAATCAGCAACAAAATATGGGGCAAATCCAATCCCGCATCCCGGCGAATATCCATACGGGGAGGAAGTCGGTCACGGATGGTGCCCTCTGTGGGACGGATGGCGGATTGCGACCCTTCGGCAAAATCATAGGCCTCCAAGTCAACCGCAATCACCAAGCCCTTCCGACTGGGAGCATGGGGAGTGGAACGATTCACCAACACAAATCCAGGCTTAAGCGTTTTGAGGGCTCCTGAGGAAAGAACCTCTTCCATAGACGCATTAGCCCGATTCACTCGTTCTTCTTTATCCCCATCTTCCAAATAGCATTCAGGAATGATGAGATTTAATGTGGAAGGAGCATCTCCCACTGTTTTGGCCACGTCTTCCCAATAAGCACGTTCAGAGGAAAATTGATCACAGGCAATCACGGCCCATTGCTCTGGGTTGGTGTCCTGGTTTGGAATAAGGATTTCGGGAATGGCGGCACCACATTGGGCCAGTCGTTCTTGAGGAGTCATTTCTCCATCTCCCTGAGGTCCCGTTCATCAACAATGTAGGGAACCTTAATGTTATAGCCTTTGTACACCATGAAGGTTTCTACTGCGTCGATGCCCTTCACTTTACCTAATTCTTCACTGAGAAATTCGAGTAGTCCAAAACTGCTTTTGAGGTGGACGGTGAGAATCAGGTCATAGCGTCCTGTCACCACTCCCACCGATACCACACGACGCAAGCGACTAATTTCATCACCTTTATCGAGGTACTCCATCTCTTTCAGTTTCACCCCAACATAGACAATCTGATGACCATCCATGGCTTCAGGATCCACATAACCGGCAATTTTGAGGATGCCCTCCTCTTCCAGCTTACGCACACGGGCCTTCACAGTATTTTCAGAAACACCCAAGGCCAAAGCAATCTGCTTATAGGACTTACGTCCCTCTTGCAGATGCCCAATGATTCGCATGTTCAGTCGATCGAGGCGGAGCATCCTAGAAGTCCTCCTATCCGTTCTTCCGAGCAAACTCTGCCATGAAGCTGGTGAGACGTTTCACACCATCCATGGTCATCGCGTTATAAATGGAAGCTCGGCAACCACCTACACTGCGGTGGCCTTTCAGACCTGTGAGGCCGACAGCACTCGCTTCTTTGATGAACTGAGACTCTAATTCCTCATTAGAAAGACGCCAAACCACATTCATATCCGAACGGAAGGCCTGATCCACGGGGCAAGAATAGAATCCTTCTGAGTCATCAATGGCCCCATACAGTTCGGCCGCTTGAGCCGCATTTTCTTTGGCAACAGCGGCCACACCACCCTTCGCTTTCACCCCTTCCAGCACCAATTTCATGGCCCAGATGGGGAAGACGGGGGGGGTGTTGTACAAAGAATTGGCTTTGGCATGCACCGCATAGCTGAGATAGGCTCCTAATTGGTCGGAGGAACGAGCCAAGAGGTCATCACGGATAATCACAACGGTCACACCAGAGGGAGCAAGGTTTTTCTGTGCACCGGCATAAATCATGCCAAATTTTGACACATCAAGTGGGCGGCTCATGATGTCACTGGACATATCTGCCACCAGAGGAACATCACCGGTTTCAGGAAAACTCTTGTATTGAACACCACCAATGGTTTCATTGCTGGTGATATGGAAATAGGCCGCTCCTGAGGATGGCTTGAGTGTTTCAACCTGTGGCATGCTCAGGTACTTGGAGTCGGAGCCATCCCAAACCACATTCACGTCACCCACTTTTTTGGCTTCTGCAATGGCTTTCTTGGCCCAAACGCCGGTATTCACATAGTCCGCAGGAGCTCCACCCATCAGGTTCATGGGAAGCATGGAAAATTGCATGGTGGCTCCACCACCCACAAAGAGCACAGAATATCCTTCAGGAACTCCCAAGAGTTCTTTAATCAGAGCGATGGCCTGCTGATGCACTTCGTCATAAACCGGACCACGATGGCTGACTTCCACAAGGGAAAGGCCTGTGCCCTTATAATCCACCATATCGGTGGCCAGGGACTGCAAAACGTCCACAGGAATCATGGATGGTCCAGCAGAAAAATTGACGGGTCGGCTCATGGGAGTTCTCCTCTTCTTGAATACGGAATAGAATGGGACCTAGAATCCCTCAGGAAACAGAGTAGCACAACTCATTATTTTGTCAAGATTGCACACATTTTTTGACGATTTCATCATAGATGTTTGCTCATTTTTAACTTAGTCAATGATATGATTCTTTCCATGAATATTTTGGAGGCTCTCTTTCCCCAACATCAAGGAAGTGTTGCGCTCATTGGAGGAGGTGGAAAAACCTCTGTGATGCGATGGGGCGCACAAATTGCAAAACAGCAACAGAAAAATCTCTGGCTCACCACAACAACAAAGATTCTTCAATCCAGTCCGATTGAAGCCGAACATTGGCACAATGCAGGAACACCACCACCATCCGACGGGCAATGGCTCTGGACTGGTGGCAGCACAGCGGAAGGAAAAAAATGGACTGGCCCCAGTCTGATGGCCTTAGAACGAGGAAGGATTCGTGTTCCTGAACCTCCTCTCCCTCCACTTCTCATTGAAGCAGATGGATCTGCCGGTTGCCCAATCAAAGTTCCTGGACTGGGAGAACCCGTGGTTCCGTCCTGGTGCACAATGGTGGCTGTACTTGTAGGACTGAGTGCCCTGGGAAAACCTGCCGGTCCAGAAACTCTTCACCGTTGGCCACAGGCTCAAGAGATTCTTTCACTCAAGCAGGACGAACCATTCACTAAAAATCATTTGAAAACACTTCTTGCCCATCCTGAAGGCAGTTTCCGCGCCACCCCCCCTGAGGCAAAAAAAATTCTGATTTTAAACCAATCCGATGCATTGTTCGGGAAAACCAGAGAAGCGAAAGAATTAGCCGAATTCATTGCAAAAAGCTCGTCATTTCTCCATGGAATTCTCATCACATCTTTGGCCACGGATGAAAAAATCCAGCATATGATTACCCCATGAAAGAATCGGATTCCATCTTCGCTGAAGCCCTGAGGCTAGAACAGAGGGGTGAGGCTTTTGCCCTTGCCTTCATCATAGAGAGTTCTGGATCGGTTCCCCGACAAAGTGGCCGAATGCTCATCCACAGCAATGGCGAGGCAGTGGGCACCATTGGTGGTGGCGCTATGGAAGCCCAGGTTCTCGAAGAAGCCGTGCAAGCCATTCATGAGGGACTTTCACGCACTGTGAAACGCCGGCTCACTCCCAAAGGAGAAGGAGCCGCCGGAATGGAATGCGGTGGGAGTATGGTGGTGCGCATTGATGTTTGTGCAGCCCCTCCCCGTCTCCTTTTGGTGGGAGGGGGACATGTCAATTTAGCCGTGGCTCGAGCCGCTGCCCCTTTAGGATATGCGGTGGAAATCGCCGAAAGCCGGGAAGAATTTTGCACACCGGAACGATTTCCCATGGCGCGAAAGCTCTATTATCATCCCAATCTTCCTGAAGCCATTACCCAAGCCCAACCGGATGAAAACACAGCCGCTCTCATTGCCACTCATGATGATGATTTACGCTCCCTCAGTGTTCTTTCCACTTATGAGTGCAATTTTTTAGGGATGTTGGGCAGTAAAAGAAAGGTTGCCGTGGCTTTAGAACGACTCCGAAAAGAGGGGAAAACCATTCATGCACGTTCGGGACTTCGCGCTCCCGTTGGTTTGGATATCGGGGCCCAAACCCCAGAAGAAATTGCCATCAGTGTGCTGGCTGAAATCCTGAAAGTCCGCAGTGGACGCAGTGGACGAGCTCTTCAGGCCATGTCCCATGACTTGGTGGTGCTTCGCGGGGGTGGAGATTTGGCCACTGGTGTGGCCTGGCGACTCCACCGAGCAGGATTCCGTGTCATTATTTTGGAGATTCCCCAGCCAACGGTGATTCGACGCACCGTGGCCTTTGCTGAAGCCCTGCTCTCAAGACAAACCACCGTGGAAGGCATCACCGCCCGTCACGCGGCCAATATTGCTGAGGCCTATGCCATCCTAGAAGAGGGAGAGATTCCAGTTCTTGCTGATGCCAACGGAGAAAGTCTTACCATCTTTAAACCCACCGCTGTTGTGGATGCCATACTGGCCAAACGCAATCTTGGAACAAGAAAATCCATGGCTCCAGCTGTTATTGCTCTTGGACCAGGTTTCACGGCAGGTGAAGACTGCCATGCTCTTGTCGAAACAGCACGTGGTCATGAACTGGGACGCGTGATCTTGGAAGGCAAAGCCCAACCCAACAGCGGGATTCCGGGAATCATTGCAGGAAAAGGCGCCGAACGTGTCCTCCGGGCCCCCGCCAATGGGATTTTTCAGCCACAGAAAAAAATTGGCGATTTGGTGAAGGAAGGAGATGTTCTGGCCCAGGTTTCCGGACACAATCTTCTCTCTCCCTTTGATGGTAAAATTCGAGGCCTCCTTGCCCCTGATATCCCTGTAACAGAAGGATTTAAAGTGGGAGATGTGGATCCCAGAGGCGAACAGGTCAATGAAAATCTCATTTCTGATAAAGCGCGGGCCGTTGCAGGTGGAGTGCTAGAGGCCCTCCTCCTCTTACGCGGTCAGCAGGAAGGAGCTTGAAATCATGAAACTCACAGAGCACACAAAATTTTCTGGTTGCGGGGCTAAACTGGGCCCAGGACTTTTGGATAAAGCCCTTTGTGAACTCTCCCAGCCCGCCTTCCCCCAGCTTCTGGTGGATTATCGACATTCCGATGATGCCGGTGTTTGGCGCATCAATGATGAGACAGCCTTGGTTCAAACGGTTGATTTCTTCCCCCCCATTGTGGACGATCCATTTGCCTTTGGCCGCATCGCCTCTGCCAATGCTCTCTCTGATGTGTATGCCATGGGGGGAACGCCCATCACGGCCTTGAGCATTGTGGCCTTTCCCACCGATGCGATGGATTTGGCCATTCTCAGGCAAATCATGGCGGGAGCCCTGGATGCCCTGGGGGAGGCCAATGCCGCCTTGGTGGGAGGACACAGCATCAAGGATGAAGAATTAAAATTTGGTCTTGCCGTTTCTGGTTTGGTTCACCCAGAACGAGCCCTCAGAAATAATTGCCCCCAAAGTGGTGATGTTTTGATACTCACCAAGGCCCTTGGAACAGGCTGCATCAACCGGGCTCACAAGGCTGGACGTGCTCCAGCAGGAGCCATGTCCGCGGCAGAACAATCCATGGCCGCCCTCAATAAATCTGCCGCTGAAGTCCTCACCACCTTCCCTGTGCATGCCTGCACAGATGTCACAGGGTTTGGACTACTCGGACATGGCTGTGAAATGATCAGTGGTTCGGGATGCACCATGGAAATCACCCAAGACTCCATCATCACTCTGCCTGGAGCCTTAGAATGTGTTGCGGCAGGTCTTGTTCCTGGAGGAACCGGTGCCAATCGTTCCCACCGGGAAAAATGGATTGCCAATGCTTCTGAATGTTCGGAGGAAACCCTGAATCTTCTCTTTGATCCCCAAACATCCGGAGGTTTGCTTGCGGCCCTCCCTGCAGCGGAGGCCCCCAAGGCCCTAGACGCCCTTAGCAAGGCCGGATGCACGGCTTTTCCCTGCGGACGAATTGTGGAAGGTGAAGAACAAATTCATGTGATGTCGTGATGAGTGCATAAAAAAAGACCCGGTTTCCCACCGGGTCTTTTTTTTGCATTTCCTCTATGGAATAAACCGCGTTCCAGCCCGCCCTGCCAAAGCCGCTTTGAGATGAGGAGGATCAGTGATGACTCCTTCCTTCCCTGTGGCTTGGACAAAGGCCACAATGGCCTGAACCTTGGGGAGCATACTGCCAGGAGCAAAATGCCCCTCTTCAATCAATTGCTGGGCTTCTGCTACCGACACGGTTTCCAGTTCTTTTTGATTGGGTTGACCAAAGTTAATACACACACGAGGAACCGCAGTGGAAATCACCAGCTTGTCTGCGTCCAAGGACTGAGCCAAGAGAGAGGCGGCTTTATCCTTATCAATGACGGCTTCTACCCCTTCCAACTCGCCATCTTGGCCAGGAGCCACAGGAATTCCTCCGCCGCCAGCCGCTACGGTAATCACACCGGAATCCACCAGGGCCCGCACCACTTCCAATTCCACAATTCCAGAAGGCTCAGGAGAAGGAACCACGCGACGCCAACCTCGGCCAGCATCTTCTCTCACCTTCCATCCCTCTTCCTCGCTTCGCTTTTTGGCTTCCGCCTCTTCCATGAATCCCCCAATGGGTTTCACAGGGTTTGCAAAGGCCTCATCTTCAGGATCAACAAGCACTTGAGTCACAACCGTGGCGGCGGATCGGTTGGCCCCACGGGCCTTCATTTCATTGGTGAGGGCCATTTGCAGGTTGTATCCCAAGGCCCCTTGTGTATCGGCCACACAGGAATCAAGAGGAACTTCATGCAACACGCCCCGTGCCAATTCCGCACGGCGGAGAATGAAACCTACCTGTGGTCCATTCCCATGAACAATGGCCAGTTTATGGCCTTCTGCTGCCAATCCTCCAAGGCTTTCTGCCGCATGCCGAGCCGCCAAGTACTGGGCGTGAACCGAAACATGATGGGGATCTTCAATGAGGGCGTTACCACCTACAGCAATGACTAATTTTTCCGGCATGACATGCACCTCCTCGTGTCGTCCAATGAATTGCAGGAATAAACAGAATAGGGGGGCTCTAAAGCCCTGAGCAAGCAAGAACAAAAGTTTTGTGGAATATTCTTCACTACCAATGGAGTATAATCAAGAAAAATATGATGATATTGGCATATTCTATTCATTATATTTCTGTTTTATGCAGTTTAAACCAAAGAGCAAATTCATATTCGTCATAAAATTTGGTTTTTCAAAGGGTCTCATCATTGCTCCTTGCTCCTCTCACCTGAGAAAGGATTGAGCACAATGAGAACTTCCCCATGGTAGGGATTGGAGGGGCGGCAAAGCCGGCCTTGAACCGCCAGGGACAAGGCGGAACCCCCGCAAAGCCCGACCCCCGGGGCCCTAGGACCGGGGGGACCACCCCAAAAAAAAGGAAAAAACAAGACGGGACCTGATGCATTGCCGCCTCTCCCCTGGATGGATATGATTCGGGGATGAACCTGCTGTCCATGGCGGATGTGTCCCTCACGCTATCCCATCACCCTCTGTTTTCTGACGTGTCTTTCGGTATTGATGCCGGGGATAGAATTGGTTTTGTGGGGCCGAACGGCGCCGGAAAGTCCACGTTTCTTTCATTGCTCACCGGAATGAGGCCACCTGATACGGGAGAAATCATTCGTCGAGGGGGGCTCACGGTGGCCACCCTTCCACAGATGCCCCAGTTTGCTCCAGGTGCCACGGTGGCGGATTTGGTGTTTCGATCTGATGACCACAGAGCCCGTCTGGCTAGGGAGTATGAATCCTTTATGGCTGGTTATGATGGCTCGAACCCTGAGGATTTGGCGGCCATCCAGGCCAGAATGGATGAGCATGATGCCTGGAATATTGAAGATGCCTATCGCTCATTTCTCACGGAGCTGGGGATTTGTGATCTCACCCGAAGAGCGGACACTCTATCGGGAGGAGAGCTCCGCAAGGCTGATTTAGCCCGAGTTCTGGCCTCTGGTGCGGATTTGCTCCTTCTGGATGAACCCACCAACCATTTGGATTTAGAAACGGTGGAATGGTTGGAAACCTGGCTGCGCAACGGAAAGCGATCCTATGTGCTGGCCACCCATGACCGGAGCTTTTTGGAGAACTGCTGCGATGCCATTCTGGAACTGGATGAGGGAACGGTTCGTAAACATCCTGGTAGCTGGAATGCCTATTTAAGCGCCAAGGCCAAACGAGAAGAAGAAGAGGCCAAATCCGCCGATAAACGCGCCAACATTCTGCGCCGAGAGGTGGAATGGGCCTCCCGGCAGCCCAGAGCCCGGGCCAGTAAGGACAAAAAACGACTGATGCGTCTGGAAGAACTTCAGGACGCTCCCCAGGCCGATATGCGTCGTATGACGGAATTTTCAGCCCGGGGCCGACGGCTGGGAAAGAAGGTTTTGGAGCTGGTGGAGGTGAGCAAGGCCCGGGGAGAGCGGCAGGTGCTCAAGCCCTTCTCTTACAGCTTTCGTCGGGGGGAGCGCATTGGCATTGCTGGTCCCAATGGAGCAGGAAAAACCACCTTCTTGTCTGTAGCCACCGGTTTGCTCAGCCCGGATTCGGGCCGGGTGGATCCAGGTGTGAACACGCGGTTTGCCGTTTTAGATCAGTCACCATTGGCAGCAAAAGAAGATTCGACGGTGTTGGAATACATGCGGGAACAGGCAGACAATGTGGTGACCGCTGAAGGCGGAACGGTGGATGTTCCCGGCTGGCTGGAGCGTTTTGGTTTCTCCGGAGCGGCCCAAAGGCGGAAGATTCGCTATCTCTCTGGAGGAGAAAAACGCCGATTGCAGTTGGTTCGTCTTCTGATGAAAGAACCCAACTTCCTGGTGCTGGATGAGCCCACCAATGACTTGGATTTGGCCACCTTATCCCTTCTTGAAACCTTTTTAGAAGAATACGGCGGCTGTTTGTTGGTGGTATCCCATGACCGAACCTTTTTGGAACGAGTGGTGGATTACTACTTTGTTCTGGATGGGAAGGGGAGTGTTCGGGGATTTTCAGGAAGCTGGAATGATTTCCGAGAATCGGAAAAAGAACGCCAGAAGGAAGAGCAGGCCGCACAAAAAGAAACCGAAAAGGCCAAGAATACCGCATCACGAAATGCGGGAAGGCAACCCAAAAAAGGTCTCACCTTTAAAGAGCGCAAAGAAATGGAGGCCCTCTGGGAAGAAGTGATGGAATTGGAGGCAGAATTGGAGACAATAGAAGCTATGTTCACCAAATCATCTCCAAATCCAGAAGAGCTGGCCGAAGCCAGTAAACGCCATGGACCTCTTAAAGATCGCATCAGTGAGCGCACTGCTCGTTGGGAAGAACTGGCCGAAAAGGATGAATAGATTGCGAGCCTTTCATCTGCGGTGGAACAACAATTCTGTGATTTTGAGAAAATGGAACCTCCTTCTTCTCATCTCCTTCTCCTGTCTTCTCCCCCCAAGCCTCATGGCTCTTCCCCCAGGAGACACTCTTCCCAACGGCCCACTCGGTGGCCGAAACCTCTATGCCCCCCACCAGCCCTGGTTCAGCTTTCCCGCCCAGCGGGCTTCCGCCCTGCCCCAGGGAAACATCACCGTTCGGACCGGTCTTTACTATGTGAATGAGTTTTCCACCAAGCCCTTCAATCCCAGTGATTTTGAATCCAGCCTGGATGAAAATGGTCGTCTATCCCCTTCTGATCAGGTTGCTCTCACGGCTCTGGATTATGAAAGCACGGTGTGGGAGCTGGGAATGGATTACCAGGCCCTTCCTCGCCTGCGTTTTAGTGTGGATTGGCGCCTTCATGCCCGCTATGGCGGCGGTTTAGATTCCTTCATTGAGTGGTGGCATAAGGCCCTGGGAGTGGCCAATGCCGGAAGAGAGTATTTTTATCACAACATGAGCCGCTGGGATGTGGAACTTGCGGGTCATCCCAACCTCACTGGAGTTGGAAATGTGGTGGCCTCAGGAGACCTTGATCTACGGGCCCTATGGACGGCCTACACCAGTCCATCCCTCATCCTTGCTGCAGGCGGTGCCTTCAAGATACCCCTGGGAAAACGAGGCAGCTCCTTCTCCTCTGGGCGGCCAGATCTGGGAATCAATGGAATTTTAGAATGGCGCATCTCTCCCCGTTGGATCCTCTACAGTGATGCTGGTCTCATCATCCCCTTAGGAGGAGGCGGTCGCCTCATGGGGCAGTTCATCCCCAGCCTCGAATTCCGAGCTTCCAGAAGCATTTCCCTTCTTCTGCAGGCCAACATCCAATCCTCACCCGTTGTGGGAGTTGAGGAATATCTGCATCCCATTTTCAAGCGTCAAACATTGTATGCCATGCCCCAAACCGATATCAAAATTGGCCTCAAAGGGCAGCATGGAGATTTTGGGTGGGAGTTTTACTTTGAGGAAGATCCCCTCACCTGGGAAGGCCCCGATATTCTGTTCTTTTTTGGTGGATCTTACCAGTTCTCTACCATTCCCAAGAAGTTTTAAATCAATCCCGGAGCTCCTCTTTTCCTTTTCCCCCAGATTGCGAAGGAACCTTTTTTACTCCCATTTTGGGCGTCCCCCCGGCAAGCCGGGGGTCGGGCTATTCGGGGGTTCCGTCCTCGTTCCTCGGACCAGCTCCGCCGCCCCTATTATCCCTGACGCAGTCGAGTGGAATGGATGAGCTCGCTCATTCATTCCCGAGACAAGGAGAGGGAAACCGAAGGTATCCCTGACGCAGTTGAGAGCCATGGAGGAGCTTGCTCATACATGGCCGAGACAAGGAAGGGACCGCGAAGCGATCCCTGACACCATTAAGCGCAATGGGGTTTAGGGACAGATCTCTAAAACAGGGTTTTCTGGGAAAATCTCTTGAGCCAAGTTGCAAAAACGCCGTGCTTCCTCTTTGTTTCGAAGCTTTTGATGAGCCATGGAGAGAGCCACAAGAGTTCTGAATCGCTCAATCTCATTCAAATCATCCCGTTTATTCAGCTCCACCAGCAATTGAAGACCTTCCTCTGGCCGGCCCCCCATGCTTCGTGGTGCATTGATGAGACCATGGGCATTGATCACAATGGCCTGAGCATTCTGAGGATCCATCTCCATTGCTCTAACCGACCATTCCTGTACCATGGGAGCGGTACGAATGATGGCCCCAAGTCCCTTGCTTACCATCCAAAGAGACCCAGCATCAGCCCGGACACGCCAAGCCTCGGCTGTTTCTCTGTACTCCAAGGACTTTTCTGCACATTCCATGGCCATGGCCAAGAGTTCTCGGCTCTCCTTTTTATTCTCATCCAAAAGTTCAATGTGGCCCAAAATGTAGTTGTATCGAGCCAACATGTACTCACGAGCCTCATCATTCTCAATCTGTTCAATCATTCCCGACGCGCGATTGAGCAAAATCCGCTCCGCAGTAAAAGGTCCATAGGATGCCCAGGTGCTTCGATTGGCCCTATCCAGAAGAACCGTCAGGGTATCCACCGTGGCCTGATCAGAAGCTCCCAGTTCTGAGAGAGGAGTGGAATCTCCTATCACAGCGGAAAGTGATGCCGTGAAGAACACAAAAAGCATGAGCTCAATCAGCCATCGAAATTTCCTTGTTTTCATGTTGCACTCCTCGTTTACGGCGATCAAACAATCCACCGTAGAAAGCCGGAATAAACACCAATGTGGCCAAGGTGGAGAAGAACAAACCAAAGATGATGGAACTGGCCATAGGTCCCCACACCACAGACTTACCACCAATGCCAAGGGCCGTGGGAGCCAATCCCGCAATGGTGGTGAGAGTGGTGAGTATGATGGGGCGCAATCGGGTTTCTGCTGCAGAAAGAACTGCTTCAGAAATGCGCTGACCACTGGCTCGTTGCTCATTGATAAAGCTGATGAGAACAATGGCATCATTCACAGCTATGCCGGCCAATGCCACACCAGCATAAAGCACCGTGGTACTGAAAGGGGTTCCCGAGAGAGCCAAATACAAAATCACTCCGGCAAAAGCCAGAGGCACCGAGAACATAATGACAAAGGGCTGCACATAACTTTTGAATTGGGTACCAAGAATGAGATAGATGAGAAACACACCCACCAAGAAAATTTGAAGGATTTGAATCAGCAAGGTGTTGAATTCAGCAAATTCTCCTCCTACCGTGAATTCCACTCCAGGGAATCGAGAAAGGTATTCCTCTTCAAACATGGTTTTCATGCGTTTATTGAGATTGGGAATATCCTCTTTGTTGTAAGCCTCTGCTGTGACGGTTAATTCTCTTCGCCCATCCAGTCTCTTGATTGCAGCAACAGAATCTCCGCTCATGGCTGTGGCCACCGCAGAGAATGGAACCGAAATCCCTGAAGGAGCAGGAATCCGAAGTTGTTGAATCAGCAAAGGATTGATTCGGTCATAGTCCGAAAATCGCACCAAGACATCCAAGGTTTCATTGTCTTTAAAGAAGGTTGTGGCTTCCACTCCTTCTACGGATGCTCTCAGATACCGTCCAATGGATGAAGCTGACAAACCAAATGAAGCGGCTCGTTCCTCATTCACACGGATGGTGAGTTCAGGTGTTCCACTTTCATAATTATCCTGAATATTGAGAAGATACTCTTCCTTTGCCAGTTCCTCCCGTACCCGGTCACTCACTTCCAAAAGTTCATCATAGCTATCGCCAAAGATTCGATACACCACAGGATCATCCGAAGGTGGACCATTCGTGGCCAAGCGGAAAATCACATTATCAGGACCGGGAATATCCGAAACACTCCAACGGATGTCCTCCATAATGGCTGGAATACTCCGAACTCTTCCATCGGCTTCATCTGTGATGTCCACGGTGATTTGTCCCACGGCTCCAGCCTCTGAATTGGAGGAATCACCAGCAAGAAATCCTACAGAAACAGCCACATTGGCCACTTCTCCATTCCCAATCAGTGGAAGGATTCGTTCTTCATACTGAGAAAGAACCTCATCTGTTCGCTCAAGAGTTGTTCCTGGAGGCATGGTGATGTCCATGTAGAACAAAGAGGAATTCTCATTATTGAATAAATCTTGATCCAATAGAGGAACAAGTGAAAATCCCCCCACCATGATGAGGAGAGTGACCACAACGGTGAGCCGTCTATGACGATAGATGCCTTCCATCATTCGCCGATATCCTTGTCGAAAGGCCATAAACCATCGGCCTTCTCCTCGCTCACGGGTGGAACCTGGCCACTCCACATAATGAGAGGGAAGGAAGAAAAGGGCCTCAAAAGTGGATGCAATGAGAGCGATGGTTACCGTGAGGGGAATGACTCGTAAGAATCGTCCAATGATTCCAGGGAGAAGCATCAAGGGCAGAAATGCTGCAACGGTTGTTCCTGTAGCCGCAATGACAGGAATGGCCACCTGATTGGTTCCGGTGATGGCAGCATCGCGAGCGGACAGCCCTTCCTGCCGCAAGCGAAAATTATTCTCTGTGATGACAATGGCATGATCCACGATTAAACCAAGCACCAAGACCATTCCAAACAAGGTATTGGTGTTGAACGTTTGCCCCAGCCCTTCCAACACCAAGAAGGTGATGGCAAAAGCCACAGGTATACCAAAAGCTGTGATGATGGCATTACGAAAACCAATGAAAATGAACAGAATCACCACCAAAAACAGAAGACCAAAGAGGGCATTATTCAAAAGCACATCAATACTGGATCGAATGGGAATGGAGGAATCATTGAGATATGTGATGGAAATGTCTTGAGATATTCGATCTCTTTTCTGTTCTATCGCCGCCCGTACTCCTTCAATGACACGAACAGAACTGCCTTTGGGAACCTTCGTCACACGAAGAGCCACGGCCGTTTGTCCATCAAGCCTGTACCGGGGTCCATCATGGTCATACTCATCAGAAACAGTGGCCACATCTCGGAGCCGGACAGCTCCGAGGGATTCCTGGCGAATGACAATATCACCAAAAGCCGCGGTTTCATCCAGTTCCCCTACAGTGCGAACCAAATAATCTCGATTCCCTGCATTGAGAGTTCCTCCCGGAACATTCACATTTCGGGCTTGCACGGCACCAACAAGAGCATCAAATGAGGTATTGCGTGCTTCCAATGCCGCTCGATCCACCGAAAGAACTATGCGTCGTTCTCGAACGCCCACTGATTCAGCATCAGCAACTTCAGGCACCCTCCGTATAGGATCCACCAAAAGTTCAGCGGCAGCCACAAGTTCGGGATACCCCACATTTCCAGAAAGAACCACTTCAATCACTGGAGCAAAATCATTGGAAGAAAAACTATCCACGGAAGCGGCTAAGCTCTCCTCTGGAAGATCCACCTCAGAAAAACGGGTCTGAACATCGCTAAACAATTTATCAAAGCGATCTGAATCAATGCCGTCATCAAAGCGAATGCTCACCACACCAAAACCCTCAGAAGCTTGAGAGCTGATCTCATCAAGGTCGTCTAATCCCTGCATTTCCTCTTCAATGGGAATAACAATCTGACGTTCCACCTCTTGAGCGGAGACTCCAGGCCAAGGAACCACGATGTTCACAAAATAAAATGGAACTTCTGAAAACTGCTCTTGGGGCATACGAAGAAGACTAAAGCCACCAAGAAATAGGAGGGCCAGCATGATGATGTTGACCGGTACTGGATTGTCAACAGAGAGTCGGCCAATACGCATCATCTCTCCTCCACCAAACTGACTGCAACACGGGATCCAGGAACAAGGGAAGAGAGCCCACTGGTTATTAAAATCTCACCTGCTTCCAATCCTGAAAGGACTTCTACACGATCTCCAATGCGAGCCCCTAAAACAAGTTCTTGTGGACGAGCCAATCCTTCTTCTGCGACATAAGCATAGGGACGTCCCTCTCGAGTTCGAAGGGCAATCGCTGGTATGATGGGACGAAGATTATCACCAAAGGCCTCAATGGCCACATCCACACTCATTCCTGACCGCATTCTGTCACCAGGAAGAGGAGACCACACCACAACAGCTGTGAAAGAGCCAGTTCCCCCATCCCCACCTGCAGAAAGAGCGGAGAGTGTTCCTTCACGCACAAGCCCATCAGATCCTGTGACCTGGGCCAAGGCCCCTTCTCTCAGAGCCAGTACTTGCCCTTCACCAATAGAAAGCTCAGTTTGAAATGAAGAGTCATCAACAATCCGAGCCACACGAACACCCCTGGACAAATAATTTCCAATCCCCAAATCCGAACCGCGTGAGGCAACGGCGCCGTCAAAGGGAGCTCGAAGTTGTGTATCTTGAAAGGCTTCTTCTGCTTGCGCCATAGAATTCTCAGCAGCAAGTAAACGGTCTGCTGTTTGACTAAACTGCAATTCTGCCATACTGCCATTGGACATGGATTTCTCTGCCGCTTGATATTCCAACATCGCCGTTTTGTATTGCTGATTGGCAAGGTCTCTTTTCCGACGAGCAAGATCCGAATCTACTGCAAGGAGCGATTGACCAACACGTACCCGATCTCCCAAAGAAAAGTCGACATCAACAATGATTCCTTCGGTTTCAGAGACAACCCAGGCTTCACGAATACCTTCAGCCATTCCACCGCCACGAACCTGATTAATCAAAAGACTTTTCTGGACACGCTGCCCCTCTACAGCAATGGGACGATCATCACTTTCCTCAGGATTATAGGTTGCTCCAGAAGCGGCATCATCGCGGGCACAGGAGAAAAGAAAGAGAGAAACAACTATCATACCAAAAATAAATAAACTCGTTCTTTTCACAACATCCTCCGCCATAGCTTTTATCATGTGTTCTCTTTTGAGCTTAATCAAATACTAAGCAATTGTCTAATATTTCAAAGAAAATATCTGCACAAGACTCGGTTAGAACCCCTCCCCGAAAGAAGCAATGATTCGTTATAATCGCCTAATCATGCTTCACATCATTACTGGAAAAAAAAACGCCGGAAAAACAACGAAAATCCGTGAGATTCTTGAAAAAAACCCTGAAGCCCATGGTTTTTATGCCGAAAAAGTTGTTGATTGCGGAAGGGTAACAACCTACAACATGGTAGATGTTCAAAGTGGGGAGAAAGAAACCCTAGCCCGACTTGCCAGCTTGCCCCTACTCAAAAACTGGGAAGACGATTTCCTTCATGGTCCTTATCGTTTTTCCTATTCAGGATTCCAATGGGCTATGGAGCGCTTTGAGCAAGCACAAAGAATGGGTGCACAAACCTTCTTTATTGATGAATTGGGTAAACTGGAACTCAATGGCAAAGGTCATGCCCCACTTATTGAAAAAGCACTACAATCCCAGATGACACTCTACATTGCTATTCGTGACATTAATGTGAATGCTGCCATTGAAAAGTTCTCCATCCAAGAGCACGTTCTCATTGCGACTGAGAACGAATGAGGTGAGCATTGGGGAGATGCATTCCAGAGGCCTCTCCCCTCTCCTCTTGAGATGTCACACAGATCAATCCACGGTTCTCCATCACAGCCACACACCGATTGCAATGATCACAATCTGAAACAGCATGTTCATCCGCTGCCCAATCATTGATGAGTTGAGGATTGCGGATAGTTGCCCGACCAATCTGCAAAAAATCAAAGCCCAATTCAATCAAGCGTTTCGCATCTTTTGCACTGGTAACACCTCCAATATACGCAACAGGTAGCCCTGAGGCTCGACGAAGGGCATCCGCAGGTTCTTGGAGAAAAAGAGGTTCAAAAGGATACGCCTTCACTGCCATGGCTCCAAAGAGACGAGCCGCAACCCGTTCTCCAGGACTTGGACGGTTACGGGCCATCTCTTGGAGAGGGACATCTCCCCGAAGCATGTAGAAGGGTGTTTTTGAAGTAAAACCACAACTTGGAATCAACAATGAGGCTCCTGCCTTTCGAAAGAGTCGCCCTGCTCCAACGGCTTCAAGCAAGGTCAGCCCGCCTCGGATTCCATCATCCACATTCATCTTCACAAGAATAGGCATATCAGAGCCTAAAGCATCCCGAACCTTGGCAATCACCCGTGCTGGGAATTGACGTCGTGACTTATAATCTCCTCCCCACTGATCTTTTCGACGATTAGTAAAAGGAGAAAGGAATTGGCTCAGAAGATATCCATGACCTGCATGAATCTCTACAGCATCAAAACCAGCTTCTTTTGCAAGCAAAGCCGATTGGACAAAATCCGTCATAACACGTTGAATATCATTCTGATTCATCGAACGAGCAAAACGCATTCGAAAGCTGTTATAAACTTTTGATGGGGCTAGAGCTGGTCCCTGTGCCAAATGAGGATCAGAGAAATATCCACCATGCGTTAATTGAATGGAAGCAGCACAACCTTCTGCATGAATAGCTTCAGTGAACTGACGTAACCCAGGAAGAGCTTTTTGATTCATCACAATCTGATCAGCAAAAGTTCGGCCGTCTGGCGAAATACAGGCATAGGCTAATGTGGTCATTCCAATCCCACCCTTGGCCAGGTTTTGATGATGATGAATCAATTCTTGTGTGACCTCACCTTCGAATGAAAGACCCTCATAACATCCAGCCCGGATGAATCGGTTTTTCAGGGGCAGGCCTTCCAATTGCGCTGCTGAAAATGGATCTCGTCTTTCATTCATTCCTATCCTCCAACCCTGAAACCACGGCACTGTTCTTTGCTCATCAGAAGAGATAACCTTGTTCTATCTGATTTATTAACACGGGCATGATGAGTCCGTTTTTTTCTAGAACGAGGTGTATTCACCACTGGTCCCCCATGATCCATAAATCGAACCACTATTCTCATAATCCATCCGAACACGGAACTGATAATGCCCTGTTGCCAGTTCTGAAGTGGTCCATCCCATTTTGACTGTTCCCGTGCTGGTATCCGTTACACCAGGGGCAATTTGTGACCAAGTTCCCCATCCACCGGAATACACGCGATACTCCACTCGATAATCATCTTCATCATCACCATCAGTGGGTTTTGTGAATTGCAAGTAACGTCGAGTGGCATCTGTGGATGTGGAGAATCCAGTTGGGGTTGGTATGGCCGGTGCAATTCCTATCACAACATGCACCGTTGTGAATCCACGTATGGTTGTGGATCCTCGTGAGACATCGCCATACAGCCTTCCTTCAACAGTGGATCCAACTGGATAGTACCAATGATTAGAAACTGTATTCACCGTTCCATCACTATTCACCCGTGCATGGGATGATGTATCCCAACTAATGGTGGTTCCATGATCGCCAGAGGTTTTTAGCGTCAGAGTTTGTGTCACGGATTGATTATTATCGCCACTAGCATATTCCACATAGGCAATCAGATTTGTCACAACAGAACTCACAGCCTGAAAATCTGTTGGGGGAATGGCAATTACTGTTATTGGAAAATTCACAGAGGAAGAAGAACTACCTTTGCTGACTGTAGCCACAATGGTTCCAGTCTGATTTGAGGCAGGATAAGCAGGTCGATTCACAACACCGGTATTTGAAATGGAACCAAGGGCACTCGCATTCCAAGTAACGGTGGTCCCTTGAAGTCCTGATGTTGCAAAGGTGAGATTCTGGGTGACATTTGTAGAACTATCACCAGATTGATATCCTATGGCTAAAGCCGCTGCAGCAATGGAGACAGATTCTGAATCAGAAGCTGGTAAACTCATTACTGTTATGGGAAAGTTGACCACTGAGCTTTCTGCTCCCCGGCTGACTGTGGCCAGAATGGTTCCCGATTCATTCCCATCAGCAAAGAGTGGCTGGTTCACCACACCCGAGTTCAAAACAGAGGAAAGAGCACTTGCATTCCAGGATACATTGGTAGAATGCAATCCAGTACTGGGAAAGCCCAAGTTATCTGTAACACTTGATGCCGAATCTCCAGATTGATACTGAATAGCTAGAGCAGCGGCAGCCTCAGTAACAGCCAGAGCATCTCCAATGGGTAATCGAATCACCGTGAGAGAAAAGCTCACAACCGTTGTTGCAATACCTTTTGAAACTGTGGCTTGAAGGGTTCCTGATTCATCTCCTGCCGAATAGCTTGGCCGAGTCACTGTGCCAGAATCAGTGATGGAACTCAGTGCACTGGCATTCCAGGAAATTTGAGTGGCATGCAAACCTGATGTGACAAAAACAAGGTTGTTTGTCACATCAGAAGCCGTATCTCCTCCCTGATACCCCGGAGTGAGTGCTGCCGCTGCTGCAGCCACGGCTTCTGCATCCGTGGCTGCCAAAGCAGGAACAATCACTTCAAATGTGAAACGGGCCCTTCTCCCGCTTTTGTATGTTACCGTCGCCGTGATATCCGCCGTGATATCCGGTTGAGAAAAGGCTGGTTGAATCAATTGTCCATTCACAGCGAGTCCACTATGAGAGGATGTTTCCCAGCTCACCGTGGCACCATCTCCTGCGGCCAGAACTAGAGTCAAATCCCCTGTGGCAATGTTGGATGCGTTGATTTGTGGAGGACGAATATCTTGGGCTTGAACACCAGGACTGTAGTAGTGGGCAATTTCTGAGATGAGCTCATTCTTACACCCAGAGAATACAAGTGCAAAAAACAGCAGAATGAGAAGATGTCTGCCACGAATGCGGACCATCAGATTGCTCCTTCCCTCAAGGGGGTAACAACAACCCTAATAATGACCATGCATTCATTTCCATATCTTTTGCTGATATTTTTAATCAGGATTCAAAGCTTCCCCTTTTTTAAGAGGAGCTCCAGTGAATTAATATCCAGTAATGGGAGTGCTTGCCCAAGATCCAATCACACCATTTCGATTCAAACGGAACCGGAACTGATAATTTCCAATGGGGATGCTAGCAGTGCTCCATGAAAATTGAATATGGGTGGATGAAGCAGAGAATGATGCTGCAGGTGCATCCAGCCAAGCACCCAATGAAGTGTGTCCAAATCCATCGCTAGTCTGTTGTCTGTACTGAATATCAAAGTGCTCTAAAGCCTCACCACCAAAGGGGCGAGGAAATTGAATACTACGCCCAGGAAAGGTATAGGAAGCAGGAGTAGGTGGAGAATCTACAGACTCACTGATCACAACAACACTGTAAGTTTCTTGGACGGACACACTGTTTTTTGTGATGGTGGCAACAATGTCCCCCGTCACACCATGGCCTACAGGAAGCCACCACATAGCTGAATGGGTATTCACATTCCCCAAAGAATCAATATTAGGGTGACCATCAGTATTCCACATAATAGACGTGTCATGGGCACCAGATGTGGAAAGTGTTACATCATCCGTAACAGAGGAATCACTATCGCCATCAGCAAAGATGATGTAGTTCACAATATCATCAGCAACACTGTTCACGGATTCAGTATCACTCATAGGGAGTCGAACCACAGTGATTGGAAAGTTTACAGAACTGGACTCGGAGCCCTTACGGACTGTTGCCACCAAAGTTCCACTTTCATCTCCAGACATGAACGGGGGGCGAGAAACAGTACCATTGCTGCTCACAGAAGCAAGGGCACTGGTATTCCAGCTCACAGTGGTCCCATGGAGTCCTATTGTAGCTAATCCAAGATTCTCAGTCACACTAGTCGCCAAGTCTCCTGTAGCATAGATAATGGCGAGAGCAGCTGAGGCCATACTCACCGATTCAGAATCACTGATGGGTAGGGTTATCACTGTGATGGGAAAGTTGACTGTATCGGATTCTGTACCCCTCTGAACAGTTGCCGCGATGATGCCTGTTTCATTGCCATCTGCAAAAAACGGCTGGTTCACCACACCTGAGTTTAAGACTGAGGACAATGCACTCGCATCCCAGGATACATTGGTAGAATGCAATCCAGTGCTTGGAAAGCCCAAGTTACCAGTAACACTGGATGCGGAATCTCCAGATTGATACTGAATGGCTAGAGCGGCGGCAGCCTCAGTAACAGCCAGAGCATCTCCAATGGGTAATCGAATCACCGTGAGAGAAAAGCTCACAACCGTTGTTGCAATACCTTTTGAAACTGTGGCTTGAAGGGTTCCTAATTCATCTCCTGCCAAATAACTTGGCCGAGTCACTGTGCCAGAATTCGTGATGGAACTCAGTGCACTGGCATTCCAGGAAATTTGAGTGGCATGCAAACCTGATGTGACAAAGGCAAGGTTGTTTGTCACATGAGAAGCCGTATCCCCTCCCTGGTATCCCGGAGTAAGAACAGCCGCGGCAGCGGTAACAGCCTCTGTATCTGTAGCCGCCATGGCAGGAACAATCACTTCGAATGTGAAACGGGACTTCCTGCCACTCTTACTACTCACCGTGGCAGTAATATTTGCCGTAATATCCGATTGAGTAAAGGACGGTTGAATCAGTTGTCCGTTCACAGCAATTCCACTATGGGAGGAAGTCTCCCAGCTCACTGTGGAACCATCACCTACGGACAGAGCTAGAGTCAAATCTCCTGTGGCAATGTTGGATGCGTTGATTTGTGGAGGACGAATATCATGGGCTTGAACACCAGGACTGTAGTAGTGGGCAATTTCTGAGATGAGCTCATTCTTACACCCAGAGAATACAAGTGCAAAAAACAGCAGAATGAGAAGATGTCTGCCACGAATACGGACCATCAGGTTGCTCCTTCCTACAATCGGGTAACAACAACCTTAATAATGACCATGGATTCATTTCCATATAAGTTTATGACTTTTATCCGGCTGTAAAGAGCCTCTCCCCCTTAAGAATCATATGGAGAGAGGCACTCTAAACTAATATCCTGAGACAAGAGAAGTTCCCCAAGGACCAGTTACTCCATTCCGACTCAAGCGGAAACGGAACTGATAGTTTCCTGGAGGTATACTGGTTGTACTCCAAGAAAAACTGACGGTTGAGTCCGTTGCTTCGAAAGATGATGGTGTTGGCGCAGAAAGCCATCCTCGAAGAGAATTCCCTATTTCTTGACGATATTGAATCTCAAAATGCTCTAAAGCATCCCCGCCAAAGGGGCGAGGAAATTCAACATTTCGACCAGGGAAACGAATTGTACCTGGGGTGGGCGCAGAAGCCACAGACTCACTAATCACCGTCACACTATAGGTTTCTTGCACCGAAACTCCATTTCTTGTGATGGTAGCCACAATGTCTCCTGTTACACCATGACCCACAGGAAGCCACCACATGGCTGAATGGGTATTCACATTCCCTGAAGAATCAATATTGGGGTGTCCATCTGTATTCCAGGTAATAGAAGTACCATGAGCACCAGAGGTAGAAAGCGTTATGTCATCAGAAACGGAAGAATCACTATCACCATCAGCAAATGTGATGTAATTCACTATATCATCGGCAACACTATTCACAGACTCCGTATCACTGATAGGAAGTTTAATCACAGTGATAGCAAAGTTCAGGGTATTCGATTCTGATCCCTTACGTACCGTTGCAATCAGAGTTCCGCTTTCATCACC
Organism: Spirochaetales bacterium; assembly: GCA_022360655.1. Taxonomy (GTDB): domain Bacteria; phylum Spirochaetota; class Spirochaetia; order DSM-2461; family DSM-2461; genus UBA2779. Next base: position 42 of record JAKSCK010000087.1, on the reverse strand, counting down.
TGAAGTGAATGAGGGGCGGGAAACCGTTCCATCACTGCTCAC
>JAKSCK010000102.1 GCA_022360655.1 Spirochaetales bacterium | reverse complement strand
GTGAGCAGTGATGGAACGGTTTCCCGCCCCTCATTCACTTCAGGTGATGAAAGCGGAACTCTGATTGCAACGGTACGTAAGGGATCAGAATCGAATACCCTGAACTTTGCTATCACTGTGATTAAACTTCCTATCAGTGATTCAGAATCGGTGAGCTTGGCTTCTACCGCCTTGGCCATCACCTATGTCGCCGGGGATTCGGCCACCAGTGTGACCGGAAATCTCTCATTGCCCGTTTCGGGGCTTCATGGAACCACAGTGAGTTGGGATGCAAGTGCCCTCTCTGCTGTGACAGATTCAGGGCAGGTGACTCAACCGAGCTTCTCTGCTGGAAACCAAAGTGGAAATTTGATCGCTACTATCAGTAAGGGGACTCAGTCTCAGGATAAGACATTTAGCATTACGGTCATAAGCCTTGATCCAAATGATGCGCAAGCAGTGCAATTTGTTTCAACCAATGCGCTGGATTACTATGGATTTGCCGATGGCGACAGCATCTCATCGGTGACTCAAGACTTGAACTTTTCAAGTTCTGGTCCGTATGGAACCTCTCTTTCACTTTCCACCAATGTTCATCCTCGGATTTCATCGGATGGTACGGTTGATACAAGTCCTGGTGGAGGATATGTGGCTGGTGATACTGTTCGTGCTCTGGTGAGTCTTGTGATTCAGAAGGGTTCAGAAGCTCGCTTGGCCACATATTATCTTACCGTTGTGATTTCTGATTCGTGAAGAAGATTCAGAAGAAATTGTGTTCTCCAGTTTTGGAATAAATCTTCATATTGCCCCCTTCGGGGGGCTTGTCAAATGAAATTTACATGGTCAATTTAAGAGATCTTTTTTCCCTTCTAAGTAGTAGTTTTTCTGAATTATCTCATGGCATGAGAATTGCTAGTAAAATTGTCATGAACATGAAGTGGTGGAATATTGGGCATTATAAGTTGGCTTTAATCACGGCAATCGCAGTGCTTTTTGTTCTTGGCTGTAAGAACGAATTGTTGACAGAAATCTCCTACTACTATGATAGAAATGTTTCAGATGATGAACTGAAACCCCCAGAGCTCAATGCACTCGGACT
>JAKSCK010000148.1 GCA_022360655.1 Spirochaetales bacterium | reverse complement strand
TTAATTTAAAACCATCACTAAGAGTTGTTCAAAATGCATATGTTTCGAAAGGAGTTACTCATCAGAACCAGTAGGGCATATTACGCCAATTCCTGAACCCCACTGCATAAAACATTGGAAACGCGTTTTTGATGGAATAGGAGCATTATTGTTGAAGTGCTATATTGTGCTGCAATGAGAGAACACACTAACAGCCAAAGCAAGCATCACAATCCCAGTCCCTTAGAATGTCGTTCAGCGAGGCCGTATCATGGAACCTAGAATTTAAAAGGGCACGTTCATGATGCAAACTGCACATCATTCGAATCGAGATGCCATGCGTCCAAACCGATGATATTGCATCGATGCCACAAATTGTGGCCTGTGAAAACCCCCATTTCAGCTACCTACGAGATGTATATGCAGTCATCAATATAGTTGTTTCAATAATTTAATCCCAGTGTAAAGATCAAACCCCTGCAAAAATCTTCATTGTTGCCTTTTCTCTGTAGTGTATCCACTGCCACAATGCGAAGCGGACCTGAATCGAGGCCATGTACATCACGGCAGTCCACAGCAATTCCCATTTCAAAGGTACTACAGTCTGATAACTTCCACCGATGTGCACCATCATCCACTACACCAGAATAAAAGCAACGAACTGTCAGCGACATTATATATTTTTATTATGCGTTTCTTCATTCAGAATATTCATGAAAAGCAGGTAATAACGCCTGGTGGAGAGTCAGGGATACCCCGAGATCCTTGGGAAAATGGTATATTTCTCCGCACAACCGCACCCCTCAAACGTTGAAGAAGTATAATGTACTACAAAACCAGCCAAACTTCCTGTGGCTCCCAGAGATGCTGTCCCGAGGCAAACTGCTTACCCCTTTTTCCTGTCATCCATTGATCATGTTCAATTTTCGCAGAAAACCTCGGCCATCGCTTGGGCGAGTGCAATAGCCAGAGCCTCTGCAACTTCAACAGCAACCACCGCCTGAGCATCCACTCCCTCGCCCTCAACGTTCGCTTCTGCGTTTGCGATGGCCACCTTGATGACTTCCTGCTCAGAATAAGAAAGCGGGTCAACTGGCTGTTCTGTGCTTTCAAAACATCGCATCGTACAGAAGTCTGCCGAGTTCCCACCGTTGGCGTTCCGCCTTCGCTCAGGGGCGTGTTGACGAATTTTCATCGGTGTACCGGACTCAACGGCATTTACACAAACAGGGGGAATGGGAAGGTTTGGCATGATGAGACGCACGACATGCACAGCCGTAAACGCCAAATATGAAAGTGCAACAAGGGGCAGAGGAGACCGGAGCATGAAGCACGAAACATTGGAGATGTGCCAAAATCCCAAGAACGTGAATGGACTTTAACGTCTACATAAGGTAGTAACTTGACCCGTTCAAGGGCAAAACGAAGTATTGTCTTGCAAAACGAAGTACTAGCGTCGTTCAAGAAACCCGTTCAAGGAACACGTCTGCGAAACACCACATTGGTCAATGGCGAGATCTACAGCGAAATGCGGCTGTGCATTATCACTAGTCACGTCACAAGAAAGCGCTGACCGACAGCACTGACCTCGATGGCGGTCGCGTCGGCCTGAGCAATCGCATCCGCATTCTGGTTGGAGGCTTGTGCCACGGCAAAAGCGAAAGCCTCGGCAATGGACTTGGCCACCCCTTCGGCTGCATCCACGGCGTTCGCTGCGCTTCCAGGCGCGCAGTTGGAACCCGCCACCAGAGCTTCCGTCTCGGTGATGGCTATGGCGATAGCTTC
>JAKSCK010000239.1 GCA_022360655.1 Spirochaetales bacterium | reverse complement strand
GTCGCTGATCCTAAAGCTCATTGGGACAATTTGGAAGACAAGAAGGCGAGGGAGCGTGAGGTGGAGACCTGGCATCAAGGGCAGAGCACGTTGGACGAGTGCGTGTTGGAATACGGGTGTGGGACTGCTAAAAGGAAACGTTGTGTGGCGAACCTCACATGATTGTGCGCTGTGGAGAATCTGCCTTTGCATATTGGCAGCCAGCCAGGTTTTTTGAAGTTTATGAGGAAGTGGGAGCCCCGATGGCCAAGCATATCAAAACAAAGCGTGACGAGGTCAGTGGAAGGTCAAAGTGAAGAATTGAGGAAAGACATCAAGATGGAGATGGAGGGAGTAGGAGCTAAAACGGACATAGCTTTCACGACTGACTTTTGGACGAGCCCGACAGCTGAAAGCTTTATGACGATGAGTATGCATTGGATAACGCAAGATTGGCGTCTAAAAACGCGCATCATGGGGACGATATATTTCCCACACTAGCATATTGTTGCCAACATTTCAGACAAGCTAATGGATTTGCGTCTAGACTTAGGGGTGTATCCCAGGAGTCGTGATGGCAGACCTCCCCAAAGCGTGCAGGCGATGAGGAGGAAGATGGAGTTCTATTTCAGAGAGGAACCCGAGTTGGATAAACCTGTGTTGACCAGCGATTGTGGGAGCAACATGTCAGCAGGAGCGGAAAGAGAGCGCCTTTGGGATTGGAATCGGTGTGCTTGTCATTGCTTGAACATAGCTGTTCAAGTAGCGTTGAAGGAGGAGCTGGTACACGAGTGTTTGGAACCGTTGACAGCATTGGCGGCCAGATTCTCCAAGAGCTGGAGTCTATGGAACAAGTTCAAGAAGACGCAGATGAGAATACTAGATCGGGAGGAGGAGCGCAGCGATGACGAGGGAGAAGCCGATTTTGACGGAGACGAGGATTTGGAAGTTGGAGGAGAGGGGGAGCCCCGCTTGAAGAGAGTCTTGCGATTGATCAGACCTGTGCCAACACGTTGGAACTCGACATACTACCTCGTGAAACGAGCATTGGCATTGAAGGAGGCGTTAGTGCAGTTTATGGCTCGCCATGCATCCCGCCCTGGTGAGCACCCGGCAACAATCCCCGTCGATGACAATGTGGAAGT
>JAKSCK010000121.1 GCA_022360655.1 Spirochaetales bacterium | reverse complement strand
TTTGCGGGCCCATGTTCATGGTCATCTGAATGGGGATGCAGCCCTTCTTTCCATCATTGATGGTTTGGAAGAGGCTGTGCAGCCTGATGACGTTGCGGCAGAGGAAGAGATCACCCGTCATAACATTCGGGCCCTGGTCAATGTGATACAGCGGCATCTCCCCCCCGAATTGGCTCCTTTTGTTCATTTGGGTGCCACTTCCGTGGACATTCTGGACACGGCCATGGCCATGCGAATCCGGGATGCGCTACGAAGGACGGTGCTTCCCCGTCTCTTGGACTTGCTGGATGAACTCACAGGTCTTGCCCAAGAGGAAGCCAACACACCCCAGGTTGGACGAACTCATGGTCAGTTGGCTGTTCCCATCACCTTTGGGTTTGCCATCTCGGAATATGTGTCTCGTTTGGGACAGTCCATAGAGAAATTGGAGCTGCTCTCCAATGATCTTCGGGGAAAATTGGCTGGAGCTGTGGGGGCCTACAATGCCACCAGCCTGGTATCCGCCAACCCAGAAGCCCTTGAAGAGACCTATCTTTCAGAGCTGGGTCTTAAACGTGCCGATTATGCCAATCAGATTGTGGAGCCGGAGCATCTTCTCCGGCTCCTTTTGGAAGTGAACGTTTCCTTTGGCATTTTGGCCAACCTTGCCGACGACCTTCGTCACCTGCAACGCTCTGAAATTGCGGAAGTGGTGGAGTCCTTTGGTAAGGGGCAGGTGGGGTCTTCCACCATGCCTCAGAAGCGCAATCCCTGGAACAGTGAGCATGTAAAAAGCCTATGGAAGGCCTTCGCCCCCCGGGTGATGACCTTCTATATGGATCAAATTTCAGAACATCAGCGCGATTTATCCAATTCGGCCTCTGGACGCTTTGTCACGGATTACATCGCCGGTTTCTGTGCCGCTGTGGCCCGAACCACATCGGTTGTTCGAGGTTTGCAGGTGCGCAAAGAGCAGATGGCGGCCAATCTTTCTGGATTGGGTGATGGTGTTCTGGCCGAACCCACCTACATTCTCTTGGCTCTCAGCGGAGTGGCGGATGCCCATGAAGTGGTGCGCAGTGCCACCCTATCGGCTGATGCGGAAGGCCTCAGTCTTAAAGAGGTGCTGAAGCGGGATAATCCCCAGGCTTGGGCGGCCATTGGTGAGCGTATGGCTTCCGTACTGAATACCGATGCCGAGGCCTTCTATGGCAACCCTGCCTCCTACAATGGTAGGGCCGCTGAACGGGCTCAATTTTTAGCTCAAAAATACCGTCAGTTGTCCCAAAAAATCAGAGAGAAATTGGAGAAATAGCATGGAATTGCGGGAAGCATTGAGTTACGACGATGTTTTATTGGCCCCAGCCTATTCAGAGGTTCTTCCTGGGGATGCCAATGTGGGAACACGCCTTGCCAAGGATATTCACCTGAATGTTCCTGTGGTTTCTGCGGCTATGGACACCGTCACAGAGGACTCCATGGCCATTGCCTTGGCCCTCAATGGTGGGGCCGGGGTGATTCACCGGAATCTCACGGTGGAAGAGCAGGGGCGCCAAGTGAAGCGGGTGAAACGCTTTCTCAACTGGGTGATTGATAATCCTGTGACTGTGAGTACCGGCATCACCTTGGGAGAGGTACGTTCCATCATGGACGCCACAGGTGTGACGGGTTTACCTGTTTTGGAAGACCGCCGACTGGTGGGAATCATCACAGAACGGGATTTGAAGTTCAATGTGAAACCGGATGACAAGGTGGAAGATGTGATGACTCGCAACCTTGTTGTGGAACGGGGCAAACCCACAGAAGAAACCGCCCGTGAAAAGTTTGATAAGCATCGCATTGAGAAATTGCCGGTGGTGGATGAGGAGGGAGCTCTCACAGGTCTTATCACTGTGAGAGATATGGAAAAACATCGGGCCTATCCTCATGCAGCCATGGATGCCTCTGGAAGTTTGCTCTGTGGTGCCGCTGTGAGTCCTCGAGATTGGAATACCCGAATTCCTATTCTTGAAGCTGCTGGTGTGGACTTCCTTGTTTTGGACACAGCCCATGGGGCTTCTTTGGATGTTCTCAAATCTGTTGAGGCCATCAAGAAAGCCTATCCCAATATTGCCCTCATTGGCGGAAATGTGGCGGATAGGGATGGCGCTCGACGCCTTGTGGAGGCCGGTTCTGATGCCGTAAAGGTTGGGGTGGGGCCAGGATCGATCTGTACCACCCGAATTGTGGCCGGAATTGGTGTTCCTCAATTCACAGCGGTGGCAGAAGCTGTTGAGGCCTGTGATCCTCACAACATTCCCGTCATTGCGGATGGAGGCATCAAATTCTCTGGGGATATTGCCAAGGCCATTGGAGTGGGAGCTTCTGTGGTGATGGTGGGAAATCTTTTTGCTGGTTTGAAAGAGTCACCCGGAAGAGAAATCATCTACGAAGGACGAATTTTTAAATCGTACCGTGGAATGGGCTCCATTGGTGCCATCCAAAGTGGTGGTGGAGATCGGTATCGGATGGCAGATGGGGATGAACCTGTACCAGAGGGCATCGAAGGCCGTGTGGCTTACAAGGGCGAATTGGCTCCTTATCTGCATCAATTGGTGACTGGTCTTAGAAAAGGCATGGGCTACACCGGATGTGCCACCCTAGAAGACTTGCGACAATACCGTCGTTTCATCAAGATATCGGCGGCGGGTCTCCGGGAAAGCCATGCCCACGATGTGAACATCACCCAGGAAGCCCCCAATTACACCAGGTCATAGGTGGCATAGATGAATCTAGTGGTAGTAGGCGCCCAATGGGGCGACGAAGGCAAAGGTAAGATGGTGGACTACTTGGCAGATGATGCCGATGTGGTGGTCCGGTTCTCTGGCGGCGCAAATGCGGGTCACACCATTAAGGTGGGTGAGCGAACCTTCGCCCTTCATCTGATTCCAGCCGGTATCATTTCTCCCGGGAAAACGGTTGTGCTTGGAAATGGCATGGTGATTGATCCGGCCTCCATGTTTGAGGAACTCGCAGGAATTGCCGCTCAAGGCATTGATTGGCGAGGCCGCGTGGTGGTTTCTGATCGTGCTCACCTGGTTCTTCCAGGTTACAAAAGTGAGGATAGAGCCATTGATGAGCGGCGTGCACGTCCCATTGGTACCACGGGTCGTGGTATTGGTGTGGCCTATGGTCGCAAAGCCTCTCGGGATGGTGTGCGTGTCGCCGATCTCTGGGATCCGGTGGTATGGAACTCTCTGAGTCCCTCTGATCAGGAATGGCTAGAGCCCTTCAAAGAGAAACTGGGTGAAATGAAGGTGAACTTGGCTTCCTACATGATGGGGCTCAAGGACAAAAAGGTGCTTTTGGAAGGTGCACAGGGTGCTCTCCTTGATTTGGATCATGGAACTTACCCCTATGTGTCCTCTGGAATCTCCACAACACCTGGAGCGGCCTTGGGTGCGGCTCTTGGTCCCCGGAAGATTGATAAGTGTCTTGGGGTGTTCAAGGCCTATCAAACACGAGTGGGGAATGGACCCTTCCCCACAGAAATGGCTGGCTCTGATGAAGAGCTTGCTCATGAGTTGCGGGAATTGGGACATGAATATGGCGTGACCACAGGTCGACCTCGACGCATTGGTTATCTGGATTTGGTGGCGCTTCGGTATTCTGGGTGGATCAACAGCTTGGATGGATTCATCCTTTCACACCTGAACCTCTATGACGGATTTGAAAATATTGGCATCTGCACCGCCTATGAATTGGATGGAGAAGAAATTGATTTCTTCCCCTCCTGTGCAGCGGATTTAGAGCGCATCAAACCCATCATCAAAACCTTCCCTGGCTGGGAAGGTAAAGTGGCCGATGCCCGAAGTTGGGAAGAAATCCCTGAGGGAGCCAAGGATGTGGTGAAATTCATTGAAGAGTTCACCGGTGTTCCGGTCCATGGGTATTCTGTTGGTCCGCTCCGTAGTGAAACCTTTATGAAGGAGATGCCGTGGACCGCATCCTAATCCTTGATTTTGGCGGTCAAACCACCCAATTGATTGGGCGGCGCATCCGCGACTTTGGGGTGTATTCTGAAATTGCTCCAGGAACTTCGGAAATCGCCGATATTCTCACACCTGATGTGAAGGGAATCATTCTTTCTGGCAGTCCCCATTCGTCTTGGGAGGAGGGAACTCCTCAGCCGGATCCTGCTCTCTTTGATTGTGGGCTTCCATTGCTTGGGATTTGCTATGGTTTTCACCAAATCACCCGCTTTGATGGGGGAGTGGTGAAACCTCTTCCTCATCGGGAATATGGTCGTTCACAGGTTCAGGTGGTTCAAAACGATCCCCTCTTTGAGGGGATTGAGGCTCCCTTTGATTCGTGGATGAGTCATGGAGACAGTGTGGATGCTCCAGGCCGTAACCATGATGTGATTGCCGTGAGTGAAAACGGTGTTCCTGCCGCCATTGCTCATCGGGACAAAATGATTCGTGGAGTGCAGTTTCATCCTGAGGCCAGCCACTGTGAACATGGCACCAAGATTTTGGAAAATTTTGCCGTGGGCATCTGCGGATGTCAACGTCAGTGGACCTTGGAACAGTACATTGAGCGGCAACGCTCTGAACTTCAACAGCAGGCTGCTGAGAAGGATGTGCTTCTTCTGATTTCTGGTGGTGTGGATTCCACCGTTGCCGCGGCTCTCCTGCTCAAAGCTCTGCCAGCAGAACGGGTGTGGTTGATGTACGTGGACACCGGGATGATGCGCAAGGGCGAGAGTGATGAGGTGGCCAAAAACCTCAAGGCTCTTGGTGCAAAGAATCTTTTGCTCATTGATGCCAAAGATCGATTCCTTCAGCCCCTTTCTGGTGTGGAAGATCCAGAAAAGAAGCGAAAACTCATTGGGGATGCCTTTATTCGTGTTCAGGAAGAAGAGGTGGCCAAGCATCTTCCTCCAGGTTACCTTTTGGCCCAGGGAACCCTTTACACCGATTTGATTGAATCGGGGATGGGCGTGGGCAAGAATGCCCAAGTCATCAAGAGTCACCACAATGTGGGAACACCCTTGGTTCGTGCAAAACGGGACGCTGGAGAGCTGATTGAACCGTTGGATCAACTCTATAAAGATGAGGTTCGTCGTCTTGGGTTGATGTTGGGAGTGGATCCTGCCATTGTGCATCGACATCCCTTCCCTGGACCGGGGCTGGCTATTCGGATTCTTTCTGATATTACAGAAGAGAAATTAGAGATTCTGCGTGAGGCAGATGCCATCTACATTTCTGAGCTGCGTCAGCGTGGTTTGTATGATCAGATTTGGCAGGCCTTCAGTGTTCTCCTTCCTGTTCGTTCTGTGGGTGTGACCGGCGATGCCCGAGATTATGGGTTTGTTCTTGGGCTTCGTGCGGTCACCAGCAGTGATGGCATGACGGCGGATGTGTATGACTTTCCTACCAAGGATTTGTTGGAAATCTCCGCTAAAATCACCAACTCGGTGAAGCAAATTGGGCGAGTGGTGTATGATATTTCATCTAAACCTCCCGCCACCATCGAATGGGAGTAGAGATTCCTATTTTTGACAATATTGCAACTATTGTCTGATTTGGCCATTACGTTTTTGAAAGACCCGCGGTTTTTGCCGCGGGTCTTATTTTATCCAAGGACTTTGGAAGATATCATGAGGGAATGAATCTCACGTTCCTACAAAAACAAGGGGCTCTTGTCCTGGCCCTGATGACCGTACTCTTTTTTTCCGCCTGCAGCACCAGAGGGGAAATGAGCCAAGATTACTTGGAAAGCAATGAATTGGGAGATGAGGCTTATTTTGCGGAAGAACCGTCCCGTGCGAATGCTCTCTTTGCATCTGATAACGTTTCGGTGTCCAAGAGTGCTTCCTTCATCCCTGAAACGTCTGGTAGCCAGCGTCTTCATATTTACAATGGGAATTTAACCCTTGGAGTGCAGGATGTAGAAGCCACTCGCATTCTCATTGAAACCATGGTTGATGGTGCGGATGGTTATGTTGAAAACAGCTATAGTGATTTTTTAACACTCCGCATCCCCGCAGAGCAATTTGCAGAGTTCTTTGCAGCCCTCCAGGTTCTTGGAGAACTTCGATCTCACCATGTGCAAACCTGGGATGTGACAGATTCCTATTCGGATTTAGAGCTCCGTCTCTCCACAACGCAAGCCGCTCTTGCCCGTTTGGAAGACTTGTTAGACCGCAGTACGGATGCCCAAGAAAGGGCGCGCATTTTAAAAGAAATTGGACGATTACGGGAGGAAATCCAGGGTATGGAACGACAGATTTCCCATCTGGAATCTCGAATTACCTACTCACAAATCACGGTCCATCTTCAATCTTTACTCCAAAGTCCTGAAGGGACCTCAACCATTCCCTTTCCCTGGATTGCCGAGTTTGATCCTTTGATGCCTGCTGGAAACCGGCTTCGAGGGAGCTTTAATGGAAATCTTGGTCCAGAATATGCGGTACTTCCTTCCCAGGATGTTTTTTGGGCAGAGGATAGTGAGGGGCGTCGTGTGATGATGTCCACTTTGGAGAATCGGCCTCAGGGGGATGATGAATTCTGGCAGAGAGCTTTGCTGTATAACCTTGGAGATTTCTATCCCCAAGTGGAGGCCATTGACGTTTCTATAGGTGATACTGTTTTCCGAGGTGTTTTTCTTACCAGTGGTGATGCAACACCATACCGGAATCTTGTTGCCATCCATGTGGATCGGGATAAACTCCATGTTCTCGAGGTATTCACTCCCTCTGGTGAGGATGATCTTGATGCACTCCTCACAGCCCTATCTGAAGGAAAATTTCAATGAAAAAATCCATGATGTTACTTTTCTTCCTCCTTCTGAGCCTTCCTGTTTTTGCCGAATCTTCACAAAGACATGTGGAAGTGCATGCCACCCTTCGTTCTCTTGATGTTTCCCGTAGCGCTCAATCTATTGTGGAATGGACATCGGAAGTGGGAGGATACTTTGTTTGGAGTTCTGATGAGTCTGTACGCCTTCGAATTCCTGCAGAAAAGGTTTCACAACTGCAGACTTTTCTCAAAGGGCTTGATGATGTTTTGCTAGACTATGGCCTGAACCAGCGGGATTTGAGAGAGTCCTTTGATACCGTACAAGAAACCCTCCAACTACGCCTGGAATTGCTGGAGCGAATGACGAGGTTTATGGAGGATGCTGATTATGAAGGAACCCTTGAGATTGAGCGGGAAATTCGACGGCTCTTAGATGGAATTGATTCCCTGAAAGGTCAACTCCGCCGACTCAATCATGATCAGGAAATGGCTTTAGCCGATGTTCGTTTTGAGTCTCCTGCTCCAGGACTGGGTTTTTACCGTTCTTCAAGCTTTGAATGGATTAATGAAACTGGGGTGTATGATCTGCTGGAACGACCTTTGGATCCTCCTTCTTTTTGGGCTTGGAATCGAATTGGCTATGAACCTCCTCAGGGCTTTGCACTGCTCCGCTCCCGGGGCGATCTTCTGGCCCTTTCTCCAGAGGGTATGCGATTTTCTTTACGAGTCATCCATAAGATCCCTCAGAAAGACTGGGAATTTTGGTCCAAAGTTCTCTCCGATAATTTTCAGCGGCGAGGTTATCGTCCTACAGAAATTCAACCTCAGTTTACAGAGGAATACTCGGATTTCCATTTTAGCTCTTGGTTGATTCCTTGGAATGGGAAAACTCAGTTGTACACAGTGGGAATCTTTTGCAAAGCTTCCACAATTCAGTTGATTGAGTTTGTGGGCTCAGAGCAAATTTTGCGGGAACGAGATGATTTAATTTTGTGAAAAATAAAGCCCCTTTGATCCAAAATGGATTCAAGGGGCTTTGAATTTTTTTCTTACATTCAGTGGTCTTACTTTTGTTTTTTAAGATGGCTCATCCTACCGCGCGGTCAGATTGTGAACGTCTAACTTAAGTTATAAATTTCCATAAAATCCTTAAATATTTATGGAAAAGAGGCTTCTTGTGCGGTTATATCCTAAAAATCCTCACAACAAAGCGGGATGCACAGGTGGTGAAATTGTTCCATGTGCCTTAGGTGATCTAGGAATGGGACAAACCCCAGAAAGCATCAGTGTTTATATGACGGCGGGGAACACCTTGAAAGCGAAGAAGACGCTTCACATCACGGATGAAACTCTGTGATCCGGCAAGATAGTATCGTTCTTCACCTCCAAACATTCCTACACTTTCCCGAACCCCATCAGCAAAGCCCTCTCGATTTGTGAGAAAGCGCAGCACCGTGTTGGTCCGATTTCCAAGAAAACCTTCCATGTCAGGACGAAGTGGGTGCTCCTGGAGGTGGGCCATGTGCAATAGTCCTAAGGGTCTTGAATCATCCCTTTCTGCAAGGGTGGCGGCCATGGATCGGAATGGCGTGATGCCAATGCCATTTGCGATAAAAATCAGAGGGTTGTTTTCTTTGGGAAGAAGAAAGGGGCCAAAGGGGCCTCGTAACAAAATCTCATCTCCCTGCCTCAGACGTAGTAAAGCAGACTTGTATGCACTGCATTCCTCTGGAATTTGAGTGGCAAACCGAAGCAATCCTTCTTCAGGAAGAGAGAGGATGCTAAATGCTCGCCATGACCGTTTCCTTTTTATTCGTGTATTTGCAGGCAGAGCAAAGATTCCATGCTCTCCTGCCTGCCAATCTGTGATCGATTGAGAATCAAAATCAAAGAGAAAAAGACGATGCTCCTCCTGTCTGATCCGAATCAGCGGAATAGAATGAGTTGTGAATATCCCTTGGTAATGAGCCAGAAACATTTCCGCCTCCTGATTGACTCTATTGAATCAGAAAAAAGGATTCAAACTCTGCGAAATCGGGAATCTGTTCATGGATTTTACGTTCCTTTTACTCTTGGTAAGAGAGGGGAATGGTAAGATTCCCACTGGAAAGGAGAATGTATGCACCTTGTCTCAATTCGAGAAAACCCCGAATACGCTCAGCCCGCCGTGAAATATTTTCAAGACAAATGGGCCAATCCAAACACCATGGATGTGTATGATGATTCCATTCTCAATGCACCTGAGAGCGCGTCTCCCCTGCCTCAATGGTATCTCTTGATGAATGATCAAGGAATTCAGGGCTGTGCTGGACTCATCACCAATGATTTCATTAGCCGCATGGACTACTATCCTTGGCTTTGTGCCTTATATGTCGAAGAAAACCAAAGAGGCCATTTCTATAGTCGTCTGCTTGTGGAGAGGGCAGAGGTGGATGCGCTCCATGGTGGCTTTTCTCACCTCTATCTTTGTTCCAACCATGTGGGATTCTACGAGCGTATGGGATTCTCACGAATTGGCCATGGATTTCACCCCTGGGGAGACCAATCTCCGATCTTTGCCAAGGAGTTAGGGAAGCCCTCACACCAAATTTAACTCCCATCATGAGGCGAGCTGATAAAAGAATGGTCTTGCTCATAAAATAAACAAGTGAATACGAAAAACCGGTATCACTTGAATTGTGCATCAAATCCCTTGCGCAATGGTGTGGGGCATTTTCCATACCCAGGGGACATGTGTCAGAGCGTAGAAGGAGGAACTATGCTGACAATTTCTTGGCGTCATCTCATCTGTGCTGTTCTTTTTGGATGGATGCTTTCCACCCTGGGGGCCCAAGAGGCGTCCATGGGACCAGAGGAAGTTTTTGGTCCATATAGGGCGGTTCAAACACAGGAAGAATATGAGTATTATTTACGGGAAAATCGAGAAACACCTGACTTGGTGATTTATCTTGAAGGAAGCGGATTACAATCGGTCCTTGGAACCAAAAAAGAAGGTCGTTGGGCCAGTGCCACTTTTGCGTATTTTCTCACCATGAACTTCATGAACTCGGCCTCTTTGTGTGTCCCCCAAAAACCTGGGATGGAATTGGGAATGGTGCACCATGATGATGCCAAGGTGCTCCATGCTTACACGGCAGAAAACCTTCTCACAGTCTATGCCCGTTGCATTGATGACGCGTTGGAGAGAGAGTCCTATCGCCATGTCATCATCATTGGAGGATCAGAGGGAGGTTACCTTCTTCCTGGTGTTTATCAGGCTTTGACGCATAAAGAAGATGTGGATGGACTTGTGGTACTCGGAGCAGGGGCGTGGAACCAGAAAGAGTCTCTTTTGCATCTCTCTCAGTCCCCTTTACCCATGGAGGAGGGGTATCGTCAGGAACTGCGCCGCATTGATGAGTTGATTCCCCAAATCTTGGCTCAACCTGAATCCATTGAAGAGTGGTATTTGGGATGGCCCTATCGTCGGTGGTCGAGTTTCTTTGAATGGACTCCTCAGAATGCTCTTGAAGGCATTGAAACCCCCATGCTCTACCTCCAAGGAGTCCTTGACATCAGCAATCCCATGGAGTCTGTAAAAGCGGTAGAAGCGATGGAGAAGAAGAACATCACAGTGCAATATTTTCCCAATATGGGACACACACCTCAGAACCCACAGCAGATGGCGGAGATTTTTGAGGCCATTGATTTATGGATGCCAACTTTGAGAGAAGACGGGTGAGTCCTTACTTAGAACTTCCTGACAAAATCGTCATGGATTACTAGATGCCTGTTCTTCCACAATTGTGTATATTCTAAAATCATGACAACGCGTCTTAAAAAAATCTTTGAAGACGCGTTTTTTGTCCTATGTGCCTCATTGAAAAGGAGTAACCATGGAAACGGGATTTTTTGCCTCAGCAACGGCTGTAAGGCAACGAACAATACTGCGAAATACGTATTTGTGGATGGTGGTGGGACTCACCTTAACGGCGGCTGTGGCATGGTGGGCTGCAAATACACCTGCCGTGATACAAGCTATTTTTGGACGCGGAATGCTTCCCTTCCTGGTTTTGATGGGAGCGGAATTTGCCTTAGTTCTTTTTCTCTCTCGTCGGATTATGACCATGAGTGTCCCGGCGGCTGTGGGTGGTTTTGCCCTTTACTCCGTTCTCAATGGTTTAACTCTCTCCATGGTGTTCCTTGCTTACACACGAAGCACCATCTTTGATGCTTTTCTTGTGGCGGCTCTGATGTTTGGCGTCATGGCCTTTTGGGCCACGGTGACCAAGCGGGATTTGTCTGGTTGGGGACACTTTTTAGGAATGGCCGTGGTGGGATTGCTCATCACCAGTGTTCTTGGCCTGTTCATTCCCTCACTTGTGAATAACATGCTGTTCTCAGCGGCTGGTGTGGTGCTTTTCACCGTGCTCACCGCCTATGATACCCAAGCCATTAAAAAAATGAGCGACTCCCTTGGAAACCAAGTGGGAGAAGAGGATTATGTCCGGCTTTCCATCATGGGTGCTTTGAAATTGTATCTTGATTTCATCAACATGTTCCTCTTCCTGCTCCGATTCTTTGGACGGCGGAACTAGATGACACTTTCAGCCTTTCTGGATTCATCTCCAACCGCTTTCCATGGGGCCCAGACTCTGCTGTCTCAGCTTCAAGATGCAGGATTTCTTCTATTGAAGGAACACGATGCTTGGGATCTTCAACCTGGTGGGAAGTATTGTGTTGCACGCCGTGATCGAGGTGTAGCGGCCTTTGTTGTGGGCCAACAAGTACCTTGGGAAGGGGGCTTTCATCTGGCTGGGGCCCATTTGGATTCCCCAGCTTGGAAGGCGAAAGTGGAGGCACTGCAACCTCACCATGGAACGTGGAAGCTTCCGGTGGAGGCCTATGGTGGCCCCATCTATCGGACCTGGTTGGATCGGGATTTAGAACTGGCTGGACAGGTCTGTTTTCGCCATAAGGGAGAGGTTCAGACTCAGTTATGGCGAAGTGGTCCAGGTTTTGCTCTGATTCCCTCCTTGGCCATTCACCTGGATAGAGGGGTGAATGGAGGGGCAGAACTCAATCCACAAGACCACATGAATGCTCTGTTATCCATCCCTGTGGAGGATGAGAACACCAACCCCATCCTTCAAAAGCTTTGTGATGATCTGGCCTTGCAAGAGCCCGACATATTAGGAACAGAGCTGTACCTTATTCCATCCGAGAAGGCTCAAATCCAAGGAGATAGCCAGGAACGGATTCTCTCTGGTCGGCTGGATGATTTGGCCATGGCTCATGCCCTGGTTCAAGGCTTGGTGCAGTCAAAGGATTCTCCGCAGAAAACGTCCATGGCTCTTTGGTTTGATGCAGAAGAAATTGGCAGCCGTACGGATACTGGAGCTCTTTCTCCGTTTATGGACGAGATGATGGAACGTCTGGTGCTCTCAGCCGGAGGAGGACGAGAGGAGCTGTTGCGGAGCCGTCGTCACTCCCTTCTGTTGAGCTGTGACATGGCGCATGCCGTCCATCCCAATTATGAGGGCAAGCATGATCCACGTTATGTTCCCACCCTGGGAAAAGGTCCAGTGATTAAGGCGCATGCGCAAAGAAAATATGCTACTGATGGTGTTTCTGAGGCAATCATTAAAAATATTGCCATGAATGCCGAGGTTCAACTTCAAAAGATTCTTTCCCGTTCAGATGCACCATGTGGATCCACCATTGGCCCCTTAAGTCAGTCCCTTACTGGTGTGGTGACCGTTGATATGGGTAACCCTATTTGGGGAATGCACAGTGCGCGGGAAACGGCCAGTTTGCAGGATCAAGAGGCCATGATTCGTCTTCTGAGCCATTACTGGAGTTAGTTTCCCTGTGTCCGATTCTCCACCATTGCGCTTACTCCAGAGGGCACGACGATGCAGTGTGCTCCTCCTCTTTGTGGTTTTCAGTGATTCCCTCTGGGCCTTTGATGGCCTCAATCTCAGGGAACGGCTGAGCCAAGAACTGCTCTATTGGGAGGAACAAGCCAACCCTTCCATGAGCTCCTTCTCTGAGGGAGAGCTCATGGCTCCTGCTCTGGTTTTGGCAGATCTCACGGCAGGGACTCTTCTGTATGCTCAGGGACTCTCCCTGGAGATGCCTCCCGCCTCTTTGGCCAAGGTGATGACTCTTCACCTCTCCCTCAAAGATCAGAACACGGGACATCTGCCGGATGAACGCATGCCTTTAAAAATTCCTCAAGGGGGGCAGGCTGAGGCCATGCGGCCATTCTCTTCCCTTTTTGGATTGGATGAATCCCATCGATTAACCCTGCGCACTCTACGTCGTGCTGCCGCCCAAATCTCTGCCAATGATGCCGCATGGACCTTAGCGCTTCTTTCGGACCCCCTGGAAAAGGGGCGTGGTTTTGTGGAACGAATGAATCAAGAGGCCCAGCGATTGGGCATGGATCAAACCACCTATGTTGACCCTGACGGGTGGTCTGAACTCTCCACCACCACCATTGCCGATCAACTTCTTTTGGCTGTGACCTATCTTGAAGAACATCCTGGGGTTCTTTCGGCCTATCATGCCCAGCCTCAGCTTCAACAGTTGGATGGAGAGGAGGGGCTTCTTCCCAACAAGGGAAATACGAACCTTCTCTTGGGACGTGTTTCTGGGGTGGATGGCATCAAAACAGGCACCATCCCAGAGGCAGGTTTTCATTTTATGGCCACCTCACGCCGGGATGATCGTCGTCTTGTGGCCATTGTGATGGGTTTGCGAGGAACCACCTTTTCAGAAGGGATTCAAAAACGGGCTTTAGAGGCCGAAATGCTATTAGAGTGGGGATTTTCTCAAACTCAGTTGATAAAACCAGAGGCACCATCGCTTCCCTCACTGGTTCTTCGGCATGGAAAAAATAAATCTCTTGCTCTTCGTTTGGCCACAGAGATTCCCGTACTTGTGCGGCCAGTTTCAAGTGAGAAACTGACTTTCAAACTCCAGCTTCCTGAGGAATGGGAGGCTCCTGTGGCAGAGGGCGATGTTCTTGGACAGGCCCGTTGGTTTGATGGCAGTGAACAGGTTCTTCAAATTCCCATTGTGGCCCATCAGGATGGGCCACGACGTTGGCGTCTTTGGGATGCTCTTTCTCAGAATCCGGCATCTTGACAGATTCTGGGGGAGGAGTACTCTACATTCCAGATCAAACCCCCGAAGTCCGTTGCGGCCTTCGGGGTCGATATAAACGGCTTGGCCGTCATAGGGGAGAAAAGTGCATGAATCAAGATCAGGTGAAGGAACTTCTGGTGTCCCTCAATGGGGATGTTCCCGAGTTCACTGTGGTGTTCAGTGGCAAGGAAAGCAAACGTGTGGATGGGCTCTATAAGCCAGAAACCCAGGAAATCTTGATTCACAATAAAAACTTCACGGATGACAATGCCTTGATTTACACCGCCATCCATGAATTTGCCCACCATGTCCATTTTTCCTCTCATCCGGAAGAAGTGGTGCGCCGCGCCCACACCAACCGGTTTTGGGATGTGTTCCATGGTTTGCTCAAAATGGCGGAAGAGAAAGGACTTTATCGCAATGTGTTTGAAGAGGAAGAGGCCTTTCGCCGCCTGACAGAACGCATCCGTGCCGATTATCTTTCCCAGAATGGCAAACTCATGAAAGAATTTGGAAAACTTCTGATTGAGGCCTTGGACTTATGCCGGGAAAAGCATGCGGTGTTTGAAGACTATGTGGAACGAATCCTGGGTATGACCCGGGGCTCGGCCAAAAGCATCATGAAGGTGTATGCCCTGGATGTGGATGAAGATCTGGGTTTTGAAAACATGAAGGTGGTGGCCGCCATCAAAGATCCGAGTGAACGCCAGGAGGCGTCTGAATCCTTTAAAGAAGGCAAAACACCTCCCCAGGTGCGTCAGCAGATGAAGGAAAAACGCCCGGAACCCGAGCCCACCATGGGGCGTTTAGAAGCCCAAAAGCGACGCATTGAAAAGAACATCGCCAATCTTCAAGAGAAGCTGGAAGATGTGGAGCGTCAGCTCCTGAACATGGAGGTTCAGGGATGAGTCAGATTCGCCTCATTGGAATTTCCGGTGGTTCTGGTTCTGGAAAAACCACCATCATCAAGCGCATTGCCGAACGGGTGAAAGACTTTGTGTTCATTCCCCAGGATAACTACTACAAAACTGGCGAGCATGTGGACAATTCCAACATCACCGCCATGAACTTTGATCATCCCGATGCCTTTGATTCGGAATTGCTTTTAAAACAGCTCACCGCTCTTCGAAATGGTGAGGCGGTGGATATGCCCACCTACGACTTTGTGAATCACCGACGGGCTCAGGAAACGGTTCGCGTGGAGCCGCGGGGCGTGGTGCTGGTGGAAGGCATCATGGTGTTTTTTGAGCAGGCCATTCGAGACATGTTGGATTTGAAAATCTACGTGGATACTCCTGACGATATTCGCTTCATTCGCCGCTTAGAGCGGGATGTGGCGGAGCGGGGGAGAACGGTGGATTCCGTGATTAAACAGTATCTGGAAGTGGTGCGTCCGGGGCATTATCAGTTCATTGAGCCCACAAAAGAATATGCCGATATCATCATTCCTGAGGGTGGTCACAACGATAAGGCCCTTCGGGTGCTGGCATCATTCATGAATGATTTGCTTTAAATTCGTCCTCTCTTTCGACCCCTCACTCCCCTCGGGGTGTTCATGAAAAAAGGGTCTGTCCCTCTCAAGAGGAACAGACCCTTTTCTTTGCATTCGATGATTTTTATTCCAGCAATTCGACCATTTCGGTTTGCTCGGATTCTTTGGCCAAATCCACGGGTTTTTTTCCCAGAGCATTGCGAAGGTTAGGATCAGTTCCGGCATCAAGAATCACCTGAATCTGATTGGGGGAGGCGCCGGCCTTCACGGCCAGGTGAAGCGGTGTGTTGCCTTGGTTGTCTTGACTGTAGGCCAAGGCCCCCTCAAGTAGGGCACCGAGTAGGGTGGATCCCCCCTCTAGAGCCAGATCAAAGGGAGTGATGCCTTCCGAGTCCATGGCGTACATGTCTCCATCAGCGGAGAGTAGAAAATGAGCGGCCTCCACACGACCGGCTTGAACCGCTGCATGCAGGGCGGTGCGACCTTGGATGTCTCTCAGGCGGGTGTTGGCCCCGTTGCGCACCAAAAGTTCAGCCATTTCTGGATGCCCACCTTCTGCAGCCACAAAGAGGGGAGAGCGCCCTTGTTGATCTTCTGCATCAGGATTGGCTTCGGAATAAAGGAGCCAGGAGGCCATGCGGTTATCGCCAGAGAAGGCGGCCATGTGCAAGGGTGTTTGTCCTGTTTTTTCCTCAGCGTTGGGATTGGCACCATTTTCCACCAGGATGCGGGCCATGTCAAAATGTCCCCAGGTCACGGCGTCATGGAGGGGCGTGCGACCCAAAATATCCTGAGCATTGGGATTGGCCTTTGCACTGAGCAGCATCTGAGCCATGGTGGCCGATTCCCCGCGAACGGCCTCATGGAGGGGCGTGGAGCCCTGTTTGTTGGCATGATCCGGATTGGCACCCGAGGCCAGGAGCACCAGGGCCACCTCGGGATAATTCCAGCGGATGGCATGGAAGAGAGGGGGATTGCCCCAGGAGTCTTCCTGTTCAATGCGTCCTTCTAAGAAGGCGGCGGTGGCATCAGGACCAATTTCAAAAGAGGCCACAAGGGGGGAGAGGCCACTGTTGTCTTCTAAGAATGGATCTGCTCCCTGTTCCATGAGGAGACGAGAAGTGGGAATGTCTTTGGACATCACCGCATCATGCAAGGCTGTTCTCCCTCGAGCATCCCGTAGCGAGGGGTCGGCACCAGTCTCCAGTACCACCATCATGGTGTCCAGATTGGTTTTCTTG
>JAKSCK010000023.1 GCA_022360655.1 Spirochaetales bacterium | reverse complement strand
ATTTCTGCTACAATCAGGCCTGTATTACTTCAATGCCAGATGGTATGACCCAAAACTTGAACGATTCACCACCGAAGATCCGGCTCGAGATGGGATCAATTGGTTTATTTACTGTTTGAATAATCCGTTGAGGTTTGTGGATCCGACGGGGCTAGAGAGTGCTGATGCTGCTTATTTTCGGAATAGGGTCATGGAAGAAAATTATCCAGGTCAATATCATAATGAACAAATTGTCCAGCTTTTGGGCAGATGCACACAGCTCCAGGATCTTATTAGGGATTCTGAAATGCGTATTGATAAAAATATCCAAGAATGGGAGGCAAATTCCCAAGAGTTTTGGTCGCAAGGAATCGTGTTTGCTCTTAATATTTATGTAATTAGGGCTAGTTTGGCTGATCCGCAGAATTATACAGATGGTGAGTTGATGAGGTCTGTTGCAGAAGCTGCAACAGACCTTAAAGAAAATTTTGAAGCATTATTAGATCAAGGGGAAAAAACACTGGAAGTTGAAATGGAGAATATAGAGAAAAATAGAGATAAAAGGGAGTTGATTAAGGATTTTCATGTAGAGAGGGAAGTAATAGCTAATGAAATTGAACAGCATAAACAAGCAATGTTAGAAGAGAGTGGAGATGAATAAATATTTTTGGACATTTTTTAAACTGCCTTTCCGAGTGAGAATATTTTCAAATAATACTGAAGAAAAAGAAGGAGATCTTTGCAGTTTAATATTTGTATATCTATTAACCAGTCTAATATTTCCGACGCTTTATGGTCTCATTTTTAGTTTTAGGTATAAACCATCACTAGGTTCAGGATATCCTATTATTGGATATTTTTTTCTGCCTATAGTTATGTTCCTAGGGGATGTTGTTTTGTTTATACTAGTCTTTTTTCTTGTTCGTTTTGGGAGAAAAGATCGTAAAATATTAATTCCAATCAAGCTATTTATACTAACAAAATTTCCATCAACAATTTTTAGTTTTTTACTTAATAGAGTTATAACTAGCCCCTTCTTTTTCTTGTCAATTATTTGGCAACTTTCGTTGATTGGATCAGGATATAGGTCATTGTATGATTTAAGAAAGCTCGAAACCTTTTCGACTATGTTTTTACTCTATGTAATCTATTCAATTACTATGATGTTTATCGACCAATATACATTGCAGTTTTTTTTAACACTTAGGATTTGAAATTTTATACTTAATCAGGCCCGCCCCGCCGCCTTCCTGGCGTCGGGGCTTCCCAGAATTCCGGTTATCCGCAGTATGGCATCCTGCCTACTGTTCGTTTCACCCGATAACCGAAACTCTGGTAACCTGCACAATTTGTAGATGAGCAAATATTTCATGAATTCCGTTAATAATAATATGATATAATATCGCATTAACAGGCAAAAAAGTGCTTTATAACATGCGCT
>JAKSCK010000267.1 GCA_022360655.1 Spirochaetales bacterium | reverse complement strand
GCTCAGTCATCTTAGGGCCAGGGATTGTGGCCGGCTCGGTCGTCTTGTGACTGGGGATTGCCCCCGGCTCAGTCATCTTGAAAGGGATTGTAGCTGGCTCAGTCATCTTGTAGCCGGGGATTGTAACTGGCTCAGTCATCTTGAAAGGGATTGTAGCCGGCTCAGTCATCTTGAAAAGGCTTGTAACCGGCTCAGTCATCGTGATGCCAGTGATTGAAAGCGGCTCAGACATCTTGCAGCCAGGGATTGCAACTGGCTCGGACAACTCCTTGGCATGATCAGAGAGCACCATCACCATGGTCATGGACCCAGCCATTGCACAGAAACGCAGTTAGCTGGATGGCAAACACTCGTGCTCATCTGCGGTTCCATCAAATTTGACATTGCAATGCATGCATCAGTATGTTGTCATCAGACCTTTCAACTTTCCAACCAACATGACATGCTTTAAAGCGCCTATGCTCAAGCCAACAGGGTTGCAAAGTAGCATTTTGTTTCAGGAGTTCACACAAGACAATCATGACTCCCAACACCAAGCAATGTTGGACATGCCAAGACATATTCATTGAGTTCATATTCCAGGAACAAACCAAAGTAGCTGTAAAATGCACATGGCCTGTTGCAATGTACAACACAAGTCTTGGTCAAACAATCACTGTTTCAATCATTCAAAGCATCAACTTTGCCAAGCCCCAGACAATCGTAAACCACACTCATGCATGCCCAGCACCTGCATAAAAACATAAGCTCGTGTGGTGCCACACACTTCAACACAAACCATATTTGTAAACCAGATGCAAGAGAGAACAACCATCACATCTGTACATACTTCCGCATCTCGAAGTTTGACTGTTTGAGTGGAATACTTGTGTTTTCTGAGCTGGTAGCGTTGAAGGTCAGTGAGCAATGGCCATCCAAGTCACCTGTCTATATAATATATATATATATATATTTATGTATATATGTATTATATATAGGTGTACCAAGTGTTTGTATTTGGCACATCCACAGTCATCCACGGTCGAAGTTGCCCGCCTTGCCATGGACAGGTTCAGTCATCCAAGGTGCAGTGAAGCCGGTCATCAGAGATGATCGTCAGGATGCAGATGCATAAAATATGGAACACTCGAGTG
>JAKSCK010000075.1 GCA_022360655.1 Spirochaetales bacterium | reverse complement strand
GCAGACGGCTTAGGCATTTATGTAGATAAAAAGGACCTGCAGCAAGCAGTACAAACCATACGAACCTACTTAAAAGACCAGCATTGCCTCTATGTTTTTGATGATGCTCCAGATATCGAGGCCATTCAAGCCTTCTTGCCCCTAGTGAAAGGCCATGTGTTAATTACTTCTAGAAACAGTAGCGTAGGTGCTTGGCCAACAGAACCACAGCTAATGGATCCTTTCAGTGAGCAGGAGGCCTTGGCCTTGGCGCAGGAGTTTGGCTATGGGCAAAGCAAGCAAGAACAGGAAGCCTTGAAGATCTTGTTAGCCAAGGTCCCTCGTTATCCTTTAACCTTAGTCCAACTCTTCAGTACCCTGGAAGATGAGGGGTATACACCAGCTACTTTCCTGACCGCCATGGAACACTATGCTGCCACAGCGCAAGAACAAGCGCTGATATCTTTGCTGACTGAACCGCCGCATGCCTGGGTAGGCTATGCCCAAAGCATGGTCTATGTGCTCAAAACAAGCTTAGAGCGACTAGCCAAAGAACCGCATGGGGTAAAAGCCCTGCAGCTCCTCAGCCAGCTGGCTTACCTCGACCCAAAAGGCATTCCACTGGAATGGTTGCTAACCTGGGATAGGGAGGACACCACTCCACTCAAGCGCAAGACACGGTCAGCCTTATCGTTGTTAGAAAAATATTCTTTGATTCAGTGGGACAGGACTGACCAACAAGTCTATATCCATGCAGAGACGCAGCTGATGGTCAGACATCTCCATCCCCAGCCATCCCTCACAACCCTGATCCATAGGTTAGTGGATTATGTAGGTGATGAAGAGAAGGCTTCTCAAAATGCTGCCCAGTGGTCGTCGTTGCTGCCACATGGCCGGGTGCTCTTTGAAAGGTTAGCGACCCCTCAGTATCCTAAAGAGGCATATGTACTGACCAAGTACTTGGCGAAGGCTTGTAGCGCAGGTTGTCTGTTTAAGGAAGGCGTCAACTGGGCTGAAAAGAGGCTTCGGATGGCCCAACAGCGCTATCCGGATCAAGACCATCCTGACATTGCTATATCTTTAAACAATTTGGGGTACCGTTTAGGAGAATTAGGCAGCCACCAGGAGGCTTTAGCATATAAAAAGCAAGCTTTAGTGATGAGACAACGACTCTATCCAGACCAAGATCATCCATACATTGCTATATCTTTAAACAGTTTAGGATTGAGTTTAGGAGAAGTATGCAGCCACCGAGAGGCTTTAGGTTATCACAAGCAGGCGTTAGCGATGAAGCAGCGGCTCTACCAGGACCGAGATCATCCTGGTATTGCCCGATCGTTAAACAATGTGGGATTGAGTTTAGGGGAATTAGGTAGCCACCAGGAGGCTTTAAAATATTACAAGGAGGCCTTGGCAGTGTGGCAGCGACTCTATTCGGCGCAGCAGGATCATCCATTTACTGCCCGGTTAGTACACAACATGGGGAGGGCCTTATCACGATCAGACGATTATCAAGGAGGCTTAGCTCACCACCAAGAAGCCTTAGCCATGCAAAAAAGGCTCTATCCAGACCAAGATCATCCTCATGTAGTTGAAACGCTCCATAGTATGGGGGAGGCGCTAGAAGGCCTAGGCAAGTTCACACAAGCCGCAACACACTATCAACAAGCCCTGTGTATGGCTTTACGCATATTCAAGCAAGAAAATCCTCAAATTACCCAATATGCCCAAAATCTCATCAACACTCTGAGCCAAATCAACAATCCAGTACTGACACAACAAATCAAGGCTGAAGTAATGCCGCTCTGCCAGCAGTGGCTAGGACAAGACCATACCCTCACACAGCAGTTGGCTAATCTTAGCAATACATCCTAATTTCCGTATATGTATCATCAGATCCGCAATCGTATAGGGGTTGCCTTACTAGCGCTTCTTAGTATAAGCACAATAAGTCAGGTAGCTGCGGGACAGGTTCCTATCCCCCAGTCTCTCCTAGACCTACGCCACAGTCCCTCCCCTTATGAATGTGCTATGCTCAGCGCACACGCCTACCAAGACAACCTCCAGCAAGGAGATCCTGTTCTCTGGAAAGACCCGAATTCCCAACAAGTCCACAGACTCGATGGATGGACCGTCGCCCAGGTCCTCACTGAGGACGAAAACGATGCGCTGCTCTCCAAGGCATTTACACAATTAGGACTTCCCTATGGATACAAAGGGGTGATCTATATCCATGATCAAAAACAGCAGTGTGTACTGGCG
>JAKSCK010000203.1 GCA_022360655.1 Spirochaetales bacterium | reverse complement strand
TGAACTTGGCAAAGCCTACTGTCACGCTTTTTGCGGTAACGCAAAAAGTGCGCCAGCTGACGGCTTGCAAGTTAAGCGGGCGTTATAAAGCACAAGAAAATGATGAATAATCGCCATTACATAATATTAGAAGAGCTAAAATAATGATTTTCAGTAAGGAATATAAAATAAATTCATTGGACGTTGTAGATAAGTTATTACATGATATTGGATATCAGTTATATGAAGAAAGAAAAGAAGAAATCACAGTAAAACTTTTGGAGACTGCATTCTCGGTAGGAGCTTCTAGGTCAAGACCATCGTATTAAAGGAATATACATAACAATTAACAAAATAGAGATATCAAGCCAGTGGAGGCCTATATACATGCGAAATATGGAGATAATGATGCGTATTATGTACAACCATAATTTGTATAAAAGATTAACTTTAATAATAATGATCTTATGGCCTGGATTTGCATTTTCGCAAGAGATCTATGTATTTAGTAATACTAAATCGCATTGGCAAGATCAACTAATTAAAGAGTTCGAAATAGGGTTTGATATAAATGATAAAATAGATGAGAATACGCGAATCTATAACGCTCAAACCTTTGAATATGAATTGTTAGATATAGAAAGGCATGGAGGACTTATTGAGGAAATAGCAAATATATTAGAACTCATAAATATAAATGGAAGAATTAAGTTTATACCGCTTTCAAGAGAGCATATGTATGTTAGTTTAGTATGCTCAGACCAATGGTTTAATGCAATAAATATAAAGTTTTATAATAGTTCATTAGCTTCTATATCAGTTGCGAAAGACTTGTTTCGATCAGGATATTTATATCAAGGATCCTTCAGTAGGTACTATGATTTAGATGCTGTCGATAATATTAACAATTTCGAAGATCCTCATGTTATTAATCCTTTGACGATTAAGGGACGGGATGTTATTGAAGGAGAACCTTCTTTTAAATTAGGCATTGATCAATTTCAAAAACGACAACATATACCTATGATTAGAACCGTTGTTGTACCTGGTGAATTAGGATATGTTTATGCTGATTATAGTGTAATTCCGGATTGGTTTCCAATTATGTTAAGAACAATTCGATCTACAAGTTTATATAGTAAACCTATTGATGAAAAAGAAAATATTATTAGTGAAATTGCCCCTGAAACAAGTCTTGGTTTAATAGAATTGATTGAAAAAAAGGGTGAATTCGCACAAGTTCTTATAATCAATACATATGAATCAGGCTGGATTTATTGGAGTGATGTAGAGGTGTTATCGATAGAAAGATAAAAAGAAATTGGAAATTGTGAGCCCGTTCGCTTAACTTTGCCAGGCCATTATATGCAGGCCCGCTCCGCCGCCCTACTAGTGCCGGCGCTTCCCAAAATTACGGTTATCTGCAGTACGGACTCCTGCTTACTGTACGTTTCACCCGATAACCTGAACTCTGTGAACCGCATAATCTGTAAATAAGCGAATAATCTATGATTTCCGTTAATATTAATATGATATAATATCGCCTTTATAGGGCATAAAAGTGCTTTATAACAAGCGCTTGCAGCAGACAGCCCTACTGTCATGCTTTTTGCTCGGCAAAAACCACGCCAGCTTTACGGGCTGCAACTGA
>JAKSCK010000076.1 GCA_022360655.1 Spirochaetales bacterium | reverse complement strand
CCGCCACCCATGGGCAGGCCGGTCAGAGACATGGGCGGAAGGCGCAGTTCCAGTAACTGGAACGATGTGGATTGTTCGAAGAATATAGCCAGCCTTTTGGCCAGAGTTGGATCATCGGCTATATGGATGGGATGCCGCCTGGCCCGTTCGTCCCGGGACCGGAACTGTTTCCATGACTGCCAGCCCCAGTAAGCCGGCAGACTGAGTGCAGGGGTACTGGAGACAAGCCTGGCCAGATAGCTGTCAGAGTTAAAGACTTTATAAGAAAGAAACTGGCCAACAGCGGCAGTCCCCAGTGCATAGAGGCTGACCAGGCTGAGATGGGTGGACAGCCTGCGATTCTGGAAGGTTATGCCGTAGTTTTCTCCCAGCATCAGGTGGGTGTCGGAACCTCCTTCATAGTACCAGGTAGAAGTACTGTCTTCTTCAAACTGTGGTACCTGATCGTGGGGAGAGTCGTCAACCTTCCCTGCTGGCTGAATGTCAGCCAACACCTGATGACCGGTCAGACACAGGGATACAAGCACTGACAGTCTCAAGGTGTGAGCAGACTTCATAGGCGTTCGTTCCAGCTTTTGGATTCGGAAGGTAATAAGGTAGCAGGGATCATGGCTTAAGTAGGTTTAGATACAAACTGAAACGCGTCATAATAGCGCTATCAGTCTCTTTCGATGTTTAAAGGAGAAAGAATTGAATTCTGTCCAGCGCCCCTTTCCGGCAGCACGTCCCCGCAGAATGCGCAGAGATGACTTTTCCCGGCGGTTGATGCGTGAAACACGTCTTTCCGTTGATAATCTGATATATCCTGTATTTGTTCTCGAAGGGCAGAATTGTCGTGAACCTGTGGTTTCCATGCCGGGGGTTGAGCGCCTGAGCATTGATCAGCTGCTGAAAGATGCGGAACAGTGGGTTGAGCTGGGTATTCCTGCCCTGGCCCTGTTCCCGGTGGTTCCGGCTGACAAGAAGTGTCTGGCGGGTAAAGAGTCATGGAACCCGGAAGGCCTGGTACCCCGTGCGGTAAGAGCCCTGAAAGACAGGTTTCCCGAGCTGGGGGTGATTACCGATGTCGCCCT
>JAKSCK010000001.1 GCA_022360655.1 Spirochaetales bacterium | reverse complement strand
GATACAAAATGAACCCTTTCACACAAATGCAGCCCTTGGAGTTGTTAAAAAGTATATACAATGAACATAAAATAGCATACAAACATTGTGGTTGGCAACACTATAATATCATAGTGATTGATCTCAATGAGCACAACCCGTGTCCATACGTTACCCTTTCTACATAACCAATGACCATTGTTGTCAATACCCAGTGAATTATGTAAGAAGACATCAATGAACAATTTCCAAGAAATCTCAGAGGTCATTTGAAGAGTGCTAACGGTTGGCGACATCGCTTAGCTAGCCAAAGAACATCATCAATCGCCTTGTGACCTTGCAAGATTGGAGGTGGGCTTTTCCTTATCTCCTAGCCATGTTAAACTGGATGAAGCAATCCTCAAGTTGATCTTTTCTGTGCAGAACAAGAGAATTGAACACAGCGTGTTCCCAATCACTTCAGATTCCTACAGACAATTATACATGCACATTGCCTGTGAGCCATTCCTCCACTGAAGTAAAGAAGATGCTTGGGATCTCACAAATATGAGTATTAGAGATTCACAAGAACATCTCAAGCCAAGGATTGACTATAAATGATAACAAATTAAGCCCACAAAACAGCTGGACCAGATGTTCACAAGCAGGATGGAGGAGGCAAACCTAACAGTAAGAAATTCTGGTGACGCAAATATGATAATGATTCCTTTTTTCCCTTCCATGGATGGACGCCACAGATGACACGAGTTTGTCAATGCAATACCAAAATTTACCTGAAAACAATTCCTCCCGCTACATTGCTAGATGTCTAGAAAGCGCCTCTTGGAAAACTGTAGGTTAATCTATATTTAGGCACATTCCCCCAATGAATGTCGAGCAAATGAAGCTTTCTGAGCTGAGAATAGATTTCACAAACAATGTTCAAGTCTATGCAGCACGAAAAGAATGCTGTTAACAAAGTGGTGCTAAGGACAAATAGCAATGTCGCCACCAGACAAACAAACAAACTTCTGTCCACAAATGCTCATATGAGTAACAAGATGGGGGGGACATTCAATATTCTTGCTTCCAATCGGTGCCGCTCAAAGCAGGCAAGGAATTCAAACACATTGGGTAGGGAAAAAAAATCTGTCCAAATAGCAATGAGAACCTTTCATTGTGATTCTTGACGACAGAAATGAAGGTTCGGACGTACATGCCACAACCCCTTTCCATTTTGTAAAGAACCACATCAACTCTTTCTTTTGAAATGAAGGGCTTTCTTTTCATTCAACCCTAGGAACTCGCGGATCTCAAAGGGCGATGTCTTACCAACAAATTTCACAGTTGTAAAAATTTCTGTGACCTTGTTGGGCTCTTATGGTTCGAGTTCGTGTTTTCGCTTGCTTAGAATACCATGGGGAAGGTATGGAGAGTAGGGAAGACATTGAGTATCGACTACACTGACCACCATCTAGCCCTGCTCCTTTTCATATCTCTGTAGTGAAGACGTCAGCGGCTTCGTGCTTTCGCTCTGTTTTGTACGCAACATGAGCAACAACTATTCAAGCCTGTAATGAGAAGGCTAAACAGTAATCTCAAAACACCCAAAATTGGAGGAAACTTGCAGCCTCATGCGCAAACTGCCGGATCACCTTATTTTCTTGAAGTTTCAGGCGCAGCTAGAACTTATCCTTCCGTCTTGGTTTGTCTGTCTGGCGGTCTGCTATTGAGACCAACGGAGGAGTGCAAGGAGCCTAGAACACCGACAGAAAGCGTCTCTGGAAAAACTTTTGCTGATCACGATACAACACCCTATGAGTAATTACAATCTCTCCGAGATTCATGATATTGTGTAGGAATCCCAAAATGCCAATTACAAAACAGCACCGACACACGAATCCAGTGTTCTATACAAGACTTCCAAGGACAAGCAAGACGGGACGATGGCAGCACTGTGGGCCCGCTTAAACTGGTGAGCAATGCACCGTGAGAGTCGATGGCAACCTGTCGCTTGCAGCCACCATGTCGGATTCTGGCGAGCACTTTTGTAGGGCTGTTTTGCTTCGAAAGCCTTGGTCGCTTGCAGGATCCACATCCCCACCGTGCGCCCCGCTGGAACGACTATCATCATTTGAGATGCTTGTGGAGGCACTCTGTTGTGCTGAAAGTGAAACGTTTTTTATAGCAAATGGCTCTGCCATCGGCCGATGGACTGCCTTCAGTCGCCTTCCCTCACAATTGACGTCGTTTTGGTGTCCTAAGGGCCGCACGTACGCTGCCCATTGCCGTCGGCGCTGGGGACCCCGGCATCTCTGCCACCGGGGCCCCAATACCACTCGTCTTAGCGTGTTGGTTTGACGGCGGCT
>JAKSCK010000155.1 GCA_022360655.1 Spirochaetales bacterium | reverse complement strand
TGGCCGTGAAGGACCTGTCTAACCTCCGCAATAGTAAGGACAACATAGAGCTCATCTCTGGCCAGGAGAACATTATGGTGGCGCAGTCTAAGCCGCGACAGGGCAATGGCAGCCGTGCAGCAGCCGCTGAGGGGCAGGACATCCTTTTTGAGAGCAGGTACGGATGCATCAACACCTCAACTGCTCTCCAACAATGATGTGAATCCACCTGAATGCCCGCTGTTTTGAGTTTCATCACTAATTGCCAACAGGCGTCAATCCAGCTAATCGAGTGCCCTCGGCCCGCTAGGGTCGTGTCGTCAATGTATCCCTGCACTGTAATAACACCTGGTACACGGTTGAGCACCGTCAACACCGGGTCCATGCCAATGCAAAACAAAAACACCGAGAACGCCCGACCCATATCAACGCCAGTTTTCACGAACCTTGGTGGCAGGAGCCTTCCTCTCACTTTGTGACGTATCGACCTCCCAAACAGGATATGTTGAGCATATCAAACAACCCAAACCGGTGCACCCCTAATTCTAAGTATTTTCAGTAGCCAGAAAGGGTTAATTCGTTCGAAAGCTTTCGACAAATCCAGAGACAGAACCAAAGCAGGGTCACATCCATCTAAAACGTTCTGAATGGCCATCACCGCTTGTTGCGGCTCCCTGAACTCATTCAATACCGTTTGCGATGGATGCAAGTGAGGTGCAACGTGCCTTGCTAAGACGGCTGCAGCGGTGCAGTCCACCAACCTTTCAAAAGTGGACGGCATTCCAAGAGGCCGAAAATGGTTCGCGGTGGGTCCTAACTTAGCTTTTGGAATCCAAACGCCCACGCTGACTGGTGGAACGGCTGTTTGGGATTGTATCCTGGCCATGAAATCCACCATCGCCTCAGAACTCTGTGACGCATCAATTCGCCACGCAGCGTAGGGCAGTCCATCAGGTCCTGGGGCTGAATCTTTAGACGACAACAAGGCGGCAGTATAGTCAGAGTCTGTAGGGAGCGGCACCTCAGGCCAGAACTTAGTAGCATCTGCATAAGTATTAAGTATGTCATCCCATTGTGGATCATCGGAAACAGGGTCGTCGAACCAAAATTGTCTGGTCTCCAGCATGGCTTCATCCATATCTTCTCCAGTTTTGCAGATTGAGCCATCACTTTTCTGAATAGGGCCAGGATAGAATATTGTCTTGGGGCAAATCGAACGCATCCGTTGCCAGAAAACATTTGTAGAGTTCGGCCCTCTTATCTTATCCACCACAGAGCGATTGATTTCCGTAGCCTCTGCCTGAGCCTGCTGT
>JAKSCK010000167.1 GCA_022360655.1 Spirochaetales bacterium | reverse complement strand
TCAACACTGTGCAGAAATTTTGCATTGAAATCCACCTGATTGGGAAATCCTAGCAGAATACCACGCACAAAGCACTCAGTGAGAGGGATGCTCCTTTCACACCTCTACATTGTCGTGTCCCAAGGCAGCTGAGCACACATAACAGGACAGGTGGTCAACACTGTGCAGAAGCTTTGTATTGAAATGCACCTGAATGGGGAATCCTAGCAGAATGCCACTCACAAAGCACTCAGTGAGAGGAATGCTCCTTTCACACCTTTATATTGTTGTGTCCAAAGGCAGCTGAGCACACATAATAGGACAGATGGTCAACACTGTGCAGAAGCTTTGTATTGAAATGCTCCTGATTGGGAAATCCTAACAGAATACCACTCACAAAGCATTCAATGAGGGGGATGTTCCTTTTACACCTTTACATTGTTGTGTCTCAAGGCAGTTGCGCACACATAATAGGACAGGTGGTCAACACTGTGCAGAAATTTTGCACTGAAATGCACCTGATTGGGAAATTCTAACAATACCACTCACAAAGCATTCAGGGGGGGAGATGCTCCTTTTACACCTTTATATTGCTGTGTCCCAAAGCAGCTGAGCACACATAACAGGACAGGTGGTCAACACTGTGCAGAAATCTTGCACTGAAATGCACCTGATTGGGGATCCTAGAAGAATACCACTCACAAAGCACTTAGTGAGAGGAATGCTCTTTTCACACCTTTATATTCTTGTGTCCCAAGGCAGCTGAGCACACATAATTGGACAGGGGGTCAACACTGTGCAGAAATTTTGCATTGAAATCCACTTGATTGGGAAATCCTAGCAGAATACCATTCACAAAGTATTCAGCGAGGGAGATGCTCCTTTATATTGCTGTGTCCCAAAGCAGCTCAGTAAACACAACAGGACAGGTGATCAACACTGTGCAGAAATCTTGCACTGAAATGCACCTGACTGGGGAATCCTAGCATAATACCACTCGCAAAGCATTCAATAAGGGGGATGCTCCTTTCACACCTTTATATTGTTGTGTCCCAAGGCAACTGAGCACACATAATAGGACAGGTGGTCAACACTGTGCATAAAATTTTGCATTAAAATACCCTTGATCGGGAAAT
>JAKSCK010000160.1 GCA_022360655.1 Spirochaetales bacterium | reverse complement strand
TGTTGAGGATATTATAGATAAATACCATATTGCTAGGGATTTAGATTTTAAAAACATTAATATG
Organism: Spirochaetales bacterium; assembly: GCA_022360655.1. GTDB lineage: Bacteria > Spirochaetota > Spirochaetia > DSM-2461 > DSM-2461 > UBA2779. Next base: position 1,002 of record JAKSCK010000160.1, on the reverse strand, counting down.
GATTTTATTGTTGGACTTCCTAACGAAGATGTTGATTGTGTAACAAGATCGATGGAGCTCGTTAAGAAGCTTGGTCCAGATAGTATTACTATTCACACGTTAGCTGTAAAACGAGCATCAAAATTAAGGCTTAGCAAGAATAAGTATTCTATAGTTGATGCTAATACAATAGACAAGATGCTTGAGATAACAGAGGATGCAGCAATAAGCATGAATATGGTACCTTACTACATGTACAGACAAAAAAATATGGTAGGGAATTTTGAGAATGTTGGATATTGTTTGCCTGGTAAAGAATCAATATATAATATAGAGATTATGGAAGAAAAGCAAACTATACTTGCGTTTGGAGCAGGTGCTATAACTAAGGTTGTTTATCCAAGTGAAAACAGAATTGAGCGTATTGAAAATGTAAAAGATGTGGATAGCTACATTAATAGAATAGACGATATGATATCAAGAAAAACGGATTTCTTTGGAATATAAGTAGGGGAGCGGTAATAACCGCACCCCTACTTTATTTTTTGCTAGGAAACTGCTCAATAGCAGATTTCCGTCGGACAGTTTTTTAGAACAATTGCTACGCAAACGCGAACCGGGTTTAGTTCACTTTGTTCTGAATTGTAAGTTAAAAGCGTAATCTCTTCATAGGAGCTACAGTTATCCCGTAACACATAAAGTAGGACAAGCATAATATAGAGTAAGCGGCTACTTAATATATTATTTGGAAGGGAGGGCAAAGGCATGGCTAATGAAATTCTAACTCAAGAAATAGCACGACCAGAGAGGGTAGGGATAATGTTGAATCAATCTGTCGCTGCTGTTAATCCAGCATCTATAACATATGGTGATGTAGCAATATACAACGAAATTTTTAACATTGCTGGGCTAGAGTCTACATTAACATTTGATGCGTTAATAACAATATTATATATAGATACTTTTGGAGTACCTCAAATAGCAACAAAGTCATTAACAGGCGAAACATCTACCAATATAGTA
>JAKSCK010000040.1 GCA_022360655.1 Spirochaetales bacterium | reverse complement strand
TTAATTTTTAATAGATCAAAAAATCATTATACTTATAGAATAGATTCAATAAATTTAGAAATAAATACAGGTGAAAAAAGAAAAATTGCAACTTTGAATTATGCAAATTATGAAGGAGTTAGTAATAAATTTAAGTTAAGTGAATTGTATATATTATCTGATAAGTTTAATTTTACATATAATGAAGAATATTTAGGTAAAGTATTACCTTCTATTTATTCTTCTGGTGTTGATCATTGGGGATACTATAATGGTATAGACAGTAATAAATCATTGGCTTACGAACTAGATGATGAAAGTAAATCCAAATTATCTAATATAAATTTTTCTAAATTTTCTTATGCTAATAGAACTCCTAATCTAGAATTTGCAAAATTAGGATTATTAAAATCAATATATTATCCTGGGGGTGGTTATTCTGAATTAGATTATGAATTTAATACATATTCTAATAAATTATCTCCTTTTAAAAATGTAAAATCTAATTTTATAAATTTTAAATATAATTATAATAAAGATGATAAAGGTTTAATTTCTGAAACAATTTTATCCTATCCTTTTGATAATAGAAATGATTATGAAAGTTGTGTAATAAATAAAAATCTTGAACTGTATTTTAATTCTTTGAGAAATAATATAAATTATTCTAATGAATTAGTATTAGAAAGAGAACAAACCGTTAACATTGTTACCAATATTAACTTTTTGGCACACATTTTTTTTGATTATGCAAAAACTATGTCTGCAGATCCGAGAAATAATCCAAATTATATTAAGCAGTTTTTTTTAAATAACATTTCATATAATATATTGTTGAATATTGAAAAATTAAATATTGATACTAGAAAATGGGAAACCTATCAAAATTTAATATGTAAAAGTTGTAATTATGGAAATACAGAATATTTCAATGATGAATCTACTTTAAATTTAACAAAAGGTATTTATCGGTTAAAATCAAATTTAGGAGGATTTTGTTTAAAAATAAACGCTCAAATTATTCCTCAAAACTCAAATCAAATTGTTGAAAGTGATGAGAAAATAGGTGCTGGATTAAGAATAAAATCGATAAAGAAATTTAATAATAGAAACAAAAAGGTTTCACATAAAGTCTTTCAATATGTTAATTCACAAGGATTAAGTAGTGGAGTGCTTGAAAAACCTATTTTTAATTTAAGATTTAATTTTCGTGAAAGTTATCAGTTTCATAATGTAAGAGCAGTATTTGCTGGTTGTACAGATTTCAACTCAATTTCTTATTTAGGTAGTAATAGTCCGACAATAAACTATTCACAAGTAACTGTATTAGATTTTTTAAATAATGGGAAACAAATTTCTTATTATACCACAGGAATTGAATTTCCTGATCAGTTTAATTCTAATAGTGAATTCCCAGAAAATTATGGGTAAAGACCCGACTTACGAAGAAATTATAATATCCGGCACTTCAATTCATAAGATTATCGGTAATGTGATCGTAGAGGTATGGATATACTGGGACCGCCAGGACCTGATGGAGCAACTTGGTGTCGTACCAGATTATATTAAAAGCACGGCTTAACTATTTGCTCGGCTCTGTCATCGACCACGGGTCGAGAACCTTATTAAGCTCTTTCTCGGGCATAACACCCTTAGCAAGAGCAACCTCCCTGACAGTTCTGCCCGTAGCATAAGCTTCCTTCGCTATTGCCGCTGCATTGTCGTAACCAATAATTGGTGCAAGGCTTGTGCACATAGCAAGGCTCTTTTCAATCATCTCCTCGCAGCGTTTCCTGTCGGCCTTGATGCCGTCTATACATTTATCCACAAAGACGACCGAAACCTTTGATAAAAGCCTTATCGATTCAAGGATATTGTTTGCCATCATCGGCATCATAACATTTAGTTCGAAGTTGCCGGCCTGTCCGCCGATTGTAATCGAGGTGTCGTTTCCGATTACCTGTGCGGCGACCTGGGTAACGGATTCCCCTATTACCGGGTTTACTTTCCCTGGCATAATAGATGACCCTGGCTGGATCGCGGGGAGTATCAGTTCCCCTATTCCACACCTGGGCCCGCTTCCGAGCAGTCTGATATCGTTAGCAATTTTCATAAGGCTAACCGCTACCGTTTTAAGTGCCCCACTCGCTTCAACTATTGCGTCTTTCGAAGCCTGAGATTCAAAATGATTAGGTGCTTCCTTAAACCTTACACCGGTCATCTTGCTGATTTTAGCCGCGACTTTCGAACCGAACTTCCTATGCGTATTAATACCTGTCCCGACAGCCGTACCACCTATAGCGAGATGTGAGAGGTTCTCTTTTACGTTCTCTAACCTTTTCACACCGTGACCCACCATTGCAGCGTACCCGCTGAATTCCTGCCCCAGCCTTATAGGTGTAGCGTCCATAAGATGTGTCCTGCCGATCTTAACGATC